>JBJHCC010000035.1:0-39689 GCA_050485825.1 Gammaproteobacteria bacterium
CGGCCCCCGCCTGGACCGAGCACTGCAGGGCATCGACCGCCTGCCAAGGCGGTCGACAAACCGATGGCCTGATGCACAAGGCCCTCTGCCCCGAATTGATGGCTGAGTCATGTGCGTAATCAGGAAACCTTTTGGACGCAAAGCAGCAAAGCAGCAAAGAAATCTGTGTTTTGCAGCCAGCCCTTCTTTGTTGCTTTGCTGCTTGGCGACCTGAAAGGTTTTCCTTTCGGTATGGGCCGGGCGGCGGGCCTTGGCGGCTTGCGGTATGCTCGACACCGGTCTCCAATCGCTTTTCCCAGGTCTCCGCGATGCGCTTTCGCCTGTTCTTGTTGATCCTGCTGCTCAGCTGGCCTTTGCTGGCCTTTCCCTGGAGCCGCTACGGCCATGAAGTGATCGGCCATCTGGCTGATTTCAAGCTCAGCCCGGCGGCGCGGGCCGGCGCGGATGAATTGCTGGGGGCAGAGACGCTGGCCTCGGTCGGTTCCTGGGCCGATGTGGTACGTCCCGAGTGGCCGGAAACCGCGCCGCTGCACTTCGTCAACGGTCCGACCGACGCGCTGTTCCCGCGCGACTCGGATTTCGACTTGCCGCAGGGCACGGTCTACTCGGCGGTGCTGGGCTACGCGCCGCGCATCATCGATGCCTCGCTGTCAGTCGATGAGCGGCGCGAGGCCTTGAAGTTCTTCGTCCATTTCGTTGGCGACCTGCACCAGCCGCTGCATGCCGGCTTCGCCGAGGACCGCGGCGCGAACGATGTGCCGGTGATCTATCTTGGCGAGCGGATCAACCTGCACCGCTACTGGGACAACGAGATTTTCGACCATCGTCGCGCCCGCTACACCGCGGCCGGCTTCGCGGCGATCCTGCATCATCGCTACAGCACGGCCGAGCGGACGGACTGGGCCGAAAACTTCGACGTGCGCGACTGGGTGGTTGAAGCGCGCCGCTATCTGTTCGCCGGCCTCTATCCGATGCCGCGCCGCGACGACGGCGGTTCGGCAGAGGAGGTGACAATGGTGCTCGACGAGGCCTACCGCGAAGTCTGGCTGCCGGTGGCCGAGCGGCAAGTCGCCCGCGCCGCCAGCCGTCTGGCCGCGGCCCTGAACCACCTGTTCGAGCAGGGCGAATCGCCTTATCCGCCCGCGCCGATCCCCTTCCCACCCGCCCCGCGCCCCTGAACCGGTGCGGTTCCGGGCTTGAAAATCTAGAGGTCGCGAAGCAGCAAAGCAGCAAAGACATGGAGGAAAAGCGATGAAGTCAGCCGGTTCTTTCTTGGCTGCTTTGCTGCTTTGCGACCCAAAAGGTTTCCGGCCTCCCTGTTCGCATAATGTTCCTCTCCCCTCTCTCTTCTTCCCCTCTCCCTTTTCCCCTCTTCCTTCTCCCCCTCTCCCCCCTCACTTCCCATCAATGTAGTCGACGTCGTCAAAGCTCCGCACCCATTCCGGTCGCAGGATGATCAGCGTCGTCATGATGGCGCCGTTGAGGAAGCCCTCGGGCACCATTACCAGCGGCAGGAACAGGAAGTACTCGGTCAGCACCCGGTCCCAGGGATGGGCGCCGAGCAGCGCCAGCAGCAGGCCGCCCGCGATCACCACCGCGGCGATCACCAGCATCGAGGTGAAGTGGGCCGAGACCAGGGCATAGACAAAGAAGTGCCGCGGCAGCCGGCGGTAAACCAGGCTGTGCAGGCCGTGGGCCAGGCTGGCCGGCAGCACTACGCCGAGCAGGCCGTTGCCGCCCAGGCTGATCCAATCGTAGCCGCCAATGATCGCGAGCAGCAGCAGGGCCAGGCCACCGCCGGCCACGGCCAGCCGCCAGCCGAAGATCAGCACCATGGTGGTCAGGCCCAGCAGATGGAATTCCAGGCCGTCATGGGCGCCGGCCTTCAGCCACCACAGCCCGGCCAAGAGCCCGGTGGCAAGGACGAACAGGAGCTCGATGCCGTTGGCCCTGAGCAGGCGCCAGGGCGCGGCCAGCAGGCTCCAGCCCCAGAGGCCGAGGAACGCGACCCAGGCCGGGATGGCCAGCCACAGCGGGAGGAGTTCGGCCGTCAGGGTCATGGTCTGGACGCGCTCAGGCGGCGCGCCCGTTGGGACATCAGGGACCGGGTCAGCTCGGACGGGCCGCGGCTTCAGCGGCCGCCATCCGCGCCATCCAGGCGGCGATCGCGCGCTGTTCGGCGCTGGGCTCCAGGCGCAGCCCGCGACGGGCAAATCCAATCACCACATAGGCATCGATATCGGCCACGCTCAGGTCCTCGCCGGCCACAAAGGTGCTGCTCGACAGGCGCTCGTCCAGGCGTTCGAGAAAGCGCTGGTAGCGGGCTCGCCCGCGGCTGACCAGTTCCGGAATCTGCGCCACCGGGTCGCGGCCGGGCAGGGCATGGTCGCGAAAACCCGGGAAGTGGTTGCGAAATGCCTCCATCACCGGCAAAAGCCCGTTGAACAGTACCCAGTCGGTCCACATGTCGACAACGGCCCGAGCCTCGGCGTCGGCGCCGAACAGCGCCGGCTCGGGAAAGCGTGATTCCAGGTAGCGGCGAATGGCGGCGCTTTCCCAGATCGTGCGGCCGTCGTCCAGCTCCAGCACCGGCACGGTCGCTTCCGGTGACTTCGCGATGAACGCCGGCTTCATATGCTCGCCCTGGCGCAGATCGATCTCGATCAGGTCCAGCGTGATCCCCTTCAGGCGCAGATACAGCGCCACCCGCTCCGGGCTCGGAGCGCCGCTGCAGGTGTACAGCCTCACAGCTGGTACTCGATGATCAGCTCGATCAGCTCGTCGCGTGAAATCGCATTGTCGTGATCGGCGTCGAAGCGCTCGAAAATGCGCGAGCTGGTCTTGATGCCGTGCTCGCCGAGCAGGTAGCGAACCAGCTCGCGAAACTCACCGCGCGACAGCACGCCGTCGCCGTTGCGATCAAATTCCTTGAACAATGCGTCGATCAGTTCTTCCTGCTTCATTCCGGAATACTCCGCCTCCAAAGCCCTGCCGGCCGATCCCTGCACCGGCCGTTGCAGGCGCAATCATGCCGCAAGCGATTGCGGCGCTCAACTGGTCCAATCGGGAAAAAAGTCTGCCTGCTGACCCATCACCAAGGCGTGCAGGCCCATGTTCCGGGCGCGCGGAGCTGCCGAGGCTGGTATCTTGTCGGGCTGTCGCCGATGATCTCCGCAATGTCCGCCGATTCTCCCAATCTCCTCCAGCGTCTTGGCGCCGAGCTCGGCAGCCGCGCCCAGTTCCCGGAACTTGAGGTCGATGTCTACCTGAACCACGCCGCCGTCAGCCCGCCCAGCCTGGTGGTTCGCGCGGCGGTGCGGCACAGCCTGGATGGCTATGCCCGCCGGGGCATGGCCTGGTACACGGAGGAGATGGATCGCCGCGAGCGCCTGCGCGCGGCGCTGGGCCGACTGATCCATGCCGATGCCGCCGACGTCGCGCTGGTCGCCAACACCTCGGCCGGTGTGCTGGCCGTCGCGCAATGTTTGCCCTGGCGGCGGGGCGACCGGCTGCTGCTGCTGGAAGGCGAGTTCCCGACCAACGTCACCCCCTGGCAGCAGGCCGCCCGTGGTCACGGCCTGGAGCTGGTCTGGCTGGCGGCCGAAGACTTTCGCTTCGACCGCGCCTCGGCCCTGGCCCGGCTGGAAGACGAGCTGAAGCGCGGCCTGCGCCTGGTCGCGGTCAGCGCCGTGCAGTTCAGCACCGGTCAGCGCATGCCGCTGGAGACGATCGGCGCGCTGTGCCGTCGGCACGGTGCCGAGCTGTTTGTCGACGCCATCCAGGCCGCGGGCATCGTGCCGCTGGATGTTGAGGCCATGGGCATCGACTATCTCAGCGCCGGCTCGCACAAGTGGCTGATGGCGCCCGAGGGCCTGGCCCTGTTCTATGCCGCTCCGACCGCGGCGCGCCGACTGCAGCCGAATGTGGCCGGCTGGCTCAGTCACCGCGAGCCGTTCGAGTTTCTGACCGAAGGCCCGGGCCATCTGCGCCACGATCAGCCCATCGTCGACAGCGCACGCATGGTCGAGGCCGGCACGCCCAATACCCTGGCCGCAGCCGGCATGGAAGCCAGCCTCGGCCTGATCGAGCAGCTCGGTGTCGACAGCATCCTCGGCCACGTCCAGGCCTGGCACGACGCCGCCGAGCCGGCCCTGATCGCGCGCGGCTTCGAGAGTGCGCGCATGGCCGATGCCGACGGCCGCTCCGGCATCCTCAGTGTGCGCCCTCCGGACCCGTGGCAGACCCCGGCCTGGGCCCAGGCGCTGGCCGCCGAGGGGATCAGTGTCGGCACCCCGGATGGCTGGCTGCGGCTGTCGCCGCACTGGCCGAATGCCTTGGTCGAGGTGGCGCGGCTGTTGGCCGCGGTGGATCGGATTGCCGAGCGGGGTCTGGCCAGCGTCCTTCGTCGCGAGAACGGATAATACCCGTTTGACGACAGGGCCTTGACCATGACCACCCTTGATCAGTCCGCACTTTCCCGCATCCGGGGTGCCTGCCGCCTGGCCGGCCTGCGCCTGGATCAGGCAGAGCTCGGCGCCCTGGTCAGCCGCAGTCAGTTCGACGAGCTGGTCGAGCGCGCGCTGGCGGTGGTTGAGGCCAGCGAAGTAATGGCCGCAGCGCAGCAGGCGATGCTGCAAGATCGGCTGGTCGACCCCGAGGCTCGACGCGACTTCAGCATCGCGTTGAATGGGCTGCTCTACGGCAAGCGCAGCCTGGAGCAGCGTTTTGACCACTTTGTCGGCCTGCTCTACGCCCTCGATCTGGGGACCTGGCCGCTGGCCACGGTCTGGCCGTTCCTGCGCTATCCGGATCGCTTTCTGATGGTCGATGCCGGCTGGTGGCCGGCGGCGGCCGATGCTGGCCCGGACTGGTCGCGCTATCGGGCCAGTCAACGGCAGGCGCATGCGGCCCGACAAGCATTGGGGGCGGCTGATCTTGTGCCGGTCTATCTGGCGGGTCTGGCGTCGCCATCCAGTCGCCCGTCTCCAGGCTGAGGTCCAGCCGCATCACGAACTGGTCATGGCGCCCCGGCCCGGCCTATACTCAGCGGGGCAAGGGCAGGTGGAGGGCTGCGGAGGGCAGGCTAGTGAACCCCGCCTCGACAATCTGCTGCACGCACGCTGATCCGGCCGCTGGCGCCTGCCCAGCGGTCGGCGCTACGACCAAAACGGGGGCAGGCCTATTCGTTGCCGGCGTGTTTGCTGGCAACTCTGTCAGAAGCAAAGGGAGAAAATCATGTCCGAATTGATTCGCTTGTTGAATGACCTTGGCCAGGATGCCAGCCTGGCCGATGCCTGGGCGCGGGATCCCGACGAGGTGCTGGCCGGCTACAAGCTCGATGACGCTGTGATCAAAGCGCTCAAGGCCGGTGATGTCGAGGCGATCAAGAGGGCGTCCGGGATGGACAATGTCCGGCTGACCAATTCGACCATTAAGGCGTATTGATGGACCAGGCACTTGATCCGGTGGCGAGCTGAGTCACGGTGATGGTGCGACTCGGCGTATGCGGCTGAATCGCTTCCTGCCGGGGATCTTGATGATCCTTCCGATGACGCTGGGCGCATCTGCATCCTTTGCAGCCGGCCCGATCGACCAACTGGTCGATAAGGCCACCGAGATCAACACGACTAGCCCGGCGGGCGAGGTGCTGGAGTTCCTCGACAGCATTGAAAGCCAATTGGCTGGTGCGAACCTGCGCCAGCGTGCCGCGGTCGAGCTGATCCGGGCCAGAGCCTTGGCCCTGCTGGCCCGGTTCAACGAGTCCTTCGCCATTCTCGACCAGCTGCTCAGCGAGCCGCTGGAAGCGGACCAGCGTCTTCGAGTGGTCAAGTTGGCGGCCAATATCGCCCTCAACTGGTATGACTTTGAAGCCGGCTTCGAGTACCTCTATGAGGCGCTGCTGCTGCAGGAAGAGGTCGATGATCCGAGCCTCAGGAGCGGGGTATTCGGCCAGGCTGCCTACTGGCACGCCCAGCTCGGGGATCAGGCCAAAGGGCTTGACTACGCCGAGCGCACCCTGCATCTGGCCCGCGACTCCGGCGACATCCGGGAAGTTTGCGTGGCTTTGGAGAAGCTTGGCCAGGCCGAGGAAATGGCCGGCTACCGCGATGCGGCAATGGTGACCTATCAGGCCGGCCTGCAAGCTTGCGAACAAGCTGGCGACCCGGTGTTTTTCGGTGTCATGCACGCCCTGGTCGGGCGGCTCCTGCTGCGTTCCGGGCAATACGTCGAGGCCGAGCCCTGGATTCAGCAGGCCATCGACCGGTTGACCGAGGCCGGCTTCGAGGATGGGGTGACGGACACCTTGACCAATCTCGCCGAACTGCGGTTTGCGCAGCAGCGCTTCGACGAAGCCGAGACCCTGCTGGAGCGGGTGCTGGCCCGCACGACCAGCGGCGAGCGTCCCCAGAACCGGGCTGATGCGCACAGGATGCTGGCCAGCATCCTCCAGCAGCGCGGCCAATATCGCCAGGCCTGGGAGCAGCTCAGCCTGCACGTCGAAGCGCGCGAACGCATTCTGGATCTGGAGCGAGTGCGCCTGATCACCTTTCAGGAAGTCCAGTTTGATGTCCGCCACCGCGAACAGGAGCTCAACCTGCTGCGCGAGCAGGCCCGGGTGGCGGCCTTGCAGGAAGAAGCGCGCAAGCAGCGGCGACTGCAACGCCAGCTGGCCTACGCGCTGGCGGCCACCCTGCTGGTGGTGATGCTGCTGATCCTGTTGCGGAGCTTGCGGGAGCGCCGCCAGCTGCGGCATTTGTCGGCTCACGACGGGCTGACCGGGCTGCTCAACCATACCCACTTTTTCGCGGCCTGCCTGCCGCTGCTGCGCGCCGCAGAGCTGCAGCGCAGCCCCCTGACCCTGATCCTTGCCGATATCGATCACTTCAAACGCTTCAACGACCGCCATGGCCACCTGGCCGGCGACCATGCGCTGCGCGAGGCCGCGCGCTGCTTCCGAGCGGTTCTGGCCGAGCACGGCCCGGTCGGCCGCATCGGTGGTGAAGAGTTCGCGGCCTGCCTGCCAGCCATCAGTGCCGAGCAGGCGCTGGCACTGATTGACGACCTGCGCAACGCGCTCAAGCGCTGCGATCTGGGTGGCATCGAGGACAGCATCAGCATGAGCTTCGGAATGGCCCAGGCCTTGCCGGGCGAATCCATCGACAGCCTCAGGGGCCGCGCCGATGCCGTGCTGTATGAGGCCAAGCGCAGGGGCCGGGATTGCCTGGTGGTGGCCGGCGCCGAGCCGCAACCGGCGTCGCTGGCGTGAATCCAGCGGGCCAGCTGGTGGTCGTTGGCTGCGGCATCGAGCTGGGCCGTCATGTCAGCGCCCGCGCACTGTCCGAGATCGAGCAGGCCGATCAGGTCTTCATCCTCGCTGACGCCTTTGCCCAGGCCTGGCTTAAGGGGCTACGGCCGGACCTGATCAGCCTCAGCCCGCTGTACGGCGAGCGCCGCGACCGGCGCGAGACCTATCGCGAGATGGAAGCCGCCCTGCTGGCGCCGGTGCGCGCCGGATTGCGCGTTTGCGCCGTGTTCTATGGTCATCCCGGCGTGTTCGCACAAGTGCCGCACGCGGCCATTCGTCAGGCCCGGGCCGAGGGCCTGGCCGCCCGCATGGAGCCGGGCATCTCAGCCGAGGCCTGCCTGTTCGCCGATCTCGGCATGGATCCCGGGGAGGCAGGGGTGCAGTCCTATGAGGCGACCCGGTTTCTGATCAGTGACTGTCCGCCGAACCCGTCGGCACTGCTGATCCTGTGGCAGGTTGCGCTGGCCGGCAAGCTCGACTGCATCGGCTTCGAGCCCGAGCCGGAGCGTCTGCGCATCCTGGTCGACAAGCTTCGGCGCTGGTATCCCGCCGACTGCCCGGTCATCCTGTACGAAGCCGCCCAGCTGCCGATCGAGCGCTTCCGCGCCGAGCGCCTGGCCCTGTGCGACCTGCCCGAGGCGCGCTTCAAGGAATACAGCACGTTGGTGATGCCACCCGCTGAACCCCTGCGCAACGATGAAGCCGTACTGGCCCGCCTGCGAAATCTGCCCGCGGCGGCCTGAGCTTGCCGGCTGAGCTGACGCTCCCTGGGCCCGTCGCAGTAGGCCGGGTCATGAATAGTCCGGGCAGGACCACTAGGGCGGAAGCTGCTTAGTCGATCCAGTCGCGCAGCGTGTCGAGTACTTGCGGGTGTTGCAGCAAACCGATATGGCTGGTGGCCGGCAGAACGCGTTGATGGGCGGCGGCGACCGGCAGTTGCAGGGCCGGGTCGCGGTGCCGGCCGAGCGCGCTGTCGATCGGTACCAGGCCGTCGCCGATCAGCCGTGCCTTGATGCTGTCTGGCTGCTCCGCCTTGATCCCGGCGATGACATGCAGCTGCGCCCATGCCGGTAGCCGGGGCAGCGTCGGTGGCCCCCCGGCTCCGCTGTGGGTGATGATCTGGCCGTGGCGCAGGTCAGTGATGCCGGTCGAGCGGATCTGCCCCAGCCGCTGGAAAGGCGCGCTGTAGCGGCTGGCGCCGAGCAGTTGCTCCAGGCCGAAACCGATACGCTCCAGCGGCGCGCCGTGGTGCGGGGAACCCAGGCAAACCACTCGCCGCACCTGCCGGGTCCAGCGGTGGCCGAGCTGCTCGCCGTGGTGGCAGGCGCTGCGGGCCACCAGCCCCCCCATGCTGTGGCCGAGCAGGATCAGTTCGGTCAGCGGCACCGGCCAGGCCGTGCTCAGCTGCTCCAGCAGCTCGGCGAATTCGCGGCCGTTGGTATCGATCGCGCGGCCGGTGTTGTAGTGCAGGTACAGCGGGGTCAGGCCGCGCTCGGCGGCGAGACTGGCGGGCAGGTCAACCCGGTTATCGCCGGCGGGCGGGGTCCAGCAGCGATGGTCCAGGCACAGGCCATGGACGGCGATCAGCAGGCGGGATGATGGCGCATCGATCAACTGGCCCAGCGCGTCAGCGCTGGGCGTCAGCGCCTGATCGCGGTGGCGCAGGCGCATCGGAATCGCCAGCGGGTTGGCCGAGCGTTCCAGGTGATCGCCGACGATGCCGTTGATGGCCGCCCGCAGCGGGCTGCGTCGGCCGCTACCCGCCGCCTCGACGGACTGGCCTGCAAAAGGCGTCAGGGCCAGATCGACGGCGCCGCCGACCAGGCCGGTGACGCCGCGGATCGAGCGGTAGACCAGGCCGGTGATGCCGCGAGTACGGCCGGGGCTGGCCGTCCGCAGGGGCAGTACGGTTCCGGCAATCGCCGCATGCAGCTGCTCGACCAGGTCAACGGTGACGCCAACCCCGTCCAGTGCCAGGCGGCTGAGGCCGTGGACCTCAGCGAGTCGAACATCGACGGTCATGCGGGCACCGCTCGGGAAGGACCGACTTTGATCATACGCCACTGGGAGCCCGCGCGGCAGAAGCCGTCCTGGCTGCAACGGCGCCAGGTCCCGTAGATGCGGGGCCTGGGGTCGTCGCAGTAGGCTGGGTCATGAATAATCCGGGCTAGTGCGGCCATCGGAAAAAAGGGCGAATCGCCTGCAGCGGCCAAACCCGCTGCCTTCTGCCTTACCATCGCAGGCTGATGCCAAGCCGAGGATGCAGCTGCATGAACAAGATGTTAGTGAGCCTGTTGCTGCTGGTCGCCGCCGCGGCCACGGCCGCAGTGGCAGACAGCGATGATGAGGCGGCGCTGCGCCAGCTGCTCGATCAGTTCATGGTCGGCGCGACGGCCGGCGACCGGGCTACGCACGAGCGGTTCTGGGACGAGGACCTGGTCTATACCAGTTCGGCGGGCCTGCGCTTCGGCAAGGCCGATATTCTTGCCAGCCTGCGCGCGGCCGCTGTCGACGCTGCGGCCGCCGGCCCGGTCTATTCGGCCCGCGATGTCGAGCTGCGCCTGTTCGGAGACACTGCGCTGGTGACCTTCCGGCTGGTGGCCACCGAAGCGGATGGCTCAGCGCAGCACTTCTTCAATTCCGGCGTGTTCCGCAAGGCCGACGGCCAGTGGCGCGCGGTGGGCTGGCAGGCGACCCGGGCCGCCGACGATTGAGTCGCCGCGCGGCGTTGTGGCCGTGAACGCTGGCGCAGGGGCCATTCTGCTACAGTCCAACCGGCCCCGCTCGCCGTGGGCCGTTATCGTTTGAGCGTATTCGAGGGATCCCAGCGCATGAATTCTGAACCGCTTTCCGGCCTCCGGCGGGGCCTGGTTGCCCTGCTTGTCCTGTCCGCACCGCTGCAGGCTGCACCCCCGATCATCCAGCCTGGCGCGCCCGGCGAGCCCAGCCGGCAGATCAGCGCGGAGGACGCGGTGCGCCTGGCCGGCCAGCGCCATTCCCAGGCCGATGTGCGCTTCATGCAGGACATGATTCCGCACCACCAGCAGGCCCTGGACATGTCCGTCCTCGCCGCCGACCGGGCCGGCAAGCCCGAGCTGATCGAGCTGGCCCAGCGTATCGAGCGGACCCAGCGCGACGAGATCGAGTTCATGGAGCAGTGGCTGGCCGAGCGCGGCGAAGCCGTGCCCGAGCGCGACTGGACCAGCCATGTGACGCCTGCCTCTTCGGCGCGGCACGACGAGGATCACCACGATCACGATCACGATCACGACCACCATCACCATCACCATCACCACCGTCATGATGGGCAACAGGGCCAGCACGCCGGGCACGGCATGCAGGGCATGGCCTCGATCGAGGACATGGCCCGCCTGGCCGAGGCGCAAGGCGAGGACTTCGACCGGCGCTATCTGGCGCTGATGATCGAGCATCACCGCGGCGCGCTGGTGATGGTCGAGGAACTGCTGGAGCAGGCCGGCTCGGCCCAGGATCCGGCCTTTTTCGAGTTCGTCTCGGAGGTCAAGAACGACCAGAATGCCGAGATCGACCGCATGACCGTGATGCTGGCGGCCTATTCCACCGATCCGCGGGTTGGCCTGGCGGCCGGCCTGTTCGATGCCGGCGAGGCGATCTGGAACCTCGAACTGCTGGCCGCCCTGCCCAAGCCGGAAGGCTTCTTCGACCCCGACAACCCGGCCGCCCTGCCGATGAGCCGGCTGCGCGAGCTGGCCGGCGAGGCGGACGACAAAGGCAGCGAAGACCGCCAGCGCCCGGCCCTGCTGGATTTCGCGAACACCGACCTGGCCTTTGCCGACGATTTGCTGGTGGTCGGCAACTACCACGGCTTCAAGCTCTATGAGCTGGGCGATGACGGTCTGCCGGCGCTGATCAGCGCCGTGGTCTGTCCCGGCGGCCAGGGCGACGTCTCGGTGGTGGGCGATCTGCTGATCATGTCGGTGGAGCAGACCCGCGGTCGTCTGGACTGCGGGCTGCAGGGCGTGGCCGGCCAGGTCAGCGACCAGCGATTCCGCGGCTTGCGCATCTTCGATATCAGCGACCGGAGCGTCCCGCGTCAGGTCGGCGCGGTCCAGACCTGCCGCGGCTCGCATACCCACACCGTGGTGGCCGGACCCGAGCCGGACGGCCGCATCATCGTCTACAACTCCGGCACCGCGCCGGTGCGCGACGGCGACGAGCTGGCAGGCTGCCTGGACGAGTCACCCTGGCGCGACGAGGGCACGGCCCTGTTTCGCATCGATGTGATCGAGATCCCGGTCGCCAGCCCGCAGGATGCCCGCATCATTCACAGCCCGGCGGTGTTCGCCGACCCCGACAGCGGCATCCTGGCCGGCCTGTGGGAGCGCGGCGACCATGGCCCGGGCACCCAGACCTCCTCGGAAACCAACCACTGCCACGACATCACCGTGTTTCCGGCTCTGAACCTGGCCGCCGGCGCCTGCTCGGGCAACGGCATCCTGTTCGACATCAGCGATCCGATCAACCCGGTCCGGCTCGATGCCGTGGTCGATCCGAACTTCGCCTACTGGCATTCGGCCACCTTCAGCAACGATGGCCGCAAAGTGGTGTTCACTGACGAATGGGGCGGCGGCACCCGGCCGCGCTGCCGGGCCTCCGATCCACGCCATTGGGGTGCCAACGCCCTGTTCGAGATCGTCGATCAGCGCCTGGTGTTCCGCAGCTACTACAAGATGCCGGCGCCGCAGACCGAACAGGAAAACTGCGTCGCCCACAACGGCTCGCTGATCCCGGTGCCGGGCCGCGACATCATGGTCCAGGCCTGGTACCAGGGCGGCATCTCGGTATTCGATTTCACCGATCCCGGCCAGCCCTTCGAGATCGCCTACTTCGACCGCGGCCCGATCGACGCCGAGGCGCTGGTCACCGGCGGCTACTGGTCGGCCTACTGGTTCGACGGCCTGATCTACGGCACCGAGATCGTGCGCGGCCTCGACGTGCTGGCGCTGGCCCCCAGCGAACACCTGAGCGCCGACGAAATCGCGGCGGCCCGCCTGGCCGATCTGGGCCGCGAGTTCAATCCGCAGCAGCAGTATGTGGTGCGCTGGCCCGCCGAGCCGGTGGTGGCGCGCGCCTGGCGCGATCAGCTGCAGCGCGCGGCCCGGATCGACAGCGACGACTCAGATCGCCTCGACGCCCTGCTGGACCGGGCCGATCAGGCCCTGGCCGACGGCGCGGCCTACGCCGAACTGGCCGCGGAGCTTCGTGCGCTGGCCGAGGCTTTCCACGCGCGGGCAGAAGACCAGAGCGACGCGGGCCGGCGCAGTCTGCAGGGTCTGGCGCGCAGCCTCATCGACATCGCCGAGCGGCTGGGCTGAGCGTCGAATCTGGGCTATCTTGAGCCTAGGAGCCTGCGCATTTGGGTCTGGACATCGGAGAGCAAGGCATGAAACGGAGTGCGGTAACAGCAGTGGTGGCGGCGCTGGCCGCGCTGACGGCCTGCGGCGACGCGGAACAGCCGGCGGCAGTACCGTTGGATTCGACGATAGCCGCGCCGCAGCGGATTGTCAGCGGCTCGCTCTTTTATCCGGAGCGAATCGCGCTGCCAGCGGACAGCGTCGCCATCATCGAATTGCGTGACGGCGCAGCCCCCGACGGGCCGCTGTTGGCCAGCCAGCGGCTGGATCTCGGCCAGCGCCAGGTGCCAATCGGCTTCGAACTGGGCGTCGATTCAGCGCGTCTCGACCAGGCCGAGGCGCCGCAGCTGCGCGGCGCCATCCTGTCGCAGCCCGGGCCGCTTCGGGTCACCGATGCGCTGGCCATCGATAGCGATGGCGAAGGCAACCTGAGCCTGGGTTCGCTGCGTCTGCGTATCGTTCCTTCAGCAGCCTTCGGTGAAGCCTTGCGCTGTGGCGACAGCACCGTCGCCTTTGGCCGGCTCGGCGAGCTCTGGTTGCTGGTGGTCGACGGTGAACTGTTCGAAATGACACCGACCAGGGCCGCATCCGGGGCGCGTTTCGCCGCCGGAGACGACGCTGAGACGGTGTTCTGGAGCCACGGCGATGAAGCGCTGTTGAGCTTGCGCGGCGTGGAACTGGAGCGCTGCCGGCCGGTGGCTGCAGCCAACAGGACCTTGCTCGGCGACGAGTGGAATATTGTCAGCCTGGCGGGCGTCCCCCTGATCGAGGACAGCACGGTCACCCTGGCCTTCCTTGAAGACCATCGGGTCGCCGGATCGGCGTCCTGCAATCGCTTCATGGGCGGATTCAATCTCGATGATGAGGGCCTGCGCTTCACCAGCATGGCCACCACCCTGATGGCCTGTGCGGACGACAGCCTGGCTGATCAGGAGCAGCGCTTCCTGGAACTGCTCGAATCGGTGGTCAGTTTCGACATCGACGAAGACGGCCAGCTGTTGCTCGACGCCGGCCCGCGCGGCCGGATCATTGCGCGCCGCTGACTGTGGTGCCGGGCTGAAGCCTACAGGCTGAAGTCCGGCGTCTGCATGGGTTGCTGGATGAAGTTGCCCTGCAGCAGATCAGCGCGGCTGGCCCACAGCCGGCCCATGGTTTCGGCATCTTCGACATGCGGCACGATCAGGCGTGCGCCGGCGCCGTGGGCCTGGTCGGCCAGCTGCTCGAAGCGCCGGGTCAGCTCCGCATCTCGCCCGATGGCGCGGGCATAGCGCGGCGTGAGTTTGAAGTAGTCGGCGCTGAAGTGGCCGAGCAGCAGATCCGGGTCGACATCGTCGCCAACCTCGGCAATCGATACGCCCAGCCCCAGTTCACGCAGGCGCGGCATCAGCTCGCGGGCTTCCTTGATTCGCTTGAGCACATCGGCCTGGCGAAACTCGAACACCAGCAAACGCTGCTCGGTCAGCGGCTTTTCAAGATCACGAGTAAGCGTTTCGAAGCGCAGCCGGTCTCCCAGCGAGGCGCCGGCCTGGCTGACAAACAGCCGCATCTGCCGGTTCTGACCGAGGTGCTCGCGCAGGATTTTCAGCGCCCGCACGCTCATCCACAGGTCGAGGTCACGGACCTTGCCCTGAGCCTCCGCCACCGGCACGAACCGGGCCGCGGGTATCAGCTCGTCATCGTCGGTGAGCAGGCGCGGCAGTAGCTGGTAATGGGCCAGGCTCTCGTCGCCGGTGCTGACGGCAGGCTGAAACAGCAGCTGGATGGTGTTCTTGCGCAGGGCCTCTGTCAGCAGCGCAAGTACCGCGAGATCATCGCTGCTGTTGCCGGCGGCGACGCGGGGCTCGTAAAAGCGGCAGCGGTTGCCGCCCTCGGCCTGAGCCTGCTCGGCGCTGCGCGCCGCGCCGATCAGCATCGAGTTGGCCTCGCCGATGCGCAGGCTGAACGGACAGACGCCGATGCTGGCGGTGACCGCCACTTCGCCCTCGCCGAGATCGAGTACGCGGGCCACGATTTCGGCGCGCAGCTTCTCGGCTTGCTGGGCCAGCGCCTCCGCGCTCTCGGTACGGGTCAGGGCGACCACTCGAAACTCCCCGAAGCGGGCAATCAGGGTATCGTCGCCCAGCGCTCGACTGATCCGCTCCCCCAGCCGTGCCAGCAGTTTGCCGGTACCCGCCACGCCGGTCAGTTCGCGCAGCTCGGCCGGTTTGTCCAGGGCGATGTGCAGCACGCCACCGTGGACGCCCTCGGGGCTGTCGGTGGCTTGCTGGATCAGGGCCTGAAGCTGGGTCTGAAAATGGCCGATCACATGCAGGCCGCTGTCGGGGTCGCGCTGTCCGTCGCGCAGCAGCCGGGCGTGATAGGCGGCTTCCGGGGTGTCCGCGGCAATGTACTTCAGCACCGTCTGGCCCAGGCGGATTCGATCGCCGTCGGCCAGGCTGGCCCGCTCGACCACCGATTCGTTGACCCGCGTGTGGTTGGTCGAGTTGAGATCCTTGATCAGAAACCCGCCCTTGCTGCGCTTCAGTTCGCAGTGCTGGCGCGAAATGCCCGCGGCGGTAAGGCGGATGTCGGCGTCGCTGGCGCGGCCGATCACAAAGCCATCGCCCTCCAGCGCAAACTGGGTTCCCAGCTCAGGGCCCTGAATCACAACCAGTCGGGCGGGCTGCGCCCGATCACCCGCCTCGCTCTCGGGACGCGTGATCAGCACGGTGCTCAGCTGTTCCTTGGTCCCCTTTTTCTTCATTCGTTTGTTCAATCGGGTTTGCTGATGGTTTTCGGCACGATTGTAACCCCAGTGGCGCGACGGGCCTGATCCGGGTCGGGCCGGCGCGGCTTGAGCGCTCAGGCCTGCACCACGCGATCGCGGCCGTTGCGCTTGCCACGATACATGGCGGCATCGGCGGCCTGGACGGCCAGGTCGAGGTCGGCCCCCGCCTCGGCCACGCCGAAAGTCATCGTAACCCGTATCGGGCCGATGCTGGTCTCGATCGGAGCGCTGCCAATGCCTGCCCGGATACGATCCAGCGCGTCGGCAGCGACCGTTGCATTCATGCCGACAAACAGGCAAACGAACTCCTCGCCGCCCCAGCGGCAGACCAGGTCGACAGTGCGCACGGCGGCCTTGAGGCGGATCGCAATTTCGCGCAGGACTTCATCGCCAACGTGATGGCCATGGGCGTCATTGAGCTGCTTGAACAGGTCGATATCGCCCATCGCGACCACCAGCGGCTGGCCCGAACGTTCGGCTGCGTGCAGCTCGCGTCCGGCGGCCGCGGCAAAGGCCCGCCGATTGAGCAGCCCGGTAAGCGAGTCGCGGGAGGCCAGCTCGCCGACCCGGCGGACCATCATCTCCAGCTGGCGATTGCGTTCGCTCAGCGCGTCCTCGAGCTCGGCTTCCTTGCGGTATCCGCGCAGCGCCACCACGGCCAGGCCGATCGCCAGCAGCAGGCCGAGGCTCAGGCCGATCAGCCAGGTGTTGCGCTGCCGCAGCTGGGCTGATGTGAGTTCCCCCTCCAGCCGCGCCAGCGTCAATGCCCGCTCGCCCTCCTCAACCCGAAACCGCACCTCCAGCTCCTCGACCAGGGTGCGCTGCGCTTCCTCGCGCATCCGCGCCTGCAGTTGCAACAGCTCGCGCAAGTAAGCAACGGCCTGCTCGGGCTGACCATGCTGCTCATGCCAATCGGCCAGCTTCATCAGCAGCGTCGATTCAACATGGAGAACGCGATCCCTGGCGACCGTCAGCGCTTCCTCATAGAGCGCCCGGGCGTCGTCGCCACGAGCCTGGCGCAAGCGCAGATCGCCCACCGTCATCAGGGTCCCGGCCAGCGGTCGCGCCTGGTCCAGCGCCCGTATCCGGACCAGCGCATCCGCGCAGGTGTCTTCGGCTTCCTCCAGTTGTTCGCCGCGAATCAGCCAGTCGCAGAGGTTGGCCTGGGTCAGGGCCATCAGGCCCAGGTCGTTTCGGGCCCGGGCCAGGTTCGAGGTTTCGCGATACAGGGGCAGGCCGGCCTCCGGCCCCTCCAGCGCGGCCACGGCGCTGGCCAGATTGGCCAGCGCATTGGCTTCCAGGCCACCGTGTTCGGCCTCGCGCGCCAGCGTCAGTGCACGCTCAAAATAGGGCCGGGCGCGCTCATGATCGTGGGAAAACGTATGCGCCACGCCGAGCGCGTTGTAGGCCCGGGCCAGCTGGGCCAGGTACTCCGTGCCGGTCAGCATTTGGCGAACCTGGTGGAAATAGTCCATCGCCTGGGCAATGCGGGTCTGCTCGGCTGCAATGGTGCCCAGCAGGAGCAGCGCATCCGCGAGCAGTCGGATCTCGCCGCTGGCTTCGGCCTGAACGCGAAAGGCTTCGGCGTCGACCTCGGCGGCGGCATAGTCGCCGAGGCCGCGTCGGATCTCGGCGCGCAGCCGGAACAGGGCGAGCTGTTCGATGCTGAGCTCTCGGCCCTGCAGGTCGGCAATGGCGGTGTCCAGCCTGGCCACGGCCAGCTGGGGGGCTCGATCGCGCAGATCCTGGACTTCCGCGATGATCTGCTCCAGCTCGCCGGGATCGGCCGCGAGCGGGCCGATCATCGCCAGGCCCAGCACCCCGGCGCGGGCGAGCCGGGACAAGATTTCAGTTACAGCGCTCACCGCAGGCTTGTGGACTAGCCCGAACCATTCATGCAGTCGCGCGAAGATCGCGCAGAATCTTGTTCGCACGGCGGATTTTCCGATCGCGCGTGGTATCGGGCGATACGACCGACTGAGGACAATCCGCTGTACGGACAATAGGCTGGCGAGGGCGCGCGCAACTTCATGAATCGTTCGGGCGAGTGATCGAACCAGTCCGGAGTGTGCCACAAGGCGATGAAAAGCGCCCTCGCCTGATCAGGTGCCGCAAAAGGTGTGCGCCACGCGCTCGTCGGGCCGCGGTGGCAGGCTCAGCCGGGCCTGCTCGGGTTGGTCGTCAAAAGGCCTGGCCAGGACCCTGGCCAGTTCGTGCATGGGCCCGAAGTCCAGGCGCTCGACCGCGGCATCGGCGGCGCGCTGGGCCAGGTGGTTGCGCAGGATGAAAGCCGGGTTGACCCGCTGCATGGCAGCCTGGCGTTCAGCATCCTGGCGACCCTCGGCACGGAGTTGTTCGCGCCAGCCGGCGGCCCAGGCCTGGAAGTCGGCCGGCTCCCGGAACAGCGAAGCGACGGGCTCATCAGCCGCTGGCGCGGACGCCGACAGGCGGCCCAGGCCGCGAAAGCACAGGCTCATATCGGCCTGATTGCGCTGCATGCGGCCGAGCAGATCCAGAGCCAGCTCGGTGGCCGCCGCACTCGGCGCCAGCCCGAGCTTGGCCGCCAGGCCAGCGTGGAACAGCCCGTCAAACTGTTCAGGAAAGCGGTTCAGTTGCTCCTGAACGGCTTCGAGCGCCAGCTCTGGCTGGTCGTCGATCAGCGCCAGCAGGCACTCGGCCAGGCGGGCCAGGTTCCACTGCGCGATAGAGGGCTGCTGCTGGTAGGCGTAGCGGCCGCGACGGTCGATGTAGCTGTAGACCGTGTCCGGGTCAAAGGCGTCGATGAACCCGAACGGGCCGTAATCGATGGTCTCGCCGACGATCGAACAGTTGTCGGTGTTCATGACGCCGTGGATGAAGCCGACCAACATCCAGCGCGCAACCAGCTCGGCAGTTCGCTCGCTGACGGCGGCGAACAGGGCCAGGTAGCGGTCGGGCCGGTCCTGCAGGGCCGGATAGTGGCGCTGGATCACATAGTCAGCCAAGGTGCGCACGGCCTCGGTCTGCCCGCGACGAGCAAAATACTCGAAGGTGCCGATGCGCACATGGCTGCGGGCGACCCGGCACAGAATGCCGCCGGGCTGTGGCTGCTCGCGCATCACCACTTCGCCGGTGCTGACGGCAGCGAGGCTGCGCGTGGTGGGCAGGCCGAGCGCGGCCATCGCCTCGCTGCCGAGGTACTCGCGAACCACCGGGCCGATCGAAGAACGGCCGTCGCCGCCGCGCGAAAACGGGGTGCGGCCCGAACCCTTGAGCTGCAGGTCGAAGCGCTCACCGTCCGCGCGCTTGATCTCGCCCAGCAACAAGGCCCGGCCATCGCCCAGCTGCGGTACCCAGTGGCCGAACTGGTGGCCGGCGTAGGCCATCGCCAGCGGCTCGAAGACGGCCGGAATGCGATTGCCGGCCAGCATGGCCAGGCCGTCGGGGCCAGCGAGCCAGTCCGGGTCAAAGCAGAGTTGTTCGGCCAGCGGCCGGTTGAGAGCAATCAAGGCTGGCGCGGCGACCGGTTCCGCACCCTGGCGGGCGTGGAAGTCAGTTGGCAGTCGCGCGTAGCTGTTGTCGATGCGGGAGATAAAGGCAGCGTTCATGGCCGCCAGTCTGGGGGTTCCGGCGCCCGTCGGCAAGCTGCCGACGCGCTTTCAAGAAGACGCCGGCCGCGAGCGGCCGGCGCAAAAGTCTGATGACGCTGACGCTTTACGGGGTGATCACGGCATCGATGACGTGAATGACGCCGTTGCTGGCCTCGATGTCCACGGTGACCACGTTGGCCTCGTCAACCCGGACGCTGCCGTTGTTCACGGTAATGGCGATGTCAGAACCCTGCAGGGTGGTCGCGCTGCTCAGGCCGACGACATCGCTGGAGGTCACTTTGCCGCTGACCACGTGGTAGGTCAGGATGGCGGTGAGCTGCTCACGGTCCGCCAGGATGGCCTGCAGCTGATCGGCCGGGATGGCGGCGAAGGCTTCGTCGGTGGGTGCGAACACGGTGAACGGGCCCTCGCCGGACAGCGCGCCCGTCAGCCCGGCCGCTTCCACCGCGGTCAGCAGGGTGTTGAACTGGCCGGCGTCGCGGGCGACATCGACAATGGTGTTGGACTTGGCATGGCCGTAGCCGCCATGGTTGCCAGCTACGGCACCAGTGGACAGGGCGAGGGCGGCGGCGCCGGCGATCAGGGTCAGCATGCGGGTCTTCATGTCACTCTCCAGTTGGTGGGGGGAAGCCCGATGACGGGCGAGCACCAGAGTGCTTGCCCCGGTATCGATGAAAAGTCAAGCCCAAGTGAGTAATGCGTGCAAGTTCAATGAGTTTGGTGTGAATGCCGACATGGCTTCAGGGCCCGGGGGTTCACGGGCTGTTGCGGTCTCGGGCGGACAATTGAACGAAATGTCCTTACTGCCTGCCGATTGACATGTTCACGCCCTCGCGAGCTGCCGGTCTGCGGCGCTTGGAATCGTTTCTGCCGCGCGCCGGCCGCGATTACCAGCGCGATCGCAACAGCGATCTGGGCCCGACGCGGCGTGACAATGTCTCGGTGCTGTCGCCTTGGATCCGCTATCGCTTGCTGACCGAACGGGAGGTCGCGGCCGCGGTGCTCGGCCGTCATTCGCAAAGCGCCTCGGAAAAGTTCATCCAGGAAGTGCTGTGGCGGACCTACTGGAAGGGCTGGCTGGAGCTGCGCCCGGCCGTCTGGCGGAACTTTCAGGCCGAGCTGGCGCGCGCGCGCCGGCAGGTGGACGAAAACAGCGGCCTGAGCCGGGCCTTGCAGGAGGCCGAGCAGGGCCGCACCGGCATCGAAGGCTTCGACGACTGGGCGCGCGAGCTGGTCGACACCGGCTACCTGCACAACCACGCCCGGATGTGGTTCGCCTCGATCTGGATCTTCACCCTGCGCCTGCCCTGGACGCTGGGGGCGGATTTCTTCCTGCGCCATCTGCTCGACGCTGATGCGGCCGCCAACACCCTGTCCTGGCGCTGGGTCGCCGGCCTGCAGACCGTCGGCAAGACCTATCTGGCCACGGCCGACAATATCGCCCGCTACACCGACGGCCGCTTCCGGCCGCGAGGCCTGGCCACTAGTGCCGAGGCGCTGACCGAGCCCGGGCCGCTGCCGGCCCCGCGGCGCTTGCCGCCGGCACCAGACCCCGAACGGTTCGATACCAGCGACGCTTTGCTGCTGGTCACGGCCGAAGACCTTCATCCGGAAAGCCTGTTCCCGGCTGGCGTTGAACCTGCCGCGATCGTGGTGTGCTCAGGCGGCGCGCAGGCCGTCGACTGGCCCTGGGGCGAGCGCGCCGGCAATTTCGTCAGCGCCGCGCTCGATGACACCGCCGGGCGCCTGCAGGCTGACGGGCGCGCGCCGGTCCAGCGTATCAAGGCCACGGATTCGGCAGCGCTGGTCGACCTGGTGCGCGGCCTCGGCGTCAGCCGTATCGTCACGGCCTATGCCCCCGTCGGGCCGGTGGCTGATCAGCTGGCGTCGCTGGCGGGCGAGCTCGATCGGCAAGGCCTGACCCTGGAGTGCCCACGGCGAGCCTGGGATACCCGCGCCTGGCCGCACGCCACGCGCGGCTTCTTTCCCTTCAAGGAGCGAATCCCGGCGCTGCTGCGCGATGCGGGATTGGCAGCCGGATGAGCGAGCCGGCCGTCATCGTCTGGTTCGACGGCGGCTGCCCGCTGTGCCGGCGCGAGATTGCGCTGATGCGGCGGCTTGACCGACGCCGCCGAATCCACTTTGTCGATCTCGATGATGGCGCGAGCAGCTGCCCGCTGGATCGCGAGGCGATGCTGGCCCGCTTCCACGCCCAGGAGGGATCGGTGCTGCATTCCGGCGCGGCCGCCTTTGCCGCGATGTGGCGGGCCATTCCGCTGTTGCGGCCGCTCGGCCTGCTGGCCCGGTTCCGGCCGGTGCTGATCGTGCTGGAAGCCGTGTACCGCGCCTTTCTCGGCTTCAGGCCGGGTCTGCAGCGCCTGTTCGCCGGGCGCTGATCCCGGCCCGGCTTTTTCATCATGCTTTCTGCTGGCGGAGCCACCAAGCCCCGCGTCGGGAGCGTTTCACTCGGTCGTGGGTCTTCAACGTACAGGAGAGTACGCGCCCGGCCCGCTCGGTCGCGAAATGCCCCGGCCACAGGCGCTGCCGGCCCCTCGTGACGGAATCATGGTGAATCAGCAGGGCTTGGCGAAACTCACGGCGCCGACTTGCTAAGCTGGGGCCATGGACGATTCGATCTACCATCGCCTGCCGGCGCCTGGCCTGCTCGCCGATCTGATCCTGGTGCTGCACGTTGCCGTGGTTCTGTTCGTGATCGGTGGCCAGCTGGCGGTGCTGGTCGGCGCTTGGCGCGGCTGGCGCTGGGTGCGCAGCGCGCTGTTTCGCTACGCCCATCTGGCGACGCTGCTGGTCGTGGTGCTGCAGGCCTGGCTCGGCCGGCTTTGCCCGCTGACCCTCTGGGAGCAGGGCCTGCGCCGCGCCGCCGGCCAGCTCAGCTATGAGGAATCCTTCATCGCCCACTGGCTCGGCCGGATGATTTTCTTCGATGTGCCGCTGATCGTGTTCGCGGTGATCTACAGCCTGTTCGCCGCGCTGGTGCTGTGGAGCTGGTGGTGGCTGCCGCCGAGGCGGCCATTCAGTCGAGATCAGCGCGGCTGAACGGCGTAGCGGTGGCGTCGTTCTGGGCCGAGCGGAAATGCTCCAGCGCCCAGGCCACCGACGGAAAAGCGAGCTCGTCCCACGGAATCTGGTCCCACGCGAACAAGCCCACGTCCAGGGATTCGGGCCCCGGGGCCACGCGCGGATGCGCCAGCCGGGCCCGATAGATCAGCTGCACCTGGCTGATCCGGGTGATGGCGTAGGTGGCCAGCAGGCCGTCGATGATCAGTTCGGCGTGCGCCTCTTCCCGGGCCTCGCGCCTGGCCCCCTGCTCCGGACTCTCACCCAGTTCCAGGTAGCCGGCCGGCAGGGTCCAGAACTCACGCCTCGGTTCGATCGCGCGCCGGCACAGCAGCACCCGGTCGGCCCAGGTCGCCACGCTGCCGACCACGATCTTGGGATTCTCGTAATTGACAAAGCCGCAGCGACTGCAGATCTCGCGTTCGCGGCTGTCGCCTTCGGGCACCCGAATCGAGAATCGGGGCTCGGTGCTGTCTTCATTCCCGGACCGCGTCATTTCCGTCGCCATGCTGGGATCATAGCGGCGCCGACGTGAACCTGAACAACGATGCATCGGGTTCGGCCAAGGGCTTCACGAATCGCTGCCAGCCGCCAGGTGAATATCCGCTGTCAGACAGGCTTGACCCAAGATGAAGCACTGGCCAGACTGAACCTTCCCGACCCCACCCGCAAAAGGATCGTACATGCGCAAGTTTGTCGTCATCCCTTTCGCCCTGGCCGTGGTCGCCAGCGCCGCCGTTTCCATGTCGGTGCTGGCCTCGCCCAGCGTCGAGGATCAGATCAAGGCCCGCCAGTCGGCCTACACCTTTATGGGCTGGAACATGAACCGCATCCGCGCCCAGGTCATCGACGGTGAGGTCGAGTTCAATGCCCAGCAGGTGCAGGCCGCGGCCAATGCCATTGCCGCGATTGCCAATTCCGGCATGAGCGCCATGTTCGGCCCCGATACCGTGACCGGCACCGGCTGGAAGCCGACCCGGCTGCGCCCGGAGTTTTTCGAGGACATGGCGCGCACTGGCCAGATCGCCAGCGACTTCATCCGCGAAGCCAATGCCCTGGCGGCCGCGGCCGAGACGGGTGATCGCAATGCCATCGCCACCCAATTCCGCGCCACCGCCGATTCCTGCGGGGCCTGCCATCGCCCCTTTCGCGCGCCAGAGTGATTGCCGCGGGTGCCCGGCCGCCGCGCCGGGCACCTCAAAAGACGCCCAGCTCCAGCCCGGCAGCGACGGTTGCGCCCAGCTCGCGAGCCTGGTCGACAAAGCCGTCGCGCCATTCGCCCTTGAGCACCAGGGGCTCGGCGACCCAGCGCCAGCGCAAGCCTGAGACGATGGATCGCACGGCCCGGCGCGTGCCGGTGCCGTCGAGGCCGGCGCGGATATAGAGCGCACAGGGCAGGCCCTGCTTTTCTTCCAGCACCGGATAGTAGATGCGGTCAAAGAAGTCCTTCAGCGCGCCGCTCATGTAGCCCAGGTTTTCGGTGGTGCCGAGGATGATGGCGTCGGCGGCGAGCACCTGCTCGGGTAGGGCGGCCAGCGGCTCGATCAGGGCTGACTCGACCCCGTCAGCGCTACCGGTACCCGTTAGCACCGCCTCGGCCAGCGCGCGGGTGTTGGGTGAGGGCTGATGGGCTACGATCAGCAGCCGGGGTCGGGACATTGTCGAAAGCGGCGGCTACCAGCCCAGGTCGGGTGGCGGCGGTGGCGGTGGCGGCAGCAGGGCGCCGTTGGCGATCCACAGCACCACGGCGGTGACGGCCAGCGCGAACAGAAAGGCGAACCAGCCGCCGCCGCGGGCATCTTCAGCCGCGGGCAGCTCGGTCTGCTTGCGACCGCTCAGCATCGGCTTGACCAGACGCTCGCGCTTGACCAGCTCGTAGCACAGGATCGCGCCGACATGCAGCGCGATCAAGCCGTAGATGAGCCATTCCATCCGCATGTGCCAGCTGGTCAGCAGGCTGGCGGTGTCCCCGGAGACCGCGCGTCTGAGCGGACCGGTAAAGGCGATCACATCGTCGGCGAACAGCCCGGTCACCGCCTGGAAACTCAGCACGGCCAGGATCGCGAACACCGACAGCGCGCCCAGCGGGTTGTGGCCCAGCCCCTGCCAGCGCCCGCGCAGATAGTCGCTCAGGCTTTTCGGTCCCGGCGCAAAGGACCAGAAACGCGCATGGGTCGACCCGACCAGCCCCCAGACCAGGCGAAACGTCAGCAGCCCCAGCACCGCCAGCCCAAAGCGGCCGTGCCAGTCCATCGCCTTCAACTGCACCGAAATCAGCGCCCCGGCCACCGCGAGCAGCAGCAGCCAGTGAAACAGACGCAGCGGAAGATCCCAGACACGGACGGAGCGAGCAGGCATGTCAGCAGGCTTGAGCCTAGAACCAGGTCAGCAGCATAAGGATAGCGCCTCAGATTTGGCAAGCTTGCAGCGCCAGATTGGCTGACTCTGGCGCTTGATGCAGGAATCACCAGGCGATCGGGGCAGACTTCGCAAGAACAAGATCGCTCAATACTTCTGCGCCGAGGGCCATCCCCCTTACGGTGCAGCTGGGTCTGCTATCAATAAT
This sequence comes from Gammaproteobacteria bacterium, assembly GCA_050485825.1. Lineage (GTDB taxonomy): Bacteria > Pseudomonadota > Gammaproteobacteria > Xanthomonadales > Wenzhouxiangellaceae > Wenzhouxiangella. Next base: position 24,701 of record JBJHCC010000035.1, read on the forward strand.
CAAAAACGCCAAATTAACTAAACTCACCATAGCAATATAAACAAAACGAACTATTGACAATATTTTTTTTTTTGCTATCGTCTGCTGCCAAGAGGAAATATACCGATTGGGAGATAACCAAGAATGAAATGCTTTCTGTTTGCGTTTGCGCTACTGGGAGCAGCCTTGCCCGCCATGGCTTGCATGAACCCTCATTCTGATCCCGGTTTGCTTGCTCAGACCCCTGGCGTGGGCAATGATCCGGTGAATGACGGAGGCGAAAACTTCCTTAACGGCTGCATCATTGTCATTGGTCGTCGCAACGGCGGTGGCGGCGGTGCTGGCGGTGGCTTGCCGGGGCCCGGCCCTATTGGCGGCGGTGGCGGTGGTGGCGGCTGTGGCGGCGGCGGTGGCGGTGGCGGTGGCGGTGGGTCTGGCGACGCGCCCGGGGTGCCGATTGATCAACCATCCCAATATCCCGCAGAGTGCTCAGCGAATGATTTTGCTAGGATGGATCATGCTATTTCTGCTTTTGGGAATGAGCAGGCGCACCGAATCACCACAGGCGGCCTTAATTCCATCATTCAGCCTGGCACTATAGTCAGCATAAGATTTGTTGGTGGGGGATCGGAGAGCTATTCCGTAGTCGCTTCACTCTCTTCGTCCCCACTGATAATGTTGCCAGGAAGTTTGGTGTGCCCCTAGAGTCATTCAAGTTGCAGGGGTCCAGTGACCTGCGCTTATGTTTAACCCATTTGGACAGACAATGTCGTGATTTCTTCGGGAAGATTAGTCCTGATCTGCTTCGGTCTGGTTATTGCCCTAGCCTTGCTCATCTGGAAGGCGGTCTCAATGGACCTAGACAAAGCAGACCAACTTGTGTCCCTGCCTTCCGAGCCGGTGCGCGGCGACCTTGCATTGCCGGCGGATGGCCAGCAAGCCGCAACCCAACCCACGGCTGCTGAAACGGACCTTGATGTTGTTCAGGCGACATCTGCCTCGCAGGGCGTCGACAAAGACGCTGGCGCGTTACCAGCTTCCGGGCCGCATGTCCTGAAGGCCGTAGCTGCAGGCGATACACTTGAAGAATGGGTGCAACGCATCAAGGGTGATCGCCTGGCCAGTCAGCCAGAGGCGGTGTGGACCATCGCTATGTTGCAAGCCATCTGTTCTGAGGTAATGACGGCTGGCCCGGCACGTCGAAGCGCTCAGCTCAACGTATACCGCTCATGGACCCTGGGGCCGCTGGAAGCGATCTGCGGCATAGAGACCGCTGTCTGGCAAGCGTCGGTTGCCGATGGCGAAACCCGGTTGCCCGTAGATCCTCAGGGCCCATTGTTCTTTCGCGCTGATGCTGACTTCCGCGCCGGGCGTTATCGCGATGCCCTTATTGGCGGGCTTGACGCGCTGCAGAAAGCAAGCGATTACTTTGAGGTCGGTTTTGCCCTGAACAATATGCTGAATCTTCAGGATCTCGCTTTTGAGCAGACCAATGATCCCAGACTGATACTGATCGACCCTGGGCCCCTTGAAGATGCCGAGTTGCTTCGCGTGATGAGCTTTGCTCATGAGCTGCGCTTCTGCCAGCTCCACGGCGGTTGCGATGCCCGTCATCCCTTGCTGCTGCGCATGTGCTTCCGCACCGGCTGTGACTCAGGCGTGAGCGCTATTGAGAGGGTCATTGAAGACCTTGCAAGCCCCCGGGAACAGGCTGTGCTTGATCAAGTGATGCGATTGTTTGCAATCGACGTCGAACGCCTGGCCAGTCAGACTGCAAACTGAGCCCGGTGTAGGCAATCACATCGTCGGCGAACAGTCCGCTCACGGCCTGGAAGCCCAGCACGCCCAGGATCGCAAACACCGACAGGGCGCCCAGCGGATTGTGGCCCAGCCCCTGCCAGCGCCCGCGCAGGTAGTCGGCCAGGCGCTTGGGTCCCGGCGCGAAGGATCAGAAACGCGCATGGGTCGACCCGACCAGCCCCCAGACCAGGCGAAACGTCAGCAGCCCCAGCACCGCCAGCCCGAAGCGGCCGTGCCAGTCCATCGCCTTCAACTGCACCGAAATCAGCGCCCCGGCCACCGCGATCAGCAGCAGCCAGTGAAACAGACGCAGCGGAAGATCCCAGACACGGACGGAGCGAGCAGGCATGTCAGCAGGCTTGAGCCTAGAACCAGGTCAGCAGCATAAGGATAGCGCCTCAGATTTGGCAAGCTTGCAGCGCCAGATTGGCTGACTCTGGCGTTTGATGCAGGAATCACCAGGCGATCGGGGCAGACTTCGCAAGAACAAGATCGCTCAATACTTCTGCGCCGAGGGCCATCCCCCTTACGGTGCAGCTGGGTCCGTTATCAATAATTGATAACGCCGGATTACCTAAAAGCACCAGAGCAAAATACCGGACTCGAGCTATTCTCAATATTTTTTTTTGCTATCGTCTGCCGCTAAGGGGAAATATACAGATTGGGAGATACTCAAGATGAGGTATTTTCTGTTTGCGTTTGCGCTACTGGGAGCAGCCTCGCCCGCCATGGCTTGCATGAACCCTCATTCTGATCCCGGTTTGCTTGCTCAGACCCTTGGCGTGGGCAATGATCCGGTGAATGACGGAGGCGAAAACTTCCTTGACGGCTGCATCATTGGCATTGGTCGTCGCAACGGCGGTGGCGGCGGTGCTGGCGGTGGCTTGCCGGGGCCCGGCCCTATTGGCGGCGTTGAGTTTGAAGCGACGGATAGGTTGGATGGTGCCCACGCTTTCATCAGCGGTTCCAACGAATCTTATGGAGATGCTCGAGAAACGCTCGTGGCCGCACCGCTGGGCGTCGATGGGGCGCTTGTCCTGACCCAGGCTGCGCGAGCGACCTCAGCAGGACAGCTGAGGCGATTGGCAGACCAGGCCCGTGCGGCTGGACGGCAAGACGTTGCGAGTCAGATTGAGCGGATGGAGGACGAGGCCTGTGGCAGCTTCCTGCGAGATGATATTGGTGCCCACATTAACCGAGAGAGTGAGGGCTTCCGGCGCCTGGTCGACTTCTGCGCTTCTGCGATGCTGGATTCCGGACTAGACCCGAGGGCTGTGCGTTCGGAGCTGCTTCAGGCCCGATTCGCCGACACCGAGCAGGCGCTCGAGGAGTTTGCGGCTCGGGCGATCGACCAGGATTTGGCGCGGGCCTTCATGGACCTCGTCGTAGACAGCCAGTACCCGGCCGAAATCGATGCGCTGGCCAGCGTCATCACCCAGTGGTACACAGACCACGACGCCATCATTCCGCTGGCCTCTGAGCCGCAGTATCTGGATCAGTTTCACGCTCGCCGAATTCACCGAACCGCGCTGGAGATCTACAGCTGCCAGCGCTTCGGGCACTGCGGCCCGGAATCCTGGCCCGCCATCGAAGCCTGCCTGGTGTCGCCTGGCTGTGAGCCAGGTCAAGGTTATCTGGAACTGATCAGCCATGACATGACACCCAGAGACTTCGACAGGGCCCGTGACATCGCCGATCGACTTCGCCAACACGAGCGCGCCGGGTCCGGATAAACGCTGAATCCTGCGGTCAAAATCGGACAGCCGGATCGACCTCGGGCCGTCCGCTGAGGCCCTTGCTCGGGTATAAGTACGAACCTTCTTGGCAGCGGTCAACCATCGTTCCGGTTTTGCGCGGCCAGCCATTGGTTACGATCGCCCTTACAACACAGATCGGTGGCAAAGCCTGCCTTCACAAAGTCGTAGTGCGATCGACCTTCCGGCCTCGGAGTCAAAATTTAGTCAACTGCCCGTCTCTGTGGCCGGACGCGTAGGCCGGCAAAGCAGGACAGTCGCCTTCGCGTCAGATATCTCGGACTTTCGCCTTGATGCACAGGCGCAAGCGCTTGCACTTCGGGCTTTTCTTCGGCGCCGCCTTCTTTCCATTTGCCATGAAGGCTTCGCCCGTTGTTCGTTCAGTCCATGCCGCAGCAGCACTTGCCGTGTGATTGACTAAGGGAGCGAATAGGCCGATTACATCACCCTATTCGAATCTGCCGTCATCGCCATGTTTGCAACTATGACCACTGGCACGGGAAGCACGCTGCGGTTGCGGGTTATGCTTCCGGCACTTTTTCTCTCAGGATGGCCCGGCCATGCTTCTGACCCTGCGCGCTACCTTCACCGCCCTGCTGCTCTGGACCCTGGCCGCTCTTGCCGTGGCCGAGCCCACTCATCTGCTGCGCCAGCCGGCGCTGTCGGCCGATCATCTGGCCTTTGTCTACGCCGGTGATTTGTGGGTGGCCGGGCGCGACGGGTCGGATCCGCGCCGCCTGACCGCGCATCCGGCGGAGGAGAACAACCCGCATTTCTCGCCGGACGGGCGCTGGATCGCCTTTGCCGCCGACTACGACGGCAACACCAGCGTTTACGTGATCCCGGTCGAGGGCGGCAACCCGCGCCGGCTCACCTGGCATCCGGCCGAGGACATCCCGACCGGCTGGAGCGCCGATGGCAGCCACGTCGCCTTCGCCTCGCGCCGCGAGACCGACCACGGCCGCTCGGCCCAGCTCTGGCATGTGCCGCTGGACGGCGGCGCCCCGGTCAAGCAGATGGAAGCGCGCTATTTCCGCGGCCAGTGGGACGCCGAAGGCCAGCGCCTGGCCTACATCGACTTCGGGCCGGCCTACAACGGCCTGCATGGCGGCACCGCCGGCTGGCGCGGCTATCGCGGCGGCACCACGCCGTCGATCCGCATCCTCGACCCGGCCGCCGGCCGCGTCCGCGGTGTGCCCGGCGAGCGGGTCAACGACATCGATCCGTTCTGGCTCGACGGCCAGGTATACTTCATCTCCGACCGCCACGAGCGGCGCTTCAACCTGCACCGCTATGATCCCGCCAGCAGCCGCATCGAGCGCCTGACCGACCAGGCCGACTGGGACATCCGCGCCGCCGCCGGCCACGGCCGTGAGGTCGTGTTCGAGGCCGGCGGCCGCCTGCACCGGCTCGACCTCGATGCTGGCACGGTCAGCGCGCTCGACATCCGGATCAACCCCGACCTCCCGCAGGCCCGCCCGGGCTGGCGCGAAGTGCGCGGCCAGATCCAGCACGCCCGCCTGTCGCCGAACGGTCAGCGCGTCATCATCACCGCCCGCGGCGAAGTCTTCACCGTGCCGGTCAAGCACGGTTCGACCCGGAATCTGACCCAGTCCGACGGCGTGCGCGAGTACACCGCGATCTGGTCGCCCAAGGGTGATCGCGTCGCCTGGATTGTCGAGAGCCTGGACGGCCAGCGCCTGATCGTCGCCGACCAGGACGGCCAGTCGAACCGGCGCGAATACCCCCTTGGCCCGGACTTCTACCGCCTCCACGCCTGGGATCCCAAGGGCGAGCGCATCGTCTTCGGCGACAACCGCCTGCGCCTGCATGCCATCGAACTGGCCAACGGCCGGGTCGGGGAGATCGCCCGCAGCCAGCGCCAGGGCGGCTTCGACGTCGCCTTTTCGCCGGACGGGCGCTTCCTCGCCTACACCCTGCGCCAGCCCAACTACCTACGCGATCTGCGCATTCACGACTTCAGCAACAACCGCGCGCTGACCGTGTCCGACGGCATGGCCGATGTCGCCGCGCCCGCCTTCAGCCGCGACGGCCGCTTCCTCTACTTCGCCGCCTCGACCAACTCCGGGCCGATCCAGTTTGGCCTCGACATGTCCAGCCAGGAACGCCCCTACCGCGCCGGCCTGTTTGCCCTGGTCCTGGCCGCCGACGGCGACTCGCCGCTCAAACCCCGCACCGGCGATGAAACGGGCGAGGCCGACAAGGACAACGGCGACGACAACAACGACTCCGACAAGGCCGTCACCACGCGGATCGACTTCGACGGCCTGTTCGCCCGCAAGGTCGCCCTGCCGGTGGCCGAAGGCAATTACGGTGATCTGGCCGTGGCCCGCGACGGCAGCCTATTCTACATGCACCGCGCCCAGCCCGGCGCCACGGTCGAGCTGCCCGGCGACAGCGGCATCCGCCACCACCGCCTGGTCCGCTTCGACTTCGAGGAGCGCAAGGCCGACGAGCTGCACAGCGGCCTGAACGGCTTCGTCATTGCCGATGGCGGCCGTCATCTCCTGATCGAGCGCGACGGCGGCGTGCTGGCCGTGGCCGAGGCCGGCAAGGAGCTCAAGCCCGAGAACCTCGACCTGTCGGGCCTGCGCATGCACATCGACCCGCGCCGGGAATGGGCCCAGATCTTCGACGAAGGCTGGCGCATGCAGCGCGACTTCTTCTATGCAGCCAACCTGCACGGCGCCGACTGGGACGCGGTCTACGCCCAGTACCAGCCGCTGCTGGCCCATGTCGGCCGGCGCGAGGATCTCAATGCCCTGCTGGTCGAAATGATCGCCGAGCTGTTTGCCGGCCATAACCGGGTCGGCGGCGGCGATTTGCACCGCGAGTCCGGCCCTGGCGTCGGCCTGCTCGGCGCCAACTTCGAAATTGCCAGTGATCGCTGGCGGATCAGCCGGGTCTATTCCGGCGAATCCTGGAACCCGTTCCTGCGTGGCCCGCTGGCCCAGCCCGGCAACGAAGCACGCGCGGGCGAGTACGTCCTGGCCGTCAACGGCCGTGACCTGAGCGCCGCCGACAGCCTGTTCGAGCGCCTGCAGGGCACCCGCGGCGAGCAGCTGCGCCTGCGGGTCGGCCCGCGCGCCGACGGCCGCGACGCGCGCGAGATCGTGGTCGAGCCGGTCGAATCCGAAGCCAATCTGCGCCTGTGGCACTGGATCGAGGCCAACCGCCAGGCCGTTCATGAGGCCACCGACGGCCGGGTTGGCTACATCTACCTGCCGAACACCGCCGGCCCCGGCTACACCTTCTTCAACCGCATGTTCTATGCCCAGCTCGACCGCCAGGCGCTGATCATCGACGAGCGCTCCAACGGCGGCGGCCAAGCCGCCAACTACATCGTCGAAGTGCTGGCCCGGCGTCACCTGTCGAACTGGGTCTACCGCGACGGCCTGATGTCGACCACGCCAATGGGCGCCCTGCACGGGCCGAAGCTGATGATGATCGATCAGGACGCCGGTTCCGGCGGCGACTGGCTGCCCTACGCCTTCCGCCAACTGGGCTCAGGCCAGCTGCTCGGCACGCGGACCTGGGGCGGCCTGATCGGCATCTTCATGAACCCGCCGCTGATCGATGGCGGCATCATGACCGTACCGCACTTCCGCTTCGTCGACGTTGACAACAACTGGTCGATCGAGAATGAAGGCGTGGCCCCGGACATCGAAGTCTTCCTCGACCCGGTCGCCACCAACCAGGGCCGCGACAGCCAGCTCGAAGCCGCCATTGCCGAGATCATCGACCAGCTTGAGAACTGGACCGATGACATCCACCGCGAAGCGCCGGCGCTGCCCACCGAACTGGGGCGGTAGGCTCTTCAGCGCAGATCTCGGGACCGGTGCGGCTCGTCCGCGAGCAAGTCGCACCGGTTTGAAACGGATGTGATGATGCGTTAGCATCAACGTATCAACTTCAGGCTTCGTTGCCATGCGTACGACGATTGATATTGACGATGAGGTGCTGGCCGCGGCGAAGGAGCTGGCGCGACGACGCGGAACCTCGGCCGGCCGGGTGGTTTCGGATCTGCTCAGGCAAGCGCTGACCTCAGCGCAGAGCGGCTCCAGCCTGGTCGGTGAACCTGCCGCTCATTACGGTTTTCGGCCGTTTCCCGCGCGCGGCAAGGTCGTTTCCGACGAACAAATAGAGCAGTTGCGCGACCAGGAAAACATCTGAGCTTGCGCGCGCTACTCGATATCAACGTGCTGATCGCCTTGATGGACGAACAGCACATTCATCATCGACTGGCCCAGGTCTGGCTGGAAAAGCATATCGACCGGGGCTGGGCGTCCTGCCCCCTGACTCAGAACGGCGTGATTCGGATCATGTCGCAGCCAAGCTATCCGAATCCGCTGTCGCCAGCAGCCGTGGCAGAGCGATTGGCTGAGGCCAGCGCGACGGCCTGGCATCAATTCTGGCCGGACGCGATCAGTCTGCTGGATGCGAAGCTCCTGAACTGGGAGGCCGTATTGGGATCACGCCAGATTACGGATTGCTACCTGCTTGCGCTGGCAGTCCATCATCGGGGACGGTTCGTCAGTTTCGATCGGCGGGTCAATCGCGGCGCCGTTCCGTCGGCCGCGGGTGAGCACCTGGCCATCATTGAATGACCTGGTCGCCTTGAGGGCCGTCTACGGCCGGGCTTCAAGCACCATGTTGAACGGAGTTTCGGTCGCGCGCCGGATCTGGGAAAACCCGCCGGCGGTGATGACTTCGCTCAGGCGCGCTTGCCCGGCCTGGGCGCCGAGGGCGCGTCCGACTTCCTGGGCCTTCGAGGTCGGTATGCAGATCATCGTCGATCCGGCGTAGAAGATGCGGCTGATCGGATTGAGGTTGCCGGCCAGCGTGTCACCGGCCATGGGCTCGACGATCATCCAGGTGCCATCGGCTTTCAGGGCCTTTCTCAAGTGGGCGGCGGCGCCCGCCGGGTCACCCATGTCGTGCAGGCAGTCAAAGCAGGTGATCAGGTCGAACTCGCGCTCGCTGATGTCCTTGGCGCAGGCGACTTCGAAGCGGGTGTTGGCGCCCACGCCATGTTTGTCGGCATGTTCCGAGGCCGAGGCGATCGAGTCCGGATGAAAGTCGTAGCCGATGAAGCTGGATCGGGGAAAGGCCTCGGCCATCAGCACCGTCGACCAGCCGTGGCCGCAGCCGATGTCGGCGACCTTGGCCCCGGCCTCGAGTTTCTCCACCACGCCGTCGAGCGCGGGCAACCACTCGGCCACCAGGTGATTGAGGTAGCCGGGCCGGAAAAAGCGCGCCACCGCGCAGAACAGGCAGCCGGCCTGATCGCCCCAGGCCACGCCGTCGCCGCTGCGGAACGCGGCCTCGACCTTGGGCTGGTTGTCGAGCATCGCCGCCATCAGATCGAAGGCGCCGATCATGTTGACCGGGCTTTCCGGCTCGGCGAAGACCAGGGATTGCTCGGGCGACAGGGCAAAGGTATCGGCGTTGGCATCGTAGCTCAGGTAGCCCGATGCGGCCTGATGAGACAGCCATTCACGCAGGTAGCGCGCGTCGACCCCGGCGGCGTCGGCCAGCTCGCCCGCGCGCATCGGGCCGTTGTTCTTGAGCCGGCCGTAAAGTCCCAGCGCGTCGCCGATCCGAACCATGGCGATGCTGGAGGCACCGCCGAGGTCGGCGATCATCTGGCCCATCAGTTCGTTCAGCCTGGTTTCGTCGATGTTTGAGTTGCCGGACATGGTGAGGTACCCTCGATTCGCTGTGCGCAGTGATGCCGCTGGCGGGGCTGAAGACTGAGCAATCGTCTGGCCCGCTGTCCTGGCGGCTTGTCTTGAACTTGATCCTGCGACTTTGGAAGCCCCGCTGCTTTGCTGCGCGTCTTGATTGCTTTGCTGCCGCACTCGATTTCGTGCGAGGAGGCCGACATGGACGCGCTGTCCGAATCCTTGCGCGCCGTGCAGATGACCAGCGCGATCTTCCTGTCCGCCGAGTTCAGGGCGCCATGGCGTTTTGCATCGCCGCCGAGCAGCCTGGCCGCACCGGTGCTGGCGCCGGGCACGGAATGTCTGGTCAGCTACCACCTCCTGACCCAGGGCCAGGCGACGCTGGCCATACCCGGTGAGCCGCTGATCCCGATGCAGGAAGGGGAGGTTGTGGTTTTGCCGCACGGGCAGCCGCACGATTTCTTCCGCGGCGAGAGCAAGGCGACGATCAATGGCGCCCGGGCGCTACGCCAGCATGTGGCCGGCGAACTCAGCTACTTTCGCTACAGCGGTGGCGGCACCGAAACCGCGCGCTTTCTGTGCGGGTTCATGGGTTGCGATCGTCATGCCGAGCGCCTGTTTCTGGCCGGCCTGCCGGCCGCGATCAAGGTCGACATCCGCAGCGATCAGACCGGTGCCTGGATCGAGACCTCGCTGCGCCATCTGGTCGAGGCCGGGCAGAAGAACGAACCCGGTCACGCCATTTTGCTGTCGAAGATGGCCGAGGCCCTGTTCATCGAGACCATGCGGATCTATGTGCAGCGCCTGCCGCCGGATCAGACCGGCTGGCTGGCCGCGATCGGCGATCCACTTGCCGGCAAAGCCCTGGCCCTGATGCACCAGCGGCCGGCGGAGAAATGGACGATCGCCCGCCTCGCCGCCGAGGCCGCTTCCTCCCGCGCGGTGCTGGCCAGGCGATTCCACCGATATCTGGGCGAGCCGCCGATCCAGTACCTCACCCGCTGGCGCCTGCAGCTGGCCGCGCGCCAACTGCAGACCACGAACGCGACAGTGCTCGGCGTTGCCCGCGACGTCGGCTACCACTCCGAGGCCTCGTTCAGCCGCGCTTTCAAACGCGCCTTTGGCTGCCCGCCTTCAAGCTATCGAGCGCGACAGCAGGACGGCAACGACGCTTCGGCTCCCTGAGGCAGCATTCGAGTTCCGGAGCGACTCGGCGGCAAAGCGGACGAGCTCATGGTGCCAGCCTTCAGGAATCCGGCTCGAAGCGGTCGCGGAACAGCTCGACCTGCGGCTGCCACAGGTAGTTGAGCTGGACCCGACCTTGGGCATTGGATCGGCCGGCGGTGGCCAGGTAGTAGCTGACGCCAGGCTGGGTGTCAAACTCGATCGCGATATTGGACCCTGCTGCGGCATTGCAAGCCCGCTGGGACAAATTGTGCAAGCTGCTGCCGGTGTAGGCCGCGATCAGGATGTCGAAGTCGCTGCCCTCGGTATCGACGCGCAGGCGGCCGCGCAGTTGCTGGGCCGGGAAGCGCCACCAGACGGTGGTGCTTGAAGCGTTGCCGCAGTGCTGCGGTTCGCCGATCTGGTTGGTTGCCCCCCAGTTGTCGCCGATGGCTGTCCAGTCGGTACCGGTCAGTGTCTGGCTGTTGGCAAAGTGGTCATTGTTAGCTCCTTGAACCGCCCAGCTCAGGGAGAATCCGCCCTCGGCGCCGTTCCTGGCCGAAACTGCGATGTGGTGCTGGAATGCCGTGCCCAGCGGCGGGACAGCCACCGTCACCGTATTCGAGCCGCCGGTTTCGGTGCTGCAGGCGCGCTCGGTCAGCTCGTCGATCCGTGCGCCCCGATACACCGCGACGACCAGGTCCATGCTGCCGCCCACGCTGGTGGTGGCGGTAAAGGTGATCGGGCGCGTGACCGGCGGCACCCAGTGCCACCAGGCGCTGCGCCGGGCGCTGATGTTGCCGCAGTGATTGGGCTCCAGGATCTGGCGAGTGGCGCCGCGGTTGGTGGCCAACATGAAACCGCGGCCGCGGTTCGGCAGCGCCACCGCGCCGAATTCATCGGCGTTGCTGGGGTTGGTCGGAGGCTGCCAGCTCAACCATGATTGAATCAGGTCCAGGTTCTGATTGCTCAGGCGCGGGCCCAGATTCAGCTGCACCTCGGGATCCCCGCAGCAAAGAATGGCGATCACCCGGCGCTGGCCGGACACCAGGCGCCACAGGGGCGAACCACTCTGGCCGGGGCTGACATCGGCATCGTGGTACATCAGCGAGTTGTCCGGCCCGCTGACGTAGGACAGGCTGCTGAAGTGCCCCCACTGCGCGTAGGTGGGACTCTCCTCGGCGGGCGTGCCCAGATGGACCTCGTAGGGGTAGCCGGAATTGTTCAGGATTGGCGAACCAGGGTCCTCGAAGACCAGCGGCATGAAGGTAGTGATCTGGGTGAACGGTCGGGTCAGGTGCAGCCCCGCGTAGTCGTGTCTGGGGTGCGGGTTGGACGCATAGCCGGGCGCCGCATGAAACTCATAAATCGGTCGCGAGCCGTACGGTCGAATGATATCTTCGCCCGCCCCGGCCGAGAATTGACCAGGTGAAAAGCGTCCGGCGCGGATCAGCCCGGTGAAGGACTTTCGCACGCAGTGCGCGTTGGTCAAGGCCAGATGGGGGCTGACCAGAAAGGCGGTGCAGCGAAAAAGTCCGCCCTGGGCGCCCTCGTGAAGAAAGTAGCCGATGGTATTCCAGGGCTGGTTTTGGGACTCGTTGAGGGAGCGCCGCACGCGATTGTCATCACCGATGACGCCGCTGTCGGGCGTCGCGGCGTTCGGAAGCTCGGCGCCGACCGAGCCGCTGCCCCCGACACGATCTGACCCGGCTGCCGAAGGGATCTGAAAGCTCATGTCGGGCGCGAGTGCATCCAGCTCCCAGCTATCGCTCGACAATCGCTCCCAGCCCTCGGAATCTGGCAGGTTCAACTCCCAGGCGCGCGAACGCTCCAGCAGCTCTGAAGCCTCTGCTGCGCTCAGCGCCCTGGCCTCGGGCAGCGCCAGCACGAGGCACAGGCGCAAGCCCTGGTCGAGATCATGCTCGGCCCAGCGATGCAGAACCCCATCGATCACCTGCAGCACGGTCCGGTTCGGCCTGGCGCCGACGATGCCCTCCGGGCAGTTCGCCGGAATACCCTGATCGACGCTGCCGAACTGGCGATCTTCAAGCGCTGCCGGAATCGGGCCGGCGTGAGCCGGGAGCGCCAGGGTACAGCCCAGCGCGCCGCCCAGCAGCCAGCGGATCATGCACAAGCTGGCGGCATCGGTGAAGGGTGGCAGCAGCCGAGTTAAAGGATTCTCCATGGCAAAAGGCTCCGGAATTTGACAGGCCATGATCTTTGGAAACGGCAAACGCGCGCCGCAGGGGTCTATGGCTGGGCAGATTGCCCCGGCCCTGTCGTCTCCGAATGCACAAGTTGCGAATGGCGGACTCAGGTCGAGATCAAACGCTTGCATTTAAAGCACATTGATAAACCGTGACGCCAGGCAGCCTTCTTCTACCCAATGTCGCCGCTGAAATGATCCTGAAGTGTCGTTCCGCGCGGTACCGACGCGCTGCCGAGAACCGGGAACTTCACCCTTGGCGCGCCTGTCAGCTTCAGCCCGATTGCCAGGTCATCACCGCCGGCAGAATGTGATGCCGGCTTAGCGGCGCGATATTCAGTGCTCCCGGTGCGGCCGGGTCCACCCAGCATAGCTCGGCAATTTCGCCGGCGGCTGCCGGCACCCCCGTAATCGTCACGATCCAGGTCTCCGTCCGAATCCGCCAGCCGACCTCGTGCACCGCTTCGTCCTCGAAGCTGCCGAGCCGGATCGCACTGCCTTCGACCATTGCAACGCCCAGCTCCTCGTCCAACTCGCGAGCCAGCGTTTCCAGCGCCGACTCCCCCGGCTCCGGCTTGCCGCCGGGCTGGATGAAGATGGCCGAGCCCTGCTTTCGTACCAGCAACAGCTGGCCGGACTCGCTCAGGATCACGGCGGAGATGGTTTGAATGCACTTTTGCCTGGTCACGGGAGGCGCTTGTCGGATGGTGATCACCGGCCATTGTCCGACGAAAAGCACTCCGGATGACGTGTGCTGATCCATGGCCAGCAGTGCGTCGATCCACAGCGGTGGCCTCCGGTTCCAAGTTCGGCGCGAAAGGCGTAAAGTCGCGCAGTTCTCCGAACCCGACTTTTGCATGAAGCGCAATCTCTGGCTGCTGGCCATCGCCCAGGGCCTGTTCTTGACGAACAACGTGGTGTTCATCGCGATCAATGGCCTGGTCGGGCTGTCGCTGGCGCCGCTGCCCTGGATGGCGACGCTGCCGGTGATGGGCTATGTGGTCGGCGGCTCGCTGTCGACCGGGCTGGTCGCGCGCAGTCAGCGTCGCTGGGGGCGTCAGCTGGCCTTTCAGCTTGGTCTGGCGGTGGCGATCGCGTCTGTGCTGCTGTGCGCGCTCGCCCTGCATGTGCAGAGCTTCTGGCTGCTGGTCGCCGGCACGGTGGTGGCGGGCTACTACAACGCGAACGGGCAGCTGTACCGCTTCGCCGCCGGCGAACTGGCGCCGCCGTCGTTCCGCGACAAGGCGGTCTCGCTGGTGCTGGCCGGCGGCCTGATCGGCGCCGTGGCCGGCCCCAGTCTCGCCAACCATACGCGCGAGACGATCGGCCTGCCTTTCCTGGGCTCCTATCTTGCGCTCGCCGTGGTCGCGCTATTGTCGGTAGCGGTCATGGCCGGGATCCGCTTTCCGGACGATCGCGCTCGCGCGACTGGCGCGCCGCGCGACGAAGGACGGCCGCTGGCCAGGATCATGTCCCAGCCCGTGTTCATCGTTTCCACCCTCGGCGCCGCCCTGGGCTACGGGGTGATGAATCTGCTGATGGCCGCAACGCCGCTGGCCATGGACTTTTGCGGGCTGCCCTTCGCGGACGCTGCGCTGGTGCTGCAGTGGCATGTGATCGGCATGTTCGCGCCGGGCTTCGTCACCGGCCATCTGATCAAGCGTTTCGGCGTGTTGACGATCATGGGCGTGGGCGTGCTGCTCAACTTCGCCTGCATCTTCATCGCGCTGTCGGGTCAGGATCTGCACCAGTTCCTGATCGGCCTGTTCCTGCTCGGCGTGGGCTGGAACTTCCTGTTTATCGGCAGTACCACCCTGGCGATGGATGCCTATCGACCCGAAGAAAAGGACAAGGCGCAGGCGGCGATCAATTTCGTGGTGTTTGCGGTGATGGCACTGAGCTCATTCGCCTCCGGCGCGCTGGTCACCACCCAGGGCTGGGTCATGCTCAATATCGGCTCGCTGGTGCCGGTGACGCTGACCGGCGTCGCGCTCGTTTGGCTGGCGCAGCAACGCCGGCGCGAGGCGGCAAGCTGAAGCCCGGATAGACCTTTCCGACCCGATGAACCTTACAGGATTAACGACGGGTACCCCAGGAGCCTGCGCGGCAGAAGCCGTCCGGGCTGCAACGGCGCCCTCGCCATTGAGTGCGCCTATCGTTGAGCTTGCATAGATCCACTATGCGCGCTCTCCGATAGACGCACTCAATGGCGATGGCATCCGTTTCGCCTCGAACGTTTCTACCGCGCGGGCTCCTAGACATTATGGATTGACCTGTCCAACCTCGACCACGTGGGTTACGTTTCGGGGTTGGAAACTAACACCTTCAACGCAGAGCCATTATCGAGGAGGACAGGTCATGAATCAGTTTACTGGAAAAGC
>JBJHCC010000036.1:0-39510 GCA_050485825.1 Gammaproteobacteria bacterium
CTCGCTCCACGCCCTTTCAGGGCGTTCCGCTCAGACACCGGCGGCCCTTTTTCCGCCTGGCCCTGCGCGCTTCGGCTGCACCTCAAAGGCCTGAAGCACAAGGCCCTCTGTCCGATGGCTGAGTCATATGCGTAATCAGGAAAACCTTTAAGTCGCTAAACAGCCAAGCAGCAAAGCAGCAAAGAGTGGCTGCCGAACTGAATGGCTGATCAACTGCCCCTTGTGCTGCTTGGCTGCTTTGCGACCCAAAGGGTTTTCAGATCGAATTCCACTTGGCGCCAATTGACGCGACTGATGAGTTACGGGGTCTCTCAGGCTCAAGCCACGCTCGGAGCTTAGCGGAAAGGGCGCCCGGCCGCCACGGCGGCCGGGCCGCGGGCTTCAGTCCACCGGCGGCAGATGGAAGCGCGCCAGCAGCGCCTCGTGGTCGGATTCCTGGCGGGCGAAGCGTTCGTTCAGGTAGACGATCTCGAACTCGGCGCGCTCGCGCAGCGGGGCATTGACCAGCAGGTGATCGATGGCCTGGCCGTTGCCTTCGAAGATCAGGGTCCAGCGCATAGCCTCCGGCTTGGTCTCGATCAGGTTGTACAGCCGAGGCGCTTCATCGGCGGTGAGGATGGCCAGCGGCGCGGAGAACCAGTGATCGTTGAAGTCTCCAATCACGATCACCGGCGGTTCCTCGGCACCGGAGCGCCCGGCGACGATCTCGGCCACCAGGCCGCGCAGCAAGCGGGCCTGGGCCATGCGCTCGGCTTCGCCGGCCTCGATCCGCGGCTGCACGCCGAAGGTTGGGCTGCTGCCCCATTTCGAACTCAGGTGATTGTTGATCACGCTGATCGCATGGCCGTTGAAGTGGAACACGGCCAGGGTCGAGGGCCGGGCATCGGCCAGGCCCGGATCGCCGAGTTCGCGAATCGAGTCCGGATCCAGCCGGACGCGGGCCGGGTTGTAGAGCCAGGCGTTGCGGATATTGCCACCGGGCTGGCCGCCGGTGGCGCCCGACTCGACGGGCGGATGATCCTGCCAGGCATAATCGGGCCCGCCGGCGCGGCGAATCGCTTCGGCGAGGGCGGCCAGGGTGCGCTCAGCCGAGACCACATCGCTCAGCTCGGCGCCGTCGTCGTCCTGGATTTCCTGCAGGGCGATGATGTCGGGGCTGTTCAGCGCGTTGACGATCTGTAGCCCGAGCCGGTCCATGCGCCCGCTGCCGATGGCGTCGTCGATATTGCCCGGGGAGGCAACCCGACCCGGCGCCTCGACATGGACGTTGATGTTCTCGATGTTGTAGCTGGCCACCAACAGGTACTCGGGCCCCGCGCGCAGATCACTCTGCCCGGGCGGCTGCTCACCGGCAATGCGGTTCAGCGCGTGCTCGGCGACGATGCGGAAATTGCCTCGGTCGTAGTGGACCACACCGGTCACCGCGGCAAAGCGATCGCCGATGTCAGCGAAGTCCGGCACACGCGGCTGCAGAAATTCATTGGCCTGCACCAGCACCCGGTCGACGTTGGGGTCGTCCGGGCGCACCACCAGCACCCCATAGCGGTTGAGGTGGCGGTGCTGGCTGTCGGCCACCACCCAGGTCTGGCCGAAGCGGTTGCTGGGCTCAATCACCCGGTTGTCGGCCAGGCTGACGCGCATGCCGTGCAGGCGGGTCCAGAAGTCGATGGCGTTCTGATCCGGCGCCAGCGGGCCCGCCATGTCATCGGGCGCCAGTTGGCGCGGAATGCTCAGGCCGCCAGCACCGATCAGCACCGGCTCCGGCAAGGGCTGCCGGCTGTCCAGCGTTTCGATGTCCTGGGCCAGCAGACGGGCCAGGGCCAGGTCCCGCGGTCGACTGGCATCGCGCCAGTCGACGAGCTCGCCGCGAACGCGAACGCGATCGCCCGGCGCCACCGTCGGCAAGCTGCCGGTGTCGACATACAGCCCGCTGCGCTGCCCGGCCTGATCGGTACTATCGTCCTGGATCCAGAAACCGCGTCCCTGGACCAGGGTAACGACGCCGCTGGTCGTCAGCAGCTGGCCGGCCAGCGGCGATTCGCGGTCGACGCCGTGGATTTCGGCGAGGGCGTGGGCATCGCCCGTAGCAAAAGCAACACCCGGCGCGATCAGCAGCGCGGGGACCAGAAGCAACAAGGGGACGGTGATCTTCATTGATGAAGGATAGCAGCGACTTGGGGCGCGGAGCGTGCCGCGCGCTCATGACACCAGCATGAAGACAGCGATGAACAGCTGACACGCGACCAAAGTCGAAGCGCGCGGCGCGGCCATCCCTGCTAACGTGGGACCTCGATCATCCTCGAGATGAGGCAAGGGTCATGGCTCCGAGCGGCTTCAAGGACGCGAACTGATGGCGCTGCCGGTCGCGGACGGGGCTTTGCTCGAGCATATCCGGACTGCCGGGGACGAGTTGGCGGTTTGCCGACTGGCCAAGAGCCTGCCTGCGCTGCTGGCCAGCCGGGTAACGGCGGGAATCGACGCACCATCGATTGCCGCCGAACTCAGCCGGGCCGGCGCCGCGATCGCGGTTCGATTGATCGAGCTGGCCGAGGCCCATCTGGGTGAGCCTCCGGTGGCCTACAGCTTCGTTGTCGCCGGCTCGCTGGCGCGCGGCGAGCAGATCGCAGGCTCCGACCAGGACAATGCGCTGGTACTGGCCGACGACTACCGCGAAGACCGGCACGGCGCCTACTTTTCCCAGCTCGGTAACAGGGTCTGCCGTCAGCTCGACGCCTGCGGCTATCGGCTCTGCCCCGGCGGCATCATGGCCAGCAATGCGCGCTGGCGCCTGCCCCTGCTCGACTGGCAACGCGCGTTCCGGCGCTGGATCGACGAGCCCGATCCGAAAGCCCTGCTGCGACTGGGGATCTTTTTCGACCTCGATCATCTCTACGGTGAGGCTGCGCTGGTCGAGCAGCTGCGCCGTGATTTTCTTGATCGCGCCAGCTCAAACCCGCTGTTCCTCGCCCACCTGGCCGCCTCGGCACGCGGCTTTCGCCCGGCGATCAGCTGGCTGGGGAGGCTCAAGTTCAAGGCCAACGAGCAAGGCCAGGCGACCATGAACATCAAGCGCCACGGCATCACGCCTATTGTGAACCTGGCGCGAGTACTGGCCCTGGCCGCCAACCTGCCGGCCCTGAACACGCACGAGCGTCTGGCCGCGGCGGCCAAGGAGGGGCGCGCGGACCCGGCGGCCGTCGCCGATCTGCTCGACGCCTACGACGAGCTCAACCGGCTGCGCCTGGCGCATCAGGCGCGGCGCATCGCGAACGGCGACGCAGCGGACTACGACCTGCGTCGACATGAACTGAGCCCGACCGACGAGCAGACCCTGAAGCGCGCCTTCCGCAGCGTGCTTTCGGTCCAGGCGGCGCTGGCCCGCCGCTTCCAGACCGGGGCCTTCGGATGAAGCGCCTGCGCAACGCTCGCCTGCTGGCGCTGTTCGTGCTCGGTTGGCTGCTGATCAGTTTCCCGCTGCTGTCCCTTTGGGACCGGGATGTGCTGGTGTTCGGGCTGCCGCTGTTTCCGCTCGGCCTGTTCCTGATCTGGGCCGGGCTGATCCTGGCCCTGGCCTGGCTGATGGAGCGCGATTAGATGCTGTCGGTCTGGCTGGTCATCGGTGTCTCCTTTGCCTACCTGGCGCTGCTATACGGCATTGCCTGGTACGGCGACCGGCGGGCAGCCGAGGGCCGGTCGATCATTGCCAGCCCCTGGGTCTATGCGCTGTCGATCGCCGTCTACTGCACGGCCTGGACCTACTTCGGCAGCGTCGGGCGGGCGTCCAGCGAAGGCGTCTGGTTCCTGCCGATCTATCTGGGCCCGATGCTGGCGATGATCCTGGCCTGGCTGGTGATCCGCAAGATGGTGCGCATCGCCAAGACCTACCGGATCACCTCGATCGCCGACTTCATCGCCAGCCGCTACGGCAAGAGCCCGCTGATCGCCGGCCTGGTCACGCTGATCACGGTGGTCGGGATCATCCCCTACATCGCCCTGCAGCTGAAGGCGATCTCGGCCAGCTTCGGCCTGCTCACCGGCGCCGGGCTGGACGCGCCAACCGCCACCGGCATCGCCTGGTGGCAGGACTCCACGCTGTACCTGGCCCTGGCCCTGGCCGGCTTCATCATCTTGTTCGGCACCCGGCACCTGGACATGACCGAGCGCCACGAGGGCATGGTCGCGGCGGTGGCCTTCGAATCGCTGGTCAAACTGATCGCCTTTCTCGCCGTCGGCCTGTTCGTCACCTACGGCCTGTTCAACGGCATGGGCGATCTGTTTTCGCGCGCGCTGGCCGACGAGGAACTCTCCGGCCTGCTGCGCTTCGACCATGGCGGCAACCGCTACATCCACGCGCAGTGGTTCGCGCTGGTGTTGCTGGCCGGTCTGTCCGTTTTGTTCCTGCCGCGCCAGTTCCAGGTGATGGTGGTCGAGAACGTCGATGAGCGCCATCTCAAGCGCGCCGCCTGGGTGTTCCCGCTGTATCTGTTTCTGATCAACCTGTTCGTGCTGCCGATCGCGATCGCCGGCCTGATCCTGTTCGGGCCCGGCCAGGCCAATCCCGATCTCTACGTGCTGTCCCTGCCGCTGGCCGAAGGCGCGATGTGGCTGGCGCTGTTCGTCTTCATCGGCGGGCTGTCGGCGGCGACCGGCATGGTGATCGTCGAGTCCATCGCGGTCTCGACCATGATCTGCAACGACCTGGTGATGCCGGCCCTGCTGAAGACACGTCGCTTCCGCGGCCGCTCCGGCGGCGATCTGACCCGCCTGCTCAAGACCATCCGCCGGCTGGCCATCGTCGCCCTGCTGCTGCTCGGCTACCTGTACTTCTACCTGGCCGGCGAAGCCTACGCCCTGGTCGCCATCGGCCTGATCAGCTTCGCCGCCGTGGCCCAGTTCGCTCCGGCCGCGCTGGGCGGGATGTACTGGAAGGGCGCGACCCGAGCCGGCGTGCTGGCCGGCCTGCTGGTCGGCTTCGGCCTGTGGATCTGGACCCTGATGCTGCCGTCGATCGCCAAGTCCGGATGGATCGCAACCGGCTTCCTCGACCACGGTCCATTCGGGCTGGCCTGGCTCAAACCCGAGGCCCTGCTGGGCTTGAGCGGCCTGGACCCGCTCACCCACTCGCTGTTCTGGAGCCTGTTCGGCAACATCGCCGCCTATGTCCTGGTCTCGCTGCACAGCCGGCCGGATGCCCGCGAGGCCAGCCAGGCCCTGCTGTTCGTGGACGTCTTCCAGCGCGCCAGCGAGGGCGAGCCGGTGTTCTGGCAGGGCCGGGCCCGTGTCGAAGACCTGCTCAACCTGAGCCGACGCTTTCTCGGCGCGCAAGCCAGCGAGCGGCTGTTCGAGGAGCACGCCCGCGACATTGGCGCGCCTTCGGTGGCGGCGATGCCGGCCGACGCCCGCCTGGTCCAGCGGGTCGAGACCCAGCTGGCCGGGGCCATCGGCTCGGCCTCGGCGCGGGTGATGGTGGCCTCGGTCGTGGACGAGGAACGGCTAGAGCTCGACGATGTGATGCGTATCCTCGACGAAGCCTCACAGCTGCGCGCCTACTCCAGGGCGCTGGAGGAGAAGTCGCTGTCACTGGAGCGGGCCACGGCCGAGCTCAAGGCCGCCAACGAGCAGCTCAAGAGCCTGGATCGCCTCAAGGATGACTTCATGTCCTCGGTGACCCATGAGCTGCGCACGCCGCTGACCTCGATCCGCGCCCTGGCCGAGATGATGCGCGATGAACCCGACATGCCCGGCCCGCAGCGCCAGGAATTCCTCGGCATCATGGTGGCGGAGGTCGAGCGCCTGAGCCGCCTGGTCAGCCAGGTGCTCGATCTGGCCAGGATCGAGGCCGGCCATGCCGAGTGGTACAACAGCCAGGTCGATCTCCACGCCGTGGTCCAGCAGGCCGTGGCCAGCATCGCCAGCCGCTTCGAGGAACGCGGTGCCCGGCTCGGCGTGGTCGGCGATCGCAGCCCGGCGCCCTTGCTGGCCGATGGTGATCGCCTGGTGCAGGTGCTGCTCAATCTGCTGTCGAACGCGCTCAAGCACCTGCCGGAGCGAGACGGTGCGGTCGAAGTCCGGATCAGTGATGCACCGGAAGGGGTGACCGTGACCGTCCGCGACAACGGCCCCGGCATCAGCCACCAGGAACAGGCGGCGGTGTTCGACAAGTTCCGCCAGGTCGGCGATCGCGATCGCCATCGCGAAGGCACCGGCCTGGGCCTCCCGATCAGCCGCCAGATCATCGAACACTTCGGCGGACGCCTATGGGTGGAGTCCGAGCCGGGCCACGGGGCCACCTTCGGCTTCCATCTGCCGAGATCGGCGGGAGAACAAGACAGCCTGTCGCAGAGGATCAACAGGGATGAGGATCAGCCGTGAATCGAACCCAGAGAAGCTTTCGGTCGCAAAGCAGCAAAGCAGCAAAGAAAACTGCAACGCATGTTGATCAAGAGCGACATTCTCTGTCTGTCGGTCTTTTACTTTGCTGCTTCGCTGCTTTGCGACCAACAAGGTTTTTCAATGACGACGTTGCTCCAATGCAGCGGAAGGAACACTGACATGAGCAAGACCATCTTGATTGCCGACGACGAGCCCAACATCGTGATCTCGCTGGAGTACCTGATGAAGCGCGAAGGCTTCACGGTGCTGATCGCGCGCGACGGCGAGGAGGCGCTGGCGATGATTCGGTCGGCGGCTCCCGACCTGGTGCTGCTGGACGCGATGATGCCGAAGCGCTCGGGCTTCGAGGTGCTGCAAGCCTGCCGCAGCGATGGCTTGGGTGCAAGGATCATCATGCTCACGGCCAAGGGCCGCGAGACCGATATCGAGAAAGGCAAGGCGCTGGGCGCGGATGACTACGTGGTCAAGCCCTTCTCGACCCGCGAGCTGGTCGATCGGGTACGGCGGCTGCTGGACGGAGAGGCGCCGTGAACCGAGCCGTTTGGCAACTGTGGGGCGCGGTTGGGCTGATCGGCCTGATCTGCCTGGCCTGGTTGCTGGTGGCCGGACTGCTGCTGTGGGCGGTGCTGGACGGCGAGGACTGGAATACCGTGGTCGGCGCGCTGGGCGGACGCGCCGGTCTGCTCGTGTTTCTCTGGGCGCTGGCCCTGATTCCGGTCTACTCCGCGATCGAGCATCTGCAGCGCCGCTACGTCCGGGCGCCCGCCCGTCTGGCCGAGGAGGTCAGACTGCGCCTGTCCGGTGAAGTCAGCAAACCGCTGGAACGGCGCGGCAGCACCGAGAACCGGCAGCTGGCCGGCTTGTTCAACGAACTGCTGCACGAATGCGAGCAGCGCCAGCGCGAGATGGACGAACGGGTGCGCCAGGCCGCCCAGCGCATCGAGGAAGAGAAGGCGCGCCTGGGGGCACTGATGTCCGAGCTGACCCGCAGCGTGGTGGTCTGCAATCTGGACGGCCGCATCCTGCTCTACAACAACCGGGCGCGCCTGCAGTTCAAGCGTCTGTCGCAGGCCGCGGCCGTCACCGGCGGCGCCGAACTGATCGGCCTCGGTCGCTCGATCTACACCGTCCTCGACCGCCGTCTGGTCAGCCATGCGCTGGAAAACGTGCAGCGGCGCCTGCGGCGTGGCGCCTCCAGCCCATCGGCGCAGTTCGTCACCGCGACCGCCTCGGGCAAACTGCTGCGCGTGCAGATGACGCCGGTGCGGGCCGTCGATGCCGACGGCCAGCGGCGCAGCGATGAGATGACCGGCTTCGTCCTGCTGACCGAGAACATCACTGACGACATGGCGGCCAGCGCCGACAAGGACCGGCTGCTGCGGGCGCTGACCGAGGGCAGCCGCGGCGGCTTGGCCAACATCCGCGCCGCCATCGAGGTGCTGGAGGATCCGGATGTGAGCCAGGGCCTGCGCGAGCGCCTGCTCGCGGTAATCGGCGAAGAGGTCAAGCGCTTGAGCAAGCGCCTGGATGAGCTGCAGGGGTCCTCCGCGGCCGCCCTGACCCAGCGCTGGCCGCTGGAAGACATGCTGGGCGAGGACCTGCTCGAAGCGGCGATCCGGCGGATCGAGACCGAACTGACCATGCGCGCCAGTCGCGAAGGCGAGCCCAAGCCGCTGTGGCTGAAGGTGGAGAGCTACTCGCTGCTGCAGGGTCTGGTCCATCTGGCCGCGCGGCTGCAGCGCGAATGCGGCGTGCACTGGGTCAGCCTGCGCCTGAGCGAGCGCGACGGACGGGCCCTGCTCGACCTGATCTGGACCATCGACGGCGAGACCGGTGCCGGCGCCGAAATGGCCTGGGAAGACGAGGCCATCGGCGGCGGCGCCAGCGGGCTGGCGATGAGCCTTCGCGAGGTGCTGGAACGCCACGGCGGCGAATGCTGGATCGAGCGCGAGCAGCAGGGCGGACAGGCGCGCGCGTTCTTCCGCCTGCTGCTGCCGCTGGCCTCCGCGCAGGAAGAACTGCCGGCCGCGACCTTCCAGCGCCACGAGGGCCGTCCCGAGTTCTACGACTTCGACCTGTTCCGCGCCAGCGCCAGCACGCGTGCGCTGACCGACGCGCCGTTGACCGAACTCAGCTTCACGGTGTTCGATACCGAGACCACCGGCCTGAACCCGGCCGGCGGCGACGAGATCATCCAGATCGGCGCGGTGCGCATCGTCAACGGCCGCATCCTGATGCAGGAATGCTTCGATCAGCTGGTTGATCCCAAGCGCTCGATCCCGGCGGCCAGCATTCCGATTCACGGCATCACCCCGGACATGGTCCGCGGCCAGCCGGGCATCGACCAGGTGCTGCCGGCCTTCCACGCCTTCTGCGCCGACACGGTGCTGGTCGCCCACAATGCCGCCTTCGACATGAAGTGCCTGGAGGTCAAGCAGGCCAGCACCGGCATCGTCTTCGACCAGCCGGTGCTCGACACCCTGCTGCTCAGTGCCCTCGTTCACGAGCACCAGGACAGCCACAATCTCGAAGCCATCGCCGAGCGCTTTGGCCTGACCATACTCGGCCGCCACACCGCGATCGGCGATGCGATGGTCACCGCGGAAATTTTCCTCAAGTTGATTCCGCTGCTCACCGACAAGGGCATCCATACCCTCGGCCAGGCGCTGGAAGCTGCCCGCCAGACCTGGCAGGCCCGGATCCGCTATTGAGCCCCACCCCATCCGCCGCGCAAAAGGCCCCGATCATGAATGCCACTTCCCTGCCCGACTTTCTCCTGGGTGTCGCGCCCTTCTCCGAGCTCGATCGTACCGCCCTGGCCGCCCTCGGCACCGAATTCGTAGGCCGCGATTTCGGGGCCGGCGACAGCCTCGGTACCTACTCGCATCCCGGCCATCACGAGCTGTGCGTGATCATCGAAGGCACGGTGAGGCTGACCGACCCGTCCGGCGCGGTGCTGGAAGAACGCGGCCCCGGCGAACTGTTCGGCCACGCCATCGCCTTCGAGAACCAGCCCGGCGACGAGAGCCGCGCGTATAGAGCACTGGCAGCGAGCGCCGGCCGCCTGGCGGTGCTGCCCGCGGCGGCCCTGGAAGGGCTGGCGACCGCGCACCCGGTCATCGGCCATTTCCTGAGCGCGCGCCCGGGCGACCGGTTGCGCGCCCTGCCCGCGCGCAAGACCGGCACCCTGGGCGATATCGGTCTGCGTCCCCCGGTCACCGCAGCGCCGGGCTTGAGCATTGCCGACTGCGCCGCGCTGATGGCCCGGCACCAGGTCAGCTGCCTGCCGATCCTGGCCGACGGCGAACTGAAGGGCATCGTCACCGACCGCGATCTGAGGTCGAGGGTGCTCGCCAGAGGCGTTGACCCGGCCCGGCCGGTGGCCGAAGTGATGACCGACAATCCGGTTTCGGTACCGATCGGCGCACTGATCGACGATGCCCTGGTGGAGCTGATGCGTCTAGGCATCCACCATCTGCCGGTGACCGGCCAGGACGGCCGGCTCGCCGGCGTGGTCAGTGCCGGCGACCTGATGCGCCTGCAGGCGCCGCATCCGCTGCGGCTGGTGCGCGACATCCAGCGGGCGGCGACGGCCCGGGAAGTCGCCCATCTGGCCCAGCAGGGGCCGGGCATGCTGGCGGCGCTGGTGCGCCAGGGCAGCGAGGTCACCGAAGTCGGCCGCATCGCCAGCATGATCACCGACGCCACCACCCGGCGCCTGCTGGGCCTGGCCGAAGCCGAACTCGGACCGGCGCCGATGCCCTGGGCCTGGCTGGCGTTCGGGTCGCAGGCCCGGATGGAGCAGGGCCTGATCAGCGATCAGGACAACGGCCTGCTGCTGGCAGAAAAGCCCGAGGGCGAGGCCGCCGAGTATTTCCTGCGCCTGGCGACCCGGGTCTGCGACGGCTTGAACGAGGCCGGCTACGTCTACTGCAACGGCGACGTGATGGCGATGAAGCACTGGCGCATGGGCCTGGCCGACTGGCGCCGCACCTTCGAGCGCTGGATGCTGGAGCCGGAGCCGCAATCGATCATGAACGGCTCGATCTTCTTCGATCTGCGCGGCGTGGCCGGCGATCCTGAACTCGCGAACCGGCTGCAACAGCGCGTGCTGGAACAGGCGCGAACCAGCCGCATTTTCCTCCGCTTCCTCGCTGCGGAATCCATCGGCCACACCCCGCCGCTGGGCCTGTTCCGGCAGTTCCTGACCGAGCAGAGCGACGGCGAGGGCAAGGGCGTCAATCTGAAGAAGCGCGGCGTGATCCCAATCGTTGACCTGGCCCGGGTCCGCGCCCTGGAAGGCGCGATCGACGCCGTCCACACCGAAGCCCGCATTGCCCGGGCCGCCGCCGAGGGCCACATGAACGAGCGCGACGCCGACGACCTGATCCACGCCTTCCGCTTCATCGGCAACATCCGCCTCAAGCACCAGGTGCGGCTGTATGAGCGCGGCCAGAAGCCGGACCACCTGGTCGACCCGGATGAACTTTCCGGCCTGCACCGCCGCTACCTGCGCTCCGCCTTCGGCATCGTCCGCCAGGCCCAGAAAGCCCTGGCCCAGCGCTACCAGGTCTGAAGCCCGGCAGCGCAGCGGCTACAATCGCGCCGGGGGGCTCGGCGGCAATCTGGATTTGCTGCGGAGGCACAAAACACCAGAACCTTTTGGGTCGCCAAGCGGCAAAGCAGCGAAGAAGCCAAGAATACAATGGGATAAATCAGGTCTCTTGACCTCTTCGCTGCTTTGCTGCTTTGCGAACTTGAGGTTTTGGATCCAAAACCAAGCAACGATAAGGAGTGTAGTGATGGTACGCGCCAGCGCCCGGCATATTCTGGTCAGCGACGAGCAGACTTGCAGTGAATTGAAGACCCGCATCGAGAACGGCGAAGATTTCGCTGCCCTCGCGCGCCAGCATTCGCAGTGCCCGTCGGGCAAGAGCGGCGGCGATCTCGGGGCTTTCGGCCGCGGCCAGATGGTCGCGGAGTTTGATCAGGTGGTGTTCAGCGCGCCGCTCAACGCCGTCCAGGGTCCGGTAAAGACCCAGTTCGGCTACCACCTGCTCGAGGTCACCGCGCGCTCGGACTAGCCGCCGCGCGATCCAGTTCGAGGGTCAGCCCAGGCTCAGACCAGCCGGCGCTGATCACCAGCCGTCCCGCCGCCTCCCACCAGGCGGCGGGCCCTTCGCCAGCCACCTCGCCCTCAGTCCAAGGCACGGGTTCGCCGTCCAGGCGCACGGCGGCGATTGGCCCCGGCTGGTGGACAAGCAGCCGCAGCTGCCGCGAAGCCGGCGCACCCGGGTAATCGCCGCTGCGCCGCAGCTGGAAGCGCAGCCCATCGGCGCCTGCCTCGGCGCGGAAGTCCAGGCGCTGATACTCGCCGGCCAGCTCGGCCCGGCGGCTGTGGCCGTCGTCTTCGATCATGAAGGCTTGCGCCTCGGCAACGCTGTCGTCGTGCCAGTAGTGCAGTTCCAGGTGTTCGCTAGAGTACGACCTGGCGTTGGCATGGAAGTCCACCAGCGGCAGGAAGCTGCCGGCCCGGACCAGTACCGGGATGGTCTCTAGGCTGACCGGCCGCTCGACCTGGCCGCCGCCTTCGACGCGCTCGCCGCTCCAGAAATCGAACCAGACGCCGCGGGGCAGCCGCACGGGCCAGCGGGTCGCGCCAGGCTCGGTCACCGGCGCGACCAGAAAGACATCGCCCCACAGATAGCTGTTGGCCTCGTCGAAGAACTCGCGCCGGTCCGGCTCCAGATAGAACAGCGGCCGCATCAGCGGGATTCCGGTCTGGCTGTGCTGCCAGCCGAGGGTGTAGTGGTAGGCGGCGAGGCGATAGCGCAGCCGGATGAAGTCGCGGACGATGCTGCGGGTCGGCTCGTCGTGGAAAATCGGTTCCGGCGGGATGTGCTCCTGGGCATGCGGCCGATAGACCGGCTGGAACACGCCGTACTGCAGCCAGCGGGTGTACAGCTCCGGGTCGAACACGTCGCCGCCGGCAAAGCCGCCCAGATCGGAGTGAATCCAGCCGAAGCCGAACAGGCCCATCTGCAGGGCCAGCTCGACCTGGGGCTTGAGCCCGTCCCAGCTGCGATCGACATCGCCGGTCCAGGGCACCATGCCGTAGCGCTGCGAGCCGGGCGCCCCGGCGCGCATCATGATGAACGGGCGCCGGTCAGGAAAGTCGCGGCTGTAGCGCCGATGAATCAGCTCGGCCCAGCGGTGGCCGTAGGCGTTGTGAATCTCCTCGGCCATGCCCAGACTGTGGCGGGTGTCCTCGGGGTGGACTTCCGGTTCCCCGAGATCGCCCCACCAGCCGCCCACGCCCTGCTCGGTCAGCTCGCGATAAATGCCCCAGAACCAGTCTGCCGCCTGCTCGCTGAACACGTCAATCAGGCCGGTATTGCCGAAATAGAAATCGAACACGCGCGGCGCACCGGCCATATTGCGGGCCAGCACCCCGGCCGCTACCGCCTCGTCCCAGCGCTTGGAGCTGGTCAGAATAAACGGCTCGGTGACCAGGATCGTCTGTACGCCCAGTGCCTGGAAGTCGGCCATCATCCCCGCCGGGTCCGGCCAGGCCTCCCGGTCCCAGGCCAGATTGCCCATGTGGCCCTGGATGTCGGGCCCGAACCAGTACAGGTCGATCACGATGGCATCGAGGCCGAAGCCCTGATCGAAGTGCTCGGCCACCACCGCCCGCGCTTCGGCCTCCGTGCGGTAGCCGAAGCGGGAGGCATAGTGGCCCAGCGCCCAGCGCGGCTGCAGCGGCGGCCGGCCGCTGGCTTCGATGTACTGGGCCAGGGTGTCGGGAAAACTGTCCCCGGCGGCGACGATGTAGCCGGTCCGCCCGGCGACGGCGTGGAACTGCAGAATGTCCGGCTCGGCGGCACCCAGGTCGATCGTGCCGCGCGCCGAATTGTCGAACAGCAGCATGTAGTTGCGACTGGAGAGCACGCCGGGGATGCTGAAGTACATCTGCTCGGACTCGGTGCCGTAACCGTAGTGCGGCCGGTTGACCAGCGGCAGACGATGGCCGCGCCGATCCATGCCAAGCACGCGCTGGCCGGCGCCGAGCAGCTTCTCGTCGTCTTCGAGCCGGAACCGAAAGCCGCGCAGGGTCTCGGCCGCGAAGTAGCCCTGCTCTTCGGCCAGCAAGCGCTCCTCGCCGCGCCAGTAGCTCAGCCGCAGCGGGGACTTGGTGATCTCGACGCGCAAGCGGTCGCTGGCAAAGCTCAGCCGGTCGTCGCTATGGTTCAGCTCGGTCGCGGTCGCGATCGCGCCCTCGGCTGCCGCCAGGGTGAAGGACGGCAGCTGGCGCAGCCCATCCAGATCGTAGAAGGCCTCAACCACCCCGGGTGCGTGGAAGCGCAGATGCACGCTGCCCCGGTCGGTGATCAGCGCCAGTTCGGGACCATCGTGACGGTACTCGATCAGCGCCTGGGCCCCGCTCCCACTGGACGCGCTCAGCGCCAGCAGCAGCAGCGCCGAGCGCAGCAGGCCACCGCGGCCTGGAAAGTCGTGGCGCGGGCTCACAAACCGGCTCCGACTTCGAACATCAGCGCGTCCAGCGGCGCCAGCTCCAGCGCTATCCTGCCCTCACCGTTGCGCACCTGCAGCATCGCCGGGCGCTGCTCGTACAGCAGCTCGCGCAAGGGATAGTCGCCATCCGCCAGGCCCAGCTCGGCAATGCGCTCAGCCGGCACGATCAGCGCCAGCGGCGGATAGGCACGGTCGACCAGATTGGCGACAATCAGCAGTACCTGCCCGTCACTGTGGCGGATATAGCTGAGCAGGTGGTCGTCGTAGCCCGGGGTCAGCGCGCGATTGGCGCGATGGATCTCGGCGTAGGCGCCGCGCATCGCCGGCTCCTGCAGCGCCCGGTTCATCAGGCGGACATGGAAGTCGCGCAGCTCGCCTTCAGCCGGGCTCAGGGCGCCGCCGTCGAAAGCGCCACCGTTCATCCAGCGCTGATGGGCCGGCACGCCCCAATAGTCGAAAATCGTGGTTCGGCTGGCGCGGCCGAAGCCGGCATCCTCGGCGGCCGGCTCACCGACCTCCTGGCCGAAATAGATCAGGGTCGGCGAGCGGCTGATCGTGGCCGAGACCAGCATTGCCGGGCGACCGATTCGCGCGTCGCCGGCAAACTCGGGGCTGGCAATGCGCTGCTCGTCGTGGTTTTCGAGGAAGTGGAGCAGATGGTCGGCGATGTCGGCATGGCGGTCCTGAATCTCGATGATCGCATCGCTGCCGCCATGGCCCTGCATCACCCGCTTGAGGCTGTCGTAGAACTCGACCTTGTCGTACAGATAGTCCATCCGGCCCAGCTGCAGATAGTCGCGATACAGCTCGGGCTGGTAGACCTCGGCCAGCAACAGGCTGTCGGGAAAGGCCTGCTTGATATGGCTGTTCAGGTAGCTGAAGAATGCCACCGGCACCATTTCGGCCATGTCGATGCGAAAACCGTCGACGCCCATTTCCAGCCAGTACAGGGCGATGTCGCGGAATTTTTCCCAGCTGGCCGGGACATCACGAGCTTGCCAGAACGCGTAGTGTGCTGCGGTATCGGCCGCCGCCAGCTCGGCCGGGAGCGCGTCGAAGTCGTGGCTTCCGTCGGGACGGACGCCGAAGTTGACGCGGATGGTTTCATACCAGTCGTCGAAGTCTGGCTGCGCGGCCCGCGCGCCGTTGCCGGTCCAGCGCGCCGGGCATTCGTCGAACTCACCGTCAGCCAGGGGGTGCGGCTCGCCGCCCAGCGGACGGTAGTCATCCGGCCATTCGGGCACCCGGAAACACTCGCCGGGAATGTAGTAGAAGCTGTTGTCGCGGGCGTACTCGACGCTACGGTCGTCCTGGCTGCCGAAATCGATCGCGCCCGCCGGCGGATCGATGGCGGCGTAGTTGCGCGCCACGTGATTCGGCACCAGGTCGATCATGACCTTCATGCCGTGGGCATGGGTGCGCGCGATCAGGGCCTGGAACTCCTGCAGCCGGCGGGCCGGGTCCTCGGCCAGGTCCGGGGAGACGTTGTAGTAGTCGCGAATCGCGTACGGCGAACCGGCCCGGCCCTTGACCACGTCGGGGTCGTCGATACTGATGCCATAGGCCGAGAAATCGCCGACGATGGCGTGATGCAGGACGCCCGTATACCAGACATGGGTGGTGCCCAGCTCGGCGATCCCGGCCAGGGCGGCGTCGGTGATGTCGTTGAAGCGGCCGATGCCATTCTCCTCGCGCGTGCCCCAGGGCCGGTTGCGCGTCTCGAGGTTGCCGAACAGGCGGGTCATGATCTGGTAGATCAGCACCCGCTCGGGCGCCGGATTGGCCGCGGGTTTGTCGATCGGCTGTTCAGTGGCCGACTCGGACAGCGGTGACGGTGGCGGATCACCGGCGGGGCCGCTGCAGGCCATCAGAACGGGAAAAAACAGAGCGGCGATGATGCCTTGAGGACGCACGGCAGGGCCTCGGATAGCGACGGATGGTCGCTAACTTAACCGCCCGAGCCGCGGGCGTCGCCCTGTATACGTTTGCAAGCGTTCACTGCCTGCTCCGACCGGAGGCCGGAGCAGGCAGGCCCATCATTCTTCAGGGCTGATCGAAGCGATCCTGGAAGATACCGTCGCCCACGACAGAGAAAGGCGCGCTGACCAGCACTGGCAGCAAGCCTTCGGCATCGCGCACCAGCAGGCGGTAGCCGCTGGCCGGGACATCGATCACCAGGTCGCTGAACTCGGCCACGCCGGCGGTCACGATCTGGCTGGCGAACACGCCCAGGGTCTCGGGCTGCGCGGTCCCCGGCACCTGCAGCAGCAGGACCAGTTCGATCACCGTCTCGTTGTCGTCCTCGACGATCTCACCGGCGCCGTTGCGCACTTCGACCCGGGTCGCGGGGCTCAGCGGCAGTCCGGCCAGGTTCGATTCCCCCGGCTGGCCGGCCAGGCCCAGGCTCTGGCCGCTGGCCTCGACGATCCGGAAGATGGCAGCGGCCTCACCGACGAAGTTGGGTTCATCGATCGCGGCGATGACGACATAGTCACCCACCGCGCTGGGCGCCTCGGGCTGCCCCTCGAAGCTCAGCAGCACGTTCAGGCCAGCCGGCTCGGTAAGCACCAGCGGGCTCAGCGCCGCGCCGGTAAACACCTG
This sequence comes from Gammaproteobacteria bacterium, assembly GCA_050485825.1. Lineage (GTDB taxonomy): Bacteria > Pseudomonadota > Gammaproteobacteria > Xanthomonadales > Wenzhouxiangellaceae > Wenzhouxiangella. The sequence continues at coordinate 16,528 of JBJHCC010000036.1, forward strand.
GGTCAGACCGTCAAAATCGATCTGGGCCGGAGCCGGCTCGATCACCAGCAGCGCCTCGGCTGAACCGACAAAGCCCGGCTCGACGACAGTAGCCAGCACGCTGTAGCTGCCGGCATCGGCCGGGGCTTCAGGCAGGCCGTCATACAGCAGCTCGACCGCCAGCCCTTCCGGGTCGGTCAGCACGCTGACCGGCAGCGGATCACCGGTGTAGACCTGAACCAGATCGTCCAGCAACAGGCCGGCATTCAGATCGATGAAGAAGCCGGGCTCGCCGGCCGGCAGGGCGAAGGCGCCAAGGCGCTGATTGGCGCCGTCACCGGTAGCAAAGGCGGACAGGATCTGTCCTTCGCTGAGATCAATGGCGATCGGATCAATCAGCACCGGCTCACCGCCCGGCGCGGTGATCCGCAGGTCGTACGCCCCCGCCGGCAGTTCGAGACCATTGCTGAAATCAGCATAGTCGACGGCCTGGATCAGCGTGCCATCGGCCAGCCGCACTTCGGCCGAGGCCGGACCGTCGGCAAAGGGCGCGACATGGCCGAGCCGAATGCGGAACTGGCCAGCCGGCGGCGGCGTCAGGTCGTCGACCAGCAGGGCCAGGGCCAGCGGCTGGTTGACGCCGTCGCCCTTGGCGATCGCGGTGTACGCCAGATCGCTTTCCAGTTCGACGGTCGCCGCGATGGCCGGATCGACCGCACCGACCGGAATGATCTCGATCTCCGCGGTACCGCCCGGCAAGGCCAGGTAGCCGGTACTGTCACCGTAGCGCACATCGCTCAGCACCTCGATGCCGTTGACGACGATGTTGACGGCGGTGTCGGCGCCGCTGGCGAAAGGCGCGAGGTGAGCGATCTGCAGCAAAGCCGGCTCCGGCACGATAGCCAGGCTGACGATCAGTGGATCGTGATCGGAGCTGCGGAACGGGTCTTCGCCGAAAAAGTCGGCCGGCTTTGGCAACGAACTGGACGGGAGCGTTTCCGGATAGGCAAAGGCCGGGATCTCGTCGGCGTTGATCGCCCAGTTAGTGGCGCCCAGCACCAACTCGTTCATGGTCGGCGAAGCCAGCACATGGTCAAGGCTGCCGGACTGGCCCTGGAAGACATAGCTGTAGACTGCCGGGTCACCGCCGTTGGCCGCAATCGCCAGGTTGGTATAGCCGGCGTTGATCAGCACCTGCAGCGGGTCTTCCTGACCGTAGGCGTTGTAATCGCCCAACACCAGATGCCGGTCGGTGCCGGTGCCGGTGGGATCGGTGGCCAGCCAGTTGTACAAGGACTGCACGGACTCGGTGCGCAGGCCGTTGAACCAACCCTGGCCGTCACCGTTGTCGAAGTTCGGATCACCCGGCTGCGGCGAGCTCGAAGACGATGCGTTCTTCGAGCGCAAGTGCAGCACCGACATGGCGAAGCGACCGCCGTCGACATGCTCGAAAGCCTGGGTCAGCACCGGGCGCTGGCGGCTGTCGTCAAAGGGTGGCGTGATCACCACGCTGGAATCCAGCACGGCCGTCTCGCCCACCGGAATCAGCTTGCCGGTGCGATAGATGATGGCGTTCTTGATCGCATCCGTACCCTGGAAGCCGGTCGGGATGAAGGCCCAGTCGGCCAGGCTGTCGACCGCGTTCAAGGCGTCGACCAGCAGCGCCAGGGTGGCGTCGTCATCGTCGTTCTCGATCTCGATCAGGCCGATCACATCGGCGTTCAGGGCCAGGATCGCCTCGGTCACCTTGATCAGCTGGCGCGCCAGCTCTGATTCCGAGCTCGCACCGCGGCAGCTGAGGTTGTTGGGACCGCAACCGACGTTGCCCGTCTGAATGGTGCTGAACAGGTTCTCGACATTGAAACTGGCGGCCCGCAGATTGCCTTCGGGCAGCTCGGGCGGTGCCTGCAGACGCGGATTGTCGCTGTCATCAAAGACTGCCGGCTGCAGCGAAAACACGCGGTAGTTGCTGAACGCGAAGCCCATGATGCCGTCGAAGTCGGCCTGGATGCGATAGCCGGTGCGAATCGGATTGCCGGCGTTCAGCGGGCTGCCGTCCAGCCCCGGCTGGTAGGGCAGACGGTAGGAACCCGTCCGGCCTTCGTCGATGATCAGGCGGCTGCGATCGTTCAGTTCCTGCAGGGCAATCGCCGGCGCCCCCGGGGCCACCACCTGAGTCGGCGTGAACAGGCGTTCAGGCGCCACCGTGAACTCGGCGAAGCGGGCAGCATTGAACACTTCGGTGACGGTGAGGGCCTGGGTCAGGCGCACCCACATGCCTTCAACGGCTTCAAACTCGGCCAGATCGTCGACCGGCAAGCTCAGCTCGGCGGGGCTGACCCGCCCGAGCTGGTCTTCCGCGCACAAGGCGAAGGCGTCGACCTGGAACAGCTCGGTCTGAGCAAACTGCTCGCGGACCACGCCACGGACGCGCACTTCATCACCGATGGCCACGCTCGGCGTGGTCAGCGCCACGAAAACGCCTTCGGAAGTGAGTGGGTTGTCGTCCGTGCGCTCATCGGGCTCCTGCAGGAAGATACCGCCGAGTTCAAAAGCGGCCGTGTCCTGGAAGACGCCGACGACCACGGCCTGAACCTCGACGGTCTGGCCGACCAGCGGGCTGGCCGAACCATCGCCCTGGATGGTATGGATACGGGTAACCGCATCGTCGTCTTCGGGATCGGTGGTACAGGCGAATGGCGTGCTGACATCTTCGATGTCGATCCGCAGGCCCATCACCCGCCAGGTGCTGCACCCGCCGGTTTCAAACAGGCCGCGCGCGGCAAAGTGGCCGATCCCCGACTTGTCGCGCAGTTCCAGGTAGGGTCCGAAGGTGACGGTACTGTTGTTGGCCGAGAACTGATCCGGGGTGATGGTATCGAGCAGCGTCCAGCTGGCGTCATTCGGATCGCCTTCGCCGCTGTAGTCGTCGGAGAACCACAGGGTCAGCGGATCATCGCCTGAGAAGCCGCGCTGCAGGTCGACAAACAGGCGCTCGTTATCCTGGGCGTCCATATCGAAGCCCGGCGAAATGAACCAGCTCTCGGTCGGCGTGCACTGGCCGCTGGCGAAGGCCGAGAAGCTCACATTGCTGAAGCTCGCATTCCACGCCCAATTGGGAACGCCGGCGAGGTCCTGGCGGGTCCAGCCAACGGTGTAGGGGTCGGTGCTGAAGGCCAGCTCGTAGGGGATCACGGCGCCGCCCGTACCCAGAGAGACACCGGTCACGGCGATGTTGTCGAAGCGGTTGTTGCCGGTCTGAGCGCTGGCGCCGCCCAGCGTGATTCTGAAAACAACGTCGGGGTTGTCGTTCAGCGCCGCGACCGAGGAGAAATTGAAGCTCTGCAGCTCGAAGCTGCCCGCCACAACGCCGGTATTGCCGAAATCGGTGAAGCTTGCGCCGCCGTCGGCTGACCATGCCACCTGGCTGGAATTGAAGCCGGTGCCGGTACGCTGTTGCGCCCAGCTCAGGCTGATGCCCTCGTAGCCGACGGTGCTGACAGCAATCAGGATCTGCATCCCGTTGTTGCTGTTGCCGGGACCACCCTGGGGCGACAGCGAGCCGCCGCCGTCAAAGCCCGGCTGGGCGTTGATCGTGGTTCCGGCAAAGCTCTGGATCCAGCGGTAAACAGTGTCGCCATTGCCGTTGACAATGGTTTCGGTATCGAAATTTGCCAGCGACAGGCTGCCGGCTCCCTGATCGGCGGCGATCGGAAAGGTCGCCGGCGCAAAGCCAAATCCGCCACCTGGCAGATTGTTGTCGTTCTGCGCCCAATAGGCGATCACGGTGGGCTGAGCGAAAGCGCTGGGCGCGAACAGGGCGACAACGAGGCACAGGGCCACAAGCAAGGGAGTTCGAAAAGTCATCAGTTAGGCTCTTTGATTCGGGGGTCGGGCAGGCTAGATCGCTGAGCATGCCAGCGGCAGCCGACGATTCCATGGCGGGAAAATGAAACCTTGGTGACAGGCTGCGGTATGGTAGCCGGAACCTTGGGATGGAGTATCACGGCGTGACCGCACTCTCGGCTCTGGATCTGAAGCGCGACGTCGACGCGGCGACCTACAGCAAGGCGCTCAAGGCCTGGCAGTTCGATCTGCTGAGTCTGCAGCAAAGCGTGTTGCGATCCGGCGGTCGCATGATCATCAACGTCGAGGGCATGGATGCCGCCGGCAAGGGCGGCGCGATCCGGCGCCTGGTCGAACGCCTGGATCCGCGCAGTTTCAAGGTCTATCGAATCGGCGCACCGGAAGACTGGGAGCAGGCGCGTCACTATCTGTTCCGCTTCTGGACCCGAGTGCCTGCGCCGGGCGAGCTGGTGATTTTCGATCGCTCCTGGTACGGGCGGGTGCTGGTGGAGCGCATCGAAGGCTTCGCCAGCAGGGACGAGTGGCGCCGCGCCTATCGGGAAATCCTCGACTTCGAGCGCATGCTGGTCGACGACGGCGTGGTGCTGCGCTCGCTGTGGTTTCACATCGACCCCGACGAACAGCTCAAGCGCTTCGAGGCGCGCCTGGCCGACCCGTTCAAGTCCTGGAAGATGACCGACGAGGACTGGCGCAATCGGGCCAGGTGGGACCAGTACATCGAAGCCGCCGAAGACATGTTCCGCGAAACCGACAACGACTGGGCCCCCTGGACCCTGATCCCGGCCAACTCCAAGCGCTATGCCCGGCTGATGGCGCTGAAGACCGTGGTCGACGCCCTGGCCGGGGAAGCCGAGCGGCGCGGCATCGAAACCCACCCGCTCAAGCGGCCGAAGTTCTGAACCAGCGGCAGCGGCTCCTCCGCCTCGCGGCAAAACCCGGGAACCACGGAACACGCGGAAGGCGCTGAATACGAGGGTGCCCCGCCATTTGCCGTTCTCCCTGACAGCTCGGGTTGACCCGCGAGCTGGGGAGGCCGAACTACGATTCCGGAAGATGAACGGGCGTGCCCGGCTCAGCGTCGGGGTGACGCCGCTCATGGCCGGCCTGCAGTACCCGGCAGGCGACCAGATCGCCGGTGACGTTGATCATGGTGCGCGACATGTCGAGGATGCGGTCGACGCCGATGATCAGGGCAATGCCCGCCGCCGGGATACCGATCGTGCCCAGCAGCATGGCCAGGATCACGATGCCGATGCCGGGTGTACCCGGCGAGCCGATCGAGGCGCCGATCGCCAGTACCGCCACCAGCAGCAGGCTGGCCAGCCCCACCTCGACCTGGAACACCTGGGCCAGGAACAGCGTCGCCACCACCTGATACAGGGCGGTACCGGCCATGTTGATGGTGGTGCCCAGCGGCACCACGAACCGGGCCAGCGAGGGATCGACGCCGAGCCTGTCCTCGGCGGTCTTGAGCGTCACCGGCATGACCGCGGCCGAGGACGAGGTCGAGAAAGCGAGCAGCTGCACGTCGCGCGCGGCGGCGAGAAAGCTCAGCGGCCGCATGCCGCCCCAGACCCGGCAGATCAACAGATAGAGCAGCAGCATGGCGGCCAGGCCCAGCAGCACGGTGAGCACGTAGAAACCCATGCCGACCAGCGCGTCCAGGCCAAGCCGGGTGGTGATCTGGGCGAGCAGACCGAACACCGCCAGCGGCACCAGATACATCGCCCAGCGCACCACCACCATGGTGACTTCCTGTACGCTGCCGAGCAGGTCCAGCAGCGGCTGGGCGCGGCGCCGGTTCATGCTGACCAGGGCAACACCGACCAGCAGCGCCAGCAGCACCACCTGCATCATGTTCTGCTCCAGCCCGGCCTTGAGCGGATTGGTCGGCACGATCTGGACCAGGCGATCCGGCAGGTCGACCAGGCTCGGCGGCGCCGGCGCATCGACGGCGTCGGCCTGTACGATCTGGGCGCTGAGGGCACTGGCATCGACGCGCTCGCCGGGCTTCAGAGACAGGGCCACACCAAGACCGATCGCGACCGCCGCGACCGTGGTCAGCAGGAAGAAGCCCACGACCCGAAAGCCGACCCGGCGCAGATAGTCCAGATTCTCGCCCGCCGCCATGCCCAGCACGATCGAGGCGAACACCAGCGGGATGACGATCATCTGGATCAGGGCCAGAAACAGGTAGCCCGGCAGCGCCAGCCAGCTGGTCAGCACCGCGGCCCGTTCCGGCGCAATCAGCCCGGTCGAGGGGCCGAGCAGCACGCCGGTGGCCACGCCCAGGGCCATGGCCACCAGCACCTGCAGCCACAGCCGGGAACGCACGAATCCGCGCAGCTGGCCGCTGAGCTGGCGCAGCGAGCGCGGATGGATCAGCGCCGGCTTTTCCATCACCGCGGCATTCAGCGGGCGAGCGGATCGAACAGCACCAGATAGGCCACCCCGCGGCGTCGAATTTCCAGCGCCAGCTCACGATCGGTCGCCACGGGGAATTCGTTTCGCAGCTCACCCAGGCTGCGCACGGCCTGACGATTGACGGCCACGATGACGTCGCCCGCGCGCAGGCCCGCGGTCCAGGCCGGGCTGTTGCGACGCACCTCCTCGACCAGCGCGCCGACGGCCCTGGAGCGATCCGGAATGCGTGCCAGCAGGATGCCATCCAGACGCGAGTCCAGGCGACGGGCGGCGATTCTGGCATCGAGATCCTCCTCGATTCGAACAGTTACTTCATCAACTTCACCATCGCGCCGAAAACGAACCTGGACCTCGCTGCCCACGGCAAGCAGGCTCTCAAGATTGCGCAGGCTCTGGCTGCCCTGAACGCGGCGCCCGTCGACGGCAATGATCAGATCGCCCGCCCGTAGACCGGCTTCAGCCAGGGCGGACCCGTCCCGCACCCGGGTGATCACCGCACCGCCCGGCCCCTCGAAATCCAGCGCTTCACGCAGCTCCTGGCTGAGGTCCTGCACCTCCACCCCCAGTGAGCCGCGCCGGACTTCGCCGAAGGCCAGCAGCTGGTCCATGACATGGCTGGCCGTGCTGGCCGGAATGGCGAAACCAATGCCGACGTTACCGCCGGAAGGGGTGAAGATCGCGGTATTGATCCCGACCAGGCGACCGGCCAGATCAATCAAGGCGCCGCCCGAGTTGCCAGGATTGATGGACGCATCCGTCTGGATGAAATTCTGGTACTCCAGGCCGCGCAGGCCCGAGCGGCCCAGCGCCGACACGATGCCCGAGGTGACCGTCTGGCCGAGACCGAAGGGGTTGCCGACCGCGACCACGAAATCGCCGACGCGCAGGCCATCCGAGCTGGCCAGCGGCAAGGCGTCCAGCTCGCCGGCCTCGATCCGGATCAGCGCCAGGTCGGTATCCCGATCGGAGCCGACCAGCTCAGCCGCGTATTCGCGCCCATCCTGCAGGGTAATGGCAATGTCGTCGGCGCCGTCAATGACATGATTGTTGGTCAGGATCAGGCCGGCGGCGGCATCCACAATGACGCCGGAACCCAGCGACTGCTGGATGCGCTCGCGCGGCACCGTCGGAAGATCAAAGAAGTGCCGGAAGAAGGGGTCGTCAAAGAACGGACTGGTGCGCACCTGTACCCGCGTGCGGGTATGGACGTTGACGACGGCGGGCGTCACCTTCTCCAGCACCGGGGCCAGCGACGGCAAGGGCTGACCGTCGACGGCGGCCGGCAGCGCGGCATTCGCCGCCAGCGGCGCCAGCAGCGCCAGCAGGCTTGTCCATTTCAGCATTCGCATCGGCTCGGATTCCTCAAATCTTGAGACGGGGTCGGATTGGATCAGCATTCAGGTAGGGTTGTTCCATCGAATCCGCAAGGCCGCAAGCGGCTTGCAATTGCTCTGAAACAGTGTTCAGATACGGTCAAGCAAGGGCAACTCGCTCAACATGTTGGGCGACTGACACCGGCGGAGCACAAGATGTTGAGTCTTGACCAACAAGTACTGCGTACCGACGTGACCGGCATGCCGCTGGAATGGATCGGCTACCAGGATGCGGTTCGGTTGATGGTACTGGGCCAGGTCAGCTATACGCTGGGACGGGTGCTCTACCGGCTCAAGGGCGGCACCAACGCGGCCAGCGGCTTCAGAACCCAAATCGACATCAACGCCATCGTGGCCACCCACGGCAGCCATCCGAACGCCCATCAGTTCTACAACCGCTACACCCCACCGCTGTCGAACCGGGCGCTGTTCCGGCGCGACGAGAATCTCTGCCTGTACTGCGGCAATCGTTTTCATGTCCGCGACCTGTCACGCGACCATGTCAAGCCGCTGTCGCAGGGTGGCGAGGACAGCTGGGAAAACGTCGTCACCTCCTGCAAGCGCTGCAACAACCACAAAGGCGCGCGCACGCCCGAGGAGGCCGGCATGCAGCTGCTGGCCATTCCGTTCGCGCCGACCCACGCCGAATATGTCTACCTGCAGGGTCGCCGCATCCTGGCCGACCAGATGGAGTTTCTGGTGGCGCACTTTCCGCGCCACTCGGTGCTGCGTCAGCGTCTGGCTCGCCAGGCTGTGGGCCTCTGAAGCGAGCGCCGCGATCGTTGCCAGTGAGTGCCCGCGCCAGCGCCCAAAACCGCCCTGTCTACCTGATCGACGCCAGCGTCTATGTGTTTCGGGCCTGGTTTTCCATGCCCGACAGTTTCAGCGATAGCGCCGGGCGCCCGACCAACGCGGTCTACGGCTTCGCCCGTTTCCTGTGTGAGCTGCTGGAAGAAACCGCGGCCGAGCACGTCGCGGTAGCCTTTGACGAATCGCTGACCAGCTCCTTCCGGAACGAGCTGTTTCCGGACTACAAGGCCAACCGCGAGCCGGCGCCGCCGGAGCTGGAGCGTCAGTTCGGCTGGTGCAAGGATCTGACCCGGCTGGCCGGGCTGCCGGTCTACGCCCATGATCGCTATGAGGCCGACGATTTGATCGCCAGCCTCGCCGCGCATTGCCGCCAGGCGGGGCAGCCCGTCTGCGTGGTCACCGGCGACAAGGATCTGGCGCAGCTGGTCGGCCCTGACGACCAATGGTGGGATTTCGCCCGACGTCGCCGCCTGGACGCGACCGGGGTTCATCAGCACTTCGGCGTGCACCCGCACCAGATCGCCGACTTTCTGGCCCTGACCGGCGACAGCGTCGACAATATCCCGGGTGTCCCCGGCATCGGCCCGAAGACCGCGGCCGCGCTGCTGGCCCATTTCGGCGACCTGGACAGCCTGTACGACCGGCTCGACGAAATCGCCTGGCTGAAACTGCGCGGTGCTCGCTCACTGGCAGCAAAGCTGCGTGAGCACGAGGCCGCCGCCCGCCTCGCGCGCCAGCTCACCGGCCTGGCCGATGCGATCGACACGGTCCATCAGGCACCGCTGACCCGGCGCGGCGCCGGCAACGGGGATGCGCTGGACGCCTTACTCGACGGACTGGGCTTCGGCCGACCGCTGCGGGAACGCCTGCACCGCCAGCGCATCAGCGGCGCCTGACACCGGCTCGATGACGGCCAGACGCCGCAGCCGCTACTGCTGGCCCTGAAGCAACTGCTCAAGGATGTGACGGCCGACCACGACCTGGCTGGCGGTGTTGACGTCGGTCCGCATCAGGGCCACTGATGGCAGCGCCGCGCGATTGCGTCCACGGCCATCGACGTGATGCCAATGGCTGCCGGCCAGGAAGTACAGGTGATCGTCGACCATGACGCCGAAGGTCGGGGTATCGAACTGTGGCAGCGCTGCGACCAGCGGCGCAACCGCCGCGACGCCGAGCCCGTCCTCGCCCAGCTTCAGGCGCATGATGCGCTGCGGTGTAATGCCGTTCTGGATCACGACCAGATGGCCATCCCACCAGTACAGGCCGTCAATACCAGCCTCATTCAAGGTCTCCGGCACCGCCAACTTCCAGGCCTGGGTGCTCTCGCCGGTACTGACGATGATGATGCCCAGTTCGTAATCGGCCACATACAGCCGCGAATTGTCGCCGGACAGGGCCAGACCACGCAGGCTGGCAAAATTCGGGTGAGTGAAGAACGGCCGCGGGTGGCTGTCGTCCGGGCCGAGGCGAAAGATCATCGGCGTGCGCGTATCGGCGGCATAGACGACGCCGTCGGCGGTCACTGCAAGGCTGCCGATCAGGCGCGGATTACCGTCGGGAATGATGCGGTGCTTGGCCAGCATCTCACCGCTGGCCAGGTCCAGCTTGACCAGGGCGGTGCGGCCGTCATCCGCCTGCCGGAAGCCGCGAAACTGCGGCAAGGCACCGGTGGCCACCCACAAGTGGCCGCGCTCGGAATCGACCGCCAATCCCATCACCGCCATCAGTTCCGGGTGGGTTTCCGGACTGGCCAGCAAGGTCCAGTCCTGACCGTCGCTGCTGCTGAAAATCTGGCCCTCGCGGACAGTGCCGAGAAAGAAGCGACCGCTGTCGGGATCATGGGCCAGCGCTTCCGGCATGCGCTTGGCATCGTCGAGCTGCGCCACGAGCTCAGCGTCGCCGAAGGGCTGACCGGCCTCGATCATCAAGCCGTTCAGGTGCGAGAACAGCCGGTCGCTCTGCAAGGCTTCGATCTCGTCAAACTCGTTCCAGTCCTGGGCCAAGCCTTGCTGCTGCATTTGCAGCATCAGGTTGTAGGCGCGCGATTTGTCGCCGAGCTGGGCATAGGCGCGGACCAGGTGAGTCATGAAATCCTGGTTGTGCGGTCTGAGCGCGTGCAGGCGTTCGGTCGCCCGGGCCCAGTCGGCGAAATCGCCTTCATTGAAGGCTTGCGCAGCCTGATTCAGCCAGAAGGCGATCTGGAAGCCCTGTGGCATTTCCTCCAGCGGCGGGCGGTCGTCGTTGGCCTGAGCGGCGGCAGCGCACAGCAGACAGGCCAGGATGACGACCGGGCGGAGTGTCTTGAGCATGGGTCGGGTCCTGTGTTCTTTACGGGTATCGGCCTGATCTTCCGACTGTCAGGCCTCGAAATCGTTCACACTGTCAAGGCCGGAATCGAAACATGAGTAGCGCCCCCGACCCCGAAACCCTGTTCGAGGGTCGTTATCTTACCCTCAAGCAGCGGGCAGGCTGGGAGTATGTCGCCCGGCGCCATCGCGTCGCTGTTCTGGTCGCCTGGACACCGGACGATGCCTTGCTGCTGGTCGAGCAGTTCCGGATCCCGATCGGCCGCTCGACGATCGAGCTGCCAGCCGGCCTGGTCGGCGACGAGCCCGGCCGCGAAGACGAGGCGTTGCTGAGCGCCGCCGGCCGCGAACTGGAAGAGGAAACCGGTTGGCGTGCCGCCAGTCTGCAGGTCTTGATCGACTGTCCGGTGTCGGCCGGGATGAGCGATGAGGAAGTGGTCTTTGTCCGTGCCGAAGACCTGACCCGGGTCGGCAGCGGCGGCGGCGACGATAGCGAGTCGATCCAGGTACATGCCGTTGCCCTTGATCAACTCGACCGCTGGCTGCGTCAGCGTCACCGCGAGGGCCTGGCGATCGACCCCAAGATCTATGCTGCGCTGTACTGGCGACGCTTCGGCGGGCCCTGAAATCGAGGCTCGGCTCAGAAACGGCTCAGGGCGACGATCAGACCGGTGACCGCGCCGATCGCGAGCGTCAGCCAGGTCAGCAGGGTGCCGACAAATCGCCCGGCCGAGGTACCACCGTCGCGGTTCAGCCCGATCAGTCCGTGCAGGATGCGTCCAAGCAGCAGGCTTGCCCCCAGCAGGTGCAGCGCCCAGGCCGGCAGCGCGGCGCTGAGTTCGAGCAGGCCCAACAGCAGCAGGGCCAGCGGCACATACTCGCAGAAATTGGCCTGGGCCCTGATCGCCAGTTCCAGCGGCTGATGACCGCCGCTGCCGATCCCGACCCGATGGCGGCGGCGCAGCCGGACGACGTTGAACGACAGCAGCAGCAACAGCAGCGCGAGCAGGGCGCCGTAGAGGAGAGTAATGGTCATGGCCGGCACTCTGAATGGCAGATACAGAAAAGTATAGGTGCAATGATAGACTGGCGCCCAACATGCCCACCATAAGCCTGACTACGCCATGTCCCGAGCTGCGCCTGCCCTCGCCCTTGTTGTTTCCCTGCTGCTGGCGATGAGTCCGGGACTTGCCGGCGCGGAATCCTCGCCGATCGCCATTGCAGTGCATGGCGGCGCCGGCACCATCGAGCGCGGCCAGTTGAGCGGGGAACGCGAAGCCGCCATCCGCAGCGCGCTGGAGGCGGCGGTCCGGGCCGGTCACGAGATCCTGGACGGCGGCGGCAGCAGCCTCGATGCGGTCGCCGCCGCCGTGCGCATCCTCGAGGATGCGCCGGAGTTCAACGCCGGCCGCGGTGCCGTGCTGAATCACCAGGGTGAGGTCGAGCTCGATGCCTCGATCATGGACGGTGCCAATCTGGCTGCGGGCGCCGTCGCCGGCGTGCGCGGCCTGCGTCACCCGATCGAAGCTGCGCGCCGGGTCATGAGTGATTCCCCGCACGTCATGCTGATCGGTGCCGGCGCAGAGGAATTCGCCCGCGCGCACGCGCTGGATTTCAAGGAACCGGAATGGTTCATCACCGACTTCCGTCGCGACCAGCTCCAGACGATTCAGTCCAGCCAGGGCGCGGCGACCACCCAACTGTCCGAAGACTGGTATTCGACGGTCGGGGCCGTGGCGATCGACCGCGACGGCAACCTCGCGGCCGCTACCTCCACCGGCGGGATGGCCAACAAGCGCTGGGGCCGGGTCGGCGACTCACCGATCATCGGCGCTGGCACCTATGCCGACAATCGCAGCTGCGCGGTGTCGGCCACCGGCCACGGTGAATACTTCATCCGCCACGTCGTGGCCTATGACATCTGTGCACGCACAGCCTATACCGGCCGGCCGCTGGCGCGAACCGCCGACGAGGTGGTCAATCAGGTTCTGGCCGCCGCTGGTGGCGAAGGCGGGGTGATCGCCATCGATCGGCTTGGCCGGATCAGCATGCCGTTCAATACCGCCGGCATGTATCGAGCCGCCATTCATCGCGACGGCCGACTGGAAGTGGGCATCTATCGTGACGACGACGATCTGCCGACCGGCGGCGGCCACTGACATGCTGCTCGACAGCCTGGAGTTCGCCTGCCCCTGGTGCGGGGTCAGCAATTCCGTCGAGTGCGAGCCTGGCGATGCCGGGCAGCAGCTCATTCAGGACTGCCGAAACTGCTGCTCGCCGATCGAAATCCGTCTGCCGGCCTGGGACGGCGATGCGCTGCAGATTGCCCGGGAGGGCGGCTGAAGCGATGGGCTTCCTGGTCCGCATCGGCTGGGCTGGCATACTGAGCCTGCTGATAATGAGCGGGCCCTCGCCGGCCGAGCCCAGGACGCCGGAAGAACGGGCCGCGCAATGCGAACAGCTGGAGCACAACAACCCCGACGCAGCGATTGCTGAGGCCGATGCCCTGCTGGCCGATACCGTGGGCGCGAACCCGGTGGTTCGGGCCCGCGCGCTGGTCTGCAAGGCCGGCAGCCTGGCCATGGCGGGTCGGGTCCAGCAGGCCACCGACCTGGTTTCGGGCCAGCTCGCGATGGAGCTGGCCCGGATCAGCGATCCCATTGCCCGATCCCGCCTGATGCTGCGCGCAGCCAGCGTTCATTACCGCAGCGGGGAAACCGCCACCGCCATCGTCGTGGTAGACGAGGCCCTGGCCCTGGCCGAGCGAGAAGGACTGGACGAACTGGTCCCCGCCGTGCTGGGCCATCTGGCCATCTATCAGGGCGATCTCGGCATGCTGGATCGGGCGATCGCCAACCATCAGCGCGCCATCGCCATGCTGGGCCCGGACAGCGACCGCCGTCAACTGCTGCCGCTGCACTACAACCTCGGCCTCAACCTGCGCTATCAGGAGCGCTTTACCGAGGCCCTGGACGTCTTGCTTCCGCTGGTACCTCAGCTGGAGACGCCCGGCATGGAAGTCCGCCTGGCCAGCCTGCTCGCCGTCATCGGCGGCATCCGGCATCGCCTCGGCGACAGCGACGAGGCCATGTTGCTGTTTGAGCGCTCGGCTGCGCTGCATCGCGAGTTCGACAACCCGGCGGAGTACTCTGCGCTGCTGCGCGACATGGCGCAGCTGAAGCTCGATCAGGGTGAACCCGAACCAGCGCTGGCGCTGGCCGAAGAGGCCATGGCGCTGGCCGAACGGGCCCAGGACTTTCGCTCGATTTCGGCTTCCATGGAGACCCGCGTCGATGCCCTCGCCGCAAGCGGAGACACCGCTGCCGCGCTGAACTTGCTGCGCGCCTTGATGGATCGCCAATTGGGACAGCTGCGCGATCAGCAAAGCCAGCGCCTGACCGAGCTCGAAGCGGAGCTCGGCCTGCAGCGCCAGGCCGTCGAACTGGAGCAGCTCAAGAGCGAACGCGAGCTGCAGGCCCTGGCGATGGCACAGCAGGACATGGTCCAGCGCATGACCTTCGCGGCCCTGCTCGCACTGGCCCTGATTGCGATCGCTGTGCTGCTCTGGCAGCGGGCCAACAACCGCCGGCTGGCCGTGATCAGCCGAACCGATTCGCTGACCGGGCTGGCCAATCGCCGCCATTTGAGCAGTCAGCTGAACCCCGAAGGCAACCGGCCCAGCGGTCGCTATTCGGCCCTGATCCTGGTCGACCTCGATCACTTCAAACGAATCAACGACAGTCATGGTCATGACATCGGCGACCGCGCCCTGCTGGCCGTCAGCCGCTTTCTCGAAGATTTCGCCCAGCGACATGGCGGCCAGGTCGGGCGCTGGGGCGGCGAGGAGTTCTGCCTGCTGCTGCCCCGGCTGGACCGGGCGGGCTGCGTGGCGGTTGCCGAAACCCTGCTGACCGGCATCGCCAGTCAACCGGTCAGCAACCATCGTGGCGAAGCCGTCCCGGTCAGCGCCAGCCTGGGCCTGGCCCCGTTGGAGCCCGGCCGCCCGCATTCCGGCCAGGAGGTGTGGGAGCCCGCCTTCATGGTCGCCGATCAACTGCTCTATCGGGCCAAGCATGGCGGCCGCAATCGCGGTCTCGGCGTCTGGCCGATGCGCGGCTCGAAAGCGCTGGACCCCAATGGCCTGGACGATCAGCTCAAGGCCGGCGATTTCGAACTGATCGAGCTGGGCCGGGCCGGGCCGCGCGCGGACGACCTCGACGGCCGGTCAGCCGACGCCCCGGTTCAGTCCTCATCGTCCGGATGACGGACGATCGCCAGCGCCAGGATGATGACCAGAATCACCGCAAACCATTCGCCTAGTGACATCGCCTCAACGCTCACGCCCTGCCCTGTCCTGTCGATCCGTCGGCCCCGTTGCAGCCAGGCAGCATCTCCGACCTCGATCAACTCTTAAGGAACGCCATCATCCCGCCGGGCCGGAACGAATTCCTGATGAAAGGCTGATCAATTCCTGAATTCCCGACGCAGCAACCGGCCCGGCGGCTTGAAGGCGCTTGCACTGAGCTAAACTCGCGGTTCAGGTGAGCAGAAAGACAGATGCGGTGACTGAACACTCGGCGTCCCGACCCTCCCCGATCCGGTTCCAGGACTGCGTCCTCGACGCTGACGCCCGGATTCTGCGCCGGGCCGGCGCGGTGGTCGAGCTGGAGCCGCGCGTGTTCGACCTGCTCTGCCTGCTGGCCAGCCGACCCGAACACAGTTTCTCCAAGGACGAGATCGCAGAAGCGCTGTGGCCTGGGCGGGTCATCAGCGATACCGTGATCTCCCAGTGCGTCCGCAAGGCGCGTCAAGGCTGCGGCGACTCGGCCAACAAGCAGCGGGTCATCAAGACCCTGCACGGGGTTGGCTACCGCTTCAGCGCCGAGATTCTGGCCGACGACCTCGACCGGTTCTCCGACCCGCCGCCCGCATCAGCCGATGCTCGCCCGGCCGGAGGCGGCGGATTATCGAGTCCGGCCAGGCTCGCGCTGTGGGGCCTGACGGTGGTGCTGCTGGTCGGCCTGCTGAGCTGGCGCCCCTGGTCGCTTGAGCGGGTACCAGCCTTGCAGCGGGTCACCATCGCTTCGCTGCCAGCGCTGGAGTCCGGATTGGCCGGCGATTCGCTGAGCGCAGGCCTGGAGGCCCTGCTCAGTCGGGCGACGGCCGAGCGCAGCGATATCGAACTGATCGGCGCTCAGCGGACTCTGCGCGTGCTCGACAGCCTCGGCCTCGATCCCAACAGCGACAACGCCGCGCTGCTCGAAGCGCTGCAGCAGACGCTCGGGGTCGACTACCTGCTTCGAGGCGCCATCGAGCAGAACGCTGACGGCTACTGGCTGCGCGCCGAACTGACCGGCCCGGGCGGCCTGAGCCGGGTCATTCAACCGCCCGCGGGCGAACTTGCCGACATGGTTCGGGGCTTCGCCAGCGACATGGCCCGCGAACTGGGCCTGGCGCTTCGTGAGCCTGACGGCATCACTGCGCTGTCCGCCGATGATTTCGTCAACGAAGCCTACGTGCGCGCGCTCAACGCACTGCTCGCCGGCGACAGCCGAGCCGCAGCGGCGCTGTTCCGATCGGTACTTGAACTCGACCCGGCCCTGGTCTACGCGCGCTACGAGCTCGGCAACGCCCTGTGGCAGCTGGGCGAGCAGCAGGAGGCGCAGGCTCACTATCTGCAAAGCCTGGAACTCGCCGTTGCTCGCGGCGGGCCGCGCCTGGCCGGTCACTCCGCTACCATGCTGGGCGTACTGGCCTGGCAGGCCGGCCAGCTGGATGAGGCCGAGCGCCTGTACGAGCAAGCGCTGGAACACTATGCGGAGGCCAGGGACGACCACGGCGCGGCCAGTGCCCTCGGCAACCTCGGCAATCTGGCCGAACAGCGCGGCGATCTGGAGCGGGCTGAACAGCTGATATTGAAGGCCAGGGAACGCTTCAGAGCAGCCCGCGATCAAGTGGGTGAATCGGCCACTTTCACCAATCTGGCGGTCATCAGTCGACAGCGCTCGCGCCTGCACGAGGCTTATCGGCAACAGCAGCAGGCGGCGGAACTGCAACGCCGGCTCGGCATTGGTCCGATGCTGGTGCGATCCCTCACCTATCTGGCCGCACTGGAAATCGAACTCGGCCACTGGGCCGAGGCCGAGGCCCTGATTGCCGAAGCACTGGCCATGGCCGCCGAACAGGACAATGCCATCGGCCTGGCCGAGGCCCGGCTGGAGCTGTCCCGGCTGGCCGGGCGGGAGCTTCGCGCCGTCAGCGCCAGCGCGGCCGCGGCCGAAGCCCTGGCCGGTTTCGAGGCCCTGGGCATGCCGGCAGGTCAGGCCCTGGCCCTCGCCTTGCTGGCCGAGACCGATCTGCTGCGCGGCGAAGCGGCGCAGGCGCTGGTTCATCTTGATCAAGCCGATCACATCGACCAGGGGCTGAGCAAGCCCAGAGATCGCGCCCAGCGCGATCTGCTTCGCGCGCGGGCGCTGGAACAGCTTGGCCGCCTTGACGACGCCGGCCTGATCATCGACGACCTGCTGCGGCACGAAGACCGCTGCATCCTGGCGCGAACACAAGCGCAGCGGGCCAGCCTTTCCTGGCACAGCGGCGACCGGCAAACCGCCCTTGCGCTGTGGCAGCAAGCCCTGGCCACCAGCGAAACCATGGATGAGCCCGGCCTGCGCGCGGCGCTGCGCATTCGCTTCGCCGAGGCCAGTCTGGACCTGGACGATCGAGCCGTCGCGACGCAGCAGCTGGTGCTGGCCGGCGAATGGAACGCGCTGGATCCCGGGCTCCGGCTGCAGCAGGCGCGGCTCTGGCTGGGGCGCGGGGAAACCGCGCTCGCCCGGCAGCAGCTGCTGGCCCTGACCGAAGCGATTGAACTGCCCGAAGACGCGCCCTTCAGCCGTCAATTGGCCGCCTTGATCGCTGCCGCCGAGCCTTCAGCCCCAGCCCAGATGGCGACAGATGGCGAGTGAGGCGCGGGCCCGATTGAGCGTGTAGAAATGTATCCCTGGCGCGCCACCGTCGATCAGACGCTGGCAGAGCCGGGTCACCACTTCCTCGCCGAATGCCAGCATCGCCTCGCGATCCCCGGCCTGTTCCCAGGCCTCCAGCCGTTTGCCGATCCAGAGCGGAATCTCGGCCCCGCACAGGCGGGAGAAGCGGGCCAGGCTGCTGTAGTTGGTGATTGGCATGATGCCCGGGGTGATGGGCACCGTCACACCCAGCCGGCGGGCCTCATCGACGAAGCGAAAATAGGCTTCCGCGCTGAAAAAGTACTGGGTGATGGCGCCGTCGGCGCCGGCGTCGATCTTGGTCTTGAAATGGGTCAGATCGCTCGCCGGATCGGCCGACTCGGGATGGTGCTCGGGATAGCAGGCCACTTCAAGATGAAAAGCCTGCTGGTGGCGCCGACGGATCCAGCGGACCAGATCGACGGCATGGTCGAATACCCCACGCCCGCCGCCTGAAGGTCGATCGCCGCGCAGCACCACCAGGCGCCGGATGCCCGCTTCCTGATAGCGATCCAACAGCGCGCCAATGCTGGACTCGTCTTCGGCCATGCAGGATATGTGCGGCGCGGCTTCGATGCCGGTTTCAGCCTGAATGGCGAGCGCCACTTCCGCCGTCCGCGAGCGCGTCGATCCGCCGGCGCCGAAGGTCACCGACATGTAAGCCGGCTTCAGGGCCGCCAGTCGATCCCTGGCAGACCGGAACACCGCCGTCTGCTCCTCGGTCCGGGGCGGAAAGAATTCGAAGCTGAGCTGCATGGGGATCAGTGGGGAGAGGGGAGAGGGAAAGGCGGGAGAGGGAAAGGCGGGAGGCAATCGACGAATCAAACCCGCTTCCTTCTACCCTTCTCTCCCTCTACCCCTTTGTCATCAGTACCGATAATGCTCCGGCTTGTAAGGCCCTTCCACCGCCACGCCGATGTAGTCGGCCTGCTCGGGCTTGAGCTCGGTCAGGCGGGCGCCGATGCGGGCCAGGTGCAGGCGGGCCACCTTTTCATCGAGGTGCTTGGGCAGCACGTAGACCTCGTTGTCGTAGCGGTCGCCGTTCTTCCACAGCTCGATCTGCGCCAGGGTCTGGTTGGTAAAGGAATTCGACATCACGAAGCTGGGGTGGCCGGTGGCACAGCCCAGATTGACCAGTCGGCCTCGGGCCAGCAGGATGATCTTCTTGCCATCCGGGAAGATCACGTGATCGACCTGCGGCTTGATCTCGTCCCACGGGTACTGCTCCAGGCTGACCACGTCGATCTCGTTGTCGAAGTGGCCGATATTGCAGACGATGGCCTCATCCTTCATCCGCAGCATGTGATCGTGGCGGATGACCTGGTAGTTGCCGGTGGCAGTGACGAAGATATCGGCCGCCTCGATTACGCCCGGATCTTCCAGGTTGACCACCTTGTAGCCTTCCATCGCGGCCTGCAGGGCGCAGATCGGATCGACTTCGGTGATCCAGACCTGGGCCGACAGCGCGCGCAGCGACTGGGCCGAGCCTTTGCCGACGTCGCCGTAGCCGCAGACAATCGCGGTCTTGCCGGCCACCATCACGTCGGTGGCGCGCTTGATCGCATCAACCAGCGACTCGCGGCAGCCATAGAGATTGTCGAACTTGCTCTTGGTCACCGAGTCATTGACGTTGATCGCCGGGAACTTGAGGGTGCCTTCCTTCTGCATGCGGTACAGGCGGTTGACGCCGGTCGTGGTCTCCTCGGTGACACCCTGGATGTTCTCCAGCGCCGCCGAATACCAGCCCGGGTTGGACTTCAGACGCTTGGCGATCGAGGCGTACAGGGCACGCTCTTCCTCGCTGCCGGGGTTGTCGAGCACCGACGGATCCTGCTCGGCGCGGGCACCGAGATAGAGCAGCAGGGTGGCGTCGCCGCCGTCGTCCAGAATCATGTTGGCGGTGCCGCCGTCAGGCCACTGGAAGATGCGATGGGTGAATTCCCAGTACTCGTCCAGGTTTTCGCCCTTGAAGGCGAAGACCGGTACGCCGCGCTCGGCCATGGCAGCGGCGGCATGGTCCTGGGTGGAGTAGATGTTGCAGGACGCCCAGCGCACGTCGGCACCGAGCTCGATCAGGGTCTCGATCAGGACCGCGGTCTGGATCGTCATGTGCAGCGAACCGGCGATGCGCGCCCCCTTCAGCGGCTGGCTGGCCGCGTACTCGGCACGGGTCTGGATCAGGCCCGGCATTTCGGTCTCGGCAATCGCGATTTCCTTGCGGCCAAAGGCGGCCTGGGCGATATCGGCGACGAAGTAATCGTGGGCGGTCGAAGCGATGCTGTCGTCGAACAGGATCGTGTTGGTGTCGATCTGGGGCTTGGCGCTCATGTCGTTAAAAAACCTCTAGGTCAATGCAGAGAAGGCGGGAGCGGGACAGCGGCGCACCCGGCGCCGCGCCCGTGGACGGCTCTGGCCGTCAAAGACCGGCGGCGGCGCGCAGCGCGGCGGCGCGGTCGGTTTTCTCCCAGCTGAAGGTGGTGAAATGGTCTTCGACCGGCTGGCCGTTGCGCATCGTCGGCACCGTCGTCTCCTGCGGATGGCGCCCGAAATGCCCGTGCGTAGCGGTTTGCCGGTACATCGGATGCAGCAGGTCGAGCATCTTCAGGATGCCGTAGGGACGAAGATCGAAGTGCTCGCGGACCAGCGCCTCGATCCGGTCTTCCGGAATGTGGTTGGTGCCGAAGGTGGTGACCGAGATCGACGTCGGCTCGGCCACGCCGATAGCGTAGCTGACCTGCAGCTCGCACTTGTCAGCCAGGCCCGCGGCAACCAGGTTCTTGGCGACATAGCGGGCCGCGTAGGCGGCCGAGCGGTCGACCTTGGACGGATCCTTGCCGGAGAAGGCGCCGCCGCCGTGGCGGGCCATGCCGCCATAGGTATCGACGATGATCTTGCGGCCGGTCAGACCGGCGTCACCCACCGGGCCACCGATCACGAACTTGCCGGTCGGGTTGATGTGGAACAGGGTCCGCTCGTGCAGCCATTCCTCCGGCAGCACCGGTTCGATGATGTGCTTGCGAACGGCTGCGCGGAGCTCGTCCAGCTCCACCCCCTCGTCGTGCTGGGTCGACAGCACCACTGCGTCGATCGCCACCGGCCTGCCCTGCTCGTAACGCAGGGTCACCTGGCTCTTGGCGTCCGGGCGCAGCCACGGCAGCGGGTTATCAGCCTGCTTGCGTAGCCGGGTCTGCTGCTCGACCAGGCGATGGGCGTAGAAGATCGGCGCGGGCATCAGCTCGGCGGTCTCGTTCGAGGCGTAGCCAAACATCAGGCCCTGATCACCGGCGCCCTGATTCTCGGGAATGCCGCGATCCACACCCTGGGCAATGTCGGGCGACTGCTTGCCGATCATGTTGATCACCGAGCAGGTGTGGCCGTCGAAGCCGACCCTGGACGAGTTGTAGCCCACATCGACCACGACCTTGCGGATCAGGTCTTCCAGATCCACCCAGGCGCTGGTGCTGATCTCGCCGCCGACAATGACGGCGCCGGTCTTGATGAAGGTCTCGCAGGCAACGCGAGCGTGCTGATCCTGAGTCAGGATCGCATCCAGCACGGCGTCGGAAATCTGGTCGGCCAGCTTGTCCGGATGGCCCTCGGAAACGGATTCGGAAGTGAACAGGTAAGCGCTCATGATGCTGACTTATCCCTTGATACGGATAGAAAGATGAATAGTGTAGCGGACTCAACCCGACATTGCATCAAGAGCCGGGGCGGCTATGATCGGGGCTGGCCATGCGGAGGCAGCAGCGTTGAGCGCCGAAACCCTGATCCTGGCGCTGTTTCATGCCGTACTGGCCCCGGCCACGGCGCTGCACGCCCTGCTCTACAAGCGCGATCCGCGCGCCGCCTTCGGCTGGATCGCTGTCTGCCTGCTGTTTCCCCTTGGCGGGCCGGTGCTGTATCTGTTCTTCGGCCTCAATCGGGCCCGAGTCCGCGCCCAGCGTCTGGGCCAGAAGCAGCTGATCGGCTTTGAGCGCGGTGAACCGACCGACACCGACCCGACCCTCAGCGTGGCGCAGTCCGCGGATCACCCCAATCTGACCCGAATTGGCGATGTCCTGAGCCGACACCCGCTGACGGCAGGCCATGCCGTCGACATGCTGGTCAATGGCGAGGCGGCCTACCCCGCCATGTTGGCGGCGATCGACCGTGCCCGCGAACATGTGCTGCTCAGCACCTACCTGATCGACCGCGACAGCACCGGACGGGCGTTCCGCGCCGCCCTCAGCGAAGCGGCCCGCCGCGGCGTCGAGGTGCGGGTGATGATCGACGGCATCGGTGAGTGCTACAGCTGGCCACCGATCAGCCGCAGTCTGCGCCGGCACGGTGTTCGCGTCGCCCGCTTTCTGCCGCCGCGGCTGCTGCCGCCCAGCTTCGCCATCAACATGCGCAACCATCACAAACTGCTGGTCATCGACCAGGATCTGGCCTTCACCGGCGGCATGAATATCGGCGATCGTCATCTGGTCGGCCGGCCCGGCAACCGACATCCCACCGCCGACGTCCATTTCCGCATTCGCGGCCCGGTGGTGGCCCAGATGCGCCAGGAGTTTCTGCGACTGTGGCGTTTTGCGACCGGTTGTAGCGAGCCGCTGGCCACCTGCGAGCCAGAGCGCGCCGGCTCCCTGCTGTGCCGCACACTCACCGACGGGCCCGATGAAGACCTGGACCGGCTGACCATGCTGCTGACCGCAGCAATTGGCGAAGCGCAGCGTTCCATCCGGATCATGACGCCCTATTTCCTGCCGCCGCGGGAGCTGATCGGCGCGCTCCAGGCGGCCGCCATCCGCGGCGTCGCAGTCAGCCTGGTGCTGCCGGAGCGAAGCAACCTGCGCTACGTCGACTGGGCCACCCGCAACATGCTCTGGGAGGTACTGTTTCACGGCGTCCAGGTGCACTACCAGCCGCCGCCGTTCAATCACGCCAAGCTGTTCGTCGTCGACGAGGACTACAGCCTGATCGGCTCGGCGAACTGGGACCCGCGCAGCCTCAGGCTCAATTTCGAACTGCAGGTCGAGGTCTATGGTGAGCCGTTCGCCGCGCAGCTGAGCGCCTATATCGATCGCGCGGCCAACTCCGGCCGCGCCGTCAGCCTGGACGAAGTCGATGGTCGCGGCCTGGCGGTGCGGTTTCGGGACTCGGTTTGTTGGTTGTTTACTCCGTACTTGTAGGGGGAGAGGGAGAGGGAGCGGGAGCGGGAGCGGGAGCGGGAGGGGG
>JBJHCC010000037.1:0-38660 GCA_050485825.1 Gammaproteobacteria bacterium
GCGGCGGGGGCGGCGGCTCGACCGGAGCCGGTGCCGTGGCGCGATCGCCGATGCTGACGTTCAGGCCCAGGGTGACCAGGTTGTCGCGGAAGCCCCGATTGCGGTCGAAGGTATCGCGGTCGTTGTCGTAGCGGTGCTCCAGCTCGAAGCGCATCGACACCCGATCGTTGAATCGGTGCATGACACCGGCGCCGACCGATCCGAACACATCGCGGCCATTGTCGAACGGGTTGCGGTGCTCCTGGATACCCGCGCCCAGCATCAGATACGGCCGCGTGGCATTGGCATGATCGCCCAGGTGATAGCGGCCGACCAGGCCGTAGGAACGGAGCCGGAAACGCTCGCCGGCGGCCGGGCTTCTGTTGTCGAAGTCAAGGCGATAGCGGTCGGCGCGCAGATCCAGGCTGAAATCCGGGGTAAAGAACCGGCCGAAATTCAGGCCGAAGTGCTCCGACCAGTTATCGATGTCGCGGTGGGTGCTGCCATGCACGCCGCCGACGGTGCCGCCGAAGTACCAGCGATCATCATAATCATTCGCCTGGGCTGCAGATGCGCTGCCCAGCGCCATTGTTGCGATGGCAATACTCAGACCTAACCGCTTCATATTTTTTCCTCTTCTTCGTGGGTTTCGGGTTCAAATTCGCCGGACTACCGCTGTAGAAGACAGTCGACGAGGCCAAAGAGTTCGGCGGTCGCCGACCGACCCATTGTCTCAGCCGCGAACGGCCACGGGCCGTGCCAGCTTAAGGTTTATCCGGCCTGATAACAAGCGAGGCCGCGCATTCGCGCGGCCCCCATACAGCCAGTAGTCAAGAGCAATAGTGTATCAGCTTTCCATGAACCCTGGCTGAACCGGCAGGGTCAGCGGCTGTCGCGCATCTGCTTCTGCTTCAGTTCCCAGCGCTCCTGAGCATCCAGGCACAGGGTCGCGATCGGCCGCGCTTCCAGCCGCGCCAGCCCGATCTCTTCGCCGGTTTCCTCGCAGTAGCCATAGCTACCGTCGTCGACCCTGGACAAGGCCTGGTCGATCTTGCCGAGCAATTTGCGGTAGCGATCGCGGGTACGCAGCTCAAGGCTGTTCTCGGTCTCCCGGCTGGCTCGCTCGGCCTCGTCGCCAACATCGCGCACTTCGCCGCGGAGATTGTTGATGGTCTCCTGAGACTCTTCGATCAGCTCGTTGCGCCAGTCGAGCAACTTGCGTCGAAAGTACTCCAGGTGTTCCGGACACATGTAGCTTTCGTCCTCACCGGGACGATAGCCCTCGGGCAGTTCCACTGATTTGACGGACATCGAATCTCGCGGCCTCGTGGGTGACTTGTTGCAAAACCGGCAATTATATATCCTAAGCGGCTATTCGGAGCAAGGCCCATGCAAGCCCTCCTTCTCGCCCTCATCCGCGCCTACCGGTATCTGCTCTCGCCGTGGATTGGCAATCAGTGCCGGTTCACCCCGACCTGCTCAGCCTATGCCATGCAGGCGATTGAGCTTTACGGCGCCGGCCGCGGCAGCTGGCTGACGCTGCGCCGCCTGCTGCGCTGCCATCCGTTTTGCGCTGGCGGCGAGGACCCGGTACCTGACAGCGATGCGGCGCCATCCGCAGCGCAGCGGCACGATGGCGAGGGCCGGGCGGGACCATGAGCGGCTGGCTGATCGTCAATGCGCGTCTGGTCAGCGAAGGCGAGAGCCGCGATGGCGACCTGCGCATTCGTCAGGGTCGCATCGTCGAGCTGGGATCCGGGCTACGCGCGCGCCCCGGCGAAACCTTGATCGACGCCCGCGGACGGCTGCTGCTGCCGGGCGTGATCGATACCCAGGTGCATTGTCGCGAACCGGGCCTGACCCGGGCCGGGAATCTGGCCACCGAGTCCCGGGCTGCCGTCGCCGGCGGCGTCACCAGTTTTCTCGACATGCCCGACTCACAGCCAGTTACCCGCACGCGGCTGGCGCTGGCCGACAAATACAGTCGCGCCGCGGGCCGGGCGGCGGCCAATTACGGCTTCTATCTGGCCGCGACCGGCGACAACCTGGACGAGATTCGCGCGCTGCGTGCCGGAGAGGCCTGCGCCGTTCATGTCAGCCTCGGCGCCGGTGACGGCAACGCGGGGCTGACCAGCCTGGATCAGCTCGCCGAGGTACTTGCGCACAGTCAGCCGCTGGTCAGCCTGCAGGTTCAAGACGCGACCGACGCTGCACGGCGCCTGGGCGCGCTGCGGCAAGCTCAGGGCCTGGCGATACCGGCCAGCGCACACGCCGACATCCATGATCGGACGCGGGTTCTGGCGTTCACCCGCGACGCCCTGGAGATCGCCGCTGGCGCCGGCAGCGCCTTGCACCTGACCGGGCTCAGTGGGCGTGACGAGCTCAGCCTGCTCGAACCGGGAGCGCTCGGCAGCAAGCGCATCACCGCCTCGGTCGGGCTGCCGCAGCTCTACTTCATGGACGCGGACTATGCCGAGCTGGGCAACATGCTCAAGAGCGACCCGCCGATCCGCGCGACCGAGGACCGCCGAGCCCTGCGCAAGGCCCTGAAGTCGGAACTGATCGACATCATCAGCAGCGCCCATGCGCCGCAGCTGTTGCGCGACAAGACTGGCGCCTACGAGGCCACTCCGCCCGGCATGCCGGTCGTCCAGTTCACCTTGCCGGTGGCCTGGTCGCTGGTCGCCGCGCGCAGCCTGACGCCGGAGCAGCTGGTCGCCAAGCTCTCCCACCACCCGGCGCGCCTGTTCCGAGTGGCTGAACGAGGGTTCTTGCGCGAGGGTTACTGGGCCGACCTGGTGCTGTTGGAACCCGGCGAACGCACCGAGGTCAATCGCCAGCCGATGCTGTCGCAGTGCGGTTGGACGCCATTCGCCGGCCGCAAGCTGCCCGGCCGTGTTACTGCTACCTGGGTCAACGGCCGTCTGGTTTGGCGCGACGGGCTCCTGACCGGCATGCTGCCGGGCCAGAAGCTGAAGTTGGAAACGCGCTGAATCCAGCATCGACCGCAGCCCCGCGCCGCTGCCGGAATCAAGCCAGATCAAGCCAGATCAAGCCTGGGCGCCGCCAGGACCCGCACCGCCGCCGTCGCCCAGCCGGCACAATGTTACAATTTAATTACACTGGCATGACAAGGGCTTTGCGGCATGAACGCCGGCAGCTACATTTCCCGAATTTTTGGCGCCTCACCGTTCCGGCCGCTCCAGCATCACATGGACAAGGCCGCCAAATGCGCCCACAAGCTGCCCAAGTTCATCCGGGCCAGCTTCCGCCAGGACTGGGACAAGGCCGCCGCGGCGCGCGAGAAGATCATCCTGCTTGAGCATGCTGCCGATGAACTCAAGCGGGACCTCCGCCTGAGCGTTCCGAAAAGCATCCTGATGCCGGTCAGCCGGACCGACGTGATGGACATGCTGTCGCGCCAGGATCGAATCGCCAACAAGGCCAAGGATATTTCCGGGCTGATCATCGGCCGGCGGCTGGTGATGCCTGACGCCATTCAGGCCGCCTACATGGGCTTTCTGGAACGCTCACTGGACGCCGTCACTCAGGCCAGGCGCTCCGTGCATGAGCTCGATCGGCTGTTCGAGGCCGGTTTTCGCGGCGCTGAGGCCGACCTGGTGATGGAGATGACCGATGAACTCAGCCGCATCGAGGACCAGAGCGATGCCCTGCAGGTCGAGCTGCGCGCCCAGCTGTTCACGATCGAGCGCGATCTGCATCCCGTCGATGTCATGTTCATCTACAAGATCATCGACCGCACCGGCGATCTGGGCGATATCGCCCAGCGGGTTGGCAATCGCCTCCACCTGATGATGGCCCGCTAGGTCAGCTCTGAATCATTAGGCATGGGCGCGTTTCAGTCAGAAAAGCCGGGGACTCCCGCAAATGAGCGTCGCGCCCATTCCCAAGCATTCCAGGGCGCCCCGAATGTCATGGTGATCGCGGCCACTCCGCAAGGCCCGGCGTCAGTCGCCGACTGCGGCCTCGGCACGGCAACGCCGCCGCCGGCACGCTAGTCGTTTCCGTCCGATGGAACTCGCGCTTGTCTTCATCGTCCTGGCCGCGATATTTGCGCTGTTCATGGCCTGGGGAATCGGCGCCAACGACGTGGCCAACGCCATGGCACCGTCCGTCGGTTCAAAGGCGATCACGATCAAGCAGGCGATCATCATCGCAGCGATTTTCGAGTTTGCCGGCGCGGTATTGGCCGGCGGCGGCGTCACCAGCACGATTCGGCGCGGCATTGTCGATGCCAGCCTGTTTGCCGATGAGCCCGAGCTTTTGGTGTTTGGCATGCTGGCCTCGCTGCTGGCCGCTGGTGTCTGGCTATTGATCGCATCGCGCAAGGGCTGGCCCGTCTCCACCACCCATACCATCATCGGCGCGGTGGTCGGGTTCGCCGCCATCGGGATCGGCTTCTCCACCGTGCACTGGCCGCAGGTCGGTCGGATCGCGATGAGCTGGATCGTCAGCCCGGTCATTGCCGGCGTGGTCGCCTGGCTGCTGTTTGTCAGCGTTCAGCGCTTGATTCTGGAGCGCGACGACCCGCTGAAATACGCGCGCCGCTATGTGCCCGGCTACATGTTCCTGGCCGGGTTCTTCATGACCTGGGTGACCGTCGACAAGGGCCTGGCCCATATCGGGCTGAACTTCACGAGCCTGCAGTCGAATGCGCTGGCCGTGGCGATCGGCCTGTTCGTGACCGCCATCGGCACCCTGTTCATGCTGCGCATCCCCTATCAGCAGCCCGAAAAGCGGGATTTCCACTTCGTCACCGTTGAACGAATCTTCGGCATCCTGATGGTGATCACCGCCTGCTGCATGGCCTTTGCGCACGGCTCCAACGATGTTGCCAACGCGGTGGGGCCGGCGGCCGCGGTCGTCAGTGTCGCGATGAGCGGCAGCGTGACTCAGGAAGCGATCGTGCCGGTATGGATACTGGTACTCGGCGGGGTCGGCATCGTCATCGGCCTGGCCAGCTATGGCCACCGGGTGATCGCCACAGTCGGGCGCAACATTACCGCGCTCACGCCCAGCCGCGGCTTTGCCGCAGGGCTGGCGGCCGCCGCCACCATTGTCATGGCTTCCGGCACGGGGCTGCCGATCTCGACCACACACACGGTGGTCGGCGCCATTCTCGGCGTGGGTCTCGCCGGCGGCATTGCCGCCATCAACCTGCGCGTGGTGGGCTCGATCTTCATGTCCTGGATCATTACCGTGCCGGCCGGTGCCGCGCTGTCGGTGGTGTTTTTCCTGATCCTGCGCGCAAGCCTGGGCTGAGTCCGGACAAGACCGACCTCAGGACACGGTCGATCTGAGCGGCGCTCAGGCCCGGTACCGCTCCCGGTTTCGATCGGAAAGAACCCGGCATCCTGTGGCGCGACAGTTGCCATCGAAGAACAGCTCGCGCCCGCTGCAGTTTTCCAGCCGAACCCTTTCCGGGCAGGTCCGGGGAAGGCTATTCAGCGCTTGCCTGGTCCACTGTCTCCTCGACCAGCGTGGTGTGCACGCAGACCGCCGTGTTGCGTGGCCGAATGGATAAGCCGCGCGCCTCGACATGAGCGCGGGTAATGGCAGCGCCGAACAGCAGGATCAACGACGAGTAGTTGACCCAGAGCAGCAGCAGGGCCAGCGAGCCGGCGGCGCCGTAGGTCGAAGCGGTGGCAGTGTTGGCCAGATAGATGGCGATCAGCGAGCGTCCCAGGGTAAACAGCACCGCCGTGATCAAGGCCCCGACCAGCACATCACGCCAGCTCAGAATGACGTCCGGCAAGACCTTGAAGATTGCCGCGAACAGCAGGGTGATGACGCTCAGCGACAGCGTCACTTCCAGGCCGATCATCGCCCAGGCCGGCACCGGCAGCCACTGGTCGGCAAAGGCCATGACCGCGCGCATGGCGACGCTGAGCAGCAGCGAGACCAGCAGTACGAAGCCGATCGACAGCACAATCGTCAATGACAACACACGCGCCTTGATGAACAGCCACAGACTGTTGCGTGACGGTCGTGGCGCCACATCCCAGATCCGGTTCAGAGACTGCTGCATCTGGGCAAACACGGTCGTGGCCCCAATCACGATCGCAGCGATCCCGACGATGGTCGGCAGCAGCCCGCTCTGGTCGATCTGTGAATTGATCACTGCCGTCTCGACCACCTCGGCCGCTTCGGGCCCGAGAACCTGCTGCAATTGCTCGATCAACTCGCCGCGTGCAGCGCGTTCGCCCAGCACCAGGCCGACGATGGCCACCACCACGATCATGACCGGAGCGATCGAGAACACGGTAAAGAAAGCCAGCGCCGCCGCGTAAATGAAGGCCTGACTCGCCAGCCAGTTGCTTGTGGCGGCCGCCAGAATCCCCGCCCAGCGTCGAAAGAAGTCAGCAATCATGCCCGGATCATAGCTGATCGCGCGCCGCGGACCCAGCGAAGCTTGAACGGCTTGCCAGTCGGGATGGAATTGGGGACACTCCCTCACAGACCCTGGCTGGAAGGCAAGTGACTTGGCGCGAGTGCTGGTCCTTCAACACGTGGCAGCCGAGCCCCTGGGCGTGCTGGACCCGATGCTGCGTGGTCGTGGCCACCGCATCCGCTACGTCAATTTTGCCCGTGATCCCGACACCCAACCGCGCCTGGACCGCTACCAGGCCCTGATCGTTCTGGGCGGGCCACAGCAGGTTCAACAGACCCGGCGCTACCCGCATCTGCTGACCGAATGCCGTCTGCTGGAACAGGCCCTGCACGATCAACTGCCGACCCTGGGCATCTGCCTGGGCGGGCAGCTGCTGGCCCAGGTGCTGGGTGGCCGGGTCGGCCCCTGCGATCGCTCGGAGATCGGTTGGTACGGCATCCGGCCAACGGCCCACACATCGACCGATCCGGTCCTGAGGCCGTTGGATCGGGAACGGATGATCTTCCAATGGCATCACTGGGGATTCGACTGCCCCCGGGATGCGGTCAGCCTGGCCGAGCACCCGGATAGCGGCTGCCAGGCCTTTCGCGCCGAACAATCGGCCTGGGCCTTTCAGTTTCACCTCGAACTCGATCGCCGGCTGATTCACCGCTGGCTCAGCCTGCCCGCGTATCGGGCCGAGCTCGAGAAGGCGGGCCTGAATCGAAGGCCAGAGGATATCCACAGCGCCACCGATCGCCACCTGCCCCAGGCTCTGGAGCTGGCGGGCGCCGTCTTCGCAGGCTGGTTGGAACAACTGCAGGCGCCGGAACAGCGCCTCGTCCTGCCGTCACGGGATTGAAGCGGCATCGAACACCAGCCGGTGCTCGATGCCCCTCATCTGACGTCGATCAGACGGCGTAGCGCAGCACCGCGGCGAGACTTTGCCCGCCGGGGATATCGGCGCGGCGCACGCCTAGCACCTTGCCACCCATCGCCAGGGCGCGACCGGCAATCTCATCGACCACACCGTAGGTATCAGCGCCGATCTGGTCGCTCAGACTGATCGCGCCGGTGTCCTCGTCCACCCGCCCGGTGACGACCTCATCGATGTCGACCAGCAGGGTGTCGATCGCGCCGAAGGTCGCTGCCCGGGCCGCCTGGGCGATATCCGCGGTGGCTCGACCCTCTTTTTCGCGCTGGCGGTAGAGCTCGCTGAAGCGGGCGATGGCATCGGCGTGGCGCTGGTCCAGAATCGGCCTGGCGGCGCTGGCCAACTCGTGTGCCGGAATCCGCACCGGACTGGTTTCGATCACCTGCTCGGCAAACTCCGGGTAGCTGTTGACCGAGCGGTAGATGGACAGCAGCGGCTCGGTGGCGGCCAGAATCAGGGGCTCATGCCGGCCGGCCAGCAGCGGACGCAGCGCGCTGTCGATCATCCGGCAGTACTTGCGCAGATGGACCTTCTGACCTTCGCTGCCATGCAGGCGCCCGGAGGAATGCGAGCGCGTGTTGACCGTGGCCGTACCCACCGCCGAGGCGGCATCCTTGGGCAGGCCGGCAACCTTGATTTCCTGCGCCGGCATGTCGCTGAAGACTTCGACCAGGCGAACCTCATTCTCGGCCAGAGCCAGCACGAAGGCATGCTGCGGCATGCTGACCGCGCGGATCAGCGGCTTGAGATGGAAACGATCGGCCACCTGAACCATGGGTTCGAGGTGGGTCGGCAGTCGATAACTGCGATGCGCCTCCGGGGTGGCAAAGATAGCGAGGCTATTGGCCTGGTATTTCCAGAATTCTTCGTCTTCGGTGACTTCGTGCAGCTGTTCAAGCACCGCCCAACGGGTGCGCTTTTCCACGCCGGCCGCTTCAAGCTGGTCATCGGCCTGCTTGATCAGGTTACCGAGCGTGATTCCGGCTTCGCCGATATGCTGGGTCTGCGGGGTGGTTTTGAGGTAGATCGAGACGCAGACCGGGTTGCGCTCGGCAACCAGGGTTTGCAGCTCGGGCTGGGTCGGAATGTCAACGTGAAGCATGGTCGATGGCACCTTCTGGTCAGTGGCTGTTCGGAGAATTCAACTCGCCATTGTACCGGCGGCACAGCCGGCCATGGCCCGATATTCAGCGCGAACCGCCCGGCCGGACCAGATCGGACGGTCGCAAGCCACCGAGCAGCAGCACGACGCCATAGGCGACCGCGCCCGCAGTCACACCGGCGAGCAAATGACCGACGCGCGCCAGAAGCCCGCTGTCGATCAACTGTTGGGCCTCCGGCATCATCCGATGGAGTACCAGTGCCATGACCAGACAGGCCAGCGCCACCCGAAGCAGCTGGCGTGCCGGCACCCTGGGTGCCAGACCGGGCGCGCGCAGATTGCGCCAGAGCAGCGTGGCGTTGAGCCAGGCCGAGGCGCTCGATGCCAGGGCCAGGCCGACGTGCGCGCCGGGATGGGCGGCCAGCGTCGCGAACAGGCCTGAGCCGAAATCACCGCCAGCCAGATGCCAGGTGATGACGAGCACAAACACGATATTGAGCAGCATGTTCACGCCGAGTGCGGTCAC
Source organism: Gammaproteobacteria bacterium (assembly GCA_050485825.1). GTDB lineage: Bacteria > Pseudomonadota > Gammaproteobacteria > Xanthomonadales > Wenzhouxiangellaceae > Wenzhouxiangella. Next base: position 8,933 of record JBJHCC010000037.1, read on the forward strand.
CGCGATACGCACGGGCGTTCGCGCGTCCTGGCGCGAAAAAAACCCCGGCGCCAGAATCTTGATGCCCATGAACGCAGGCAGACCGAGGCTGTAGGCCATCAGTGCCAGGGCCGACATGCGGACAGCATCAGGGTTGAAGGCGCCATACTGAAACAGGGTGATGATCACCGGCTCGGCCAGCATCGCCAGGCCGATGGCCGACGGCAGCCCGATGACCACGCCGAGCAACAGGGCCCAGTTCAGGGTGGCGCGGAACCGGGCCCGGTCGCCACTGCTGTGCAGCCTGGACAAAGTCGGCAGAATCACGGTGGCCAGTGCGACGCCAAACAACCCGAGCGGGAACTCCATCAGCCGATCGGCGTAATACAGCCAGGAAATGCTGCCGACGATCAGCAAAGACGCAATCAGGGTGTCCAGCAGCAAACTGATCTGGGCCACCGAGGAGCCAAACAGGGTCGGCAACATCAGCCGCATGATGCGCTTGACGCCGGGATGGGCGAAATCCGGCCGCGGCCATGGCAGCACGCCATGCCGGGCCAGCGCCGGCAGCTGCGCGGCCAGCTGCAGGAAGCCGGCCACCAATACCCCCCAGGCCAAGGCGGTAACCGGCTCGGCAAAGCGCGCGCTGAACACCACCGCGGCAGTGATCAGAGACAGGTTCAGCAGCGCCGGCGTCAGCGCCGGCAGGGCGAAACGGTCGAAGGTATTGAGAATGCCGCCGGCCAGCGCCGTCAGGGCAATGAACAACAGGTAGGGGAAGGTGATCCGGAGCAGATCGCTGGCCAGCGCCAGCTGCTCGGGCTGGTCGATGAAGCCTGGCGCAAACAGCCGAACCACCCAGGGCGCCAGCATGACGCCCAGGCCAGTGATCACTAGCAGCACGGCCAGCAGAGCGCCGGCCGTCGCATCGATCAGCGACTTCAGCGCGGCTTCATCGCCGCGCTCCCGATACTCGGCGAGCACCGGCACGAAAGCCAGCGAAAACGAGCCCTCGGCAAACAGCCGACGCAGGAAGTTCGGAATCTTGAAGGCAACGAAGAAGGCGTCGGTGGCCGCCGTCGCGCCAAACCAGCGCGCCAGCACCACATCCCGGACAAAGCCCAGGACGCGCGAGACCAGCGTCATGCTGCCGAAACTGAAGGTCGACCGCAGCAGGCTCACGCGGGTCGGGGCTCCAGCAGCCTGGCGCCAGCCGGCTTTCGCCTACCTTGACGGCAGACGCTTTTCGGCCGACAATACTCGGCTAGTCTTTTCACATCAGCTTCCAGGAGTAATTCGTGGCCAATAGCGTATCTGCCCGCAAGCGGGCTCGCCAGGCCGAGCGCCATCGCCAGCACAACGCATCGCTGCGCTCCCACGTTCGCACCAAGATCAAGAAAGTCCTGCGCGCCATCGAATCCGGCGACAAGGCCGCGGCAGAAGCCGCGTACAAGGACGCCGTGCCGGCCATCGACCGCTCGGTTTCGAAGGGCATTATGCATGCCAACAAGGCGGCACGGCACAAATCCCGTCTGAATCTGCATCTCAAGGGCATGGGCGCCTGAGCCAATCGCTCATGGGGCCGTCGCTGGACGACGGTCGATTCGCCAAGTTCGTCCACTTTGTCGCGCCGCCGCTATCGGCGGCGCGCTCGTTAGCGTCGTTCCATTTCGCTACACTGGATGAATCCAACTTGGCGAATCTGGAGACGACAAAGCAATGCCGAGCAAAATTCTGGTTGGCGTGGACGGCTCGACACAGGCCGAAAAGGCCTTTGATTTCGCGGCCCGGCTGGCACGCTGGTCCAACTCGGAACTGCACGCCGTTGCGGTGGTTCATGGCCCGGACATCGAAATGGCCGACGCAGAAGAACGGGCCGCGCTCGTTCAGCGCGCCCGCGACCAGCTTCAGACCGTGCTCGACGGACTGCATCAGCGCGCCGCCAAAGACGATATAAGGCTTCAAGTCCATTTGCTGCAGGGTCATCCGGTGGAGCAACTGCTGGAGCTGGCCTGGCAGCAGGATTTCGATCACCTGGTCCTCGGCCACCGCAGCAAGGGCCTGTTCGAGCGCCTGCTGATGGGCTCGGTGGCCAAGCGCGTGGTCGACTTCGCCCGCTGCACCGTGACCGTGGTGCGCTAGTGGGCCATGCGCCGCCGGCCCTGCTCTGCAGATGAGCGCATCCCGACTCGCTGTATTGACAAAATCAACGATGGATTACACCGGAAGTCCGAGCCATTCGGCAGACTTCAGCCGGCAGATCGATAGCGGCGCAGCAGGATATTGACGCGCCTGACGTACTCGCGGGTTTCCGGGAACGGCGGCACGCCGTCGTGGCGACGGACCGCATTTTCGCCTGCGTTGTAGGCGGCAATGGCCCGGGTCATGTCATTGTCGAACTCTTCCAGCAGCCAGGCCAGATAGGCCACGCCGGCGGTAATGTTGTCGATCGGATCAAACGGATCAACGACGCCGAAGCGACGCTGGGTGGCCGGCATCAACTGCATCAGGCCCTGAGCGCCGGCATGCGATACGGCGTCGATCTGAAACCAGGACTCGGCATGCATGATGGCGCGGACAAGAGCCGCGTCGACCCCGAAGATCTCGCTGGCGGCCTGGATTTCGGCGGCAAATTCGCCGTTCTTCAGCGGCGTACGCTCCCAGTCGACGCCCCGGCGACAGGTGCCGAAGCAGCCGAGATTGCGAACCCGATAGCGGTTGGAGTCCGGCTTGCGGTCGGTGAACACGGTGATACCGTTTTCGTCGACATAGGTGTAAATCTGGGCCTCGGCCGGCATGGCCAGGCCAGTCAGCAACAGCAGGGCTAACAGTCGAAGCAGCATGAGTCCTCAAAATCCCCCGGTTACCGACAAGCCGCCATCGGCGGTAATCACCTGTCCCGACAGCCAGGCCGAATCCGAACCCACGAGAAAAGCGATCACTCGGGCAATATCCTTCGGTTCGGCAAGGCGCTTGAGCGGCGTGGTCGACTCAAAATACCGCACCATGCGCGCATCGTCCAGCAGCGCGCGGGCAAAATCGGTCTTGACCAGCCCGGGCGCCACGGCGTTGACTCGAATGCCGTCGCCGCCGAGCTCCAGGGCCAGATTGCGCACCAGCTGATTCTCAGCCGCCTTCGACAGGCCATAGACGCCGATGTGGCGGTTGCCGAAGCTGCCGGCAATGGAGGACACCAGCACCACCGCCGGGTCGTCGGACCGGGCCAGATGCGGCCGGGCCAGATGGGCCAGACGCATGCCGCTGAACACGTTGTTGCGCATGATCAGATCGAAGGCTTTCAGATCGACCTGATCCGAAGGCCCGTAAACGGGGTTGCTGGCGGCGTTCAGGACCAGGCTGTCGAGGCGACCGTAGTGCGCGACCGTACCCTCGACAAGCTCTGCGAGCTGGTCCTCGTGGCCGATATGGCAAGCCAGCGCCAGCGCCTCGCCACCGCGGGCGCGGATCGCACTGGCCACCGCCTCGCAGCTGTCCTGATTGCGGCTGGATACGACCACAGCGCGACCGCGCCGGGCCAGCAGCTCTGCCGCCGCCCGGCCGATGCCGCGGCTGGAGCCGGTGATGATGGTAACGGGCCGTTCGGTCATTTGCGCTCCGCGCCGATAGTGCAGCCGGTAAGGATACCCAAGATCAGGCCAGCGTGCGCATGGCCGCCGGCAGATGATCGACCCAGTTGACCCGCTCCAGCCGCCAGCGGCCGTCGGGCTGGAGACTGAGCTCGGTAATCGAGGCGTTGTGCAAACTGACATTGAGCCGGCGCTGCCAGGCCAGCTCCTTGCCCAGCAGACTGGCGGCCAGGGTACTGATCACCCCGGCCGAACTCACTGCCACGACCTGGCGTCCCGCCGCCAGCGTCGCACGCCAGGCTGGCAGCGGCGACAACACTCGGCTGTGAAAGTCTTGCCACCGCCCATTGTGTACGCAGTCCAGCTCGGCCGACTGCCAGACCGCCAGCACATCCGGGAACCATTCCAGAAAGGTGGCCAGATAGGCCACCGGATCGGCGAAGGCCTGCTGCTGCGGGACCGTCAGGCCCAGCGGGCCAGCCTGCGCGATCGCACTTTTCATCAGCGCATCCACCGTGTACTCGTTGAGCGCCGGGTCGACGCGACTGGGCTGCCCGGGCGCCATCGCCGCCGCGGTCTGACGCTGTCGCTTCAGACTGCCGTGCCAGACTTCCGCGCCGGCCAGACCATCGCCCAGACAATCGCCCAGACAATCGGCCAGATAGCCAGCTTGTCGTTGACCGACCTCGGACAATCGGTCATAGTCCGCCGTGCCCAGGCTGGCCTGACCGTGCCTGACCAGAATCAGACTCGGCGAGGGAGGCTTTGATGCCGCCGCATTCATCGCCACCGCGCTCGCCTGCGAACGTTTTTCTCAAGTGCCATTGGAAGGACCCATCGACATGACCCTGGAACAACTGTTGATTTTTCTGCTCGTCGGCGGCCTTGCCGGCTGGATTGCCGGCATCCTGGTCAAGGGCCGGGGCCACGGCATCGTCGTCAATATCGTGGTCGGCATCATCGGCGCGCTGCTCGGCGGCTGGGTATTCGGACAACTCGGCATTGTCGTTGCCGGCCTGCTGGGCAGCCTGATCATGGCCACCATTGGCGCCGTGATCCTGCTACTGCTGCTCCGGGCGCTGAAAAAAGCGAGCTAGGAGCCTGCGCGGCAGAAACGTTCGAGGCGAAACGGATGCCATCGCCATTGCGTGCGTCTATCGGAGAGCGCGCATAGTGGACCTATGCCAGCTCGACGATAGGCGCACTCAATGGTGAGGGCGCCGTTGCAGCCCGGACGGCTTCTGCCGCGCAGGCTCCTGGGAGCCTCTGAACAACGGCTCCTCAAGCGATCGAGCAGCTGCCGCCGCGGCGAGCCAGGTACTGCTGGTGGTACTCCTCGGCCCGCCAGAACGTGCCGGCCGGATCGATGGTCGTCGCGATCGGCTTCGACCAGCGTCCCGAGGCATCGAGCTCGGCGAGGACGCGCTCGGCAATCTGCCGCTGCGCATCGCCATGGACGAAGACCACCGAGCGATACTGGCGCCCGACATCCGGTCCCTGACGATTGACCTGGGTCGGATCGTGCAGGCCGAAGAATTCACGCAGCAGCGTTTCGAAGTCGATCTGCTCGGGGTCGAACCGGACTTCGACCACTTCAGCATGGCCGGTGCGATCGGTGCAGACCTGTTCGTAGGTGGGGTTGGCAACGTCGCCGCCCATGTAGCCGACCTGCGCATCGACAACGCCGGCGAGGGCCCGGAATCTGGCCTCGACGCCCCAAAAGCAACCCGCGCCGAAGGTGGCCGTCTCAGTCATGTTGAAATCCTTTGCTGGCTGGCAGTAGTGTGACCCGACAGGGTCGAATCCTCGCTATTCTAATGCACTGACCGCCAAGGCGCTGTCCTCGGACTCGACGCCACCCCTTCGTCGCGGCCGACTAAAATGATCCGGCAATGACCCAGGACACCTTTCTCTGGCACGACTACGAAACCTTCGGGGCCGATCCGAGGCGTGATCGTCCGTCCCAGTTTGCCGCGCTGCGCAGCGACGAGGAGCTGCGCGTCATCGAGGCGCCGACCGTGCTTCACTGCCGGCCCGCCGACGATCTGCTGCCGCAGCCCCAAGCCTGCCTGATCACCGGCATTACGCCGCAGCTGGCCGGGGAGCAGGGACTGCCCGAACCGGCGTTCGCTGCCGCGATTCATGATCTGATGAGCATGCCCGGCAGCTGCGTGGTCGGCTACAACAATTTTCGCTTTGACGATGAGGTCACACGCCACCTGTTCTGGCGAAATTTTTTCGACCCCTACGCTCGCGAGTACGCCAACGGCAACTCGCGCTTTGACCTGATCGACCTGATGCGGATGTGCCGGGCGCTGCGACCGGATGGTCTGTCCTGGGCTGATCGCGCCGACGGCACACCCAGCTTCAGACTGGAAGACCTGGCCCGCGCCAATGGCCTGGACACCAGCCGCGCCCACGATGCACTGGCCGATGTTGAAGTCACCCTGGCCCTTGCCCGGCGCCTGCGGGAAGCCCAGCCGCGCCTGTGGGAGTGGGCGCTGCGTCTGAGACGCAAGCACGAGGCCGAAGCGCTGCTGGCACGCGGCGAGCCGCTGGTACACAGCTCCTCACGCTTCCCGGCCAGCCACTGCGGCACGGCCGTGGTGCTGCCGGTGGCGCCGCATCCGCGCTTTGGCGGACAGTGGATCGTCTGGAACCTGGCCCATGATCCCGACGCGTTTTCCAATCTTGACCCGGAAGCGCTTTCCGATCGCCTCTGGACCAGCGCCGACGCTCTGCCGGAGGGCGCAGAGCGCCTGCCGATCAAGCTGCTGCGCAGCAACCGCTGCCCGATGCTGTCGCCACTGGCGGTCCTGGACACGGCATCGAGCGCCAGGATCGGTCACGACGCGGCCCGGGCCACCACCCACGCCCGCTGGCTCTCGAACAACCCGGGCTTCGTCGAACGTCTGACTGGCCTGTTTGCCGCAGAAGCCGGGAGCGGGGCCGCAGATCCCGAGCTGGCGCTGTATGCCGGCTTCGTGCCGCGTGCCGACCAACAGCTCTATCCCCGCATTCGTGAGCTCGACGGCGAAGGCCTGGCGCGGCTGGGCTCACCCTTTCGCGATGCAAGGCTCAATACGCTGCTGTTTCGTTACCGGGCGCGCTGGTACCCCGAATCGCTCGACGGCGAAGAACGGGCCGACTGGGCCGACTATCGCCGGCGCCGACTGCATGACGATCCGGAGCTGGCATCAATCCGGCTGCCGGAGTATCGCCGCGAGATAGCCCGGCTCGCCGATGAATGGCCGGAGCAGCACGCGCTGCTGGGCGCCTTGTCCGAGTGGCCGTCACTGATTGGTGCAGCGCACATCGCCTAACGAACAATCAAGCAGTTAGCTCGGCTTCCTAATCCTTCGCATGCGGTTGTTATGCACAACTGCCTGATTCTTTCCTTGACACTTTCTTGACACCCCAATGACGCCCACGGCCTCGGAAAACAAACTCCAAGTCGTTGTTTTATATGGGCTTTCGAGGCTGGATAAATTTTGACCAATCTGCCGCGAGCACCGCGAACAGCCGTCCGGGCCGACTCTTTTCACAGGCTTATCCACAGCGGATGTGGATAAACCGTGCGGGCCGTCTCAAATCCTTGATGGGGCAGGATTTCACCGTCAGCGCTTGCGCCCTGCCGGGACTCAGTTGGCGGTCAGGTGCGGGGCGGGATGGGACGGCATCAGCTCCAGCTGAGCCAGGCTGGCACCCGTCCGCCCCGGCCCGCTGGCGCCGGCCACGGCACGACGCAGCAGCTGGTCGCTGCGCGGAGAAACGAACTCTATTGTGCTGCCATCCTCGAAATGCATCATCAGGACGACAGGCGGCTGGCTGCCCCGGCCTGGCCTGGCGACTACCCCGGTGATGCGCTTGCCGACGATCTGATCACGAAACTCACGACTGCTGATGCTGCTTTGCATGGTCTTGTCTCCGATGCTTGCAATGTCCTGATCGCTATTGAAGCACCGCGATTTCTCAAAACCTGAGAAGCCATTTTCCTGCCCGCTGCCTGGAAGAATTCGCAGGCATCAACGGGCAGTTCTGCCCATGCGCCGGAGGCTGTCGATTTCTAGACTGTTGCCAACGCCGGACGAAGCGCCCGGCGGATACCCAAGCAAGCGATCTGAGACATCAGCAACTGAAAGGAGCATCATCATGAACATGATCAAGCACACCCTGGCCGCCCTGTTTCTGGCCCTGAGCATGACCAGCCTGAGCCTCGCCGACATGTCGCCGGTGGACATCAACACCGCAACGGCTGATCAACTGGCCGCGACCCTGCATGGCGTCGGCCAGGCCAAGGCCGAAGCGATCGTCGCCTACCGCGAAGAAAACGGCCCCTTCGCCCATATTGACGAACTGGTCAATGTCCGCGGCATCGGTCTGGCTACGGTGGATCGCAATCGCGACCGGATCGAACTCGGCAATCCGTCTCGCGACTGAGGCCGGCAGCCTCCAGCAAGACTACGGCCGCCGCAGCCCTGCGGCGGCCGCTTTGTTGGTCTCGGGAGCCGTTACCTCCAGCTGTCGCGCCCGCGCAGCCTGATTCAGAGGGTCCCGAGGCGGCGACGGGCGGAGAAGGCATGGGCCAGGGTGCTGCGGTCGGTATGCTCGAGCTCGCCGCCTAGCGGTACACCCTGGGCCAGGCGCGAAACGGCCACGCCATGCCGTTCGGCCAGCTCCTGCAAGTAGTAGGCGGTGGCCTCGCCCTCCACCGTGGTGTTGGTGGCAATGATGATCTCGGCGACGCCACCGGCAGCAAGACGCCGCTCCAGCATATCCAGGCCGAGTTCGTCCGGGCCGATGCCATCCAGCGGCGACAGCCGGCCCAGCAGCACGAAGTACCGGCCCTGGAAACCCGTTGCGGATTCGATGGCAAGCACATCGGCCGGGCTTTCCACCACGCACAGAACATCGTCGGCGCGGCGGGGATTGACGCAGACCTCACAGAGGGGCTCGGCGGTAAAATTTCGACATTGCCCGCAGTGGCGGATCTCGGCCATCGCACGCGCCAGTGCATCAGCCAGGCGTCGACCGCCATCGCGGTCGCGCTCCAGCAGGTGCAGGGCCATGCGCTGCGCGCTGCGCGCGCCAACGCCCGGCAGGCAGCGCAGCGCCTCCAACAGCTCTACAAGGGGATTGGCTGCCACGTCGAGGGGGAAGACGCCCTGGGACTAGCCCGGATAATTCATGAACTCGCGCGATGATCGCGCAGGATATTCTTCGTACAGTGGATTTTCCGATGGAGCGACGTATCGGGCGATACGGCCAACTGAGGACAATCCGCTGTACGGACAATAGACTAGCGAGGGCGCGCGTAGGCTCATGAATCTTCCGGGCTAGGGCAGCGTGAAACCCGGCGGCAGCGGCAGGCCACCGGCCACGCCGCTCATCTTTTCCTGAGTCGCTTTCTGGATTCGATTGACTGCGTCATTGACCGCCGCCGCGACCAGATCCTCGATCATCTCGCGATCATCGGCGATGCTCGGGTCAATGCTGACCCGGCGCACGGCATGCTGGCCGTTCATGACCACCTGCACCAGCCCGCCGCCGGCCTGGCCGGTCACTTCGAGGCCGGCGAGTTCAGTCTGAGCCTTCTTCAGATTTTCCTGCATCTTCTGCGCCTGCTGCATCAGCTGCGCAATGTTGCCCTTGAACATCTAGTGACTCCGTGTATCAGTGGGTCGAATGGAATCGCGCAGCACCTCGGCGCCAAAACGACTGCACAATTTGTGCACGATCGGATCGGCGTCGATGGCAGCTTCGGCGTCGGACTGGGTCTGCTCGACCTGACGCTGGGCCAGCAAGGCCGGGGTGACCAGCTCAGCTTGCCCGGCATCCCGAATCTGGACCCTTACCGGGCCGCCAAGATACTCGGCCAGCGCCCGTTCCAGGGACTGGCGTAGCCGGTCGGTGATGAGGGCGAGCTCGTCACTGGCTGCGCTGAATCGGATATTGGGCTCTGCAACCTGATCGACCAGCAGCATCGGCGCGACGGCGGCCACCGGGCCATTCAGCTTCAGCCGCCCCAGCACCTCGGGCCAGTTGTCAGTCGTCAGCGTACGCGTCTGCCGCCAGCCCTCATTGCCCGTTGCCTCCGGCGTGCTCGCGGTCGGAACCGGGCTGGCCGCGGCCACATCAACTCCGGCTGAAGCCCGCATGTCGGCCTGTCGCGGGGCTGTTGGTGCCGGTTCGGCCTGTCGCCCGGCCGGAATCTCGCCGGCTGGTGACCCGGTGCCTGCCGGCTGGAAAGCCAGCATCCGCAGCAGGGTCATTTCGCAACCGCTGCGCTCGCTGGGCGCCAGATCGAGATCGCGACGACCGGCGATGGCGATCTGGTAGTAGAGCTGCAGATCTTCAGCATCAAATAGCGCCGCCAGATCCACCAGAGACGCCCAGTCGGAACTACTGTCGTCACGGTAATCCGGCAGCTGCTGGATCAGGGCGATGCGATGCAAGCCCTCGGCCAGGTCGAGCAGCAGCTGGCCGAGATCCCGGGCCTGGGCGAACACCTCGGCCACCACGGCCAGCATGGCGCGCGCGTCGCTGCGAGCCAGCGCCTCCAGCAGTTCATGAACATGCCGCTGCTCGACGCTGCCCAGCATCTCCTTGACCTCTGCTTCGCGCAGCGGGCCGCCTGCGGCCAGCGCCTGATCCAGCAGGCTCAGGCCGTCGCGCATGCTGCCGTCGGCGGCGCGTGCGAGCAGGGTGAGGGCCGCTGGATCCACCTCCAGCTGCTCGGCCTCGACAATGCGCTGCATCTGACCGGCGATTTCGTCCGGCGCCAGCCGCCTCAGATTGAACTGCAGACAGCGCGACAGGATCGTGACCGGGATTTTTTGTGGGTCAGTCGTGGCCAGCACGAATTTGACGTGATCCGGCGGCTCTTCCAGCGTTTTCAGCAGCGCGTTGAAGCTGTGGGTGGACAGCATGTGAACTTCGTCGATCAGGTAAACCTTGTAGCGGCCGCGCGCCGGCGCATACTGGACGTTGTCAAGGATTTCCCGGGTATCGTCGACCTTGGTCCTGGAGGCCGCGTCGATCTCCAGCAAATCGACAAATCGACCCTCGTCGATCGCCACGCAGTGCTCACAGACGCCGCAGGGTTCGGCGCTGACCCCTTCCAGGCAATTCAGCGACTTGGCCAGGATGCGGGCGATGGTGGTCTTGCCGACACCGCGGGTACCGGTGAACAGAAACGCATGGTGCACACGCCCCTCGGCCAGGGAATTGCTGAGCACTTTCACCACATGCGCCTGGCCGACCAGTTCGCTGAACCGGCGCGGCCGCCACTTTCTTGCAAGGACCTGATAACTCACGAAAAAACCTGGCTGGATTGGATGCCGGCGAGCGTTCATCAGCCGCCCTGTTAAGCCTCGGAGTGTACACGATCGACTGCCAGGCGGTTGCCAGCAACCGCTGCCCTCAGGGATAATACCGGCTGGCGGTCCTCGCCGGTCTTCCCACACTGTCTTGCTCGCGAACCCCGTCAGGCCCGGAAGGGAGCAGCGGCAGCGAGACAGACAGGTGCTGGGGTCAGGCTGGCGGGGGCCGCCTTCCCGTTTGAGCCCCCTCTCATCCTGCCGGCTTCAGCGCAGCGCCGCCGCTCGACCACCCTGACAAGCGCCGGAAAATATGTGATGTCTTGCACGTTTCCGTAATTTTCTTGCCGCCGCTACTGGCCACGGCCCGGCCTGCTTGTGTATAACCTCGGACGGTCGACGCTTCGACAGCTTCGGATCAGCGAAGGGAGAGCGGCGTGGCCAGACCCGCTACAGGGACCGGGTTTGTGCGGCCGGCCGCAGTGACGCTACCGGGCTCAGCGCCTGCGAGCGCCGACCCGCGACCCTGTCGGGGTCGCGGTGGCATACCGCCAAGGGGACTCAACCGATCTCGCGATCGACAGGGAGAACCACTTGATGTTCCGGAAATACTCGTTCCACCTTCTCGGCGGCCTGGTCCTTCTTGCCGCTTCCACCCTCAGCCTCGCCAACGATTCCGCCCGCCCCGGCCATAGCGCCGAATTCCGCCATGCCAAGGAGCCGGTTCCCGGCCAGTACATCGTGGTTCTGCGGGACGATGTCGCTCGTCTGGCCAACGAGCAGCGCTCGGCGCTGCCCGATATCGCCAGCGTTGCCCAGGCGATGGCGCGTAGCCATGGCGCCCAGTTGCAGATGAGCTTTTCGCATGTGCTGCGCGGCTTTGTGGTCAATGCTGAAGACCGCGCGCTGGTCAATCTGCTGCTGGATCCCCGGGTCGCCTATGTTGAAGAAGACGGTGTCGTCCGCCTCAGCCAGACCACCCAGCCCAACGCCACCTGGGGTCTGGACCGCGTCGATCAACGCGACCGGCCGCTGGACGGTCTCTACATCCATGACACCACCGCCGCCAACGTTTACAGCTACATCATCGATACCGGCGTGCGTCCCACCCACAACGACTTTGGCGGCCGGGTCTTGAGCGGCTTCACGTCGATCAACGACGGCCGCGGCTCGAACGACTGCAACGGCCACGGCACGCACGTGGCCGGCACCGTGGCCGGCACAACCTGGGGCGTGGCCAAGGCCGCTCGCATCGTGCCGGTTCGAGTGCTCAACTGCCAGGGCTCCGGCACCAACGCCGGCGTGATCGCGGGCATGGACTGGGTCGCCGCCAACCATGTCAAGCCGGCGGTCGCCAACATGAGCCTGGGCGGGGGTGCGTCGACGGCCACCGACAACGCCGTCACCGCCATGCGCAACGCCGGCGTGACCGTGGTCGTCGCGGCAGGCAATGAGAACCAGAATGCCTGCAACGTGTCGCCGGCAAGGTCGCCCAACGCCATTACTGTCGGTTCGACCACCAGCACCGATGCGCGCTCGAACTTCTCCAACTGGGGCAGCTGCGTCAACATCTTTGCCCCCGGCTCATCAATCACCGCGCCCTGGCATACCAGCAACACCGCCACCAACACGATCAGCGGCACCTCGATGGCCGCGCCGCACGTGGCCGGCGTGGCCGCACTGTTCCTGGCCAACAATCCGAATGCCACCCCCGCCCAGGTCGAAAGCGCGATCTACAACAATGCCAGCACCGGCAAACTCAGCGGCCTGAACGGCTCGCCCAACCTGCTGGTCTACTCGCGCTTCGGCGGTGGCGGCGGCGGGCCCGCGCCAGGTCCCGAGGAACTCCAGAACGGCGTCACGGTGACCGGCCTGAGCGGCACCCAGGGTTCGCAGCGCTTCTTCACTATCGACATTCCCGACGGCGCCACCGATCTGGTCTTCCAGATGAGCGGTGGCAGCGGCGATGCCGATCTCTATGTCCGCCGCGGTACACCGCCGACCACGGCCACCTACGACTGTCGCCCCTACCTGAACGGCAACAACGAAAGCTGCAGCTTCGCCGCGCCGCAGGCCGGGACCTGGCACGTGATGATTCGCGGCTACAGCGCCTATTCGGGCGTCAGCCTGGTAGCCAGCTACACCGAACCCAGCAACACCACCGCTCTTGCTAACGGCGTACCCGTCACCGGACTGGCGGGACAGACCGGCTCGGAGCTGTTCTTCACGCTCGAGGTACCCGCCAACTCGGTCAACCTGGTGTTCCAGATGAGCGGCGGCAGCGGCGATGCCGATCTGTATGTGCGTCGCGGTGATGCGCCGACCACCTCGACCTGGGACTGCCGTCCCTACCTGAACGGCAACAATGAGAGCTGCAGCTTCGCGGCGCCGCAGGCCGGCACCTGGCATGTCATGATCCGCGGCTACAGCGCCTATTCGGGCGTGACTCTGGTCGGCAGCTACGAGGCCGCACCCAGCGCGCCGTGCACCAATTGCACCCAGTACAGCGGCAGCCTGACCGGCAGCGGCAACGCCCAGGTTCAACCCAATGGCAACTGGTATCAGGCGGGGGCCGGCTTCCATCGCGGCTGGCTGCAGGGTCCCGGCAACGCCAACTTCGATCTGGAGCTGTATCGCTGGAACGGCAGCAACTGGGTGCGGGTAGCCCGGGCCGCCACCAGCGACAGCAACGAGTCCATCCAGTACAACGGCAGCGCCGGCTTCTACTACTGGCGGGTGGTCTCGGCCTCGGGCAGCGGCAGCTACGATCTGTGGTTGCAGACCCCCTGATCCCGGGTACTCCATTCCACTCTCAAGAGAGCCCCGCATGCGGGGCTCTCTTGCTGTGGGACAACTACTCGATCAGCTGCACCGCAACCCCGTGCAGAGCTGAAAAAACTTTTCCGGGCGTGGCGGAAATCGACCGCAAATTCCGTTTAATCTGGAGCCCTTTCCTTTCCGTGCAGATTGTTTTGGAGCCCACCATGCCACGCCTGCCAGCCGCTCTGCTTCTTATCAGCACCCTGCTCCTGCCAATGGAGTCGCTTGCCGCCGACCCCGACCCGGTCAACGAGCTCTGGCAAACCCACCGGTCCCTGCCGTCGAGCGCGATCAGCTGGCATGATGCGCATCATGTCCAGACACTGGAGCTGATGCGCGAAGCAGAGGCGCTGCAAGCCCGCTTCGAGGCGGGCCTGGTCAGCCTGAATGCGCAACAGCACCAACAGCTGCAGTGGCTGAAAGACAGTCTGATCGACCGCCTCGCCATGGTGCCAACGCCGCTGCCGGAGGGGGGCACAGCGGTCATCAGCGGCACGGTACGCGAAGCCGGCAGCCTGACGCCGATTGGCACCGGACTGGTTCGCGCCAACGGCTTCGGCGACTTCTCCAGCCAGTTCTTCGCCGCCATCCAGCCCGACGGCAGCTACAGTATTGAAGTTCCCCCTGGCAGCTATGTGCTGCAGATTGCCAGTACACCCGAGCATTTGCGCCAGGCCTGGCCCGACATCCCCTGCTCGTTTACCAAGTACTGCCACCCGACCTACGGCGGCGAGGTGCTGACCGTGACGGCCGGCGCCACCTTGACGGGTCGCGACTTCACGCTGCCGCGCGGGGTCCGCGTCGAGGGCAACGTCGTCGGCCCGGGCGGAACGCCAATCGGCGGCGCTTTTCCTCGATTCATCGGCCGCAACCGGCTGATTTTCGGCGGCAACACGACCGACGCCAATGGCGACTTCCAGACCTTTACTGCGCTGCCCCCCGGCGAGTACACCGTCTTCGCCGAGCCACCGCCCGGCAGCAATCTGCTGGGTCGTCTCGACGACGGCCAGGTTTGCAGTGCCGCCGATTGCCAGTTCGTACCAACGACCACGGTGACGCTCAGCGACACCATCTCGCCGGAACAGTTCGACTTTGTCTTGACTGCAGGTTTCGGGCTCAGCGGCACCGTATTCGAAGCCGACGGCCTGACCCCGCTGACAGGCGCCCGCGTCGACCTGTTCTCAAGCGACGGCTACACCGCCACGTCGGTGCAGACCGACGGCTCAGGCAACTACACTTTTCCGCCGCAGCGACCAGGCGATTTCGTGCTGATTGCCTCCCACCCGAACCGATTGGGCTCGGTTCATCCCGGCATCGACTGTTTCGGCTCCGCCTGTACCCCCGAGGTCGGCACGCCGGTTAGTCTCGGCGCGGCACCGCAGGTGATCGACTTCCAGCTGCAGCCCGGCAGCAGCGTTAGCGGCACCATCCGGCGCGCCAGCGATGGTCAACCCGTCGAAGGGGTTAATGTTTCCGTCGCCAACAGCCTGATCGGCGGCCGCTTCGCGACCACCGACGCCGCTGGAAACTTCACCGTCGAGGGTCTGATCGGCGGCACATTCTTTGTCCAGGCCGCAGCCAATCCCAGCCTTCACGGCAACCTGCTGACGGCGCATCTGGGCGACATTACCTGCCCGATCAACTTCTGCACCGATCACGGCCAACCGCTGAGCGTACCGGCCATTGGCGGGGTCAGCGACGTCGATATCAGTCTGCCGCTGGGCGGCGCCCTGTCCGGGCAGATCATCGACGCCACGACCGGCCTCGCCGCCGGCCAAGGCATGGTCGGACGCATCGAGCTGTGGGTCGCGTCGGGACCGTTCGCGGGCCAGCTGGCCCGCCAGGCCATCGCCGACTCCCAGGGACAGTACCTGCTCGCAGGGCTGGTGCCTGGCGCCTACAAGGCCACCTTCGGGACCAGCACCCACCTGGGGCTCATCGACACCGCCTTTGGCGGCCAGCTTTGCCCGCGCGGCTCCTGTGATCTGGACGCCTTGCCGACGGTATTCGTCACCGCCGGCCTGACCTTGCCCGGCATCAGCGCCAGCCTGCCGCGCGGCCCGGTGATTCGCGGCCGCGTACTCGATGCCGCCAGCGGTCAGCCGCTGCCACCGCCGAAGCCGCAGGCGATCATTGGCCTGGTGGCCTTCTACGGCGTCGACGGCCGCTATGCCAGTTTTGATACGCCGGATGGCGACGGCTTCTACGAGAGCCGCACCGGTTTCCCGGCCGGCACCTTCTTCGCCGCCACCTTCACCAGCCGGAACAGCACGCCCACGGGCGAGAACTACATTGACCTGGCCTACAGCGGGATCGACTGTCCACGCCTGAACTGCAACATCACCGTCAACGGCACGCCGCTGATCGTCGCCGGTAGCGATCTGAACGGCATCGACTTCAACCTGCGCCAGGGCGGCTGGATCACCGGCACGGTGCGCGACGCGGCCGACAACAGTGGGCTCGGCAATGTCGCGCTGGAGGTCTATGACAGTGCCGGTCGCCTGGTGGCGCAAACGATCAGCAATGCGATCGGCCAGTACCGTCTTGACGCCCTGCCCGGCGGCAACTACACCGTCCGGACTCGCAACGCGCTGGGCTTCCAGGACCAGATTCATGCCGGCGGCTCCTGCACCCCGTTCTGCAATCCCGTCAGCGGCACGCCGATTGCGGTGACCGAAGGCAGCGGCAGCAGCGCCATCAATTTCAATCTGGTGCGCTCGGTTGCCGTATCCGGCACCGTCACGCTGTCCGGCGCGCCGCTCGGCAATGTCGCCGTCGAGGTCTACGGCGCGATCGGCAACTTCCTGGCTGAAACCCTGTCGGCCGCGGACGGCAGCTTCGCCTTTACCAATCTGGCGCCGGGGGAGTTCTATCTGCGCACCCGCAACGCTTTCGGCCACGCCGATGTACTGTACGACGGCGGCGCTTGTGTCGGCAGCGCCTGCCAGGTCCGACGCGGCACGCCAATCGTGCTGCCCCCCGGGGGCAGCGTCAGCGGTCTGAGCCTGACTATGGCCGCCGGTGCCACGATCAGCGGTGAGGTGTTCAATCGCCTGGCGCCGGCCAGCAAGCTGTCCGGCGTACGCGTGCAGCTGCTTGACGATCGCGGGGCTGTGGCCTTCGAGCGCACCAGCAATGCGCTCGGCCAATTCAGCTTCCCGGCGCTGGCTGCGGGCGACTACCATCTCGTCTCCCGCGAAACCCCGGGTTTCGTCGATCAGAGCTTCGGCGGCACGCCCTGCCCCAGCGCCTGCAACGGCCTGAACGGCACGACCATCACGATAGCGGCCGGTGCCAGTCTCACCGGCCGCGACCTCGACCTCGCGCCCGGCGCCTCGATAAGCGGCAACGTCAGCACGGGCGGCTCGCCGGTGGTCGGCGCCCAGGTCCAGGTCTACAACGCGGCCGGGGTGCCGGTTTCCCAGGTGCCGACCAACCCCTCGGGCAACTATGAAGTCAATGAACTGCCGGACGGCAATTTCTTTGTCCGGGCCGGCGGCGTCGCCGGCTTCGTGTCGCAACTCTGGAACGGCATTGCCTGCAGCGGCTACTGCGATATTCTGAGCGGCAACCCGGCGACCATCGTCGGCAGCACGCCGGTCGGATCAGTCAACTTCGCACTGCTGGCCGGTGGCGCCATTACCGGCACAGTCACGGCCAGCGGCGGCGGCGTGCTGCCGGGCATCCAGGTGCTGGCCTTCGACAATGCCGGCTTCATCGCCGGGGCGGCAATCAGCAACGGTGCGGGCCAATACAGCATCGGCGGTCTGATCAACGGCAGCTATCGGCTGCGCACCACCAACACCGCCGGCTTCGTCGACCGGGTCTTTGGCGGCGCCAGCTGCTCGCCGGCACCCTGCGCCTTGAGCGGCGGCAGCGCGGTCACGGTCAGCGGTGCCACAGTCGGCGGCATCAACTTCAGCCTGAGCCCCGGCAGCAGCATTTCGGGCAGCGCCACAGACAGCTTCGGCAACCCGCTGCCCGACGGCACGGCGGTGCTGTACGACAGCAACGGCATCGAGCTGCTGACCTCACCGATCAACAACGGGCTCTGGAGCTTCAGTGGCCTGGCCAACGGCAGCTACTACCTGCTGATCCAGAACAACCTGGGTCTGGTCGATGAGCTCTACGACGGCATCAGCTGTCCGGCCGGTGCCTGCGACATCGTCGGTCTGGGCACGCCGATTGTGCTCGGCGGCGGCAGCCTGGAACTCGGCATTCGCCTCAGCCAGAGCTTCGACATCGCGCTGGAACGTGGCCAGTCCATCCGCGGCCGGGTGACTGATGCCGTCAGCGGCGACAATCTGGTTGGCGTCACCGTGTTCTTCTTCGATGCCAACGGCCAGCTGGCCGGCCAGGGTACGACCGACGGCCGGGGCGAATACGAGAGCGCCGCCGGCTTGCCGGCGGGCAGCTACTTCGCCGCTACCGCCAGCGGTCTGCTGCGCGGCGCCGGCAGCAACTATGTCAACCAGCTTTATGCCGGTGCGGCCTGCCCGCTGGCCTGCGACTTCAGCCTCGGCACACCGATCAGCCTGGGCTCCAGCGGCGCCGACAACATTGACTTCGCACTCAGCCAGGGCGCGGGTGTGCGCGGCCGCATCCGTGGCCCCGGCGACGCCAACCTGGTCCAGGTCGAGCTGCGCCTGTTCGATGCTTCGGGTCGCCTGGCCGGAACCGCGCGCAGCAACTCCCAGGGTCAATTCCTGATCGACGGCCTGCCGGCGGGCAGCTACTACGCCCATACCGTCAACAATCTGGGCCTGGCCGATGTGGTCTTCGGCAATACCGCCTGCAGCGGTGCCTGCAACCCCTTGAGCGGCCTGCCGATCTCGGTGCCGGCCAGCGGCATCATCGAGGACATCGACTTCGATCTCCCGGTCCGCGACGAGGTCTTCGCCGACCGGTTTCAGTAAGACGACCTGCCCCCGGCCCCAGCGGGCCGGGGGCAGGACCGGCGACCGACCTTTAAAAAAAGGCTGCCGGGGTGAAGGGAGTTGCGCCCGGTTTCGGTAGAATCTAGGCCAAGGCGCGGGCGCGGTCGGGATCCGCTCGTGGCCGCGTTTATCCGCCGCGCGAATGACCATATGGACATCACCCAGCTGCTGAGTCGCGCCGAAACCGGCGACCGGGAAGCCTCGGCAGCGCTCTATGATCTGGTCTATCAGGGCCTGTATTCAATCGCCCACAGCCACCGCAGCCGCTGGCGCGGCGACGAAACGCTCAACGCCACGGCGCTGGTCAACGAAGCCTATCTGAAGCTGGCATCCGCAGCCGATCAACGCTGGCAGAACCGCGGCCACTACTTTGCTGTGGCTTCGCGGGCCATGCGCCAGATTCTGGTCGACCGGGCGCGCGAGCGCGCAACCGGCAAGCGCGGCAACAATGCCCAGCACTTTGCGATCGACGATGCCCTGGATGCTGCCGCGGACGGCCCGAACCCGCTGGCTGCCGACGTGCTGACCGTGCACGGGCTGCTCGACCAGCTCGAAGTCAGCCACCCGCGCCAGGTGCGGGTCATCGAATGCCGCTTCTTCGCCGGCTTGAGCATCGACGAAACCGCCGAGGCGCTGGCGATCTCGGCGACCACGGTGCGACGCGACTGGGAGCTGGCCAAGATCTGGCTGCACCAGGCTCTGGGGGGCTGACCACTTGGGCGCGCCGATCGATCCCTTCGCGCTGGACGCGCAGGTCGAAGCGCTGCTGCTGGACCTGATCGAAGCCCAACCCGCCGACCCCCAAGCTGTCCTGGCCGAGCGAACCGACGAACCCGAGATCAGGGAACAGGTGCTGGCGCTGTACCGGGCCCATGGCGCCGGCGAGGCGCGTCTGGGCGGCACCGTAACGGCCGAGCGCGATGCCCTGATCGCCGAGCTGCCGATCAGGACAGCGCCGGAGCAGGTCGGTGACTGGCGGCTGCTGCGCGCCATCGGCGAAGGCGGGATGAGCACCGTCTACCTGGGCGAGCGCCGCAGCCGCGGTTTCGATCAGCTCGGCGCCGTCAAATTGCTCCCGCCGGGACCGGGACGGGCGGCTCTGGCCGAACGCCTGGCCAACGAACGCCGCATCCTGGCCCGGCTGGAGCACGCCCGGATCGCCCGCCTGATCGATGGCGGCGTCAGCGACCAGGGTGTGCCCTATCTGGTCATGGAGTATGTGGAAGGCCAGACCCTGGACGCCTGGTGCCGCGACCAGCAGCTCGACCTGAATGCTCGCCTTTATCTGGTCGCCCAGGTCCTGGAGGGCCTGCAGTTCGCCCATCGCAACCTGATCGTCCATCGCGACATCAAGCCGTCGAACATCCTGGTTACCGCTGAAGGCCAGGTCAAGCTGCTGGACTTCGGCATTGCCAAGGTGCTGGACACCGTGATCGGCCAGGGCGAGTCTTCCGAGCTCACTCGCCTCGGCGGCAGACCGATGACCCCGGCCTGGGCCAGCCCCGAGCAGATCAGGGGCGAGCCGATCACCGTGGCTACCGACATCTACGGCGTCGGCCTGCTGCTGTACCGCCTGCTGACCGGCCACTCACCCTGGCCTGACATTGCGACCGACGCGCGCGCGCTGGAGCGCGCCATCCTCGAGCAGGCACCGCTTGCGCCGTCTGAGGCAGTGCGCCGAGCGCCCGCAGATTCCCTGTCCACAGCCCCGCCTGAGCGACCCGAGCGCCTGGCTCGGCGCCTGCGTGGCGATCTGGACACCATCATCCTGAGCTGCCTGCGCAAGGAACCGGAGCGGCGCTACGCCACCGCAGAACAGCTGGCCGCCGACCTTTCCCGCTTCCGCCAGCGCTTGCCGATCAGCGCCCGTCCGGATCGCTGGAGCTACCGCGCCGGCCGCTTCCTGGCTCGCCATCGCCTGGGCGCCAGCCTGGCGGCCACCGCGCTGCTGGTGACGCTGTCAGGGCTGGCCCTGCACACCCAGCGCCTGCAGGCTGAGCGCGATCGGGCCGAACTGGCGGCCGGTCAGGCCGCCACCGAGGCCGCCAAATCACGCCAGGTGGCCGATTACCTGATCAGCCTGTTTCGGGCCGCCGACCCCACCGAGGAGCTTGACCAGACGCTGACCGCGGTCGACCTGCTGGAACGCGGAATCGAACGCATCGACAGCCTGGCCGACAGCCCGACGGTACAGGCCGAAATGCTGCATGTTTTTGGCGGCGTGCATGAAGCGCGCGGCCATCATCGCGACGCGATAGCACTGTATGAGCGAAGCCTGGCGATCCTGGATTCGGGCAGGCTCGACCCGCTGAACCTGCGCCAGCGCTTGCTGCGGGACCTCGGCTTCTCGCTGTTCAACCTGGGCGAATATGCGGATGCTGAAGCCAGCATCGAGCGCGTCATCGCGACCGCATCCGATGACCCTCTGACCCTGGCCCAAGCCCTGAATCTGCGCGCCAACATTGCCCGCGATACCGGCAGGATTGCCGCCGCCGAGCAGGACTACGAGCAGGCCCTGGCGATCTACCGCAGCCTGCCGGATGAGCGCATCGAGCTGTCCACGGTGCTGATCAACTTCGGCAATCTGATGGCCCTGCAGCGACGGCTGAGCCGAGCCCGCGAGCTGTTCGAGGAAGGCCTGGCGATCCGGCGCGCCGAGCTGGGCGATGAGCACCCCTGGACGACCATTCCGGAAGGCAACCTCGCCTGGGTCCTGATGAGTACTGGCGACCTCGACGGCGCCGAGGCTCTGTACCGAAAAGCCGTGAATCTGCGTCTGAACAGTTTTGGAGAAATCCATCCACGGGTCGCCATCATGCGCTACCAGCTCGGCCATGTGCTCAGGCAACAGGCGCGCCACGAGGAGGCTTCAGAACAGCTGGATCAGGCGGCCCTCATTTTCCAGCAAACGCTCGGGGAAAGGCACCGGCAATGGGCAGTTAGCCGGCTTTCACTGGCCGAGCTCGCCCTCGACCGTGAGCGGACCGAACAGGCCGAAGCGCTGCTGGCCGAATCCTTGCCGCTGATTCTCGACCTGCATGAGCATCCGCATACGGACATCGGTCGGGCGCTGACCGCCGCCGCGCGCCTGGCCCAGCTGCAGGATGATCCAGACCGTGCAACCGGTTACCTGGAGGAGGCGCTTGCCGCGCGCCGGGCGCTGGACCGGCAAGCGCATGAAGTGATCGAGGCCCTGCTCAATCTGGCCGAACATCTGCTGAACCACGGCTCGTCGCCTGCGGCCCGGGACTACCTCAAGGAAGCGCTGACGCTCGGCCGCCAGCAGCCGGAACTGACCATCGCGACCGCGCGGCGCCTGGCCGAACTCGAGCCGCTACTGTCCGTCCACTGATAGTCACCGGAGGGATCGATCCACTGCCAGCCCTCGTTGTGCCCGTCCGCGCTGGCAGCCGGCACCAGAGTGAGGCAGGCACCTTCCCCGACCAGCCCGGCGGCACTGAACTCGAAGATATCGCCGCCCCGGACCGACTCCGCCGCGGGTCGAGCAGAATCAGCCATTCGATACCCTCGCAGTCGCCGCGCCGGGTTAGGGCACAAGCTAGCCCGAATAATTCATGAACCTGCGCGGCAGAAACGTTCGAGGCGAAACGGATGCCATCGCCATTGAGTGTGGCTATCGGAGAGCGCGCGTAGTGGACCTATGCAGGCTCGACGATAGGCGCACTCAATGGCGAGGGCGCCGTTGCAGCCCGGATGCTTCTGCCGCGCAGGCTCCTAGGGCCCGAAGCGGTCGCCGAAGATCCTGTCCTGAGCGCCGGGCAATACCGTCAGCAGGCCGGAAGTGTGGAGCAGTCCGTTCCAGAACCCGCCGCCGCTGAGGTGATAGCCGCCATAAACATAGCTGCCGTCCTCGAGCCGGAACCGCGTGGCGTAGCGATACAGACCCGGGGCGAGCTGATCACCGGCCACGGCGATGAAACTGGCCAGATCGCCATCCAGCGCATGCAACTCACCCGCAATCCAGGCCGAGGCAGGCCACAGCGCCGGGTGGATGTCGCGATCGTGGAGACCAACCCACATCTGCACCGCCTGCGGCCCGGCCAGGCGATCCGGGTGGATGCGCGCCTGACCGTGCACTTCGACCGGCTCACCCTGCACGATCACCGCGTTCGGCGGACCGGCCAGGTTGACCCAGGCAAAGCCGGGCGCCGCCTCGGTCACGACCATGGTGACGGTCACCACCGCTTCGGGGGTGGCCGGAGAATCGGTGCGAATCACCAGTTCCACCGTGTAGCTGCCGGGTTCAAAGTCGCTGGCATCGGCCAGCAGTTCCAGCACGACAGCATCGTCGACATCGATCACGCCCTGCGGCGGGTTCACCGACAGGAAGTTCAACGCTCGCCCTTCCAGGCGGAAGGCCAGGTTGGACGAGTGCGGCGGAATGACGGCGGCGAGCGGCTGCCAGGATTCGGCGCCGATATTGAACACGTCGTCGAAGTCAATGAAGGCAGCCACACGCTCGCCGCTGAAGGAGGTTTGCTGCGACCAGACATCGTCGAACAGATCCGCGCTGGCGCTGACGGCATGAACCAGCAGCCAGTAGCGTCCCTCGCCCAGCAGCAAACCCTCACCGGTCGCTGCCACCAGATCCAGGCTGACATCGGCGCGTGTCCCAAAGCCCAGCGGCTCCTCGTCGACGCTGAAGCCGGCGCCACCAACGCTGGCTTCGTAGCGGAACAGAGGGTTGCTCTCGCCGTCGTCTGGACTGCCGGCCGGTTGGCCGTCGTCATCGGCGTAAACATAGAACACCACGCTGTCGAAGGTTTCGTCGAAGCGCTCAGCGCCGTCGAAGCGGAAACCATAGGCGGTGATGCCCTGCAGCAGCGCCGCGCCGTCGATGTCGAAGATATCGGCCGCGTACAGGCCGGCATCAAGCACGGTGCTGCGGCTGCTGGTGATGCGGAACGATGCGGTCGGCGGCTGTTCCCACAGCACTTCACGATCCTGCAGGCTGGGTACCGAAGCCATTGTCGAGGCGATTGCCGACGCACGCGCCGGCGCCAGCCCGGTGATGCCCGTTGCCTGCGCGATCTGTACCGCAGGTACCGCCAGGGTGCCGGTAGCCGCCGCCGAGCCCTGCCAGGAGGCCGCATCGAAGACCAGCGGCGAGGCGCCGACATTACCGAGGGTCAGCTCGGCCGAGGCGGTGGCGCCGGCCGCCACCTCGATCACCAGGCTGGTTTCGCTGACGGTCAGAATGCCGGGCTCACGCGCCTCGGCGGTCAAGGCCACGGTGGCGGGCTCGTCGCCGGCATTGCTGCTCAACGCCAGTTCGCCGACGAAGCTGCCGGCCGTGTCGCTGCCGAAGCTGATGCTAATCGCCGCGCTTGCGCCCGGTGCCAACGAGAAGCCCTCGGCAGCCGTTGCAAAGCCGGCGCCGCTGACCGCCACGGCGTCAACCACCAGCAGATCGGTGCCGGAATTGCTGACCACCGCGCTGGCGGCGGCGCTGGCACCAACGAAGACCTCGCCGAAGTCCAGCGTCGCTGGCATGATCTCCAGCGCTGGCTCGCCGCTGACCAGCAGGCTGGCGGCAATCTCGCGCGCGGGGGCAACGGGATCGTTGCTGAGCAGCAGCAATCGATCACGATAGATCCCGGCAACCAGCGCATCCGCGCTCAATGTGAGGTCGACAACGAGGCTCTGGCCCGGTGCCACTTCACCCGCCGCGGGATCGAGATCGACGATAAAGGGGACACGATCATTGACACCGTCGAGACCGATCGTCCCGGTCCATTGCCCCGCGTCCGCAGGCACCCAGGCATTGCCGAGCCAGACGTAGGCATCGTTCAAGTCCAGCGGAATGGGCACGGCCAGGCTGGTCTGCACCAGGGTGCCAGGGGCGGAACTGTTGCCCGCTTGCCAGCGCAGGTGCGGCGCGTTACCGCCGAGACTGATTGTGCCCCCGGCCTGCAGCAGAATGGCGTCGGGCTCGAGGTTCGGGCCACTGGTAATGACAATGGCCAGGTCGCTGGCCCAGGTCTGGCCGGTGCCCAGATCGAGCCCGAAGTCGGCATCGATGCGCTCAAGACTGCCATTGAGCCCGCTAGCCACCTGAGTGAACTGCATCCCGTTGGCGAAGAAACTGTCGAACTCCAGCAGGAAGCTGGCATCCGATTCAATCGGCCCCGCCGCCGCGGACGCGGCTTCCCCTGGCACGGAACGGCGGGCAGAGAGCGCCTGTTCCAGCGGCGGCGCGTCCAGCTGTACCCGACGCTCGGCGTCTGCCGCAGCATGCGTCCGGCCCTGTCCTTCCGGTCCAGCGCCGAAGTCAGGAAACTCGAATACCAGCGGCGCGCTGCCCGGGTTGCTCAAAGTCAGACTGAACGCGCCGTCGCCGCCGGCGGCCAGCGCAGCCTCGATCTCAACCGGATCGACCACCAGCGCCGGTGACTCCAGCACCAGCGCGCTGAGTGGCACGGTAACCGTTGGATTGGCCGGGTCATTGCTCTGAAAGCTGAGGCTGGCGGAGACCGGGCCGACCGCACCGGCGATGAAGCTCAGCGGTATCTGAACGCTGTCGCCAACAGCCAGCGTCGCGCTGTCGATGGCTACCGTAAAGGCGGGATCGTCGACCGAGAAATCACTCAGCGTCAGCGCTGCGGTTCCGGTACTGAAAATCTCAAGCTCGCGCTCGACCTGCTGCCCGATAAAGAGCTCGCCGAACGTCACTGCAGCGGCACCGATCGTCAGCGCCGGTGTGCCGGTGACGTTCAACACCAGCTCAAACACCCTGATCGCCTGGACGGGATCATTGCTCGCGATCTGCAGGCCGCCCAGGTACTCGCCTGCAACCAGCCCTGCTGCGCTGACGTCCACCGCCACTGTCGCGGACTGGCCGGGGGCAAGAGTCCCGGCGGTCGGCGTGGCGTTGATGATCGGCCCTCGGGTCAGCGCCAGGTCAATGATGTCGATACCACCACTCCACTGCCCTGAGCCGCTGGTCCAGCTGTTGCCCAGCAGCAGATACACCTCCTCCAGCACGAACGGCTCGGCCGCCATGATCGCGGTCTGCACCGCAGTGCCCGGGGCGCCACTGTTGCCGGTATTCCAACGCCCGACCACCGGCGCCAGGCTCGCTACCGAGCCGCCCAGCTGAATCAGCACGCCCTCGCCACTATCGAGATCCGGCGTCGGCGTCGAAGTCACCAGCAAGGTCAGGTCGCTGGCCCAGGTCTGGTCGCTGGCGCTGTCCAGTACAAAATCGGCGAGCACAAACGCCAGCTCGCCGGACAAGGGTCCGTCAACCAGCACAAACTCGCCGCCCGCAGCTGTGAAATCATTGAATTCGAGGCGGTAGCCGACCTCGCGCGGGGGCGTCTGGGCCGTCGTTCTCCAGCCTCCATCAGCGTCGCGACCGACCGGATCCGCAGCCAGCCGCTCGCGCAAGCGCTGCGGCGACACTCCTGGCGGCATGGCCGGCGTCGTCATCTGGGTGACCGCAACCGCGTCACCGGCAAACTGGGGCAAGCTGAACTGCAGCGGTGAATCGCCATCGTTGCTGATGGTGACGTTAACGCTGCCCTGATCCCCGGCCGCGAGGTTCAGGAAAGCCTGGGTCGGATCGATGCGGATGCTCGGCGCGGGCAAGCCGACGCCGCTGAGGTCGATCAATACGTCCTGGGCCTCTACATCATTGGTCACGAAACTCAGGGCGCCGACAAAATCGCCAACCTCGGTCGGCTCGAAGCGCAGCAGCAGCTCAGCGCTGGCACCCGGCGCCACCGTCAGCTCGGTGGTCGCAACGGTGAAGCTCGGGTTGCTGGTCGCGATGGCCTCGATGGTCAAGGCCAGATTGCCGAGATTCTCAATCTGCAGGCTACGGCTGGCTGCGGCACCAGCGAACACTTCGCCAAAGGCCAGCGCGGTTGGCAGGGCCGCCAGCACGGCCTCACCGGGCACCTCAAGCCGCACCGGAATGGCCAACTCGGCCTGATCAGGCTGATCGGTCGCGAGTATCAGCGCTTCGTCATAGACTCCGGGCGGACGCGCGCCGGATTCGAACACCGCCTCGACCAGCACGGTTTGCCCAGCTGCTATGGCGCCCGTCGCCGGATCCACCGCCGTGACCAGGCCGGTCTGAGTTGCCAGCCCCGCCAGCACGACGCTGCCGTCCCAGCGCCCACTGCCGGCACCCCAGGCGTTGCCAACCCAGGCATAGAGACCGTTGACCTGGATCGCCTGGGCGAAATCGAAGGACTCGTTGATCGAAGCGCCGAAGCCGCCGCGGACCCACGGAAACACCTGCCCCGCAGGTGCCAGCTGCGCCGCGTTACCGCCGAGTTGATACACCACCGCCGATAGATCGAGCGCCGGCGTGGTCGTCAGCAGCACCGCCAGGTCATTGGTCCAGGTTGAGCTCGAACCCTTGAGCAGGGCAAGCTCACCGCTGAATCCCGTCCAGCTCCCTGATACCGGCCCGCTGGTGGCCGCTCTGAACTCGAAACCACCGAAAGACTCGTCATCGATGAACAGCGTGAGGTCAGTCCCGGAAGAGCGCGCCGGAGCAAATCCCGTGAACTCGAACTGGACGGTGTCGCTGCCGACATTCTCTATCGCAAAGACTTCGACCGTCGAGTCGCCTGGCGCGACGACGCCTGCGTCAACAAGCTCCGGCGTAACGATCAGCGAGCCGGCACTCAGCCCCGCAGCCGCAAACCAGGACCCGACGAGAACAGCGAGCCCCATCGACCCGCGAGCGATTCGCTTCCGTTCCATGCCACGCCTCCCAAGCGCCAAGCGCTGCGTGATATATCCCTGCAACGTTATAAAATCACGGCAAGATCACGAATGCGTGAAGGCGCTAACGATAGCTGGCGCATTCCGGTACCTCGGAATCCGGCGCGACAACAATCACGCAAGCTTCTGTCCACCACCCCAAATCGATGAACAGAATCAGCATCAATAAGTGCGCCGCCTCGACAGGCATGATCGCCGTCGTGACCCCTAGAGACACTTCTGTGAACCTGTGAAATACCTTGCAGCGGCAATGGCGTTTCTGCACGAATCGTCACGTTTGTTTGTCTGGCCCGTTGCAAAGCACCCGTCCTATACTGGCGCCGCCCATGGAAGGACTGCCCGGATGAATCGCATCCACCCGGCCGTTCTGTTCTTCGTGGCGGAATCTTGATATTCAGTACGGCCGCTGTCCGGGCCGATCAGACCATCCTGTTATGGAGCGACCCGGCGACCTGGAATAGTTCGCCGCCGGACGCTGGCGCCGACGTCACCATTCCCGGCCATCTTCATGGAAGACGGCAGCTTGAGGGGCACCGGCATTCCGATCCCGCTGAGCAACGCCGCGATCAATACGGACTCCTCATGCCGCTTCGAATGGAACACGATGCTGACGCTCATCTGCAGATCGTGCTCACAGTCGACGGCCAGGAACATCGCCGCAGTCACGTGTTCGACCGCTTTGTCACCGACGGCCTGCAGCCGGGGCTGCGCCGCCTTGGCCTTCACTTCGAACGCGCCGACGGATCGATTCAGGGTATCGGCCACGAGATCGACGTGATCATCATGAATGCGCCAGGCGACATTCTCCTGCGCGATCGCTTTGAAACCCTCGGGTTTTGAGTTTATTCACCCGGCAACGAAGTACCTGCGGTATTCGTTGCACGGCAGTTGCGGCATGTACCGCGACGCTTCCTTTGATACGGCCCGCCGCTTAGTTTGAGACTACCGTTGTTCCTCAATCACCATTGCGGATTGGAGGATGCGCCCTTCGGCGCGGTCGGCGAAGTCTACAGGGCTCTGGATGTAGCCGTATAGGCCCGTGACGGCGTTGAGCGCGGGGTCGTTCGGATAGGGCATGGCGATAATCGGCCGAGAGGCGCCATGAGTGGCGTGCAGCCACTGGAGGTTGAAGCGGAGCTCGATGACTTCAGGGGAGTCGGCCAAAGGCTCGATGCGGCTCAGCGCAGTGATTCTGATTCGGCTGGTGCCCGCACCCGGCGACGCGAATAGTTCGAGCGGCGGTGCGCCAAAAGACGGGGTCGCTGCCAGGAACATGACGCTGCCGCGTTGGATCCCCAGATCAGCGGACCTCCATTCCCATGACACCACCCCGAGATCCCACCGGGGCGTCGCCAGTGGCTCGCCGGTATGCGAAGTCTCATAGTCCATGCGATACCAGGCGCCCTCGGCCAAGACACCAGGCCAACGGGCCGACCCGTCTGCGATGGTGGCGCCGACTTGGAGCCAGCCATCGAGCTGCAAGACTGACCCTTCAATTTCCGGGGCACCGAGCGTGAGGTGCTCGCCGTGGCCCGGTACCGAGAACGCCCCCCGGCTGTCGAGCACGCCCTGCTCGATTCGCAATTCACGCCGGATCGAGGTACTGCCCGTAAAGACTTGACCGTCTGCGCTCCGATCCCGCTGGGCGCCGTCCACATAGCGCATCCGCCACCCGGCGTCAGCAAGCTCCGGATCCTGAATGTATCGACCGCAGTAGGTGGATCCGACGAAGCCAGCGCGGCCATTGGCCTGCCAGCGCAGGCGCCAGCGAGAGGGCAGCGGCGTGACAAATTCGGGCACGACGACCAAGTGCCGGGGGGACCCGGGTGCAGCCAGCTCGAACAGCGTGTAGGGGACGCCTACCCAGCCGCCGAGGAACGTCCATGCTTCCAGCACCAGGCTCGGCCGGCTGACGCCATTGTCGTCGAGGCCGACATCGGTACCGAGAAGCGCGAAGCAGTTCGGCATTACTGGGGGCGTTCCGGCCGCCCACCACTCCACCCCGACCACCCCGCTTTGCGCCGGGTAGCGAGCCGCTGGCTGCAATGGTGCAGTAGTCAGCTGGTCCACGTGGGTCCAGCCAGTGCCGATGGTATTGATACGATCGAACCAGGGCTGGTCGACCAGATTCATGCCTGCGATGATTGCCATGACTATCCCATGAGAAGCAGTTGGACGCGCCCGCTCAGTGGGCGCACGCGAATGCCGACGATTCGGCACAGGCGGCCGCTGACCAAGCCCCAGCGAGGCGAGACGAGTTTCACAGCAGCCAACGGCCGCAAATGCTGCAGCGCATCAAGCTGATCGCGGCCGATCACGAACTCAG
>JBJHCC010000038.1:0-38535 GCA_050485825.1 Gammaproteobacteria bacterium
TCCGTGCCTCGGCCTCGAGGCGGGGTTTCACCAGACATGGCCCGACGGCCACGTGGGGCCGACCGACGCCCTCCGAGGCTCGTCATACCGACGCGGCATCAACCCGCACCGGGTAGGTCGGGGCCACGCCCCCGACGGACCATGCCGGGCACCGGCAACGATGCGGGATTTCACCAGACATGGCCCGACGGCCACGTGGAGCCGACCGACGCCCTCCGAGACCCATCATTTCACCGCGGCATCAACCCGCACCGGGTAGGTCGGGGCCACGCCCCCGACGGACCATGCCGGCCATCGGCAACGATGCGGGGTTTCACCAGACATGACCCGTCGGACGCAGGCAGCGATCCGAACGATGCCGGGCAGCGCCGCTACCCGGACCGCGCGGCCCCCTGTCGGCGGGGGTCGGCGGCGGCGCTGTCGGGGCCAACGCCGTGCACGCCGCCAAAATACATGTTGCGTTCCGGCCAGCATCGCGCATCGCGGTGGGCCTCTGTTAACCACTCGCCGGTGCGCGCCGGCCAGCCACCGTTCGGCATTTCCACGGCCAACAAGCCACGCTCCAGATGCAGACGCGGTGCTGCGATCGCCAGATCCAGCGGCTGTCGGAAGTCGACCAGGGCCGAGATGACCTGCAGCAGCGCGGTGCGAATGCGGTTCGAGCCGCCGCTGCCGAGCAGCCAGCGCTCGCCGTTTCGCCGCAAGATCAGTGGCGCCATCATCGACGCCAGCCGGCGATTGGTCGGCCAGGCATGAAAGCCGCCGCGATTGATGTCTTCCTCGCCCAGCATGTTGTTCAGGATAATGCCGGTACCCGGCAGCACGTAGCCCGAGCCTTCACCGTTCGACAGGGTCATGCTCACGGCCAGGCCACCGCCGTCTTCGACGCTGATATGGGTGGTGCCGCGTCGACTGATCGCCGCCGCCGGCAGCAGGCGATCGAAAGTCGCGCGCAGGCCGCGGGCACAGGCCAGCAGCGCGGGTTGCTCCAGCTCCACTCTCAGATCCTCGGTCTGCGCCATCGCCGCGCACAGGGCCTCGATATGGGCTGGATCGCCGAACGCGGCCTGGCCCAGGCGAGGCGCCATCGCTCCGCAGGCGAGGGCAAGCATCATCCCGCCAAAGGCCGGCGGCGGCGTTGACCAGATCTGCGCGTCGCGGTAGCGCCAGCTCAAGGGGCGGCGCCATTGCGCCCGATAACGGGCCAGATCCTGAAGCCCGAGGTGGCCGCCGCCATGGGCTGAATCCGCGGCCAGTCGCTGCGCCAGTTCGCCGCGGTAGAAGCCGTCGGCGCCGTCGCGTCCGAAATGCTCCAGAAAATCGGCCAGCGACGGATTGCTCACCCGGCTGCCGGCCGGCGGAATCGGCGCCCGGGCGTCGGCCAGGCCGAACAGCCGGGCCGAATCCTCCGTCGCCCTGACAATCGGCTCCAGAATATGCAGGGCGTAGTGTTGAATCCGGTTCAGCGCGACCCCGTCGCGGGCCAGCTCGACCGCCGGCGCGCACAGCTCGGCCAGCGGCAAGCGGCCATAGCGCTGGCTGATTGCGATCAGCCCTGCCGGCAGTCCGGGCGTGGCGATCGAGGCCATGCCGACATGAAATTCCTGGGTGTCGGTGCCGAAGTTGCCGAGGATGGGGTAGAAATCCAGCCCGTCCAGCCGGCGCTGGCGCGGCGTATGGGTGAAGCAGTCCAGCGCGATGGGCGCGCGCCCGTCCGCCTGGATTACCGCATGGCCGCCACCGCCCAGTGAGCACAGCAGGGGTTCGGCCACGGTCGCCGCCAGCGCCGCGGCGATCGCCGCGTCAGCCGCGTTGCCGCCGGATTCGAGAACTCGCGCGGCCGCACTGGCCGTCGCGTCATGGCCGCAGGCGACTCGCCAGCGCGCGGCAGGGGATGAAGGGTGGGATCTCATCGCTAAAGTGTAAGGTGTCGCCGAGCTTGCGGGCCGCTGCGATGAGGCATCGCCCGTCGAGACCAAGTCGCCGGTACGGCGCGATCATCGCGCGAGTTCATGAATTGTTCGGGCTGGGCGGCTTGAATCCCGCGCCGGTCTGGGTAATAATGCGCGGCTATTTTCCACAGATTTCAGGACTTGCCGCCATGAAGGCCGACATCCATCCCAACTACCGCGACGTGATCTTCCAGGATCTGTCCAGCGACCTGATCTTCAAGACCCGCTCGACCGTCCAGACCAAGGAGAAGATCCAGTGGGAAGACGGCAAGGAATATCCGCTGGTCAAGGTCGAAGTGTCCAGCAAGTCGCACCCGTTCTACACCGGCCAGCACAAGATCATGGACACCGGCGGCCGCGTCGACAAGTTCAAGAAGCGCTACGGCAAGTAATTGCTCAGCCCCTCTGGCGCAGCCAGCTGCGCCAGAGGGGCGGCGTCCACCCGCTCCGCAACGGGGTGCCGGCGCTGGCCCGGATAAATCACTACCACCCGGCCCAGCTTCAGGTCTTCCAGCGCCGCTCTGACCGATGGCGTCATTCGAGGCGCATCGGTTTGTTTGCACTCCGCCCCCACCAACTGCTGACCTCTCTTCAGTACCAGATCGATTTCCTCGCCTTGATGAGTGGCCCGGAACCAGGCTTCGTCATAGGCCTTGGTGATCAGGACTTGCTCAATGACGAAGCCTTCCCAGGACGCCCCCACTTTGGGGTGATCAACCAAAGCCTTGGCGGTATCGATCCCAAGCAAATGATGGTACAGCCCGCTTTCGCGCAGATAAACCCTGGGTGACTTGACCTGCCGTTTGCGAATGTTCACTTGGTAGGGTTGGAGCTGACGAACCAATGGACACCGGCAGCCGCGTCGTATCGTGTCGTACCCCGCCCAGCGGCCGGAGCGCTGGGAATTTGGCCACAGCCATCCGCCTGTCGCCAAAATGCCGCCGCCCGTCCGGCCAGGCTGGTATTGCCGCGCCGCCGGGCTATGATTCACCCTGGACAAACCCCGGACCAGCCGACTTGAAGTCCAGAACCGCCAAAGGCTTCACGCTGATCGAGCTCATCATGGCGATTGCGCTGCTCGCCATCTTCATCGCGCTTGCCGTACCCAGCTTCTTTACCGCCATTCAGAACAACCGCATCACGGTTCAATCCAACGATCTCCTGACAGCCTTCCATCTGGCCCGCAGCGAAGCGCTGAAGCGCAATCAGCCCGTGGTGGTCTGCGCCAGCGAGGACGGCCTGACCTGTGACGGTGACTGGACCGACGGCTGGATTGTGGCCGAGGATAGCGCCACTCCCGGTGCTGGCGCCCCCACGATCGTTCGAGTTCTGCGGGTCTGGAGCGGTCCGCCAGGCGGTTTCGAAATCACTGGGCCGGATGTGCTTCGCTTCCTGCCGCGTGGGTCCATGGACGCCGCCATGGGCGTGACCTTTCCAGCCACCGTGCAGGTCCGCGTTGACGGGTGTCGAGGCGACCAGGCACGAGACATCTTGATCGACCGATCCGGTCGCGTCGCTTCCGAGAGACTGGCCTGCCCATGAAGATTTTCTCACTCCCCTCGCCTCAATGTCAGCGCGGCATGTCGCTGATTGAAGTTCTGATTGCCGTGCTGGTGCTGTCGATCGGCCTGCTCGGCCTGGGTGCGCTGCAAGGCCTCGCGCTGCAATCCGGACAGCTTTCGACGCAACGCAGTCAGGCAACGGCGCTGGCCTACAGAATTACCGACGAATACCGCGCTTATCGCAGTTTGCCGGCCCCCCCCCTGCAGCTGAGAAACAACTGGGATGCCGAGGTCGGGCGTCTGCTGCCCAATGGGTCACTCACTCATGCGCGCAACGGCGATGTCGTAACCGTGACCGTCAGCTGGCGCGATGCCCGCGAGCTTGGCGGCCCGGCTGAGGATGACGCCATCACTATCGTGACAAGGATCTAGCTATGGGTCATTACCCCGTTCAGGCGCAACCCGGCTTGTCCAGCCATACCAGCGGCTTCAGTCTGGTCGAGCTGATGGTCGCCTTGACCCTGAGCCTGCTGGTCGTGGCTGCGGTGGTGCAGTTTTTCACCGGCAGCAAGATGACCTACAATGCCACCGAAGCCCTGGCCCGGACCCAGGAGAGCGGCCGCTTTGCGCTGGAAACCCTGAAGCCGGTGGTCCGGTCCGCCGGGCTGGGCGGAATCTGCGGCGGCACCTCGCGGCTGCGGAATCATCTGAATGTTTCGTCAGCCGATGCGATCGCCCTGCTCGCGCCGAACCACGCCGTTCGAGGCTGGGAGTTTCAGAACACCGGAATAGACCAGACCGTCACCTTGACCGGCCTGACCCCAGGCAGTGCGGCGGTCGGTCAGTGGCAGGCTGGCGGCAACATCGGCCAGCTCCCGGACGTCATCGTTCAGCGCGCGCTTCCGTTTTCGGACGTGCTGTTCATCCGCGAAATGCGACCAATCGGCAACATCACCGCCACCGACACCAACGCCCCCAACCAGAACAACATCAATGTGATCTACGGGACCGGCGCGGATCAGGTCACCCAGTGCGAAATCGTGCTGGTCACGAACTGCAATCAGGCGGATCTGTTTCAAGCGGTCAACGCTACCGCCAACTCCCTGACCCGGGGCTCAGGCGGCACCTGCAGCCCAGGTAACGTGACGCCGGCGGCAGATTGGAGCGCCACTTATCGATCCGCTGCCCAGTTTTACCGGCCGCTGTCACGTGCCTTCTTTATCGGTGAGGGTGCGAGCGGTCAACCGGCGCTGTTCTCGGCCACGTTCAGCCGCGGCTTCAACACGCCCGTCATCGAAGAGCTGGTGGATGGCATAGAGAACATGCAGCTGGTCTTCGGCTACAGCGATCCTGGCGCGCCTGAGGGCAGCGGCGATGGCCAGAGTGTCAATGTCTGGCTCACCGCGCAGAACGTGCCCAATTGGGAGTATGTGATTGCGGTCCGGGTCGGCCTGCTTGCGCGATCTCCAGGTGCTGTGAGCATGGATGCCGTGGCACAGACCTTCGATATCGGCCTGACTAATGTCACGCACACCGCTGACCGCGCCCTTCGTCAACCCTACAACGTAACGCTGTCGTTACGAAACCGCCAGATCGTGCGGTGAAGAGGCCAGATCCATCATGAGTCGTGAAATGATTCCTCATCGTCCAGGCGCCCAGCGCGGGGCGGCGCTGTTTATTGCGCTGATCTTCCTGTTGATTCTGACGCTGCTTGGCCTGACCTCCAGCAACGTTGGCATGATGCAGGAAAGAATGGCTGCCAATGTCGCTGAATACAATATTGCCTTCCAGCGTGCCGAAGCCGTGCTGCGCGAGGTGGAGGAACGACTTCGTCAACCCAACCCAGGTTTGGCCAATATCGTCCCGTGGGGAGACGTTCCCGCTTTGCAGGCAAGTCCAGCGGATTGTTCTCTGGAATCCAATTTTGCCACGATATGGGAGACCTTGGGC
Source organism: Gammaproteobacteria bacterium (assembly GCA_050485825.1). GTDB lineage: Bacteria > Pseudomonadota > Gammaproteobacteria > Xanthomonadales > Wenzhouxiangellaceae > Wenzhouxiangella. The sequence continues at coordinate 5,405 of JBJHCC010000038.1, forward strand.
GCCGGCCTAGCCTGGGCGGATGCACCGTCAGCGCCGGGACAGTACGTGGTTATTGAGCTCTCAGAGTACCGCGATACAAATAATCTAAGGCGCATCTCCTGTCGACTAGAAGACGGCCTGACCTTGGAGACCGGTGCGCCTGTCTCGGGAGAGCACTTCCTCATCCTCGCGCGCGCCGTCGGTCCTGGTGCGGCCAATCGACAAGCGCGAGCCCTCGTTCAATCTGTTTTCTGGTGGCCGAGATGATTAACAAATTTGTGTTGGCGCTAAACGTCGCCTTATTTTCCCTTCTTCCGGGGCTGGCCGCGGCGAATACGTTACCGATTGCCCAGTCCCCGCTGTTTGCCGGAAGCACGATTCCTCCACTCGTGCTTCTAACGATGTCTAATGATCACCAGTTATTCTTCGAAGCCTTTCCGGATTATGCGGATCTGACCGGAAACGGGGCCGCGGAGCGAACCTACAATCATGCCATCGACTACTATGGCTACTTTGATTCGTTCAAGTGCTATAGCTACTCGAGTGCGAATGGGCGATTCGTTCCAGCGGCGGAAACCTCTAATAAGTACTGCGACGGAGTCGCGGGCGACTGGAGTGGAAACTTCCTAAATTACGTCACTATGGCGCGAATTGATGTCGTTCGCAAAATTCTCTATGGAGGTTACAGGTCCACGGACACTGCCGAGCTGACCGTGCTTGAAAGAACTTATTTGCCTAATGCAGCCCATAGCTGGGTGCGCTTCTATGATGGAGACGATATTCATCGCCTGACGCCATTCACCCTCCCTCAGGCAACAACTACAACCAGCACCTCAAACGTAATGGTGCCAGTTGGCGCCCGAAATGCCGCCGGGTCGCGAGTGACATTGACAACAGGCTGGTCCAATAATAGTCAAAGACAAATAGGCGACCAGGTTCGTATTCAATCCGCCACGAATCCCGCGATATTCATGGTCGGGGTGATTCGCGAATTGCCCGCTGCCAATCAAATCAATGTTCAAGTGACCAGCAGTGGTAGCGTTGGAACAAGCAACAATAACTGGCAGATTACCAACGCCTCCCGACGCGGCGTCAGTTTCTGCAACACCACAGTTGCATCGACACAGTGGTCCCAGAACGTAACTGATCCACCGCTGATGCGGGTTGCAAGCGGCAACTACAGCCTGTGGACCGCCAACGAACGTTGGCAGTGTCGCTGGAGCAATGAAAAAAATCGGACCGGCCACTCAGAAATGCAAATTGGGGGGCTAAGCTTCAGCAACGGAAATGCCATGAGTTTCACGGGTCTGCCTGCGAATTCGGACAATCCAGTTCGAGCGCAGGTTGGATTAGGTCTGGGTGACTACGCGGTACGCGTTGAGGCCTGTGTTTCCGATGCGCTTCGCGGAACCGAGATGTGCAAGCGCTATCCTGCGGGGAATCTCAAGCCAATCGGGCTGCTCCAGGAGTTCGGAGACGATGGCTCGATTCGATTCGGGCTTCTGACAGGCAGCTACCAGCGCAACAAATCTGGTGGAGTACTGAGAAGAAATATCGGCCCGATGGCTGACGAGGTCAATATCGATACAGATGGTACGTTCCGGCCGTTGGTTCCTGCGGTCGGCTCTATCATCCGCACCTTAAATGCGTTTAGGTTGTTTGGGTACGATCATAACGAAGGCTTTTTCAACAACACCAGCGCCAGCGGCGATAACTGCATCTGGGGTTTAAGTTCTTTTTCTGATGGTCGATGCCGAAACTGGGGAAATCCACAGGCTGAGATATTTCTTGAAGGATTGCGCTATCTCGCTGGATTAACCCCCACGACAGCTTTCAGTGTGTCTGGATCAGACGCCATCGCAGGCTTGCCTGTCATCAGCGCTTGGCAGGACCCGATCAGTTCCACGAATTGGTGTGCCAACGTAAATCTTATCAATTTCAACAGTTCCGTCTCGTCTTATGACGGTAACAACCTCGGCGGCGCCGCGGACCTTGGCATGACCGGTGGTGTGGATCAGTGGACGAATACGGTGGGTGCGGGAGAGGGTATCCACGGTAATCAGTTCTTTGTAGGTCGCTCTGGTGCAGACAATAATCAAGTCTGCACAGCCAAGTCAGTGGCAACGCTCAGTTCGGTAGAAGGGCTTTGTCCGGAGGCCCCTAGACTTGAAGGTACCTACCATATCGCTGGTTTGGCCCATTTTGCATATACCAATAGTATTCGGTCTGATATTGATACACCGACCGGGCAGCCGGTCGACGTAAATGTCAAGACGTTTGGGGTTTCCCTAGCGCCGGCTGTGCCCCGAATTGACATTCCCCGTCCGGGCGAAGTTGCCCCTGCCGTATCAATTCTCCCGGCCTGCAGAAATTCCTCGGTGGGAGGTAACTGCGCGATCGTGGATTTCCGGATTGTGGAGCAGGATATTGCGGGCGGAACCGGGCGCTTCTTGATTCAGTGGGAAGACAGCGAGCAGGGGGGCGACTATGATATGGACATGAACGGGGTGTTGTCATACCAGATCACCAACAACAACATCACCGTCACTACTAACGTTTTCAGTCAGTCGACTCCCAATAGCATGGGCTTTGGGTACGTAATCAGCGGTACCACTCTCGACGGCTTCTATGCGCACTCGGGCATTAATAACTTTACTCGGGCTTCTGGCACGGCAGTGCCTGGGTGCAATAACTGTCGATTTGACGATAATCCAACATCGTACACCTTCACGCTTGGATCATCCAATGCCCGTCCGTTGGAAGAGCCAATGTTTTACGCGGCGAAGTGGGGTGGTTACGATACCAGCCGCAACTTCCCATCAGACCCGCTGTCCTGGGATACAACCGGAGACGGCACCCCTGATAACTACTTCTTCGCAGTTGATCCTGCGCAGCTGTTCAGCTCGCTTCGCAATGCCTTTCAGCAGGTGCTGGATGCTGTCGAGACAACAACGCTTGAAACCACCTCGTCCCGATTGGAGACAGGAACTCTGGTATACCAGGCTGGATTTGATACCCGAGATTGGAGCGGTGAGGTTAATGCCATTGATCCGTTTGCTCCGCCAGCCCAGCGAATTCGGTGGTCGGCTTCTGAAACCGTTGAAACGCTTCCTTGGGCGCAGCGAAATATCTTCACCAATATTGGGGGCCAAGGTTACAATTTTGCACCGACCATGCCCGAGAGCATACGAGATACTCTATTCGCTGGAGTTGAACAGCTTCGGGGGAGCGCAGACTGTCAGGGCTTGGATTCTCAGCTCTGGTTCTGCCAAGTTGATGAGCAGCAGCTGATCAATTTCTTGCGCGGTGATCGGAGCAATGGCCTCGAGCTAGGCGGATTCTTGCGTGACCGTCAAAGCCTGGTCGGGGATGTGGTTAATTCACAGATTGTTTTGAGTCCGATGCAGGGGCGTGCTAACGAAGGTTGGAGTTCGGTTGATATCGACTACGCCGCGTTCGTCGATGCCAAGCTCACCCGGATTGAGGAAGACAAAGCTACCGTTTTCGTGGGGTCCAATAACGGCATGCTTCATGCCTTCGATGCTGATACGGGAACCGAGCGCTTCGCGTTCATACCCAGTGCTGTGGTTCCCAACCTGCATCGTTTGGCAGACCCCAGTTATCAGCACCGTTTCTTCGTGGATGGTCGGCTTGCGGTGGCTGATGCATTTATTCCCGGGCGAGGCTGGCGAACCGTGCTTGTTGGCGCCTTGGGGGCCGGTGGAAAAAGTCTTTTTGCTTTGGACGTTACTAGTCCTGAATCATTTAATCCCGACACCGATGTGCTCTGGGAGTTGACGCCTTCCACACCGGGTGCTGAGAATCTTGGACATATCATGGGGCTGCCGCAAATAACCCGCCTATCGAACGGTACCTTTGTCGCCATCGTGGGGAATGGTTACAACGCCGCAAACAACGCACCGACGCTGATGGTGATTGATCTCTCCAATGGGCAGGTGCTGCAAAATTATTCTCCAACCATTCCCGCTGGCGAGCTGCCGGAGCATAACGGCCTGTCAGCCCCCACAATTGTTCTTGACGATGCAACTCGAGAGTTTGTATCACGGGTCTATGCTGGTGACTTGACCGGCCGTATGTGGCGTTTCGATTTCAGTGGTAGCACAGTTAACAGCGACCATGAGCTCTTTCGTGCTCGAGTTGGCGCTGGCGCCACCGCCCAGGATCAAGGCATTACCGGGGCGCCCAATGTGACTACTAGTGTCGAGGGCGGGTTGAACGTTTATTTTGGTACCGGTAGATTCTTTGTAGAAGGTGATGAATTGTTGGTGACGCCGGTGCAGTCGTTCTACAAGATCAGGGACTTGGATTCTGGTACAACTCTGACTCGATCTGATCTCGGTGAGGCCAGGATTACCCAGGAAAGCGCAGGTGTTCGATCGGTTACCGTACAGTCCTTCGGCGAAGGTGGTTGGTACATGGACCTGATCGGGCCAGGAGGCGCAGATCCTGGCGAGCGAGTCTTGGTGAGGCCTGAGATTATCGCCGGACGAGTAATTTTTTCGACTTTCCAGCCATCTAATGACCCGTGCGAGGGAGGTGGGGTTCCGAGGCTCTATGTGCTTGATGCAGGTTCCGGTGCTGGCGCGCTGGGTATTCCTGGTTTGGGCCCCGAGGGCGGTGGAGGAGTCCAGATCACCGGCGTTGGTTCGCCGCTGAATCCGCCCGTCGTGATTACCCCGCCTCCACCACAGAATCCGGGTGACTTCGAGAATCCCATTCCGCCAGGCATCGGCGATGATGGCTTGCCCATCGCGCCACCGATTCCGCCAAGTGGTGATGGGCTGGATCGGTCCAGCTGGTGTTCTCGCGTCGGCTATTTGAACCCGGTGGATCAGCAGTTCGTTCCGCTCGCGGCCCTTTGTGATGGTCGTCAGGTTTGGCGTCAGATCTGGTGAGGACATCAATGAAAAAGACATCGATTGGCCTGGGGAAGCCGCTGCGTGGCAGCGGCTTTACCCTGATCGAGTTGCTGGTGGCCATTGCGATTCTGGCCATTGTGGTGGCCGTCGCCATTCCGGCCTATACCAACCAGGTTACCCGGACCAATCGGGCCGAAGGCAAGGCCCTGGTGATGAACACCGCGCAGGCGCTGGAACGATGCTATACGCGGTTCTCCTCCTACCTCGCCACTGACGGCTGCACCGTGAGTTTTCCGATCGAGTCTGAAAACGGGTGGTACTCCATCACGGCGGCCAGCAGCAACCTGACAGCAACGACCTTCAGTATCGCAGCCGTGCCGCAGGGTGCCCAAGCCACCCGTGATACCCAGTGCGGGAACTTCATTCTTAACGAGCAAGGTCGGCGGGACATCAGTTCAACGCCCGGGGATGCAGGCCTGATTCGCGAATGCTGGCGCTGAGGTTTTTCCGCAGATCTGCCTTGCAGTCGAGGCCGGTGGTCGGGAAGCACCGTCTGGACCACTAGATGACTAAGCTGCCGCCGCTGCGCTTCCGCGGGGTCTTCCTGCTGGTGGTGGCGGCATTGCTGCTGAGCGGCCTGCTGGCCATCGCGACGGCAGCGTCCATTCAGAGCCTGCCGCTCCGGTTCGGCTTGATCGTTCTGTTCGTCCAATGGGTAACGCTGTGTTTCGTGGCGTGCTGGTGGCTGTTGCAGCGCCTCCCCGCGCGCCTGCAAGGCGCTGGTTTGCCGCTGCTGTTCTGCAGCTTGCCCATGCTGACCTGGATTTGCAGCTGGCTGGTCATGTCCTTGCAGTTCAGCGCTCATGTGGCCGATCCAGATTGGTGGGTCCGACAGAACGTGGGCCTGGCGGTACTCTGCTCGATGTTCACAATCTGGTTGTTGACCCGCCAACAGCGCTGGTACGGCCGCATCGCAGCCGAAGCCAGCGTCCGTCTTGATGCCTTGCAGGCTCGAATTCGGCCGCATTTTCTGTTCAATGCTCTGAATACCATCGCCGAGCTGATTCATCAGCGGCCGCATCAGGCCGAAGAGGCGGTGCTTGATTTGTCCGACTTGATTCGCACCGGCTTGAGCGAGCATCGGCACCATAGCCTGGCGCAGGAGTTGGAGTTGATCCGGGGCTATTTGCGAATCGAGTCGCTGAGGCTGGGAGACCGTCTTCGGCAGGATTGGCAGCTGGCCGATGATGTGCCGATGGAACTCAGGATTCCGGTACTGCTGATTCAACCGCTGGTCGAGAACGCGGTAGTGCACGGCATTGCCGCGCTGCCGGAAGGAGGGGTGCTGGCGATCAAGCTAGAGCGCGCGAGCTTTCGGCGCCTGCGCGTGGTGATCGACAACCCGGTGCCGACCGACCCGCGACCGGCCGCGCCGGGTCATCACCTGGCCCTGGACAACATTCGCCAGCGCCTGGGCCTGGCCTATGAAGAGCGCGCCGGGCTGAAGCTCGAACCCAGCCAGCAGCGGTTCCGTGCCACGCTCACTTTGCCGCTGGATCAGCCGCCGGCCTGAACGGCAGGCTCCTTTGCGCATGGCGTGGTGATGGGGTCACCCTCCTCGGCGCGCGACTGCAAACCTAAGCAGCCTCTCTGGCTGCCGGTTCGAGCTCGGGCTCGACCGGCAGCTCCAGCGCCGCCGCCGAGCCGATCCCGGTTTGGGGAAGCCAGTCGTGCCGGGATTGTTCGGGTACCGGTGGTCGCACCGTCATCCGGTAGCGGGTGAACAGGGCCGGAATGAGCGCGGCAACGGCCATGAACGGCAATAGCGCGGTCGGGCCGATGCTCTGCATCAGCGCGCCGGCGACCAGCGGACCCAGAATGGCACCGCTGCCCCAGAGCAACTGCAGGCTGGCGCTGACTTCGAGCATCTGGGCCGGCTCGACATGATCGTTGGTGTGGGCGGCCGAGAGCGCATAGATGCTGAAGCCGAAAACGCCCCAGAGAAATCCGCCGAGCAGAATCCAGGCCGGACCCAGCTCCAGCAGCAGACGGGCACCGGCCGCGGCGGTGGCCGCCAGCAGGCAGATCCACAGCAGCACGCGGCGGCGCTCGTAGCGGTCCGACAGCCGGCCGACCGGCCACAGCATCAGTACGCCGCCGAGAATGGTCAGGCTCATGAAGCCGGCGATTTTGACCGGTGGCAGGCCGATGCCGGCGGCGAACACCGGCGCCAGGCCCCAGAAGGCGCCGGCGCCCAGCCCGGAGAACACTGCGCCGACCACGCCGGCCGGCGACAGCTGGTAGAGCGCGCGCAGGCCCAGGCGCGGTGATTCGACCAGCACCGGCTCATTGACCCGGGTCATGGCGACCGGCACCAGGCCCAGCGACAGCAGGATCGAGCACAGCGCGAACAGTTGCAGTCCCTGGATGTCGCTGACCAGCAGCAGCATCTGGCCCAGCGCCAGGCCCATCAGGGTGGTCGTCATGTAGGCCGAGAACACGTGCCCGCGCTGCTCGTTCGGGGTCTGCGCGTTCAGCCAGCTTTCAATGACGATGTACAGGCCGACGATGCACAGCCCGGACAGCAGGCGCAGCAGAAACCACGGCAGCGGATGGACCAGCAGACCGTGCAGCAAGGTGATCACCGAGGCCAGCGAGGCCAGCGTGGCAAACATCCGGATATGGCCGATCCGGCGGATGATGCCGGGGATGAACTGGCTGCCCAGCACGAAGCCGATGAAGTAGCCGGACATGACGATGCCGAGCACGCTGCTGGAGAAGCCCTCCAGCTCCCCGCGCACACCGAGCAGCGTCCCAAGCAGGCCGTTGCCGACCAGGATCACGCCGATGCCGGCAAGCAGGGTAGCGATAGCGAAGATGGCATGCATTGTGGTCGAATTATGGAATCAAGATTCAAGTTCGAGTAGGTCGGCCCCACGCGGCCGACGGTCCATGTGTGCCGAGGCCCGACATCTCCCGTCGGGGACGTGGCCCCGACCTGCTCGGTGCCAGTTGATGCCCCGGCAAAAGGCTCGGGCCCGGATGCCGTAGGTCGGCCCCACGCGGCCGACGGTCCATGTGTGCCGAAGCCCGACATCCCCCGTCGGGGACGTGGCCCGACCTACCCGGTGCCGGTTGATGCCCCGGCGAAAGGCTTGGCCCCGGATGCCGTAGGTCGGCCCCACGCAGCCGACGGACCATGTGTGCCTAGGCCCGACATCCCCCGTCGGGGACGTGGCCCCGACCTACTCGGTGCCAGTCGATGCCCCGGCAAAAGGCTTAGGCCCGGATGCCGTAGGTCGGCCCCACGTGGCCGACGGTCCATGTGTGCCTAGGCCCGACATCTCCCGTCGGGGACGTGGCTCCGACCTACTCGGTGCCGGTCGATGCCCCGGCAAAAGGCTTGGGCCCGAATGCCGTAGGTCGGCCCCACGCAGCCGACGGTCCATGCCGGCCGAAGCCCGACATCCCCCGTCGTGGACGTGGCCCCGACCTGCTCGGTGCCAGCCGATGCTGCCGAGAAAGGCTCGGGCCCGGATGCCGTAGGTCGGCCCCACGCGGCCGACGGTCCATGCCGGTCGAAGCCACCGCTGGTGCACCGGTGACGGCGAGCCGCTCCTTACCCTGACTGATCGCGCGCCTCATGGTTCCGGAAGAAACAGCTGCTGCAGGTCGTTGAGGTAGAGCCGCCCGCGCTCGCTGCGATGGATGAAGTCGTCCTCGATGGACAGCAGCTCCAGTTCCAGCGCGCGTTCCAGGCCCCGGGCCAGCACGCTGCGATCGAGTCCGGTGCGGGCCTCGAACTCGGCCAGCGGGATGGGCTCGTCCAGGCGCAGGCGGTTGAGCATGTACTCCAATGGCAGATCGACGGCGCTCACCGCGCGGCGCTCGGCCACGAATTCGCCGCTGGCGCGCGCCGCCAGGTAGACGCGCGGATGGGATTTGCGGCGCAGTCGCAGCACGCTACCTTCAGCCGGCAGGCTGATCTTGGCGTGCGCGCCGGCGCCGATGCCGAGATAGTCGCCAAAGCGCCAGTAGTTCAGGTTATGGCGGGCCTGGAATCCCGGCCTGGCCCAGGCCGAGATCTCGTAGGCGCCGAAGCCTGCCGAGCTGATCCGCTCGGCGCAGGCTTCCTGGATGGCCCAGGCCTCTTCGTCTTCGGGCAGCACCGGCGGGCGGGCCGCGAACAGGGTGTTCGGCTCGATGGTGAGCTGATAGTGCGACAGGTGCGGCGGGGCGAAGTCCAGCGCCTGCTCGACATCGGCCACGGCCTCGTCCAGGGTCTGGCCGGGGAGGGCCCACATCAGGTCCAGGTTGAAATTGTCAAAGCCAGCCGAGCGCACGGCGGCGATGGCGGTTAGCGCCTCGTCACGACCGTGGATGCGTCCCAGGGACTTCAGATGCGCGTCGTTCAGGCTCTGGATGCCTAAGGAAACGCGGTTGACCCCGGCAGCCCGATAGGCCTCGAAGCGGTCATGTTCCACCGTGCCGGGATTGGCTTCCATGGTGATCTCGGCGCCCGGCGCCAGCGTCAGCCGGGCCCGCACCCCGGCCAGCAGCCGGTCGATGGCCTTGCCCGAAAACAGGCTGGGCGTGCCGCCGCCCAGAAACACCGTCTGCACCGTCCGCCCCCAGACCAGCGGCAGATCGCCTTCCAGATCGGCCAGCAGCGCGTCGATGTAATCATCCTCAGGCAAGGCGCCGTTGAGCGCATGCGAGTTGAAGTCGCAATACGGACACTTCGCCACGCACCAGGGCAGGTGGATGTACAGGCTCAGCGGTGGCAGCTGCAGGGGCGACATGACCGTCATGTTTGAACTGGCTATGTGGTTACTAAGACATTCATATTCAAAGCCTCATTCAGAACCCCTGCCACGTTCGCCTGCAAGGCACGCTTGCGCAGGCATAGTTGCGCTACGTCAAGCAAGCGTAACGCCGCAGGCGGACGTGTCAGGGGTTCCCTTCGGGCTTGCCTGTGGGCGTCCGTGGACTGCGATTATCACGACAAGCGCGGCACTTGATGCAGGGTGGCAACACCGGCGTGCCGGCGCCTTGCCACGAACGTCCACAGACAAGCTGAATGAGGCTTTGAATATGAATGTCTTAGTACGTTCCAGAGATCAGCCTGCCGCTCGGTTATCGGAGCCGGGAGCAATCTGGCGCGCTCTGTATATGATGGTAATATACACCCATGATTCGATGGGCGCAGGTTTCGGGCTTCGACTGGGATGCAGGCAATGCGCGCAAGAACGACGACAAGCACGGCGTCAGCCAATCCGAAGCCGAGCAGTGCTTCTTCAACCAGCCGCTGCTGATTGTCGAGCACCAGCGTCACAGTCAGGTGGAGTCTCGATTTCATGCGCTTGGCCGGACAAATGAGGGCCGGCGCCTGCACCTGACATTTACCCTGCGCCAAAATGGGCGCTTGATCCGAGTAATCTCGGCGCGCGATATGCATCGCAAGGAAAGAGGCATTTATGAGCCGTACGAAGCGCCCAACTAAATTCCGATCCGAGGCGGAGGAGCGAGCCTACTGGGAGACGCATGACTCCAGCGACCAGGTCGATTGGAGCCAGGCTCGTTCCGTGAGCCTGCCGAGCCTGAAGCCGTCGACCCGGACCATTTCTCTGCGGCTGCCCGAGGCCCTGCTGGATCGCATCAAGATCGAAGCCAACAAGCGCGATGTGCCCTACCAGTCGTTGATCAAGGCTTGGCTGGCTCGGGACGTCGAAAACCCCGACCGGCAATCGTAGCCCGGAAGCCATCCAGCCCCCAGCTCCCGTTTCCAGCCCGACCAGGAAACGCTCGCTGCCGCTACCGCGGGATCGCTGCGACCATCTCAGCCGGCGCCGGGATCTGCGGATCAATCTTGCACTTCACGAAATCGGCCTTCAGCATATTTATGCAGGATGCTGGCAATCATCGTTTGGTAGGGAATGCCCTCGGCCAATGCTTTCTTTTGCAGGCTGCGCAGATCCTTTGAGGACAAGCGGATGTTGATGCGAGCGTCCTTCTTGAGCAAGGCCGCGGCATAGTCCTGATGACGCTCGCGGGTCTGGTCGGACTGCTTGGCGCGCTTGGCCTTGCCGGATTCGAAGGCTTCCAGAATGGCCTGTTCTTCGGCGTCGAGTTTGCTCATTTTGGGTTGCCTCGATAATTTCGGGTTGCTTTCCGGCTGGGGATGATGGTCTTAAGAAAAACCTCGTCGTCCGTTTCCACGAATGGCACCAGGAACACATAGTCTTCGACCGCGACAACATGAATTTGTTGGCCGGGGTAGCGTTCCTGGTTGGGATGCTCAAGGGTGTCGAGAATATCGCCCACCATCATGTGGAACACCACGTCCTCGAAGGAAATGCCCCGCTCGGCGCGTAACCGAGCGTTCTTCTCGGGATCCCAGTTGATTGTTTTCACGGTGGGTATCTTATCACCGCGTGTGCCGATTGGATTCAGATGCTGGGCTGGGCCGCCCAGTGACAGCGGCGTCTGGTCCTTGAGCGTGGAGAAAACCCAATTTAACTGGCAATTGCGGATTGAGTGTAGCGGTTCCAGGCCGCGCACCTCGGATGGTGCTGGATCGGTCAGTCTGGCGATGACCGGAACCGAGAGCGCAAGCCGATCAACCCGACTGGATGGCTTCGAAGAGCTGGGCCAGCGCCTGGCCCCGATGGCTGACCCGGGCCTTCTCGGCCAGGCTCAGTTCTGCCGCGGCCGCGCCGAGTCGGGGGTCGTAGAACAAGGGGTCGTAGCCGAAGCCGTGTTCGCCGCGCGGCGATTCCAGAATCTGGCCGTGCCAGCGCGCGGTGGCGATCAGCGGCGCCGGGTCATCGGCGCTTTGCAGCAGCACCAGGCAGCAGATAAAAAAGGCACCGCGTCGCTCCGGCGGCAGCCCGCTCAGACGCTCCAGCAGCAGGGCATTGTTGGCGGCATCGGTCGCCTCAGGGCCGGCAAAGCGCGCCGAATAGATGCCCGGCGCGCCGTTCAGGGCTTCGACCACGAGGCCGGAATCATCGCCCAGCGCCGGCAGGCCGCTGACCCGGCTCGCCTCGCGTGCCTTGATCAGGGCATTCTCGACAAAGGTCTGGCCGGTTTCTTCCGGCGCGACGACGCCGAAATCGGCTTGGCTCAACACCTGGATGCCCAGCGGGGCAAACTGATGCGCCAGCTCCTTCAGCTTGCCGGCATTGCCGCTGGCCAGCACCAGGCGATCAAGCGGCATTCAGCGCGGCCTCCTGCGCCTCGATCAGCTGGCCGATGCCGGCAGCGGCCAGGTCCAGCATGGCGTTGAATTCGTCGCGCCGGAAGGCATGCCCCTCGGCGGTGCCTTGAACCTCGATGAAGCCGCCGGCCTCGTTCATGACCACGTTCAGGTCGGTGTCGGCGGCCGAATCCTCCTGGTAGTCCAGGTCGAGCACCGGCTGCGGCCCCAGCATGCCAACCGACACCGCGGCGACGTGACCGTGAATCGGGTTGCGCTTGAGCTTGCCGGCATCGAACAGAAGGTCCATGGCGTCGACCAGGGCCACGTAGGCGCCGGTGATCGCCGCGGTGCGGGTGCCGCCGTCAGCCTGGATGACGTCGCAGTCCAGGGTCACGGTGCGCTCGCCCAGGGCTTCCAGATCGATCACCGCCCGCAGGCTGCGGCCGATCAGGCGCTGAATTTCCAGCGTGCGACCGCCCTGCCGGCCCTTGGTGGCCTCGCGCATGTTGCGGGTGCCGGTGGCGCGCGGCAGCATGCCGTACTCGGCGGTGACCCAGCCCGAGCCCTTGCCGCGCAGCCAGGGGGGCACGCGATCTTCGACGCTGGCGGTACACAGGACCTGGGTATCGCCGCAGGCGATCAGCACGGAGCCTTCGGCGTGGCGGGTGAAACGGCGCTGGATACGCACCGTTCGGAGTTCGTCGGGTCGGCGTCCGGAGGGTCGGCTGGGCACGCGAATTCCTTGTCACTTGAGCGGGCCGCAAGGGTACCATGAGCGGTTCTTCCCCACGTTTCGAGGACGCCGATGATCCGCAGCATGACCGCTTATGCCCTGCAAGCGGGTCAGACCCCGCGCGGGCTGCTGAGCTGGGAGCTGAAGTCGGTCAATCAGCGTTTCCTCGACGTGTCGCTGCGCCTGCCCGATGAGTTTCGGGCGCTGGAACCGGAGATCCGGCAGCGCTTCAAGGACGCACTGAGCCGCGGCAAGATCGAAGCGGGTTTGCGCTTTCAGGCCGATGCCGCCGCAACCAGCCAGGCGCTGCAGCTCAACACCGAGCTGGCGCGGGCGCTGGTCCGCTGCCACGACGAACTGGCCGCCCTGAGCGGCGGCGCGGCCGATCCGGATCTGGTCCATCTGCTCGACTGGCCCGGCCTGATCATCCAGGACCGGCCGGATTTCGAGGCGGAACGGGCGCTGGCCATGGACCTTCTGGACAGGGCCCTGGCCGCGCTGATCGAGGCCCGCGAACAGGAGGGCGCGGCCATTGCTGCCCTGATCAACAGCCGCCTGGACGGCATCTCGGCGCAGGTTGCCGAAGTGCGCCGACATCTGCCGGCGATCCGCGAGGGTCTTGATCGACGCTTTCGCGAGCGCCTGGCCGGCCTGGCCCAGCCGGTCGAGCCGGGTCGCATCGAACAGGAGATCGTGCTCGCCCTGCAGAAACTCGATGTGGATGAGGAACTGGATCGGCTCGACACCCACGTCGCCGAAGTGCGCCGGGTGATGGCGCTGCCCGAGCCGGTCGGCCGCCGTCTCGATTTCCTGATGCAGGAACTGAACCGCGAGGCCAATACGCTGGGCTCCAAGGCCGCAGTGGTCGACACCGGCCAGGCCGCGATCGAACTCAAGGTCCTGATCGAGCAGATGCGCGAGCAGATTCAGAATGTCGAGTAAGGGCGAGCTGTATCTGATTGCCGCACCCAGCGGCGCCGGCAAGACCAGCCTGATGCGCAAGCTGCTGGCGCGCTGTCCGCGCCTGGCGCTGTCGGTCTCCGACACCACTCGGCCGCCGAGGCACGGCGAAGTCGACGGCGAGCAGTACCATTTCGTCTCGGTCGAGGAATTCGAGCGCGGGGTCGCGGCAGGCGATTACCTGGAACACGCCCGGGTCTTCGGCAACTACTACGGCACCCGCCGCGACCGGGTCGAGGCGCTCTGGGAGCAGGGCCGCGATGTGCTGCTGGAGATCGACGTGCAGGGCGCCGAGCAGGTGCGCGAGCGTTTCGCCGGCCTGTGCTCGATTTTCATCCTGCCGCCGTCCATGGCGGTGCTGGCCGAGCGCCTCAAAGGGCGCGGCTCCGATGCACCCGAAGTGATTCAGCGCCGTCTGAGCGAAGCGCGCCGCGAACTCGAGGCCTGCGGACGGTTTCGGTGGATGGTGGTCAACGATGATTTCGAGCAGGCCGCCGCCGAACTGGAGGCGATCGTCCGGGCCTGGCCGATGCGCCGCGCCCGTCAGCGCCCGCGGCTGCTGAAACTGTTGGATGAAGACGCGCCGGGCGGTACAATAAGCGATTGATTTCCAATCGGACCTGGCTTGCGCCCGTCGCTGGCGCCAAAAGGTCTACCCTGAGCTGGAGCAGAACAACACATGGCACGAGTAACCGTAGAAGACTGTATCGAGGCGGTACCGAACCGCTTCGAGTTGGTGATGACCGCGGCGCAGCGCGCCCGCATGATCGCCAACGGCGCTGACCCGCTGGTCGAAGAGTATTCCGACAAGCCCACCGTGATCGCGCTGCGCGAGATTGCCGAGGGCGTGGTCAATGACGCCAATATCGGCGGCCTGCAGGCCGAGCTCGATGCCCGCCTGGCCGCCATGCAGGCCGAAGTGCCGCCGCCGCCCGATGACGATCTGGACTGAAAGGCCCCGTCGACAATCGCGAATGTGTTCGCCACCTTAAGCACCGGCCGCGCCCATGTTGCCCGCGCCGGTGCGTCAGCTCCGTGACCTGCTCAATACCTACCTGGAGCCGCAGCAGGTAGCCACTGTCCTGCGCGCTTTTGAAGTGGGCGACGAGGCCCACAAGGGCCAGAAGCGCCGCTCCGGCGAAGACTACATCCTGCATCCCATCGCCGTCGCCCAGATCCTGGCCGGCATGCGGATGGATCAGCAGACCGTCACCGCCGCCATCCTGCACGACACCGTCGAGGACACGGTCCTCGAACACGACGATATCGAGCGCGATTTCGGCGCCGAGGTGGCGCGGCTGGTCGATGGCGTCACCAAGCTTGACAAGATGAAGTTCCGCACCCGCCAGGAGGCGGATGCGGAGAGTTTCCGCAAGCTGCTGCTGGCCATGAGCCGGGACCTGCGGGTGATCTTCATCAAGCTGGCCGATCGCCTGCACAACATGCGCACGATCGACGCCATGTCGCCCCAATCGCGCCGCCGCATTTCCTCCGAGACCCTGCAGATCTACGCGCCGATCGCCGAGCGTCTGGGGATGAACGCGCTCAAGGAAGAGCTGGAGGAGCTGGGCTTTTCCAACCAGTATCCGAAACGTCACCAGGTGATCAGCCAGCGGGTGGCCAAGATTGGTGGTAACCGCCAGGAAATCATCGACAAGATCACCGCCGAGCTGAAAAAGCGGTTGAGCGAGGCCGGCATTCCGGCGCGGGTGGAAGGGCGGACCAAGACGCCCTACAGCATCTACTGCAAGATGCGCGACAAGAGCCTGTCCTATGAAGAAGTCTCGGACCTGTTCGCGTTTCGCATCATCACTCATTCCGAGCCGCACTGTTATCAGGCGCTGGGCGTGGCCCATGGGCTGTATCGGCCCAAGCCGGGCAGCTTCAAGGATTACATCGCCCTGCCCAAGCCGAACGGCTACCAGTCGCTGCACACGGTCCTGAACTCGCCGTTTCATGTGCCGGTGGAGATCCAGATCCGGACCGAGGAAATGGACCTGGTGGCCGAGAAGGGCGCGGCGGCGCACTGGCTCTACAAGGCCACGCCCGATCGCTCCACCGCCGTGCGCGCGCGCGAATGGCTGCTCAAGCTGGTCGACTCGCAGTATCGCGCCACCGACTCCAGCGAGTTCCTCGATACCGCCAAGTCCGAGCTGTTCCCGGATGAGATTTTCGTCTTCACCCCGCGCGGCAAGATCATCGATCTGAAGGCCGATGCCACCGCGCTTGACTTTGCCTATGCCATTCACACCGATGTCGGCAACCAGGCCGTGGGGGCGCGTATCGACAAGCAGCGGATGCCTCTGAGCACGCGGCTGGAGAACGGCCAGACCGTCGAAATTCTCACCGATGCCAGGGCGACGCCGCAGCCGGAATGGCTGGAGTATGCGGTCACCGCCAAGGCGCGCACGGCGATCCGTTCGCATCTGAAGAACCTGGAGCAGGCCGACTCGGTGGCAATCGGCGATCGCCTGCTCGACCAGGCCCTGGCCCGGCGCGGCAGCTCGCTGGAAAAGATCTCGCAGCGCCGCCTCGACCGCTACCTGGCCAAGCGCGGTCTGGAGCGCCTGGAAGACCTGCTGATCCGCATCGCCCGCGGCGAAATGCTGGCCGGCGTAGTCGCGCACAAGCTGCTGCCGCTGACCCAGCGCCACCGCGCTGAAGAAGACATCACCCCGTCCTTGAGCATCGGCGGCACCGAGGGCAGCGCGATCTCCTACGCCGCCTGCTGTCACCCGATTCCGGGTGACCCGGTGATGGGCTACCTGTCTTCCGGCAAGGGCATTGTCATCCATCGCCAGCGCTGCCCGAACGTGCCGGAGCTGATCAAGAAGTTCGCCGACCGCTGCATCGAAGTCAGTTGGGAGCCGCTGGTCAAGGGCCAGTTCTCGGTCGGGCTCAAGCTCCAGACGGTCAATGGTCCCGGTGTCCTCGCCTCGGTCTCGACCACGCTCGGCCAGGTGGGTGCCAACATCGAGCGGGTGGAGCAAAAGGATTCGACCCGCGAAACCGCCACCCTGTACTTCGTGATCAGCGTCACCGGCCGTGACCAGCTCGCCCGCGTGCTGCGGCGCTTGAAGCGCAACCCGAACGTGATGCGGGTGAGTCGGGAGATGGGGTGAGCCGACGGCGGGGCCGTCGGCGGTGAGAGGTGAGCGGTGAGAGGTGAGAGGTGAGAGGTGAGAGGTGAGAGGTGAGAGGGAGGGAGAGGGTAGGTCGGCCCCACGTGGCCGACGGACGATGCTGCAACGGCCCGGGACGCTCGCATCGATGCGCAAATCTGACCGCTGAGACAAATCAACCATGACCCGAAAGATCATCGAAACTTCCGCCGCGCCGGCCGCGATTGGCACCTACTCGCAGGCCGTGCAGGTCGGCGCCACGGTCTACCTGTCGGGCCAGATTCCGCTGGATCCGGAGACCGGCCAGGTCGTCGACGGTGACTTCGCGGCCCTGACCGGGCGGGTGCTGGACAACCTGGCCGCCGTCGCCAAGGCCGCCGGCGGCAGCCTGAACGACATCGTCAAGCTCAACGTCTTCCTGACCGACTTGAGCCACTTCGGCACGGTCAACGCCATCATGACCGACTATTTCCAGCCCCCGTACCCGGCCCGGGCCGCGGTCCAGGTCGCCGCCCTGCCCAAGGGCGTTCCGGTCGAGATGGACGCGGTGCTGGTGCTGCCCGAACACGGTGGCCAAGCCTGATTCCGCGGCGCCGGAGCTCGCCGCGCTGCCCGGTGTCGGCGAGCGGGTCGCCGCCCGCCTGGCTGCGCTGGGCCTTCAGCGCGAGCTCGACCTGTTGTTTCACCTGCCGCTGCGCTACGAGGATCGGACCCGGATCACGCCGCTGAATCAGGTCCGGCCGGGCGTGGTCGTTCAGGTCGAGGGCACGGTGGTGGATCGCGAGATCCGCCAGACCCGGCGCCGGATGCTGATCGCCACCCTGGGCGACGATTCCGGCCAGATCGTACTGCGCTATTTCCGATTCTTTCCCAGCCAGCTGCGTCAGCTCAGCCCCGGCGCGCGTCTGCGCTGCTACGGCGAAGCGCGCTTCGGCCCCGACGGCTTCGAACTGATCCATCCCCAGGTCACCAGCTTGAGCACCAGCGGCGGACCACCGCTGCCGCGCAGCTTGAGCCCGGTCTATCCCACCACCCAGGGTCTGGCCCAGAGCACTCTCGGCCGGGTGATCGCGGCGGCTCTGGAGCGACTGCAGAGCGGCGCCATCGCCTTGCCCGATCCGCTGCCGCCCGCGCGCGCCCGGATGTCGCTGAAGCAGGCGCTGTCGATCATTCACGCCCCGCCGCTGGATGCCGACCTCGACGCGCTGATCGACGGCCACCACCCGGCCGTGCGGCGCCTGGCCGGCGAGGAACTGCTGGCCCATCACCTGGCCCTGGCCCGGCTCAACCAGGCCCGCGCGCGCCAGCGTGCGCCGAAGCTGATCGACGAGCGCGGCCTGCTCGGGGACTTGCTCGACGGCCTTCCGTTCCGGCCGACCGGCGCCCAATCCCGGGTGATCAAGGAGATTCGCGCCGATCTCGCCCGCGCCCGTCCGATGCGGCGTCTGCTGCAAGGTGATGTGGGCTCCGGCAAAACCCTGGTCGCCGCGGCCGCCATCGTCACCGCCGCCGCCGCGGGTCGGCAGGCCGCGCTGGTGGCGCCCACCGAGATCCTGGCCGAGCAGCATGCCCGCAATCTGGGCGCCTGGTTCGAGCGCCTGGGTGTCCGCTCGACCTGGCTCGCCGGCAAGGTCCAGGGCAAGGCGCGGCGCAGCGCCCTGGCCGAGCTGACGACCTCAGCCGACGTGGCGATCGGCACCCATGCCCTGTTCCAGCCCGGCGTTGAGTTTCGCGACCTGGGCCTGGTGATCGTCGATGAGCAGCACCGCTTCGGTGTCCACCAGCGCCTGGCCCTGGCCGCCAAAGGCATTCGCGGCGTGCGTCAGCCGCATCAGCTGGTGATGACCGCCACCCCGATCCCGCGCACTCTGGCGATGACCGCCTATGCCGGGCTGGAAGTCTCGGTGATCGACGAGCTGCCGCCGGGTCGCAAGCCGGTGACCACGGTCGCCGCCAGCCAGCAGCGTCGCGATCAGATCATCGAACGCCTGAGAGCGGCCCTGGCCGAGGGCCGGCAGGCCTACTGGGTCTGCCCGCTGATCGAGGAGTCCGAGCAGCTCGAGGCCGAGGCCGCCACCACCCGCTCCGAAGAACTGGCCCGGGCACTGCCGAATTTTCGCGTCGGCCTGATTCATGGCCGCCTCAAGCCCGCCGAAAAGCAGGCGATCATGGCCGAATTCAGCGCCGGCAACATCGATCTGCTGGTCGCCACCACGGTGATCGAGGTGGGCGTCGACGTGCCCAACGCCAGCCTGATGATGATCGAGAACGCCGAGCGCTTGGGTCTGTCCCAGCTGCATCAGCTTCGGGGTCGGGTCGGACGCGGCAGCGCCCAGTCGGCCTGCGTGCTGATCTACAAGCCGCCGCTGGGGGGCATGGCGCGCCAGCGCCTGGAGGTGATGCGCGAAACCGGCGACGGCTTCGTCATCGCCGAGAAAGACCTGGAACTGCGCGGCCCCGGCGAAGTGCTGGGCACCCGTCAGACCGGCGCCATGCGCTTCCGCATCGCCGACCTCGCCCGCGACGCCGACCTGTTCGACGGCGTCAAGGCGCTGGCACCGACCCTCGATGCCGCCGCCACCGACCTGCTGATCGAACGCTGGATCGGCTCAGCCGAGCAGTTCGTCGACGTCTGAGCAGAGCGTGCATGAATTAACGTTTGTGGCTATATGTTGAAAGATAAAAAAAATCAGATAAGCTGATAGCTGATTCAAGCTAAGATGGTGATCCGGATGATGCAAAAGTGGATGATGGTCGCGTTGCTGACGGTCATGAGTTCGCCCGCCTTGGGTTCGGGTAGCGAGCCCTTCATGGGTCTTTGCGACAACTGTAATTCCAACGCCCAGTTTGAGGTGGCAGCAGAAAACCTGGCGCCGAACTTCGCGCCCGGCGATGGCAGCATCAAGGTCTATCCGGTCTATGTGACCAATCCCATGACAGCGGATATTCGCTTTTTCCATGTCGCGGTCTGGTACGACTGGCAGGGCGGTCAACCGCAGGCTGGAACTGATTCTTTGAGGACGACGGAAACATATATTCCTGTTGGCGAGGGCGGGGAGTCCGTTGTCCTAGGTCCGGGGTTACAGAAGCTGGCGACGCCTGGAGTCGGCAATCAGGAGTTGGAGGCCGACCTGTACTCGGGTAGTTTGGGGCTTCAGTCCTTCTTGGGATCACTTCCCTCCGTTATTGACGTCGGTGATCTGGATTGGAACAACCCGCCCGGTTCAGCGGCGGACTTGATCGGTCCCGTAACGGGCCCTGCTGGACTGCATCACGCTGCCTTAGCTAATGCCTTGTCTGCATATGTCAACCAGAACTGGAGCTCTACAGTAGTCGTTGCTATGGATGCGGTTGATCGTCTCTACAGAAATTACGCCGGGGAGTCGAGTACGATAGGGGGCCGTCATGCCACCATTCGCTGGGCTAACGGATCGTCGATTCGCTTCCGAATCGATGCCATGACTCGGGCTCTGGGCAGTTTCACATTCGCGGTGGATGGCGAGGTGGTCCAGAATAGTTTCAGAATGCCAGACGGGTCTCCGGGTCCATGGGCGCCTGGCCAATTCGACGGATTTACTTGGGAGCAAGTAACACCTAGTACCGGCAGCAGTATGGGCATTGGATTGATTGGCGCCGCCTATCGCACAGGGGAGCTGAACTGCAGTTTCTCTTGTGTCGATAAGCACGACGAAAACGTGAGCGAGTGCGTGCTGAGCTGCAGCCCAAACTAAGCAAATTCCGCTTGTCTTGCACCTCACCCCGGTCAGCGATCTGACCGGGGCTTTCTCCTGACCAGGCGCGGCTCTGCGGTTCCGAAGCGGGGGCTCGTCTCCCCGGACACGCGCCGTGCCCAACATGACTCGCTCGACATGGCCTTTCGATGGGCGCTCGCCCGGCGCTTGCTCTCCCGTGCTTGTCCTGTTGGACGAAGTGCCGTAGTCAGAAGCCGTCATTAGAAGCGCGCTTCAGAAGGCGGGACGATCAGGACGGTGGGTACGGCGCCGAGTAAGATGGGTAGCACCCTGCAATCGGGAGCTGAGCATGACGGGAGATGACCGCCGACCCCGACCGCCCGAGGAGTTGCCGATGCTGGCGCCTTGCCGGGATCTGCGGCCTTCGGCGCCCTGGCGCTGGTTGAGCCTGGGCTGGGGGGATCTCAAGCGGGCGCCTCGGCAGAGCCTGGGTTTCGGCGTGCTGATGGTGCTGGTCAGCTATCTGGTCAGCCTGGCGACCTGGCGCTGGGGCAATCTGGGGCTGTATCTCGGCCTGGTATCGGGCTTTGTTTTCGTCGGGCCCTGGCTGGCGCTGGCCTGGTATGCGATCAGCCGGGCGTTGGAGGACGACCGCCAACCGTCGCTGGCCGGCAGCGTTCGCGAGGCCACGCAGTCGGTCGGCGGCGCGCTGTTTTTCGCCGCGATTCTGATCGTGGTGCTGCTGGTCTGGGCCCGTGCCGCCAACACCCTCTACATCTTCTGGCCCGAAATCAGCGAGCCCGGCTGGCGCGATCTGCTCGTATTCCTCGGTATCGGCAGCGCGGTGGGCGCGGTGTTCTGCGCGGTGGTGTTCGCGGTCAGCGCCTTTTCCCTGCCGATGCTGCTGGACCGCCAGACCGACGCGGTTACCGCCGTCGTCACCAGCGTCAACGCGGTGTTGCGCAACAAGCAGACCATGCTGGTCTGGGCACTGATCATCGTCGCCACCGTGCTGGCCGGCATCCTCACCGCCTGGCTGGCGTTCGTTGTGCTCATGCCGCTGATCGGCCATGCCACCTGGCACGCCTACCGCGAAGCCATCGACCCCTGGGAATGGCCCGAGTCCTCGCCGCCAAAGGGCTGAACGACGGGGTCCTTCCCTCTCCCTTCTCCCCTCTACCCCTCTCACCGGGCCGGCGGCCGCCGGCCGCCATGCAAGCCCCCACGCCGATATGAGATACTTGGAAGTTCCGTACGGGATCGTACAGCGCCGGCAAAGACAAGCTCGCCTGGCGGTCCTGCAAGCCCCGTTCATTCAGCCAGGAGCAGCCCCGTGGCCGACCGTAAAGTGACCCTGACCGACTCAGAAACCGGAAAATCCCTGGACTTGCCCATCGTTACGGGCAGCGAAGGCGACCCGACCCTGGACATCGGCCGGCTGAACGCCGATATGGGGTTTTTCACCTATGACCCGGGCTACAGCAGCACCGCTGCCTGCAAGAGCGACATCACCTTCATCGACGGCAATGAGGGCATCCTGCGCTATCGCGGCTACCCGATCGAGCAGCTGGCCGAGCGCTCCAGCTTCCTGGAAGTGTCCTACCTGCTGCTGTACGGGGAGCTGCCGAAGAAGACCGAATTCACCCGCTTCCAGCGCGACATCACCCTGCATACCATGATCCATGAGCGCCTGAATCGCTTCATGGACGGCTTCCATTACGATGCCCACCCGATGGCCGTGCTGTCCGGCGTGGTCGCCTCGATGGCGGCGTTTTATCACGACAAGCTCGACCCGAATGATCCCGAGCAGCGCGACCTGGCGGCCAAGCGCATGATCGCCAAGCTGCCGACAATCGCAGCGGCGGCCTACCGCCGTTCGCTGGGCTGGCCGGTGGCCTATCCGCGCAACTCGCTGAGCTACTCCGAGCGCTTTCTGGACATGATGTTCTCGGTGCCGGCGGAGGCCTACGAGGTCAACCCGGTTGCGGCCCGCGCCCTGGACCTGCTGTTCATCCTGCACGCCGATCACGAGCAGAATGCCTCGACCTCGACCGTGCGCCTGGTCGGTTCCACTGGCGCCAACCCCTACGCCTGCGTGGCGGCCGGCATCGCCGCGCTGTGGGGTCCGGCCCACGGCGGTGCCAACGAGGCGGTGCTGCGCATGCTCAAGGAAATCGGCAACGTCAACCGCGTCGGCGAGTTTGTCCAGCGCGCCAAGGACAAGAACGACCCGTTCCGGCTGATGGGCTTCGGCCACCGCGTCTACAAGAACTTCGATCCGCGCGCCACGATCATCCGCAAGGCCTGCCACGACGTGCTGGCCAGTCTGGGCAAGAAGGACCCGCTGCTCGACCTGGCCATGGCGCTGGAAAAGATCGCGCTGGAAGACGAGTACTTCGTCGAGCGTAAGCTCTACCCGAACGTGGACTTCTACTCGGGCATCATCTACAAGGCTCTGGGCATTCCGACCAGCATGTTCACCGCCATGTTCGCCATCGGCCGCACCGTCGGCTGGGTCGCCCACTGGCTGGAACAATGCGCCACCCCCCACCGCATCGGCCGCCCGCGCCAGGTCTATACGGGCGCTGGGGCGCGGGATTATGTGGGGGTCGATCAGCGCTGACGGCGCTGATCGAAGGGGAGAGGGAGAGAAGGTAGAAGGAAGAAGGAAGAGGGAAAAGCACGGCACGGGTGAGCTCGTTTCCGCCCTATCGACCCTCTCCCCGCTACCCCTCTCCCCGTCTCCCCCATCAAACGAACAAGTCCGGCAACAGCTCCGCCCCCGGCTTGACCGCATAGGCTGCCAGGTCGGTGATGCCGGCCTGGGCCAGCGCTTCGTCGTCGATGAAGAAGTGGCCCGTGACCTCGCGCGCCGGGCGGCTCAGGATCCAGTGGGCGGCGTCGGCCATGATCTCGGGTTTGCGGCAGTTGTCGGGATGGACCGCGCCGCCCAGCATCGCCAGCGCGGCGGTGGCGATCACGGTGCGCGGCCACAGCGCGTTGACGGCGATGCCGTCGGCCTTGAATTCTTCGGCCATGCCCAGCACGCACAGGCTCATGCCGTACTTGGCCATGGTGTAGGCCACGTGTGGCGCGAACCAGCGTTTGTCCATGTTCAGGGGCGGCGACAGGTTCAGGATGTGGGGGTTGTCGGCGCGCTTGAGATAGGGCAGGGCGGCCTGCGAGCAGACGAAGGTGCCGCGCACATTGACCCCGAACATCAGGTCGAAGCGTTTCATCGGCACCTCCGGCGTCGGCGCCAGGTAGATCGCCGAGGCATTGTTGACCAGAATGTCGATGCCGCCGAAGTGCTCGGCGGCCCGGGCCATCGCTGCGGCGACGGCGTCCTCGTCGCGGATATCCAGTTTCAGCGGCAGCGCCTTGCCGCCGGCTGCTTCGACCGCCTCGGCGACGCTGTGAATGGTGCCCGGCAGTTTAGGATGCTTGCGGTCGGTCTTGGCCGCGATCACGACGTTGGCGCCGTCGGCCGCGGCGCGCAGCGCAATCGCCTCGCCGATCCCGCGCGAGGCGCCGGTGATGAACAAGGTCTTGCCGTGCAGGGATTCGGTCATGGTGGGTTCTGTGATCGTTCAGCTCGAATGGGGCATTATGCTCCGGGTGAGTCAGCGATCGGTTGAATGATGTTCGACAACGGCATCCTTGGCGGCCTGGTCGGGCTGATCCAGAGCCATCCCGGCTGGCTGATCGGCCTGGCCTTCCTGTTCGCCTTCCTCGAAGCCCTGGCCCTGGTCGGCCTGATCATGCCGGGCGTGGTGCTGCTGTTCCTGGTCGGCGCGGTGGTGGGCTTTGACGGCCCCCTGTTCATCAGCTGCTGGCTGGCTGCCATGGCCGGGGCCCTGGCCGGCGACTGGGCCAGCTACTGGCTGGGGCGCCGGTTCAGCGCCCAGGTGACCGCGATGTGGCCGCTCAGCCGCCATCCGGAGCTGCTGGGCGCCGGCGAACGCATGTTCCTGCGCCACGGTGGCAAGGGCGTGTTCATTGGTCGCTTCGTCGGGCCGATTCGTCCCGTGCTGCCGCTGGTGGCCGGGATGATGCGCATGCCGCAGGCCAATTTCCTGTTCTTCGCCGTGCCGGCCTGCTTCCTGTGGGCGCCGCTGTACCTGCTGCCGGGCATGCTGTTTGGCGCCTCCCTGGAGCTGGCCGCCGAATTCGCCGGGCGCCTGGTTGTACTGCTGGTCATTCTGGTCCTCGGCGGCTGGTTCCTGCTCTGGGCGACCGGTCGGATCTACAGCTATGCGGCTCGCCGCAGCAGGCGCTGGTTGAGCGCGATGATTCGCTGGAGCGCGGCCCACCCGCGTCTCGGCCCGCTGCTGGGGCCGCTGCTGCAGCCCGGCGGGCGCGAGCTGATTTCGGTGGCTGTGCTTGGCGTGGTGCTGCTGGTGTCGATTGCCGCGCTGCTGACGGTACTGGTCTCCGCGCCCTTTGCGCGGATGACCTGGGATGCGGAAATGCAGTTTGCCGGCCTGGCTGCCAGCCTGCGCAATCACCTGGCCGATCCGGTGTTCGTGGCCGTGGCCCTGGCCGGCAGTCTGGAATCGATGGCGCTGCTGGCCGCGGCCATGGCGGTGCTGCTGATCGGGCTCGGTCGCATCGCCTCGGCCTGGCACTGGATGGCGGCCGTGGTGGGCGCCTGGCTGTTGAGCGAGCTGCTCAACGCGCTGATGCTGCTGTTCATCACGGTGCCGCCCTATGCGCCCGCGCTGGGCGAGCTGCCGTCGCGCGCCTTTACCCTGGCCACCGTGGTGCTGATGTTCTTCGCGGTGATGCTGGCCAAGGACCTGAGACCGCGCCATCGTCCCTGGCCCTATCTGCTCGCCGCGGCCCTCTGCGGCCTCGTCGGTTTTGCCATTTTCTATCTGCAACAGGCCTCGCTCAGCGGCCTGTTTGCCGCGCTGGCGCTGGGCCTGGGCTGGGTCGCCCTGGTCGGCATGGCCTACCGGCAGCGCGCCCGTCGGCGGCGTTTTCCGACGGTATTGGCGCTGAGCTTTGCCGGCTTGCTGATCGGCATCGGGGTGGTCCAGGTGCAGCGCGACTTCGATGCCCTGCTGGCGTCCAGCCGCCTGACCCTGCCGGAGCGCGAACTGGCCGTCACCGACTGGATCGCCGGAGAATGGCGGGACTTGCCCGATCGGCTGTCGCGCCTGGGGCGCGCCGACCGCGCGCGCTTTGACCTGCAGTTTGCCGGGGATCTGTTCGCGCTGCAGCAAGCGCTGGCGGCGCAGGGTTGGGCGGCGGTGCCGCAACCGCAGCCGCGCGATATGCCGGCGATGCTCGTCAGCAGCCCGGACAGCGGCAGGCTGCCGCATATGAGCAAGGATTTCGCCGGCCGCCCAGACAATCTGATGATGCGCCGCGAGTTGGATGGCGGCGAGGTGCTGCTGCTGCGTCTGTGGGCTTCCGGCGCCCGTCTCAGCCCCGCCGGCCAGCCGATCTGGCTCGGTCAGGTGCGCCAGCTCCGGCCGGGCCTGGCCTTCGGCTGGCTGGGGCGCTGGCAGGAAGTGGAAGCCAGCCGCGAACGCGCGGCCGAGGCTCTGGCTGCCGATATCGACGCTGTGATCTGGCAGCCCGCTGACGACCGCTTTCGTCTCTATCTGTCGCTGCCCGAGGCTTCCGGGCTTCGTTCCAGCAGCGTCAGCAGCGTGCTCAGCCGCTGACTCGGGTCGGTCAAATCCAGCAGGGCCTGGGCATGCGGCCGATCAATCGGCAGTAGCGCGGCCAGAGCGAAGCCGAGACTGGAGGCGTTGTCGATATCAACCTCCACCGTCCTGGCCAGCTCGCGGTGGCGCAGGATTTCGCGCATCAGCGTTTGCAGGGCGGCATGACGGGTGCTGACCGGGCTGGCGGTTTCATCGGCCAGCCACTCGACTTCACCGATCAGCAGGCCGTTGTCGCGGGCGCGGGTGGCGCGGACCACGAAGCGCCGCCGACCCCGGCAATCGATGCCGAGCAGGCCATCGGGCAGGGTGGAAAAGTCCTCGATGACCGCCTCCGTGCCGATCCGGGCATGGCCGCCGCCCTGGCCGGTCTCCAGATCCATCCGCCACACCACGCCAAAGCCCGACTGCTGACGCAGGCACTCTCGGACCATGTCGATGTAGCGCGATTCGAAAATCCGCAAGGGCAGCTGTCCGCCGGGGAACAGCACGGTATTGAGCGGAAACAGCGGCAGGGTATCCATGATCAAAAGACCGTTGATGCGTCGCCTCTCAGCATGCACCGACGGGCATCAGGTCATCGTCAAGCCCGCGCCCGCAGCGCCTCGACGAAGCGATGTGGCGCCTGGCCGAAGCCGCGATTACTCATGAACACCACATGATCGCCGGGGCGGATCGCCTCCAGCAGGTCGCTGATCAGATTGTCGACCTCGCGCCGCGGGCGACCGGCGCCGTCGAGGCGGCTCAGCACGGCCAGCGGATCCCAGTCCATCGCCTCCGAGGTCTTCAGCCAGACATGATCGGCCGCGGCCAGGGCCGGCGCCAGCTCGTTGATATGGTGGCCGCCGCGCATGGTGCTGCTGGCCGGTTCCAGCGCAACCAGCACGCGGGCGTTGCCGACGCTGCGACGCAGCCCCTCCAGGGTCAGACGAATCGCGGTCGGGTGGTGAGCAAAGTCGTCGTAGACGCGGACGCCATCGATATCAATCAGCAGCTCAAGGCGGCGCTTGACACTCAGAAAGCTGGCCAGCGCAGCCAGGCTGGTCGCCGGCTCGACGTCCGCGGCCGCTGCAGCGGCCACGGCGGCCAGGGCGTTGAGGGCATTATGGCGTCCGCTCAAGCCCCAGCTCAGTTCGCCCAGGTCCTGGCCCTGATGGCTGAAGCCCAGCCGTCGACCGCTGGGTTCGAGCAGCTGAACCTGCCAGTCGGCACCCGATCCGTCGCGCAGATCAAAGCTGTCCAGCTCGGACCAGCGGCCCCACTCCAACAGCTCCCGGACGTGTTGGTCACCCTGATTGAAAACGATGCGGCCGTTGCCCGGGATCGTCCTGACCAGGTGGTGAAACTGGGTCTGAATGCTCTTCAGATCGGGGTAGATGTCGGCGTGGTCGTATTCCAGATTGTTCAGCACCGCGATCTGGGGGCGGTAGTGAACGAACTTCGCGCGCTTGTCGAAAAAGGCGGTGTCGTACTCGTCGGCCTCGACCACGAACAGGTCGCTGCCGGCGCGCGCCGAGACGCCGAAGTTCAGCGGGATACCGCCGATCAGGAAGCCCGGCGCGCAGCCGGCCTGGTCGAGGATCCAGGCCAGCATGCTCGCCGTCGTCGTCTTGCCGTGGGTGCCGGCCACGGCCAGCACGCGACGACCCTTGAGATAGTTTTCGCCCAGCCAGCGCGGCCCGGACGTATAGGGGATGCGCTCGTTCAGCACGTATTCGACGGCCGGATTGCCGCGGCTCAGCGCATTGCCGATCAGCACCAGGTCCGGTCGCTCGGTCAGCGGCTCGGGGTCGTAGCCCTCGGTCAGCTGAATGCCGAGTGCTTCGAGCTGGGTGCTCATCGGCGGATAGACGTTGGCATCCGAGCCGGTCACCTCGTGACCGTCCGCCCGGGCCAGCGCGGCCAGGCCGCCCATGAACGTGCCGCAAATGCCGAGAATATGAATCTTCACAGAGGGCCTGCCAGCGTCGTGATGATGACCAGGGTAACCGCGAACAGTACCACGGCCAGCGCCAGCCCGGCCGTGTAGCTGATCTCCAGAGCGTGGCGCCAGATATGCCCGTCGACCGCGAACGACCAGAAAAACAGCAGCAGAATACCGAAGGCCAGCGGTACCGAGGGCTCGGCGCCGCTGATCAGGTTCAGCGGCAGGCTCGCCGCCGACAGCAGGGCGCTGCTGCCGAACAGCGCGGCGATGGTCTGATCATAGCGTTCCAGCCGTCCTCGCCAGCCCAGCAGCAGCCGGCAAAGCAGCAGCGGCAGGACAACGGCCAGCACCAGCACCAGCAGCGGCGCCTCGGGCGCGCGGCCTGTGCTCAGGCTGATGCCGGTGACACCCACGTACAATGCGACACAGCTGATTGCCACCGCGCGCCCCGGCGGCAGATCCTGCGGCCCCGCGCGCAGCAGGACAATATCGAGCAGCTTGAACAGGAGTGCCATCATCAGTGGAATCAGAGCAGGATCGAATGGCGGACGGATGGGCCGAGACCGTGGCCCAGGTTCTCGATGTACGCGGTGAATTGTGCCCGATCCCGGTGATCAGAACGCGCGCAGCGGTCAAGGCCCTGGCAGCGGGGGATGTGCTGGAGGTGATTGCCACCGACCCACTGGCCGAGCTCGACCTGGCTGTGTTCTGCGAGCACGCTGGCCATCAGCTGCTGGCCGCGCGCAGCCATGACGGGGAGCTGCGGCTGCGGCTCCGGGTCGGCCTCAAGCGAGCGCCGCACGCAGCCGCTGATTGATCTCCTCGATACCGCCGATGCCGTCCACCTCGATCAGCAGCTCGGCGCGACGATAGTGATCCGCAACCGGGGCCGTCTGCTCGCGATAGACCGACAGCCGGTTTCGAACCACGGCTTCGCTGTCGTCGGAGCGGCCCTCTTCGGCGGCGCGCTTGGCGATTCGGGCGACGATCTGTTCCTCATCAACGATCAGGGCCAGCGCGCGCTCGACCGGCAGCGCCAGGCGTCCCAGCAGCCGATCCAGCGCCTCGGTCTGGGCCAGATTGCGCGGGTAGCCGTCAAGAATGTAGCCCCGGCGCACGTCCGGCGCGCCCAGCCGCTCCTCGATCAGCCCCAGCACCAGCGCATCCGACACCAGCTCGCCGGCGTCCATCGCCGCCTTGGCTTCCAGGCCCAGCGGTGTGCGCGCGGCGACGGCAGCGCGCAGCAGCTCGCCGGTAGAGATGTGGGGGACATCCAGCTGGTCCTTGAGCAGCGCGGCCTGGGTGCCCTTGCCGGAGCCGGGCGGGCCGAGAAGTACGATGCGCATGATAAGTGGGCCGGAGCGGCGAGGAATTGACAAGCGGCTAAAAGTACCCAGTCGCGTCGCGGGTGTCAAATTGTCCCGCTTGCTTTATGCTGCGAGTCGATTCGCTCAACCGCTGTCCGCCCAGCCCCCGACATGACCTCTGCCCGCAATCTGCTCTACGCTCAGTCCGGCGGCGTGACGCCGGTGATCAATGCCACGGCTGCCGCGGTGATCGCCAGCGCACGCGCGCACCAGTCCGGCCCGGCGCGCGTGCTGGCGGCCCGCGACGGCATCATCGGCGTGCTTGAAGAGCGCCTGGTCGATACCGCCGGCTTCGACGAGGCCGATATCGAGCGTCTCCGTCAGACCCCGGGCGGGGTGTTCGGGTCCTGCCGCTTCAAGCTGGGCACACCCGAGCGTAACGCGCGCGAGTACCAGCGCCTGATCGAGGTGTTCAAGGCCCATGACATCGGTTACTTCCTCTACAACGGCGGCAACGATTCGGCCGATACCACCCTCAAGGTCGCCGAGCTGGCCCGCAAGCAGGGCCTGAGCCTGAGCTGCATTGCCGTACCCAAGACCATCGACAACGACCTGGCCGTCACCGACAACTCGCCCGGCTTCGGCTCGGTGGCCAAGTACGTCGCAGTGTCGATCCTGGAGGCCAGCCTCGATGTGATGTCGATGGCCTCGAGCTCGACCAAGGTCTTCGTGCTGGAAGTCATGGGCCGCCACGCCGGCTGGATCGCCGCCGCGGCCGGGCTCGCGGCTCGCAGCCCCGAAGATCCGCCGCAGATCATCCTGCTGCCGGAAGTGCCGTTCGACCAGGCTCGCTTTCTCGCCGCCGTCGATCGCTCGGTGAAGCGCAACGGCTACTGCTCGGTCGTTGTTTCCGAAGGACTGCGCGATACCAGCGGCGAGTTCTTCTCGGCCAGCGCCAGCAGCGATGCCTTCGGGCATCGCCAACTCGGCGGCGTCGCGCCGCTGATCGCCCAATGCGTGACCCGGGAACTCGGCTACAAGCACCACTGGGCGGTCAGCGACTATCTGCAGCGCTCGGCGCGCCATATCGCGTCCAGGGTTGATGCCGAGCAGGCCTGGGCCGTCGGCGAGGCCGCAGTACGCCTGGCCCTGGCCGGCGAAACGGGGGTGATGCCGGTAATCAAGCGCCTGTCCGACGAGCCCTATCGCTGGCAGATCGAAACCGGGCCGCTGGCCCGCATCGCCAATCATGAAAAGAAGATCCCGAAGCGCTTCATCCGCAGCGACGGCTTCGGCATCACCGCCGCAGCCAGGCGCTACCTGCAGCCGCTGATCGTCGGCGAGGACTATCCGGACTACGACGACAGCGGCCTGCCGCGCTACTTCCGCCCGCAGCTCAGCACGCTGCCCCAGCGCCTGCCGGCCTTCAAGATAGGAAGCTAGAAGCGCGTGCCCGGCTTCCTACACGGTCTGATTGGCATTGCCGCGATCCTCGCGCTGGGCTGGCTGCTGTCGGAAAAGCGCTCGGCGATCAACTGGCAGACCGTGCTGGTGGGCCTGGGCCTGCAGTTCGCGCTGGCGGTATTCGTGCTGTGGATACCGTTCGGCCAGCGCCTGTTTGAACTGCTCAGCCGCGGCTTCGTCACCCTGATCGGCTACACCCGGGCCGGTTCCGAGTTCCTGTTCGGCGGCCTGGCCGATGTCGAGAACTTCGGCTTCGTGTTCGCCTTCCAGGTGCTGCCGACGATCATCTTCTTTGCCGCCCTGATGGCCTGCCTGTATCACCTGGGGATCATGCAGAAGCTGGTCGAGGCCATGGCCTGGGTCATGACCCGGCTGATGAAGGTCTCCGGCAGCGAATCGCTGGCGACCGCGGCCAATGTCTTCGTCGGCCAGACCGAGGCGCCGCTGGTGGTGCGGCCCTTCATCGTCGGCATGACCCGCTCCGAGCTGTTCGCGCTGATGACCGGCGGCATGGCCACCATCGCCGGCGGCGTGCTGGCGGCCTATGTGCTGCTGCTGGGCGGCGCCGACCCGGCCGCCCAGGCCTTTTTCGCGATGCATCTGATCTCGGCCTCGATCATGGCCGCGCCGGCGGCTCTGGTGATGGCCAAATTGCTGGTGCCGGAAACCGCCGAGTCCGAAACCGCCGGTGCGGTCAGCGTGGTCATCGACCGGCCGCATGTCAATCTGATCGAAGCCGCCGCCGGCGGCGCCGCAGAAGGCCTGAAGCTGGCCCTGAACGTCGGCGCCATGCTGCTGGCCTTCCTCGCCCTGATCGCACTGATCAACGGCCCGCTGGGCTGGCTGGGTGCGGCCTTAGGCCTCGAAGCCTGGCTGGGCCGCCCGCTGGACCTCGCCCTGATCCTGGGCTGGGTGTTCGCTCCCTTCGCCTTCGTCGTCGGCGTGCCGCTGGCCGAGGCGGTCACCGTCGGCGGCCTGATCGGCCAGAAGATCGTCGCCAACGAATTCGTCGCCTACGTTGCCCTCGGCACCGCCCAGGTCGACCTCAGCGACCGCTCGGTGCTGATCGCCACCTATGCGCTGTGCGGCTTCGCCAACTTCTCCTCCGTCGCCATCCAGATCGGCGGCCTCGGCTCCCTCGCCCCCTCCCGCCGCCCCGACATCGCCCGCCTAGGCCTGAAGGCCGTCCTCGCCGGCGCCCTCGTCTCCCTCCTCAACGCCGCCTGGGCCGGCATTCTGGTGGGCTGAAGCCCCAAGGAGAAAGCCTGGCGCCTGCGGCTCCCCAATGCGCGTCAGTCAGCCAATCGGCAGCGAGATATACCGCCTGCCAGCAAAGCTAGTTGCACGATCCAGACCCAGCGACGGGTCGCCAGCCCCGCCTCCTAGCCAAATCCTGCTTGAACCCCGCTGCACCCTGATGCAGAATGCGGAAAAGGGAACCCAGGCGCCATCGCGCCTGGGCCGCCAGTCAACCGCCGCCACGAAGGCTCAGGAAAAGGCCGTGAGGCCCAATGAACAAGCACAGGTGACGGCCGAATTCGAATCAGGTTAACCGGACAAAATTCAGCACGCCCATCCCGGTCAAGGAATCCAAGCCAATGAATCCAAAGCAGATCGCTCACGAAAGCCAAGACCGAAGCAGACCAAGCAGAACTTTTCCTGCCCAAATCACCGCTCTGAATTTTTCCACCTGGTTGTAGTCATGCTCTAGGAGAAAATGTGGAAGTTGTATCCAAAGCCAATGCCGATCACTACCTGTGGGGTGAAGGGTGCGACGGTTGGCACTTAGTCAAATCATCGACACTCAGCGTCATTCAAGAGCGAGTCCCTGCTGGTTGTGGGGAAGTGAGGCATTTGCATCAAAAATCCGAGCAATTTTTCTTCGTTCTTTCGGGGTGTGCGACTCTAGAGGTAAATGGTCAGAATCATCAACTCTTGCAGCACCGAGGGCTACACATTCCCTGCAATACGCCTCATTGTCTGAGTAACAACGGCACAGAAGACCTTTGCTTTGTCGTAATCTCAACGCCGCCAAGCCATGGTGACCGGGTTGAGGTACAAGCATAACAAGTCGTATATGGACTCCTCCCGCAACCCGAGACTGTTTGATTCATGAGGTTGGATTCGTTGCAAGCGTATATTCGGCCTCTTGTTGATCGACTGCGAGCAGTGATCGGGCCATCATGAGTTC
>JBJHCC010000039.1:0-36488 GCA_050485825.1 Gammaproteobacteria bacterium
ACTCGCTCCACGCCCTTTCAGGGCGTTCCGCTCAGACACCGGCGGCCCTTTTTCCGGTAAGGCCCTGCGCGCTTCGGCTGCACCTCAAAGGCCTGAAGCACAAGGCCCACTAGCGGCCGAGCTGGCTCGCCAGACTGGCGAAACCAGAAGCGAGGCGGTTGCCCAGACCTTGCGCGAGCGCCTGATTGCCGTTGCCAACTGGGTTGAAATATCGATCGGGGTAGATGCCCGCCATGACGCCGAAGGCGAGCGCAGTTTGTACCGCTTTATCGAGCGGGCCACTATTGATATTGTCCCGGTGGACCCTGAGAAGGGCCGGCTGGCGCGCGACGCCTGGATTGGCTTCGGCAAGGGCCGGCACCGCGCCGGCCTGAATGACGGCGATTGCTTCGCCTATGCGCTGGCTTTCCAGCGCGGCCAAAGCCTGCTGTTAAAGGGTGATGACTTCACCCACACCGATATTCGGGCAGCAATCCCGAGCCTGTGTTCAGAGCTTCCCTAAATCGCGATCTCGGCCAGATTGCCCTTCTCCTCCAGCCAGACTCGGCGGTCGCCGGCGCGTTTCTTCGCCAGCAGCATGTCCATCAGGGCGTCGGTTGCGGCGGCATCGTCGATGGTCAGCTGCAGCAGGCGGCGGGTGTCGGGGTCGATGGTCGATTCCCGCAGCTGCAGGGGGTTCATTTCGCCCAGGCCCTTGAAGCGGGTCTCGGTGACCTTGCCCTTGATCTTCTCGGCTTCGATGCGGGCCAGGATGCCCTTGCGCTCTTCGGCGTCGAGGGCGTAGAAGGTCTGCTTGCCGATGTCGATGCGGTACAGCGGCGGCATCGCGACGAAGATTCGCCCGGCCTCGACCAGGGGCCGAAAGTGTTTCACGAACAGGGCCGAGAGCAGGGTGGCGATGTGCAGGCCGTCGGAGTCGGCGTCGGCCAGGATGATGACCTTGCCGTAGCGGAGCTTGCTCAGGTCCGCCGAGCCCGGATCGACGCCGACGGCCACGGCCAGATCGTGGACTTCCTGCGACCGCAGGACCTGATCGGGCTCGGTTTCCCAGGTGTTCAGGATCTTGCCGCGGAGCGGCATGATCGCCTGGTATTCCCGGTTCCGGGCCTGCTTGGCGCTGCCGCCGGCCGAGTCGCCCTCGACCAGGAACAGCTCGGTTTCCTCCAGGTCGGTGGAGGCGCAGTCGGCCAGCTTGCCGGGCAGAGCGGGGCCGGCCGTGACCTTGCGCCGGGCCACCTGCTTGCGGGCCTTCTGCCGCCGCAGCGCGCTGTCGATGGCCAGTTTCGCAATGGCCTCGCCGTCGGCCACGTGCTTGTTCAGCCACAGCGCGAAGGCGTCCTTGACCACGCCGGAGACGAAGCTCGCCGCCGCGCGCGAGCTCAGGCGCTCCTTGGTCTGGCCGGCGAACTGGGGGTCGACCAGCTTGATCGAGAGCACGAAGCTCAGGCGCTCCCAGACATCCTCAGGCGACAGCTTTAGGCCTCGTGGCAGCAGATTGCGGATGTCGCAGAATTCGCGCAGGCCCTCGATCAGGCCAGTGCGCAGGCCGTTGGTGTGCGTGCCGCCAGCCGGTGTTGGAATCAGATTGACGTAGGACTCCTGCAGCAGCTCGCCCTCGGGCACCCAGGCCACGGCCCAGGCCGCTTCCTGATCGGCGCTGGAAAAATCGCCGGTGAAGGGCCGCTCCGGCAGCGACACGCGATCGGCCAGGCTCTCGCTCAAATAGTCGGTCAGGCCGTCGGCGAACTGCCAGGTTTCGATCTCGCCGGCCTTGCGGTCGTCGAGGGTCACCTTCAGGCCCGGGCAGAGGATGGCCTTGGCCTTGAGCAGATGCTTCAGGCGCGGCCGCGAAATGTTGGGGGAATCGAAATAGCTCGGCTCCGGCCAGAACTGAACCAGGGTGCCGGTGTTGCGCTTGCCGACCTCGCCGACCAGCTTCAGCGGCTCGACGGTATCGCCATGGGCAAAGGCGATTTCATGGACCTTGCCGTCGCGCTTGATCCGCGTCACCAGCCGGCTGGACAAGGCGTTGACTACCGACACGCCGACCCCGTGCAGGCCACCGGAAAACTTGTAATTGTTGCCCGAAAACTTGCCGCCGGCGTGCAGCCGGGTCAGGATCAGCTCAACACCCGGCAGCTTGTGCTCGGGGTGAGGGTCGACGGGCATGCCGCGGCCGTCGTCCTCGACCGTCACCGAGCCGTCCTCGCCCAGGGTCACCAGGATCTCGCGGGCATGGCCGGCCAGGGCTTCGTCGACCGAGTTGTCGACCACCTCGGCGATCAGATGATTGGGCCGGGTGGTATCGGTGTACATGCCCGGCCGGCGCTTGACCGGTTCCAGGCCCTGCAGGACTTCGATGTCGGAGGCTTGGTACTGGCGGCTCATCGGCTTATCAGGCTGGGTCGGGCGGATGTCGCTTAGGGTAGCCGATGGCGACCCCGCCGTGGCCTGCCACGCGAGTCGGACGGGCTGGTAGAGTAAGGTTCGTTGCGTTTCATTTCACGGAGCCTTCGATGCCTGACCTCAAGCCGCTGCCCGTCGAGGCCGTCTCCAGGCGCTGCCTTATTGAGGGGCTCAGTGTGGGGCGCAGCGACGGCGGGCACTCCGAAGTGCTGTCGCTGCCCGGTCCAGATAGTTGCGAGCGGATTTCCCGGTGCCAGCACGATCGTGCCGGGCATGCGAGGCCGTTGGATGGATATGGCCTGGTTTGCAGCGCTGACTTTTCGGCGCCAACGCGGACCTTGGCCCTGATTTTGAGCCACTCGCCCCGACCCGATGCCGGCCAATGACCAACACGCGCTGTTGGGGACGCTGCACTGTCGGCGCGCCGGCAAGCCGGTCGACGACCGGGGCCGAATGACTCGGGCGATTGCGGCTCCCGTGGCCTGGACGGTGGTGACGTGAGGCTGTATCGCCTGGTCGTTCGCCTGTTGGCGCTGCTCAGCGAGCTGTACTTCGTCGAGATTCGCGCGGTCGGTCGCGAACAGGTGCCGGTGCGCGGGCCGGTGATCCTGGCGGCCAACCATCCCAGCTCCATCCTCGATTCGATCCTGCTGGCCACCCAGCTGCAGCGTCCGATTCATTACCTGGCGCGCAGCGGACTGTTTCGCTTCAAGCCCCTGGCGGCCCTGTTTCGTCTTCTTGGCGCGGTGCCGATCTACCGCGCCAGCGAGGTTGACGACGCCGACAGCCGAAACCTTGAAGTGTTCGAAAAAGTGTTTGAGCTGTTCGAGTCCGGCGGCTGTGTCGGCATCTTTCCGGAAGGCCGCAACTCACCGAAGGACCGGATCGCTCCGCTGCGCAAGGGCGCGGCGCGCCTGGCGCTGGGGGCCGAGGCGCGCAATGAGGGTCGGCTGGGGCTGGTGGTGGTGCCGGTCGGGGTGAATTTCGAGAATCGCGGTTTTCTGATGTCGGCGGTGCTGTTGCGTTTCGGCGAGCCGATTCCGGTGGCCGATTATCTGGATGGCTATCGCGACAACGCCGCCGCGACCCTCGGCCAGCTGACCGACGATATCCAGCGCGGCCTCAGCAAACAGGTGCTGACCATCGAGAACGCCCGTCTGGGCCAGTTGGTCGATGATCTGGCCGCGGTGTTTGGCGACCAGCTCGACCGCCGTTTCGACGGCGCTGATCCGCATCCCGATCCGGGCCAGCCGCCGCGCCAGCGCCTGTTGATGCGACTGATGTGGCGAATGGCGGCCTGGTATCGCCGGGCCACGCCGGAGACCAGTCGGGCGTTCGAACGGCGCATGATCAGCCGCCAGCAGATCCGCGATGCGCTGGTGCGGGCCTGGCAGCACAGTCCGCGTGAAGTGGTGGCCTTGCGTACGCGGCTGGAGCGCTACAAGGATCACCTGCGCCAGACCGAACTGCGCGGCGCGCTCAGCCACGGTCTGGACGAACCCGTGCGCCAGCGCCTGATTCGTCTGCGCATGACCCTGTACTCGGTGCTGATGGCGCCGGTGGCGCTGTTCGGCCTGCTTCACAACATCCTGCCCTACCTGCTGGCCAAGGCCCTGGGTCGGCTCGGCGGCGCCGATGAGGCGGTGCGCGCGTTCAGCCTGTTCGGGTTCGGCGTGCTGGTGTTCGGCGCCTGGTACACCGGGCTGGGCCTGTGGCTGTGGCAGTTCACCCGGCTGGGCGCCGCGGAAACGCTGATCTACTTGGCCCTGCTGCCGCCGACCGGCTTCGCCGCGCTGCGTTACCGTCGCAACGTGCTGATTTATCGCGACAGCATCCTGGTGCGCACCTTCTTCTTCAATCAGCGCGAGCTGGTCGAGCTGCTGCGCGAGCAGCGTCGCCTGATCTTCGAGGCGTTTGTTGCGCTGGCCCAGACTGGTGCCGAGGCGTCCGAATCGGATCGGGCACCGTAGCCACTTCAACGGAGAGTATGGATCATGCAATACAGCACCCTGACCCTGATCGGTCAGCTGATTGGCCTGGCTTTCATGCTGGGCCTGGTCGGGCTGATCGTTCTGGCCTTCAAATGGCTCTACGAGATTCGCTGCGCTGTTCTCAAGATGGCCGCAGAGCGGGCAGCGTCCGATCCTCCGCCAAGCCTGCGCGGCAAGGATCAAGGCGGCTGAAAGTTCTGGTCAGCTGGCGTAGTCCCGCTGCGTTTTGCGATTGATCTCCCAGACGCGATTGCCGGGGAGCCGATCCGCCCATGGATGGGAAGCTGAACGAAACCGAGAAACCGCTGCTGCCGGAGGCCGGGCCCTGGGCCCGCTGCCTGGCCCGGATTCTGGACATCTGGGTCAGCATATCGATCGTCGCGTTCCTGTTTGGCCTGTTCGCGGGCGCGCGCTGGGGCGGGCTCCCGAGCTGGCTGCAGGGGACGGGCGGGTCCAATCTGCTGGGCATCCTTTTGCTGCCCTTCGGACTGGTGATTGACGCCGGCATCCGGCGTCTGTTCGGCAATACACCGGGCAAGGCGCTGCTGGGCCTGAGCGTGATCGGCGCCGATGGCCGTCCCCTGGGCCATGGCGAATACCTCGGAAGGAACTTCAATCTCTGGCTGAGAGGGCTGGGCCTGGGCCTGCCGCTGATCAGCCTGTTCACCCTGTACCGCCAATACCAGCGACTGAAAGCCGGGAGCCAGGCCAGCTACGACGCGTTGGGCGGCTGTTACGTGATTGCGGAACCGCCGCCGGTCGGTCGCAAGCTGGCCTTCGGCGCCCTGTTCGCGGTATTCCTCGTCGCTGCAGCGGCCACGCTGCTGGTCGATCCGGCCAGACTGGGACAGGACGCCAGCCTTGTGCACGGGCCGCTGATCTGGACCAATCACTACACGGGCACCGATGTCGAGATCGACGACAACTGGAGCTATCGGCTGGCCAGAAATGCCCAGGGCCATGAGGTCGAGGAGTTTCTGATCCGGGACGGCAGCGCCTTTCTGATCATGGCCGGCGAGTATCTGGAGGCAGGCGATATCGACGACTACTGGGCGGCCTTTCTGGGCGGCACGGCCGCGTCGATGCAGTTCGACGAACACGCAGTAACGTATGATGCCGGGCGCCCGATGTTGCGGGCGGTTGGCAGTCTGGCCCCGACCCCTGACGCTCGTCTGGTTGTCCACATCACCACCGACCGTGATGACCCGAGCCTGTTCTGGCGCATCGTGACCGTGCAGCACCCGCCGCACGAGCGTTCCGAGGGCCGGATCAACGACCTGCGTCAGCGCATGCAGGCGGCCTGGTAGTTGACGGGTTCCCGGACGGGAGTGGGCCGGTTGTCAGGCGCCCAGAATCAGCGCCTCGGCCGGCTCGCGCAGGTTGTAGCGCGAG
This sequence comes from Gammaproteobacteria bacterium, assembly GCA_050485825.1. Taxonomy (GTDB): domain Bacteria; phylum Pseudomonadota; class Gammaproteobacteria; order Xanthomonadales; family Wenzhouxiangellaceae; genus Wenzhouxiangella. Next base: position 5,790 of record JBJHCC010000039.1, read on the forward strand.
GCCATCGCCGCGCCATAGGCGCCGGTGTTGGCGATCAGCAGGACGTCGTCCTCGCGGCACTCGGGCAGCAGACGGTCGAGACCGAGAATGTCGCCGGTTTCGCAGATTGGCCCAACCACGTTGTAAACCTGATCGCCGGGCTCGCCCAGGCGGCTCAAGTTCACGATCTCGTGCCAGGCCCCGTACAGGGCGGGCCGGATCAACGAGTTCATGCCGGTGGCAAGACCCACATAGCGTAGCTCGCCCTTGCCCTTGGTCTGGGTCACCCGGGCGAGCAGCACGCCAGCTTGCGCGACCAGAAAACGTCCCGGCTCCAGCCAGATCTCGATTGGCCGCACCAGCTCGTGCTTGAGCCGGGCCAGCCCCGCGTCCAGGGCGCTCAGGTCCAGCGGCAGTTCGTCGCCGCGATCGGGCACGCCAAGGCCGCCACCGAGGTTGATCACTCGCACATCGCCCAGCTCGCGGGCGGCCTCGCCCAGGGTTTCGAGGGTCCGATGCCAGTTGTCCGGATGCAGGATGCCCGAGCCGGTGTGGGCGTGCAGGCCGGTGACGCGAATGTCGTGCGCTGCGCACAGGCGCTGCACGCGCGCCAGCTCGGCCAGGGGGATGCCGAACTTCGAGTGCTGGCCGGCGGTGCGGACCATCTTGTGGTGGCCCAGGCCCGAACCCGGATCGATGCGCAGGAAGATCTCCTGGCCGGCGAAATCCGCGCCCCAGTGCTCCAGGATGTAGGGGTTGTCGATGGTCATCCGGATGCCTTCGGCCAGCGCCGCCCGGTACTCGGCGCGCGGGGCGAAATTGGGCGTCAGCAGCAGGTCGCGGGCCGCCAGTCCGTCGACTTCGGCGAGGGCGTGCCGAACCTCGGCCAGCGACACGCACTCCACTCCCAGCCCTTCGTCGCGGATGGTGCGGAGGATGGCCGGGTGCGGATTGGCCTTCATCGAGTACAGCACCCGGTCGACCGCGCTCAGGCCCTTGAGCTGGCGCGCCGCTGCGCGCACTTGCTCAAGCTGGTAGACGTAGGCGCAGTCGCGCTCGGCCAGCGCCGCGAGCAGCTGGTCGCGGGCGTCTTTCCACCAGGGCCGCTGCGGTCGCGCCGCGTCGGCATTGCGGAACAGCTGGTCCCAGGTCGGGCCGAACACCGAGTCGCCGCCGACGCCGCCGGGGATGACCTGCTGGTGCAGCTGCTGGACCAGGCGATCGGCGTGGCGGGCCTCGACCACGAACGTGAGGTTCAGATCGTTGGCGGCCTGGCTGACCTGAAAGATCCGGCGCTGCTCGAACACTTCCAGGGCCGGGCCGAGCCGGTGCAGGATGGTGCGGATGCCCAAACCGACCAGGCTGACCGTGGCGCAGTCCTGCAGGATGTCCACCTTGCAGTGCCGTTCCAGCCGACGCCGGAGATGGTCCAGATGGCGACTGTCGGTGAGATTGGCGCCCGGGTCCAGGGTAACGGTAACATTGGATTCCGAGGTCGAGACCTGATCGACCGACAGGCCCAGAGCCTTGAACTCGCCGAACACGTCGGCCAGAAAGCCGACCTGCTGCCACATGCCGATGCCTTCCAGCGAGATCAGGGTGATGCCCTTGCGCTGGACGATCGCCTTGACCTGGGCGCCATGGTCGCGCGCTTCCGGAGTGATCCGCGTGCCCTCGATGTCGAGCCGGTCGGTCTGGCGCAGCCACAGCGGAATGCCGGCCCGGTGGAGCGGAATCAGCGAGCGCGGGTGCAGCGCTTTCGCGCCCATCGCGGCCAGCTCCTGCGCCTCCCGGTAGCTCACCATCTTCAGCAGCCGGGCCGAGGAAATGCGGCGCGGGTCGGCGCTGAACAGGCCGGGCACATCGGAATGGATCTCGACCCGGTCGGCCTCGAGAATGGCGGCCAGGCAGGTGGCCGAGGTGTCCGATCCGCCGCGACCCAGCAGCACCGTCTCACCGGCGGGGTTGGCGCCATAGAAGCCCGGCATGATGAAGGCCGGTGAGCGCTCGGACAGACGAACCGACAGCGCCGGGTCGGGCAGGGCCGGGCAGCTGGCGGAAAGATAGGCAGCCTCCGGGCCGCGGCGCGGGTCGGGTGGGCAGATCAGCACTTCGCGACTGTCCAGCCAGGCGACCGGCAAGCCGGCCGCCTGCAGCGCGGCCGCGCCGAGCCGGCTGGACAGCGTCTCGCCCATCGCCATCAGTTCGGCCTGGCGGGCCGGCCGCTCGGCCAGCTCGGGATCGCGGAGCAGACCGGCGAGCTGCTCCAGCGGCTCATCAAGCAGGGTTTCCGGCAGCCCCAGTTCGATCAGCAGGCGCCGGTGGCGCTGTCTCAATTCGGCCCTGACCGCGTCACCAGCGTCGACGCCGGCCAGCGTGCACTGGGCCTGGAGCAGGTCGGTCACCCCGCGCAGGGCGGACACCACAACCACCACGCAGACGCCGGCGTCCAGTGCCTCGGTCACGCGTTCGCTGATGATCCGCCAGTGTCCGGCCTGAGTCACCGAGCTGCCGCCGAACTTGAACACCCGCCAGGGCGGGCCATTGCTGGATTGCGGAGCGCTCATCAGGTACCGTATGCGATGGATGGATTTCAGGGTGGCAATCGGTCTGCAACGGCTGGGCGGCAACGGCAGTCCCGCCCCGATATGACCCAGTTACCGCGGATTTTACGATATAAGTAGCAGATGAGCCGTGTAATGCCAGCCGCCACCAGGCCCCGCTCGGCCGGAGCCAGCGAAACCGGATGTGTGCGCGCCAACAACCAGGATGCCATCCTGGCCGATGACGCGGCCGGCTTGTGGCTGGTCGCCGACGGCATGGGCGGCCACGCGGGCGGTGCTCGCGCCAGCGAGATTGCGCGCGACATCATTCGCGACCGTTTTCATTCCGGCCAGCCATTGCGCGAGGCCGTTCTGGCGGCCCACCGAGAGATTCGCCGCGAACAGACCACCCGTCCGGAATTCTCCGACATGGGCACCACCGTGGTAGCGGTGATCGAGCAGGACGGCGACTACGAAGTGTGCTGGGTCGGCGACAGCCGCGCCTACCGGTTCTCGTCCGGAACAGGGCAATTGCAGCTGTTGACCCGCGATCACAATGTCGCCGGGATGCTGGTAGCGGCCGGTGCGCTGAGCCCGGATGAGGCGGCCCGCCACCCGCAGCGTCACGTGCTGACCGACTGCCTGGGCCTGACCGGGGAGCACGAGCCGCGCGTCGGCAACCTGCAGGATCGCTGGCAGTCCGGAGACTGGCTGCTGCTGTGCTCCGACGGCCTCAGCGGTGAACTTGAAGACCGCGAAATCGAGGGCATACTGCGCGACAGCGACGGCATTCGCGAGGCTACTGAACGCCTGATTGCCCGCACGCTGGCAGCGGGCGCCCACGACAACGTTTCGATGGTGTTGGTGACCGGTCCGGACGGGCCAGGGGTGCAGGGCGAAGGCACCGCGCCCGAGTCCGCGCCGGCCGGGCCACGCTGGCGTTGGCCATTCCGGCGGCGATAAGTATGATGGTCATCCAATTTCTGGCTAACGGGTACTGACGCGGTGAGGGGCACAGCATGAATCCTGGTGACGAAGAAGGCGCACGCAAGGCGGCCAAGCGCGATCATGGTCCGCAGGGTACTCAGGTCTTTGGCCGTGGCGAAGTCGATCGCCTGATCGAAGAGGCGAGCGCGACCCGGTCGAATGTACGTCGAGCCCAGCTCAAGGGGCTCAGCGTTGAAGTGCAGGGGCGCGAGTTCCCGCTCAAGAACGATCGCCTGGTGATCGGGCGCGGGCCTGCCTGCGATCTGGTCCTGAGCGACGCCAGCGTGTCTGCCGAGCATGCCCGGATCAATCATGATTCGGGCGGTTGGCGGGTGGTCAATCTGTTGTCCACCAATGGCACTTTCGTCAACGGCCAGAAGGTGTCCAACGCAGAGCTCCGGAACGGCGACCGGGTGCGTTTCGGCCGGGTCGAGTTTCTGTTCCAGGATCCCGACGCGCCGGGCAGTGCCGGTCCGACCGCTGGCAACGAAGCCGGCTGGCTGCGCTGGCTGCCCTGGGTCGTCGGCGCGGCGATGGTAGTCGGCATCGTCTGGTTTGTGCTGCGTTAGTGCGCCTCGCGACCGGGCCCTGCCGGCAACTGCGCTGCCCGCTGGCGGCGCCCGGGTCCGGCGGCTTCAGCCGTCGCCGGCGGGGCATCGCCCACTGAGATGGAACGAATAGGGCGCTATCAGGTCGACAGCGAGATCGGCCGCGGGGCGATGTCGATCGTCTACAAGGTGTTCGATTCGCGCATTGATCGCTATCTCGCGGTCAAGGTCTTGCGGGAGCGCTTCGCGCGAGATGTCGCTGCCCGGCAGCGCTTTCTCGGCGAGGCACGCGCGGCCGGCGGGCTGGGTCATCCGGCCATCGTCACGGTGTTTGACGTCGGCCAGGCCGATGGCTTGCCCTATCTGGTGATGGAGCTGCTGGAGGGCGAGACGCTGGCCGATCGTCTCGGTGCCGCCCAGCTGCCCGATCTGCGCCATACGCTGGATATCGCGATTCAGGTCGCCGGCGCGCTCAGCTATGCCCATGATCGCGGCGTCATTCATCGCGATATCAAGCCGGCCAATATCCAGTTCGATCCCGAGCGCGGTCAGGTCAAGCTGCTGGACTTCGGGATTGCGGCGGTGGGTCGGTCCGGCGCCGGTGCCGACGCCGATTCGACCCTGGTCGTGGGTACGCCCGGCTACATGGCGCCGGAGCAGATCACCGGCGAGCCGCAGGATGCACGCTGTGATCTGTATGCACTGGGTGCCCTGCTGTATCGCCTGCTCAGCGGCCATCTGCCGTTCGAGGAAGGGACCATCAACGAGCAGATGGCCAGCGTCCTGTCGCGCCCGGCGCCCCCGCTCAAGCCGATGGATCCCCACACCCCCGTCGAGCTCATCGAGCTGGTTCACCGGCTGTTGTCCAAACAGGCGGCCGCGCGACCGGCCTCGGCGGCCGATGTGCTTGAAGAGCTGCAGGACATTCGGATTGGCCTTGATCGCGGGCTGCTGGCCGCCGCTCGACGACGCGGTCTGGCGTGGCGCTGGCCGCTGCTGCTGGGGGGGCTGCTGGCGCTGGTCCTGGCGCTGGGGCTGGGACATGTTTATCGCAGTCAGAGCGCTGCGATGACTTCGGCGACCTTCGGTTTCGGCGAGGGGCTGGCCAGCGTCATCGCCCGCGAGCTTGCCGAGCCGCTGCTGCTGGACGATAACGTGGCGCTGGCCACACTGGTCTCGGACTTCTCCAGCAACGTCAAGGTCCTGTACCTGCACGTGGCGGATCGGACCTCGGTGGTGCAGGCCAGCACCGATCAGTTTCTGCAGGGTGATCCGGTACCGCGGCTGGAAGCGGCAAGCCTGCTGCGCGAAGAGTCAGCTGTCCGGGTGCTGCAGACTCCGGCCGGTGACATGGAATTTCAGGTGCCTATCCGCTTTCAGGGTCGGCGCATTGGCGATGTCCATCTCGGCCTGGACGGTTCCGGCCTGTCGGCGACGGCGCGCAGCACGCTCGGCATGATGGTGGTGGTCTTGCTGACAGCGATGCTGGCCACTATGCTGGCAGCCTACCTGATCCAACGCCACCAGCGTCGCTTGCTGGAACGCCTCGGCTGGGGCTTGAAGCGAATCGGCAAGGGCCAGTACGACTTTCGTCTGGAGGCGGATCGGCGCGACGAATTCGGCGCGCTGTACCGGCACTACAACGATATGGCGATGCGCCTGGAGGCGCGTCACGGCAGCCATCTGCAAGCCGCCGAGCGGGCATTGCCGCGCTTTCAGGGCGAAGACGGGCCGGTGCAGCTCGACGCGACCAGCCTGATGGTGCCGGAGTCGAATGACGCCGCCGAGCCGGCTGAGGACGCGCCCGAGCGTCGCCGCTCCGGCGACTGAACCGTTCGGCTCAGAAGCCTGAGGCCGGACCCTTGAAACGGCCCAGGACCACCACCGTCTTGCCGCGCGCACGAATCGCGCCCTCGTCCTCCAGACTTTTCATCACTCGGCCGGCCATCTCCCTGGAGCAGCCGACCAGCCGGCTGAGCTCCTGACGGGTCACCTTGATCTGGGTGCCTTCGGGGTGAGACACGGCATCCGGCTCCGCGCACAGGTCGCTCAAGGCCTTGGCGATGCGGCCCTGGGTATCGAGGAAAGCAAGGTGGAATACCTTGCGTCGGGCTTGCAGCAGGCGCTGGGCCAGCTTGGAGCCGATCGCTGTCATCACTTCGACGGCGCAATCAGCCAGTTCGTTGTCCAGCGCCTCGCGCAAGCGCTGGTAGGACACCTCGGCCAGCTCACATTTGCTGCGGGTCCGTACCAGCACCTCGCGTGGCCGGGGCTTCATGAACAGACCCATTTCGCCGATGAAATCGCCGGGATTGAGATAGCTCAGGATCAGCTCGCGGCCATCGTCGCCTTCGGTAGAGACTGACAGCGAACCTTCGATCACATACAGCAGCGTCTGACCGGGATCTCCCGGTCGCATGACGGTGCTCTTGGCGCTGTATTGCTGGCGCCGGCAGATGCCAAGGAAACGATCCATGGCCTCGCGGTCAACCGGGTAAAACTGGAAATCTGGCATCATTCAGAGCGCTTTGTAGTGGTGGGTGTGGCAGAACCTCGGGCCCCGACTGATCGGATTCGCCAACACTCAATTCTGCATTTCATCACATTTTTCGTCAAATGTGACCGACAAGTGTTCGCTGGGAGGTTCAGTGGCTGGCAATCCGCGGCCGATTTGACCGATAATTAAGGGTTCACCCGACAGCTTCCCGTGGTAGCCGGCCGATATGAATTCCCGAATCAAGCTGCATGGCTTCAACAATCTGACCAAGGCGCTGAGCTTCAATATCTATGATTTGTGCTACGCGACTACGGAAAGCCAGCGCAAGGATTATATAGCCTACATTGATGAGGCCTACAACGCAGAGCGTCTGACCCAGATTCTGACCGACGTCTCCAACATCATTGGGGCCAATATTCTCAATATCGCCCGGCAGGATTACGATCCGCAGGGCGCCAGCGTGACCATGCTCATTTCCGAGGAGCCGGTGATCGACGCCGAGGATGCCGGCAACGCCGGTCCCGGGCCGCTGCCGGAGACGGTGCTCGCCCACCTCGACAAGAGCCATATCACGGTTCACACCTATCCGGAAAGCCATCCGCACGACGGAATCTGCACCTTTCGGGCCGATATCGACGTGGCCACCTGCGGTGTGATTTCGCCGCTGAAGGCGCTGAACTACCTGATTCACAGCTTCGAGTCCGATATCGTCACGGTGGACTACCGGGTGCGCGGCTTCACCCGCGATGTGCGCGGCCGCAAGTACTACATCGATCACAAGATCACCTCGATCCAGGATTTCTTCAGCCGCGACACGAAGAATGCCTACGACATGATCGATGTCAACGTCTACCAGGAAAACCTGTTCCACACCAAGATGCGGCTGAAGGAGTTCAACCTGGACAACTACCTGTTCGGGGTCAGCGCCGACGAGCTCGACAAGCGCGAGCACAGTCGCATCGAGCGTCGTCTTCGCAAGGAGATGCAGGAGTTGTTCTACGGCCGCAATCTGTAGCGGCCGCCATGGACCTGACCATCAAATCGATGGCCGGGTCATTGCCTGGATGGGTTCTGGCTTCCGGCCAGCGGATCACGAATCGCGCCGTTGATCCAGGCCCTCAAGCTGGTGACCTGATCGGGATCGAGGCCCGACTCCAGGCTGATTTCGGCGGCGCTTAGCCGAACCGCCGGATTGTCGCCGTTCAGGTGGCCGTGGCTGCCCAGCCAGCTTTCAAGCTGCTCACAGGTGTCGGCGCGAAAGCGGGCGACGGCGCCGCTACGCAGCTGCTTGAGCAGCAATCGGGGGTGACCGCCGATCTGCCGGCTCAGCTCGCCCACCTTTTCCAGAAAGTTCTCGCTGATCAGGCCGCTGCCCGCCAGCTCGGCCTCACTGACCGGGCGGTAGTGGCGCGCCCGCCAGTCGGCGAGAATCCGATCGGCCGCGCTGATCCGACGCGCCAGCAGCTCGCGGTCCCGGTCGTCCAGAAAGGCGTCGCGGGCCGGCGCCGCCAGAAAGCTGCTCAGCGGGCCGACCCGGTCAAGATCAAGTCGCATCAGCTCCACGACCAGATCAAGCCGATCATGCAGCAGATGGAACAGCTCCAGCTCCCCCGCATCCTGCCACGGCGCAATGGCGCCGATGCCGGCGCGATCGGCCCAGTCCAGCGGCTCGAGCCCGGCAAATGCCGGAATCTCGCGTTGGGACGGCTCGCCAACCGGCATCTCGAACTGCAGCGGCTCGACCTGCTCGCGGCGAATCGCGGCCATGTCGATCAAGTGTGGTTTCGGGCCGCTCTGTGCCCAGTCGCTCCAGGCGCGGGCGTCGTCTGTCTGAGCCGTCAGATAGAACAGTTGGCGACCGTTGGCGGCCATCTCCTGCACCGCCTGGACCACCGCTCGATAGCGATCCGGATCGGTGGTCGTCAGCACCTCATCCATGAATACCGGCAGCGGCTCACACTGATCTTCAGCCCGCTCGATCCAGGCCAGACGCACCGCGAGCAGCAGCTGGACCCGGGTGCCGGTTGACAGCTCGGCGACGCCGCGCCGGCGCTGATCACGGCTGTCCAGGGCCGAAAACTCGCCGTTCTCGAACAGCAAGCGGTAGCGGTGGCGGGTGAATCGACTGAACCAGTCGGCCGCGCGCGCCAGCGCCATCGGTTCGTTGTCGGCCTGGTGGCTGGACCGAATGTCGTCAATCAGGAAGTCAGCCGCGGCCGCGAGCAGCTGCTGGTCGAGCTCGTCGCCCAGGGCCTGCCGCTGGCCTTCGAGTTCGGTGGTCAGGGCTTCGAGTTCGCGACGCTTGAGCAGCTCGTCGTGCCGAGTATGAATCTCGGCGATCCGGCGATTGAGCTGGTCGCGCTGCTCGGCGCGCTGACTCAAGCCCAGGCACAGTTGCTCCAGCGCGTCGCGCTGCTGGTCGCGGGCCTGGGCCAGCAGGCCGGGCTCGGCGCTGAGGCGCTGCTCCAGGCGGCTGACTTCAAGGCTGCAGTCGCGCCGTTCCTGATCCAGCCCCCGCCAGGCCTGATGCTGATCGATTCGAGCCAGCAGCTGCTCGCGCTCGCCGGCCTTCAAGCCTGCGGCTTCGTACAGACCGGCCAGCTGCTGGCGCAGCTGTTCGATGTCGGCGCCCAGCTCGTCCATGCGGCGCTGATGGGACCCGACGGCACCGTGCAGCTCGGCATTGCGACGCATCCTCGGGCTCAGCATGTTGAGCAGGCTGGACAGCTCACGGCTGCTCAGGCCCTGCTCCCGCGCCATGCCGTGGCGGGTCAGCAGTTCGGTGGTTGTCCGGCTCATGTCGGCATGGCGGGCCTGCAGCCGGGCCAGCTGGGCGCCGGCGCTGACGCAGGCCAGGTGCTGCTGCTGCCAGTCGTGCAGGTGACGGCACCACAGCTGAAAGCCGGTTTCCAGGCGTTGTTCGGTACTCAGCCCAAGCTCGGCAGCCAGCTCGCGCAGTCGATCACGGGCGCTTTCCAGCCCCGTGCGCTGCCGATTGAGCTGATCGCGCACTTCGGCCGCGCGTGCCAGGCTGACTTCGTGGCGGGTGGCTGACTCCAGGTCAGCCTCCAGCCGTTCCAGCCGGGCTTCGACCTCGGCCTCGGTCCAGGTCAGCGGCGGCTCGATGTCGGTGTCGAGGAAATCGGCGCGGGCTTTCCCGGTGGCGCGCCAGCGGCTGAGGAACAGCGCCAGCAGTCCGAGTGGCGCACCGACCGCGATCAGCATCAGCAGCACCAGCTCTGGCGATGTTGCGTGTGCTTCGTCCAGCAGCAGCCGCCAACCCGCGATCAGCGCGGCCAATCCCAGGCCACCCCACAGCAAGCCCTCCAGCGGCGACAGGCGCGCGCCTTCCAGCCAGCGCTGCAGGGCCTGGCGGGCTGACCGAAGGTCGCCGACCGGGCGGCCGCTGGTGCTGCTGGAGACATGGGTGCGGGCCAGCTCGGCGGTCAGATTGCGGATCTGCTCGCGCATGTTCTGGACCCGGTCGACCCGCTTCTCCAGTTCCTCCAGGGTCTGCTGCGTCAGGCCCTCGACCACCGCCGGCTGCTCGGCGCCGAGGCGTCGGGCGGCCACGGCCATGGCCGCTTCATGTCGGCCGATGGCATCGGCCTGTTCGGTCATCTCGCGCTCCAGCTCGGCGAGCTGGTCGCGCTGGGCCGAGAGTTCGAGCTGCAGGGTTTCCAGGGCCTGCGGATCGACCGCGCCGGTTTTGTCGAGGCGGTCGCGGGCCTGGCGCAGCTGGCCATGTTCGACGCTGAGCTCTTTTTCGCGCGCGCTGATCTGCTGCTCGAGCCGGGCCAGGCGCTCGCCTTCGTCGCCGCGCAAGCGGTCCATGCCGCCGGGAAACTCTTCGATCAGGTTGCGCTCGATGGCGCTGCGCTTGGCCAGCGCCTCGGCCAGCGCCAGAGCATCCTCGCCGGCGCGCAGGCGGGTGGCGGCATCGGCCGTCTCGGCCAGCTCGCGGTCCAGGCGTTTGACCGCGCCCAATTCTTCGCTCAGGCGGGCGTATTCGGTCTCCTTGTCGTCAACCGTAGTGGCCAGTCGAGCCAGCTCACGGGCCAGTTTTTGCGGCCGCGGTCGCACCGTGAGCGGGGCTTCGCCCAGCACCGCGTCGAGATCGTAGCCGCCGGCCAGCAGCGTGCGCAGCTGCGCAGAGATGTGCGCATCGGTGGCGCCGAGCCGGGCGAGATCCTCAGAGCTGATCAGGAAGGCGCCGATGTTCTCGGCTGCTGGCAGGCGCGGCGGCGGGCCGTCCTCGCCGTCCCTGCGCCAGACGACACCGTGGCCGCGGCGCTCGCAGCTCAGCGTGCGGCCGTCCTGCAGCCATTCCGCCCGCAGCTGGCAATAGTCGGGCATCTGCTCCGGGTAGAGGAGGGCGCGCACGGCGCGTACCAGGCTGGATTTGCCCGAGGCGTTGGGCCCGGTCACGACATTGACCGCATCGGGCTCAAAGTCCACGCCAAAGGCCTGGTCCAAGCCGGGCAGCAGGCGAATGTCCAGATGTTTGAGACGCACGTCAGCCGCCCTTCTGCGCCAGCAGCCTGACCAGGGCGAGCTCGCCGGCGGTCTGCAGATGGGTCAGGATCTCCTGGTCGCTCAAGCGTCGCTCCAGCTGGGCGAACTCGCGCGCCGCGCCGATCGCCTCCAGCCGCGGGCGAGCAGCGTCAATCAGGGCCCGACGCTGTTCGCAGTCCGGCCCGGCGAGGAGCCTTAAGCGACGAGCGAGCAGGCCGGCTGGATCGGACTGCCGGGCCAGGCCGTCGAGATCCAGTGCAGGCAGGCAGCGCACATCGATGCGGTTCAGGAAGCAGGGCAGATCGCCTTCGACCCAGCTACGGGCCTCATGCAGCAGGGCTTCCGCGGCCGCCGGCAGCTGCCGGGCCAGGCGGCTGTTGCCGACCAGGCTGACCCGCAGGCCCAGCGCCTGCGGCAGCTGGTCGCGTCGGGCCAGCGCGTCGACCCGCTCGCGGGTCGCGGCAAGAATCAGCCCGCTGAGATCGTCCAGGTTCTCCAGCGGGCCAACATCCACCGCCAGACGTTCAAAGCGCAGCGGCGCCAGGGCCAGCTGCTCGGCGCGGATCCGGCCTTCCTGAAGGCTGATCAGCCAGGGTCCGCGAGCGCCGGTTTCGCTGGCGCGCAGGGCAGTGACCGAGCCCAGATAACCGCTCGGACGCTCGCCGCCGAGCTCGTCGGGCTGGTGCACATGGCCGAGCAGCCAGGCGGCGACCGGGGCTGAGTCCAGCTGCTGGCTGCTGACCGGCGCATACGGGCTGTCGGACTGGTCGCGGTCACAGTGCAGCAGGCCGATCAGCGGCCGCTCCGGTCGTAGCGACGGAAAACTGTCGAGCGGGCTATTGCGGACCTGGCGCTGCGGAAAGGACCAGCCGATGACGTCGACTTCCGCCAGGGCGTGGCGCTGCCATTGCCCGCCGGCGCCAAGCAGGTGCAGGGCGTCGATCTCCGAGGCCAGGCGCGGCAGCACATGGGTGTCGTGATTGCCGGCCACAGCCAGCACCGGAATACCGGCGGCGGCCAGCTTTTCGATGCCGGCCTTGAGTTCGCCATAGGCGACGAAAAAGTCGCGCGAGCGCTCGACCACGTCGCCGGCCAGCAGCACGGCCTCGACGCGTCGCTTGATGGCCTCGGTGACGGCGCGGCGCCAGGCGGCCTCGGGGCCCAGCTCGGCGGCCCTGGACTTCAGTTCCTCCGGCAGCGCCGCCGGCAGGCGGCCCAGGTGGATGTCGCCGATCGCCAGCAGCTGGCTCATGCTCGGCAGCATGTGAAAAAGGACAGAGCAGTCATCGCTGGGCGGGCGGATTCGCTGGCGCGGGGGCGAGGATCAACATACTGGAAGCCGCTCCCGCCGACAAGCCATCTTGCCGTCCGAAGGCGCAGTCATTCGTCGGCCAGCGCGGACTCCAGCGCCTGCTCGGCCTCCATCCAGGCGGTTTCGAGCTCGTCATGGCGCTGGCGCAGGGCCTGCTGGCGCGCGATCAGGGCTTCGATCTCGGCCTGGCGCTGGCCCTCGTAGAGCGCCGGGTCGGCGAGCGCCCGCTCGATCTCGGCCAGCTCGCTACCGGCCTCGTCGATCTGGCGCGTCAATCGGTCGACCTGATTTTTCAGCGGCTTCACGCGCGCCCGTCGCTCGGCCTGGTCACGCCGCTCGACCTTGCGCGCCGTGGCCGAGCCGTTACTGGATGCATCGCCGCGGCCGTTGGCACCGCGCTCGGCGAGCCAGCGCCGGTAGTCGTCGAGGTCGCCGTCGAAGCGGCAGACGCCGCCGTCGGCCACCAGCCAGTAGTCGTCGACCGTGTTCTTGAGCAGATGACGATCGTGCGAGACCGTGATCACCGCGCCCTCGAAGCCCTGCAGCGCCACGGTCAGGGCGTGCCGCATGTCCAGATCGAGATGGTTGCTGGGTTCGTCGAGCAGCAGCAGATTGGGCGCGCGCCAGACCAGCAGCGCCAGTACCAGCCGGGCCTTTTCGCCGCCGGACATCGTCGCCACCGGCGTGGTCGCCATGTCGCCGCGAAAGTCGAAGCCGCCCAGATAGTCGCGCAGGCGCTGGGCCGGGATCTCGGGCGCCAACCGGGCCAGCAGCGTCAGCGGGCTGGCGGCCATATCGAGCTGCTCGACCTGGTGCTGGGCGAAGTAGCCGATCGCCAGGCCGCGGCTTCGGCTCAAGCGCCCGGCCAGCGGCTCCAACTCGCCGGCCAGCGCCCGGACCAGGGTCGACTTGCCGGCGCCGTTCAAGCCCAGCAGGCCGATGCGATCGCCGGGCGCCAGGCTCAGGCGCAGGTTCTCCAGCACCCGGCGGGCGCCATAGCCCAGGGCGACATCGTCCAGGCTGAGCAGCGGATTGCTGGCCCGCGGCGGCTCGGGGAAGCTGAAGTCAAACGGCGAGTCGGCATGGGCCGGGGCCAGCTTTTCCATCCGTTCCAGCGCCTTGACCCGGCTCTGCGCCGCCTTGGCCTTGCTTGCCTTGGCCTTGAAGCGGTCGATGAAGCGCTGCATGTGGGCAATCTGGCGCTGCTGGCGCTCGAAGTCGGCCTGCTGCCCGGCCAGGCGCTCGGCGCGCTGGCGCTCGAAGTTGCTGTAGCCGCCGCTGTAGCTGCTCAATCGCCGATGCTCGATGTGGATGACCGACTCGACCACGTTGTCGAGAAAATCGCGGTCATGGGAGATCAGCAGCAGGGTGCCCGGATAGCGTTTCAGCCAATTTTCCAGCCAGAGCACGGTTTCCATGTCGAGGTGGTTGGTCGGCTCGTCCAGCAGCAGCAGATCAGACGGGCACATCAGCGCCCGGGCCAGACTCAGGCGAATTCGCCAGCCGCCGGAGAACTGTCCGACCGCTTGCGCATGCTCGGCGGGTGCAAAGCCCAGGCCGTTGAGCAGGGCGCCAGCCCGGGCCTTCGCTGTCCAGGCGCCGGTCTCGTCCAGCGCGGCATGGCTGCGGGCAATGGCGTCGCCGTCGCCGCCGGCCTCGGCCGCCGCAACCGCCGCTTCCGCCGCGCGCAGGCGCCGATCGCCGTCGATCACGAACTCGATCGCGGGGCGCTCGAGCTGCTTGATCTCCTGGGCCATGTGGGCCACGGTCCAGTCCGGCGGCAGTTTGAACTCGCCGGCATCGGGCTGCAGCTCGCCGAGCAGCAGGCGGAACAGGCTGGTCTTGCCGCTGCCGTTGGCGCCGATCAGGCCGACCTTGTGACCGGGGAAGATCGTCGCCGAGCTGTGCTCGAGCAGGGCTTCGGGCCCGTGGCGCAGGGTCAGGTCGGTGAGCTGGATCATGGCCGATATTATCAACGCTGCAACGACATCCCACAGTATGAGTTGCAAGGCTCGCCGGGTTAACATGCGCGACGACGTCCGCCCACTCGAGTGTTCCGCTGCCCCTTGCCGACCCGAGGCGCCCGCTCATGAGCCTTGAATACCAGCTGCGTGTGCACCCGCGCGCCCGCCATGTGCGGCTGCGCGTGGATCCGCACCATGGCCTGATCATCACCGTGCCCAAAGCCTTCGATCAGCGTCGCCTGCCGGCCCTGCTGGAGGCGCGGCGCGACTGGATCGAGTCGGTCCAGGCCCGGATCGGGCGCCTGCGCGCGGCCGAGGGCGAGCCCGGCGACGGTCTGCGTCCGGCGCGCATCGAGCTGGCCGCGCTGAATCGGGGCTGGACGGTGGACTACCGGGTCGGTCGACGCACAGCCTGGGACGAGCAGGGCGATGCGCTGCGGGTGAGTCTGCCCGAGGAGGCGCCGGACGGCGCCGCTGCCTGCGCCCTGCGCAACTGGCTGAGCGCGCGCGCCCGCAGCTGGCTGCCGGGCCAGGTTCGCGCCCTCGCCGACGAGCACGGATTTCGACATGGCCGCGTTTCCATTCGCCAGCAGCGCAGCCGCTGGGGCAGCTGTTCGGCCGCCGGCCATCTGTCGCTCAATGCCCGGCTGCTGCTGGTCAGCCCGGCGGCCTGCCGCTACGTGCTGATCCATGAACTGGTCCACACCGAACACCTCGACCACTCGCCGCGCTTCTGGCGCCGGGTTGCCGAGTTGGCGCCCGACTACCGAGCTTCAATCGCCGAGCTGAAGCGCGCCTGGCAGCGCCTGCCGGCCTGGGTGGTGGCCGGCTGACGGCACGGACTACCCGCCGCGATCCGTTTTTCGCGACAATGGCGCTTCGATGCCCGCCTGGTCCCGCCCATGAAACTGAGTCTGAAACTGATCGCCGGCATAGTCGGCGGCCTGCTGATCGGCCTGTTCGCCCCCGACTGGGTGACCCGGGTCCTGATGACCTTCAAGGGCCTGTTTGGCCAGCTGCTGTTCTTTACCATTCCGCTGCTGATCCTGTTCTTCATCACCAGCGGCATCGCCGGCCTGCCGCGGCACTCGGGGCGGCTGCTGGGCCAGACCCTGGGCCTGACCTATGCCTCGACGCTGCTGGCCGGGCTGCTCGCCTTCGCGGCCTCGGCATTGCTGATTCCCGCGCTGGCGCCGGCCGGCGGCATCGCGCCCGCCGCCGACGGCACGGCCCTGCTGCCCTTCTTCGTCATCCAGATTCCGCCGCTGATGCCGATCATGAGCGCGCTGACCGCGGCCTTCATCTTTGGCCTCGGCATTGTCGCGACCGGTGCCGACCAGCTCAAGGCTGTGTTCGAGCAGGGTCGCGACGTCATCGAACGCCTGCTGCTGGCGGTGATCATTCCGCTGCTGCCGTTCTATATCGCCGGCGTGTTCGCCGAACTGGCAGCGGCCGGCACGGTTTTCGCCACCCTGAAAACCTTCGGTGTCGTCCTGGCCCTGTCGATCGCCCTGCACTGGCTATGGATCATCAGCCTGTTTCTGGTGGCCGGATTCAGCGCCGGCGCCTCGCCGATCAGCCTGATCAAAAACATGATGCCGGCCTATTTCACCGCGCTGGGCAGCATGTCCAGCGCCGCGACCATCCCCGTGACCCTGCAGTCGGTCCGCGCCAACGGCATCCGCGAGGACATCGCCAGCTTCACCGTGCCGCTGTGCGCCACTACCCACCTGGCCGGCTCGACGATCACCATCGTCTCCTGCGCGGTGGCGGTGATGGTCTTGCAGGAGGGTCTCGCCGTGCCGGGGCTGCTGGGGATGTTGCCCTTCATCATGATGCTTGGCCTGGTGATGCTGGCCGCGCCCGGTGTGCCCGGTGGCGCGGTGATGTCGGCCGTCGCCCTGCTCAGCTCGATGCTCGGCTTCGGCGAGGCCGCGATCGCGCTGATGATCGCCCTGTACATGGCCCAGGACTCCTTCGGTACCGCCTGCAACGTCACCGGCGACGGCGCCATCGCCGCCCTGGTCGAGCGCGCCAGCGGCGGCGAGCGGTCGGGCTAAGGACAGACACTGGCCCGAAACTTGCCCCCGGCTTAGAATCGAGTCATGAGAGCCGCCGCTCGCCTTCAGCTCAAACTGGGCCAGAAACTCAAGCTGGCCCCCCAGCTGCGCCAGGCGATCGCGCTGCTGCAGCTCAACCGGCTCGAACTCAAAGAGCATATCCGGGAAATTCTCGAGTCCAATCCGCTGCTGGAGCGGGCCGAGGACGGCGCTTCCGATCCGCTCGGTGAGTCGGCCGATGGCGAGCGCGATCGCGATCGCGAGGCCGACGGCGAGGTCGAGATCGACTTTGGCGATGATTACGGCTTCGACGACCTCCCCGATGGCTATTCGCTGGCCAGCGAGGCACCGCGCTACGACGAGTTCGTCAGTGATCGCTCGGATGAATCGCTGCAGCATCATCTGCTCTGGCAGGCCAACCTGGCCGGTTTCACCAGCACCGATGAGGCCATTGCCCGGGCCATCATCTACGCGCTCGACGAGGACGGCTACCTGCAGGACGACATCCACACCCTGCGCATGTCGCTGGCGCCGGAGTACCTGGTCTCGCCCGAGGAAATCGAAGCGGTGCTGCAGCGGGTCCAGCATTTCGAGCCGGTCGGGGTGGCCTGCCGTGATCTGCGCGAGTGCCTGCTGGTGCAGCTGGCGGCGCGCTCGGAGAGCACGCCGGGATTGGGCCTGGCCCGCTATATCGTCGATCGTCATCTTGATCTGCTGGCGCGGCAGGAGCCCGGTCTGCTGGTTCGTGCCACCGGCTTCGATCTGGCCGATGTTCAGATCGGCGTCGAGCTGATCCGTTCGCTCAATCCCCATCCCTGCAGTCGGTTCAGCTCGGACGAAGAGAACTACATCGTTCCCGACGTCTACATCCATCCGCGCGGCGACGGCTGGCGGGTCAGCCTGAACCCGGACAGTGACCCCGGGCTCAGGCTCAACCGGATGTACATGGACCTGGTTCGAAAGAGCCGGGGCGACGACAAGAAGTACCTGAAGGACCGGCTGCAGGAGGCGCGCTGGCTGATCAGCGGCCTGGAGATGCGCAACCAGACCCTGCTCGCGATCACCGAGGCGATCGTCCAGCGCCAGCACGAATTCCTGCAGCGCGGTGATGCGGCGATGCGCCCCCTGCTGCAGCGCGAAGTGGCCGAGAGCGTGGGGGTGCACGAGTCGACGGTGTCGCGGGCCACGGCCAACAAATACGCCCACACGCCCCGCGGCACGTTTGAACTGAAGCACTTTTTTTCGGTCGGTGTACCAGGGGCCGACGGCGAGCTGGTCGCGGCCACCGCGATCCGTGCCCACCTGCAGCGGCTGATCGAGGATGAGCCGAATGGACGTCCGCTGTCCGACCAGGCGCTGGTCGAGGCGCTGAAATCGCGGCGAATCATGCTGGCCCGGCGGACAGTGGCCAAGTACCGGGAGCAGCTCGGAATCCCCGGTTCCGCGCAGCGCCGCCGGGCCGCCCGGATGCGGATCAGGTCCTGAGCTGCTGATGGCGGGCAACGAATCCCTTAGGTATTTCGTTGCCAGTCGAATAATATTGAGACCGGCCGATCGAAGGGGCCGGGAATCCGGTCGGCGCGCCGCAAGCCGCTGGCCGATCGACCCAAGAAGGAGAATGACATCATGCAAGTCGAAGTTACTGGACAGAACGTGGACATCACCCCGGCACTGCGGGCCTATGTCATCGAGAAGTCGGATCGCCTGCTGCGCCACTTCGACAACCTGATTTCCGCGCATTTCGTCCTGCGTCTGGAAAAGCTCGAGCACACGGCCGAGGCCACGATCAGCGTCGGCGGCCGGACCAATGTGATCCATGCCGATGCCATGAACGAAGACATGTACGCTGCCATTGACGCTCTGATCGACAAGCTCGATCGTCAGGTTCGTCGCCACAAGGAAAAGGTCACCGACCACCACCGCGCGGCCGCACGTTCGGCAGCCGTCGGCTAAGCCCGCCCATCACGACCAGGAAAACCCTGACCCAGCCCCATGCAACTCGCGGATGTACTGGACACCGACCGCGTCGCGGTCGGTTTGGCCGTATCCAGCAAGAAATCCCTGCTGGAGAGAGCCGCTGAAATGCTCGCCTCGGCGCCGGATGCGGCCGATGTGCGCGAGATCTTCGAAAGCCTGTGCCAGCGCGAGCGCCTGGGCTCGACCGGACTAGGGCATGGCGTCGCCATCCCGCACGGTCGCGTCGCCGGGCAGAACGGGGTGGCCGCCGCCGTGATTCGGCTGTCGACGCCGATCGATTTCGACGCGCCCGATCAGGAGCGCGTCGACCTTTTCTTCGCCCTGGCGGTGCCGGACAAGTGCTCGGACGTCTACCTCCGTCTGCTGGCCGATATTGCCGAGCGCCTGGGCGATCCGGCGCAACGCGCGCGCTATCGCTCCGCAGCCAGCGCCGATGAGCTGCTGCGCCAGTTTTCCGTCGACATCGCCAGCCCATGACGCGGGCGGTCACGCCTCTCGATCTCTATCAGAGTTTCTCCGAGCGGCTTGGCCTGCGCTGGCTGGCTGGCAAGCACGAAGCGGGCAACCGCGAGATCGTCGCGGCCAGCTTTCATGTCCGACCCTCGCTGGTCGGCTTCCTGAATCTGATCCATCCCAATCGCATCCAGGTGATCGGGGAGGAAGAGATGCAGTGGCTGGACGGTCTCGATGCGCGCCTGCGCTGGGAGACCGTGGCCCGGATCGTCGCGCTGAAGCCGGCGCTGGTGGTCATCGCCGGCGAACTGGAGGTGCCCGATGATCTCGAAGACGCCGCGCGCGAGGCCAGCCAGCCGCTGATGAGCTCCAGCCAGCCCGCCTGGGAGCTGGTCAGTTTCCTTGAGTATCAGGTGTCCCGCCGCCTCGCCCGGCAGACCACGGTGCACGGGGTGTTCATGGAGATCTTCACCATCGGCGTACTGATCACCGGTGAGCCGGGTACCGGCAAGAGCGAACTGGCGCTGGAGCTGCTCAGTCGCGGGCATCGCCTGATCGCCGACGATGCACCCGAGTTCACGCAGCTCACGCCCGATACTGTCGAGGGCAGCTGCCCGCCTGTCCTGCGGGACTGCCTGGAGGTGCGCGGCCTCGGCATTCTCAATGTGCGGCGGATGTTTGGCGATGCCACGATCAAGTCGTCGAAGTATTTGCGCCTGATCATTCATTTGCACCCGCCGGGGGCCGAGCCGCCCGGCGGTGATCGTCTGCATGGCAACACCGGCAAGCGCCGCGTGCTTGATCTCGATATCCCGCAGATCCACCTGCCGGTGATCGCCGGTCGCAACCTCGCCGTCATGGCGGAAGCGGCGGTGCGCGACTTCATGCTGCGGATGAAGGGCTTCGACGCCGCCGCCGAGTTTGTCGAGCGCCATGCGCGGATGATGAAGGAGGATTGAACATGAGCGGCAGCGAACAGCCCCTGATTGTCATCAGTGGTTTGTCCGGCAGCGGCAAATCGGTGGCGCTGAACGCCCTCGAAGACCTCGGCTACTACTGCGTCGACAATCTGCCCGGCGGCCTGTTGGCCGGCTTGCTCGATGAGATCGGCGCGCAGCCTGAGCGCTACCCGAGAGTAGCGGTCGGCATTGATGCCCGCACCGGTCGCGATGGCCTGGAGCGCTTGATGGTGCTGCTCGACACCCTGCCGGATAGCGCCATCCGCCTGTTGTTCATGGAGGCCGCCAGCCCGATTCTGATCCGTCGCTTCAGCGAAACCCGGCGTCGTCATCCCCTGGCCGCCAGCGGCGGTCTGGAAGCCGCGATTGCCGGTGAGCGCGAGCTGATGGCGCCGATTCGTGAGCGCGCCGACTGGGTCATCGACACCAGTGAAACCAATATTCACCAGCTGCGTCGCCAGGTCTGGCGCACCGTCGGCGGCCGGGACGGTGACCAGGTCCAGTCGCTCGTGCTCGAATCCTTCGCCTTCAAGCGCGGCGTACCGCGCGACGCCGATCTGATGTTCGACGCTCGCTGCCTGCCCAATCCGCATTGGGAGCCTGGTCTTCGCGCCCGCACCGGTCTCGATCCCGAGGTGGCGGTCTTCCTTGCTGAGCAGCCGCGCGTCGAGGCCTTCTACCAGGAGCTTCACGGCTTGCTGAGCCGCTGGGGGCCGGCCTGGCTGGAGGATCAGCGCAGCCTGTTGACGGTGGCGATCGGCTGCACCGGCGGCCAGCATCGCTCGGTCTATCTGGTCGACCGTCTGGCCACCGCGCTGCGCGAAGCCGGATACGCGGTGGTGGTCAGCCATCGGGAGCTGGAGTCATGACCGGCATCGTGCTGGTGACTCATGCCGGCCTGGGTGAGTCGCTGCGCCACCAGGCCGAGGTCATTCTCGGCCAAATGGTTCAGCTGACCACCGTGTCGATCAGCGCCGGCGCCGACCCCGACTGGGCCATGTCCGAGCTGGTCGGCGCGCTGGCGATCAGCGCCGATGTCGACGGCGTGGTGGTGCTGACCGACCTGCCCGGTGCTACCCCGCACAACCTGGCCCTGCGCGCGGCGGCGCCGAGTGCGGCGCCGGTGGTGTCCGGGCTCAATCTGCCGATGCTTCTGAAGGTCATCAATCACACCGACAAGCCGGCGCGTGAACTGGCCAGCCTGGCCAGCCTCGGCGGGCAGCAAGGCATCGTCAGTACATGAACCGCCGCGTCGTCACCTTGCGCAACCGGCTCGGCCTGCATGCCCGGGCCGCCAGCAAGCTGGTCCAGACCGCGTCGGCGTTCGACGCCGACCTGTGGGTCGCGCGCAACGAGCGGCGAGTCAACGCCAAATCGATCATGGGGGTGCTGCTATTGGCGGCGCCCTGCGGCTCCGAGCTCGTCCTCGAAGCTGAAGGTCCGCAGGCCGAGGCCGTGCTTGCCGCGGTGGAAGCGCTGATCAACGATCGCTTCGGGGAGGGCGAGTGAGCCTCGCCCTGACCGGACTGGGCGCGAGCAGCGGGATTGCGATCGGCCGCGTCCATCGGCTCATGGCTGGCGAACTGGCCCTGCCCGAGTATCACCTCGACGCGCGCGCCATCGACGCCGAGCTTGAGCGTCTGCAGCGCGCCGTCGACCGCGGCCATCGTTTCCTCGGGCGCCTGCTGGAGCGACTCGCCGACAGCGGCGACAGCGCGCGCGAACTGCTCGAGGCCCATCGGCTGATCCTCAAGGATCCGCTGCTGATCGACGGCACCGCCAGCCGTATCCGTGAGCAGCAGATCAACGCTGAATGGGCGCTGATGCTGCAGAGCGAGCAGCTGCTGGCCGAGTTTCGCCGCATGGACGACGAGTATCTCGCTCTGCGCCGAGAGGATCTGGAACAGGTGGTGCAGCTGATCCAGCGTGAGCTGGCCGAACAGCCGGCCAGCCTGGTCGGTTCGCAGGTGCCCCATCAGCTCGATCAGACCGTGATCGTGGCCAAGGAACTGGGGCCGGCGGACATGGCGATCCTGCATCAGCGCAAGGTCGCCGGCCTGGTTAGCGAACACGGCGGGCCGTTGTCGCACTCGGCCATTCTGGCCCGCGGCCTGGAAATCCCGATGGTGGTCGGGATTCATCACGCCCTGGAGATTCTGCAGGAAGAAGAGGCGGTGATTCTCGACGGTCACTACGGCGCGCTGTTGCTCAGCGACGACGAGAATCTGCTCAGGCACTACCACGACAAACAGGAAGGCGTGCGGCTCAGAAGGGCCGACCTGAAGCGCTATCTGTCGCGGCCATCACGGACGGTCGACGGCACCGAGTTTCGGCTGTTTGGCAACGCCGAACTGCCTGATGAATTCGAACGCTGTCAGCAGGCCGGTGCGGTCGGCGTCGGCCTGATGCGGACTGAATATCTGTTTCTGGGCGATCGTCTGCCCGACGAAGACAGCCAGTTCCGGGCGTATCGCGCCGCGGTCAGGATCATGGACGGCAAACCGGTCACCTTTCGCACTCTCGACATCGGCGGCGACAAACTGCCGGCCGCACTGTCGCTGGCCCAAGGTCCCAACCCGGCGCTGGGCCTGCGCGGCCTGCGTCTGTCGCTGGCGGTCACCGAGCTGTTCCGGGAGCAGATTCGGGCGATGCTGCGCGCCTCGGTGGAAGGGCCGGTCCAGATCCTGCTGCCGATGCTGACCAGCCCGGTCGAGATTCGCCAGGCCCGAGCGATCATCGACCAGTGTCGACTGGAACTGACCGGCCGCGGCGTCGCGGTCGACCCCGGCGTTGCCCTGGGCGGCATGATCGAGACGCCGGCGGCGGCGCTGGATGTGGACCGGCTGGCCGCCGAGCTGGATTTCCTCTCGATTGGTACCAACGACCTGATTCAGTATGTGTTGGCCATCGACCGCCAGGACGAACTGGTCAGCTATCTCTACGATCCCGCCCATCCCGGCCTGCTGGAACTGATCGAACGCATTGTCGAGGCCGGCCGGCGACACAGCTGCCCGGTAACCGTTTGCGGAGAGCTGGCCGCCGACGAAAAGGCCGCGCGTATGCTGCTGGGCCTGGGCGTAACCCAGTTCAGCCTGCCGCCGGCCAATCTGCTGTCGGTCAAAAAGAGCCTGATCGAAGCCCATGCGAGCCAGACCAGGCGCCTGATCAAATCCTTCCGCGAAGGCCACATGCCTGGCGCCAGCGGCCAGGACCTGCTCAACGCCCTGACCGTCCCCCGGCCTTGACCCCGGCTATCGATCCGGGCGTCGGCCAACATGGCGCGTCGGCCGCGTGGGGCCGACCTACTCGGGGCCCGACCCAATCTCCGGGGCATCGACCAGCACCCGTAGGTCGGGGCCACGCCCCCGACGGACGATGCCGAGCGTTGGCAGGGATGGCTGATCGGCCCGCGGGGCCCACCGTCTCCGTTCTACCCTTCTTTCCCTCTCCCGGTTCAGACGATACCGTGCTTCGGCCAACTTGGCGCGTTGGCCGCGTGGGGCCGACCTACTCGGGGCACGACCCAATCTCCGTGGCATCAACCAGCACCCGTAGGTCGGGGCCACGCCCCCGACGGACGATGCCGAGCGTTGGCAGGGATGGCTGATCGGCCCGCGGGGCCCACCGTCTCCGTTCTACCCTTCTTTCCCTCTCCCCGTTCAGCCTTTCACCTTTCACCTTTTACCTTTCACCTTTCACCTTCATTTTCATCCCCTCCGTCACATGCGGTTCGATCGCATGCCGCAGTGGCGTGATCAGCTTGAAGGGCGCGGCCAGGATATGACCGCTGTCCAGCCATTTCTCGCCGCCGGTGATATCCATCACCACGCCACCCGCTTCCTGAACGAGCAGGGCGCCGGCCGCGATGTCCCAGGCTTGAAGGTTGAGTTCGAAGTAGCCGTCGAGGCGTCCGCAGGCCACGTAGGCGAGGTCCAGCGAGGCGGTGCCGGCGCGGCGGATGTCCTCGATTTTCTCGAACACGGCGCCGAGCATGTTCTGATAGGGCGTCATCAGGCGGCGCGAGCGAAAGGGATAGGCCGTGGCGATCACGGCGCCGCTCAAATCCTTCCGCCCTGAAACGCGGATCCGCTGGCTGTTGAGAAAGGCGCCCTCTCCACGGCTGGCGGTGAACAGCTCTTCCCGCAGCGGATCATAAACCACGCCATGCTCGATTCTGCCGCGCAGCATCAGCGCGATCGAGACCGAAAAATGCGGGATGCCGCGCAGATAGTTGCTGGTGCCATCGAGTGGGTCGATGATCCACACGTATTCGCTGTCGCCGCTCTTGCCGCCCTCCTCGCCGAGGATGGCGTGATCACGGTAGTGCTTGAGGATGTAGTCGCGAATCGCCTGCTCACAGGCGCGATCCACATCGGATACATAATCATGGCGAGCCTTGCGCTCGATTGGAATACTCTCCAGACGCTGCCGGTATTTGAGCATGACGCTGGCGGCCCGCCGCGCGGCTTCCTGAGCGATATTGAGGTACGGATTGGTCACAGCGCAATCGCATTACTGAATAAGCCTGCAAGGATACCCGAAGCCTGCTGCCCATAGACGCGCGCCTTCGGCAGGCACGGACCCCAACCCTTCCTCCGAGACATCGACCGCCACCGGTAGGTCGGGGCCACGTCCCCGACGGACCATGCCAGGCACTGGCAATCATGTCCGTCGGCCACCCGGGGCCGACCCGCGCGGCTTGACCGGACAGGCTTCCCGGCGAGGCGCTCGTTGCCGAGGCTCGGCTGGGTCAGGGCGCTTGCCGTAGAATCGCAGTCATGTCCGATCCCGCATCCGCCATCCGCATCGTCCTGGTCGAGACCAGCCATCCCGGCAATATCGGTGCGACCGCCCGGGCCATGAAGGTCATGGGCTTGAGCCGCCTGTATCTGGTCGCGCCTCAGCAGTTTCCCTCTTCGCGCGCCACCGCGCTGGCGACCAGCGCCGACGATCTGCTCGAACACGCCGTGGTCGTCGACACCCTGGAAGAGGCGATCGGCGACTGCGCGCTGGTGCTTGGCGCCACGGCGCGGCCGCGCACCCTGCCGCTGCCGGTCGTCGACCCGCGCACGGCCGCCGAGCGCGTCATCGTCGAGGCCAGGTCAGATCAGGTCGCGGTGGTTTTCGGGCGCGAGAAAAGCGGCCTGACCAATGAGGAGACCCAGCTCTGCCATCAGTTGGTCAGCATTCCGACCAGCCGCGACTACCAGTCGCTCAACCTGGCTCAGGCCGTTCAGGTGATCGCCTACGAGATTCACATGGCCATTCTCGGCGCGCCGCCTGGCGAGGAGCCGCCCGCTGACTGGCGGCCGGAGCCGTTCGAGCGTGTGGAACACTATTTCCGGCGTCTTGAGCAGGCCCTGATCGAGATCCGCTTCCTGAACCCGGCTCAGCCCAAGCGCCTGATGCAGCGCCTGCGCCGGCTCTATCTGCGGGCCAGGCCGGACAACAACGAGCTCAATATCCTCAACGGCATTCTCACTGCCACGCTGGAGGCCGCCCGTGGCCGGGCCCGCCGCGACGAGTGAGCTCGACCAGCAGGCCCGCTTCCAGCGGATCTGGGCGGTGGTTGCCGATATCCCGGTCGGCGCTGTGCTGAATTACGGTGAGGTAGCGCGCCGCGCCGGCCTGCCCGGTCGGGCCCGCCTGGTCGGGCGCGCGCTGGGCCTGGCGCCGAAAAGGCTGCAACTGCCCTGGCACCGGGTCGTCAACGCCCAGGGGCGAATCAGCTTCCCGGCCGACAGCGACGCCGGCAGAACCCAGCGTCAGCGGCTGGAGGCCGAGGGCGTCGTGTTCGAGGATGATCGCATCGATCTTGATCGTTTCGGCCCGGCCGGCGCGCTGGACCGCCAACTGTGGGGCCCGCCCGGCTGATGTTGAAGTTCCTGCGACAGCGCAGGCTCGATCGCGCCCGGCCCGATCCGGCGCTGTTCGAGCGCGTTCTGGCGCGGTTTGCGATCTTTGAAGGGCTTGATCCGGGCGTCCGCGAGGCCCTGGAAGCCCGGGCCACCGAGATCCTTGCCGAAAAGGACTTTGTCGGCGCCGGCGGTCTCGATCCGACCCCGGAGGATGTACTTGCCGTTGCCATTCTCGCCGCGCTGCCGGTGCTGGAACTGGGCGTCGACTGGCACCGAGGCTTCCATAGCTTCATTCTGTACCCGGACGAATTCATCACCGACATCGAGGAAATCGACGACGACGGCCTGGTCCACCGTGGTCGCGATCTGCGTGTCGGCGAGGCCTGGGCCAACGGGCCGGTGGTGTTGGCCATGACCGATGTCTGGGCGTCGGGGCAGGGCGAAGGCTACAACGTCGTGGTCCATGAGTTGGCTCATCAGCTCGACCAGCTCAATGGCGATATGGATGGATTCCCGCCGCTGCGGGCGGGCATGCCGGCCGAGCGCTGGACCGAGGCGCTCAGTTGCGCCTATGCCGATCTGGAAAGCCAGCTTGAGCGCGGCGAGGAGCCGGCTCTGGATCCTTATGCCGCGGAGTCTCCGGCCGAGTTCTTTGCTGTCGCCTGCGAGTATTACTTTGATGCGCCGGACTGGTTGCTCGAACAGCAGCCCGAGGTTTACGAGCAGCTTGACCAGCTGTTCTTCGGGCGCCCGACAATGCGGGCCTGAACGGCTGCGGTCTGGCGCAAGGCCCACCAACGAACTCGGGCCCTGCGTCTGCAGGGCCCGAGCGCGGTCTCTAGAGGCTCACGCCGTCAGGCGTGAAGCGATTCAGACGGCCGTTCAACTACGCTCCTGAAGCAGCTCATTCAGACGCTGCTGGAGGGCAGGATCGTTCTGGATGCTCATCGCGATCTGGTTGAAGGATTCCACATCCAGACCAACCTCCTCCACGGCCTCGACCATTTCCTCGTTGGCTTTGGTCTGCAGCTCGTGTGCCTCGCTGGGGTCATCGACGCCCTGCAGGCGACCAGCAAAATCCTGCTGGATCTCGGAGATGGCGGTCTGCGCCTTGGCGAATTTCTTCAGATCGTATTCGCTGACCTCAACCGTGCCCGGAGCCGTCGGCGGTGTATCGGTCGGCGAGTACTCACGCGAATACTCCTGAGCGAAGGCACCCACGCTGAAGCTCAGCAGGCCGGCGGTCATCATCGAAAGCGTCAGTTTGCGAATGGTCATCGTTGCACTCCTTAGTTTTCGGTTTGGGTTTGAGGTGGTGCGAGGACCTATATGCAATAAATGAGCCAAATTCACCATAGTCAGTTAAAACAGGCACTTAAGAATTTCCCGAAGACCGTCTCCGGCCGCCTGATGTGTCATAATGGCGCATGTGCCCGAATGAACCTGCCTGATGAACAGCCTCAGATCGCAGCTGATTCTGCAGATTGCCCTGCCCCTGGCCATGCTCATGAGTCTGGTGCTGTGGACGACCTTCCAGGCCGTCGGCAGCCTGCTCGAACAGCGTTTGAAGAAGGAGATCGAGCTGGTGGCCCAGGCCATGCGGGTGCCGGTGCAGCGAGCGCTGGTGGAGGGCGATCTGGCCCGCGTTCAGCAGACGCTCAATGCCGTGTTCGAGATTGACCCGGTTTACGGCGCCTATGTCTTCGACGGTCAGGGGCGGCGCGTGGCTGTGGCCGGCGAGATCGGTCCCGGCTGGCGCGAGCAGATCGAAGCGGCGGAGTTGGTTGCCATCGGTGAAGAGATGGGGCGGTATGCGGACTTCTCCGGCGAGGCCGTGTTTTCCTACTTTGTGCCCTTGACTGATCGCACCGGTCGCATCGCCGGGCTGCTGCAGGTCGTACGCCAGGAAAGCGAGATTGCCGCGCGCCTCGATCGGCTGCGCGCTCGCGCCGCGTGGATTGGTGCCCTCATGGTGTTGCTGATGCTGATCGTGCTGGTTGTCGGCCACCGGCTGGCCGTGGTGCGGCCGCTGGAGGCCCTGTTGATCAGCATGCGCCGGGTCGAAAGCGGCGAGTCGAACCACCGTGCCGCGGTTGCCGGACCGCGCGAACTGGCCAGTCTGGCCAGCGGCTTGAATCGCATGCTTGACGGCATTGACGCCATGCAGGCCGAACTCGGCCACCAGCGCGAACAGCTGCGTCGGCAGGAAAACCTGGCGGCGCTGGGTCGGTTCTCCTCGGGCGTGGCGCATGAGCTCGGCGCGCCGCTGACGGTGATCGACGGCGACGCACGCCGCTTGCAGGCGCTGGCCGGTCTCGACTCGGACGCCGGGCGCCGTCTGAGCCGGATGCGCCAGCAGATTGACCGCACCCGGCAGCTGATCCGACAGCTGATGGAGTTCGTTCGCAGCGACCGGCGGCAGGCCGAACCGATTGCGCTTCGGCGCCTGCTGGAACAGGTGGCCGGCAGCGCCGCGCCGCAGTGTGAGGCGCTCAAGGTCGAGCTGAGCCTGGAGCCACCAGCGGCCGGACTCGTGGTCACCGGCTTCGAGATCAGGCTTGAGCACGCGGTACTCAATCTGGTCCGAAACGCGATTCAGGCGGCTCAGGGCAGGGTGCTGCTGTCGGCATCCGATCAACAGGACGCACTCAGGATCGTCGTCGAAGACGATGGCCCCGGCGTTCCGGAGGACCAGTATGAGCGGATCTTCGAGCCCTTCTACAGCGCGCGTCCCGAGGGCGAGGGCACCGGGCTGGGCCTGGCCATCGTCCGCACGGTGGCCGATGAGCATGGCGCGCGCGTGCTGGTGGATCGCAGCGAGCGCCTGGGTGGTAGCCGCTTTCAACTGGTCTTCGAGAGGCTGGACGGATGACCGAAGTCAGATCCAGAGTCATGGTGGTCGAGGACGACGCCAGCCTGGCCGAGCTGCTGGTCGAAGAGCTCGAGTCCGAGGGTCTTGAGGCCAGGAGCTGGCCGAATGCCGAGCAGGCTCTGGCGGAAATTGATGCCTTCGAGCCCGACCTGGTGGTCAGCGACCTGCAGCTGCCAGGGATCGACGGCCTGGCGCTGCTGGAATCGATTCGCGGCCGTCATGCCGCCCCGGCCGTGCTGATGATCAGCGCCTATGGCACGATTGACCGGGCCGTGGCTGCGCTCAAGGCCGGCGCGGACAACTTCCTGACCAAGCCGCTGGACATGGATCATTTTTCGCTGAGCGTCGAGCGCCTGCTCGCCGGTCGCCGGCTTCAGTCCCAGGTGCAGCGCTTCCTGAAGGATTTTGGCCGTGAATCGTTCCATGATATCCAGGGCAGCAGCCGGCCGATGCGGGTGCTTTTCGACCGGATCGCCCAGATTGCGCGTGCCGATGGCCCGGTCCTGGTCACCGGCGAATCCGGCACCGGCAAGGATCTGGTGTCGCGGGCGGTTCATGCCGAAAGCCCGCGCGCCAGCGGTCCTTTCCGTGCGGTCAACTGTGCCAGCGTGCCTGAGGATCTGCTCGAAAGTGAGTTTTTCGGCCACGCCGCCGGTGCCTTTTCGGGCGCTGATCGTGATCGGCCCGGCCTGTTCCGCGAGGCTGAGGGCGGCACCCTGTTCCTGGACGAGATCGGCGAAATGCCGGTAGCGCTGCAGGCCAAACTGCTGCGTGCCCTGGAGGACGGACGCATCCGTCCGGTCGGCACCGACCGCGAGCACCAGGTGGATGTGCGCCTGGTTGCTGCCACCAACCAGAACTTGCTGGAGCGGGTGGCGGCCGGCGAGTTCCGCGAGGACCTCTACTACCGGCTTGAAACCTTCCAGATCGAACTGCCGCCGCTGCGCGATCGCCAGGAAGACCTGGAGCTGCTGGCGATGAGCTTTCTGGCTCGCTTTGCGGCTGCCCGATCACGTCCGGCCCGTCGCCTGTCGGCCGAGGCCCTGGCCGCCATGCGGGCCTATTCCTGGCCGGGTAACGTGCGCGAACTGCGCAATGCCATGGAGCGTGCGGTCACCTTCTGCGAAGACGCCGACATTCGACCTGAACATTTCCCGGAGCGAATCCGCCAGGCCCGGGCCAAGCCGGCCGCCAGCGCTCCGGTCGATGAAGCCGGCTTGCCGCCGGGCCTGCTTGACGGTGATCTGCTGCCCGATCTGGAAGAACTCCGACGGCGCTACGTCAACTATGTGCTGGAGCGGGTCGACGGCAACAAACGCCGCGCCGCCGCGCTACTTGGCGTCGGCCGCCGCACCCTCTATCGGTGGCTAGATCAGTAGGGGGAGAGGGGAGAGGGGAGAGGGGAGAGGGGCAGACGGGAGAGGGAAGCGCGAAGAGGGCCGCGGGAAGAGGGGGGAGGGGAGGGGGGAGAGGGGCGCGGTGAGCGGGGTCAGCAGCGGTTGCAGCGCCTCCATGTCGCGAGAGACGGAGCCTTCGCGGATCAGGATGCGCAATCCCTTTTGCAACTTTTCCCGCGCCTCCTCGGCGGTGGTTGCCTCGTGCTCTGTGCGGATTCCGGCGGCGACATAGGCATCGAGGTCCCGCCCCGAAAGCAGCGGCGCGTGGCCGTCGATGTGCCGCCCGGCAAAGGCTTCCAACTTGGCGATGCAGGCGGGGTCACGGTGTATCACACCGGGATAATTCATGAATTCCGCCAGCCCAAGGGTCCGGGGGTGGTCCCTGAGGGCCGCAAGATCGGCGGCGGAGATGCGCGCTCCGGCGGTTTCCATGTCGGTGGACGGGACGCAGGAGGAGAGCTGGACGTGGATGTCGATGAGGGTGCGGGTGCTGGCTTCGAGGAAATAGCGGATGCCGTCGAGGCCGGCGACGTTGGCGATTTCGTGGGGGTCGCAGATGGCCGTCGTCACCCCGCGCGGGGCCACGCAGCGGTCGAATTCGAAGGGCGTGACGAGGCTGCTCTCGATGTGCAGGTGCGTGTCGATGAAGCCGGGAACGATAATCTTTTCATGGACTTGTATCTCTCGTCGCCCTTCGTATCCGGGCCCGACTCCGACGATGGTGTCGCCGCAGATGGCGATGTCGGCGGGGAGGAGGTCGCCGGTGACGAGGCAGAAG
>JBJHCC010000040.1:0-36158 GCA_050485825.1 Gammaproteobacteria bacterium
CCTGTGGCGCTTCGCTGCAAGGCGCGCCGCGCAGGGAATGGCCACAAGCCCTTGCCAAGCGGCGGAACGCGGCAGCGGAGCGCCACAGGAGCGCCCGAAGGGTTGGCCTGTCAGCGTCCATGGCAGCATTCCGGCTCTTGTCAAGGGCTTTTGTCCATTCACTGCGAGCCGCGCCTTGCCCTGAACGCTGACAGACCAACTGAACCCGTAATTATCAGGTGGAAGGACCACTAGCCTCAGCCGTAGCGCACTTCGACGATTTCGTAGACGCGAATGCCGTTCGGCGCCTCGAAGCGCACCACATCGCCCTCTTCCTTGCCGATCAGGGCCCGCGCCAGCGGCGCGCTGATCGCCAGCCGGCGTTCATTGACGTCGGCCTCCGGATCACCGACGATCTGCCAGGTGACTTCTTCCGCGCCATCGGCTTCCTCGAGCAGGGTCACGGTCGCGCCGAATACGACCTTGGTGCCGGCATTCAGGCTGGCCACGTCGATAACGCGGGCGTTGCCCAGTGCGGACTCGAGGTCCATGATCCGGCCCTCGATGAAGCCCTGCTGTTCGCGCGCCGCATGATACTCGGCGTTCTCCTTCAGATCGCCATGGGCACGGGCCTCGGCGATGGCCTCAATCACCGCCGGACGCTCAACCTTCTTCAGGCGATCAAGCTCGGCGCGCAGGCGTTCGGCGCCTGCCCGGGTCAGCGGAATCTGGCTCATGCTTGCTCCTTGAGTTGGTAGAGCTCGGCGAGACTGCGCACGCCGCGCTCGTTCCAGTGATCCAGCGCCCTTAAGGTGGCGCGCGCACCGGCAATCGTGGTCGAGTAGTTGACCTTGTGCTGCAGCGCCTGGCGCCGGATCGAGAATGAATCCGAAATGGCCTGGCGGCCTTCGGTCGTATTGACGATGTAATCCAGTTCGTCGTTCTTGATCAGGTCGACCACGTGCGGTCGGCCCTGGACGACCTTGTTGACGTAGTCGCAGGGAATGTCATGCTCGACCAGATGCTTCCAGGTGCCCTCGGTGGCCACCAGGCTGAAGCCGCGCTCGACCAACTCGCGCGCCACCGGCAACAGGCGTTCCTTGTCGGCATCGCGAACGCTCAGGAAAGCCCGACCGCTGGCCGCGGCCTTGATGCCAACGCCCTGCTGGGCGCGGGCGACGGCCGCCCCGAAGCTCAAGCCCACGCCCATGGCCTCGCCGGTAGAGCGCATTTCCGGGCCCAGAATCGGATCGACGCCGGAGAACTTGATAAAGGGATAGATCGGCTCCTTGATCGAGTAGAACGGCGAGCTGAGATCGGCGAGGATGCCCTGTTCCGGCAGGCTGTGACCGACCATGCAGCAGGCGGCGACCCGGGCCAGGGCGGTGCCGGTGGCCTTGGACACGAACGGCACGGTGCGCGAGGCCCTGGGGTTGACCTCCAGCACGTAAATCTCGTCGCCGCGGACCGCAAACTGCACGTTCATCAGGCCGATCACGCCCAGCGCTCGCGCCATCTGCCGGGTCTGGGCCGCAATGTCGGCGACGATCGCCTCGGACAGGGAGAATGGCGGCAGGCTGCAGGAGGAATCTCCGGAATGAACGCCAGCCTCTTCGATATGCTCCATGATGCCGCCGATGATGACCTGCTCGCCGTCGCAGAGCGCGTCGACATCAACTTCGATGGCATGGTCGAGGAAGCGGTCCAGCAGTACCGGCGAGTCATTCGACACCTTCACCGCTTCGCGCATGTAGCGGCGGAGCTCATCCTCACCGTGGACGATGTCCATGGCCCGACCGCCGAGCACATAGGAGGGCCGTACGACCAGCGGATAGCCGACCTCACGGGCCAGCACGATGGCCTGCTCGGGATCACGCGCGGTGCGATTCGGCGGCTGGCGCAGTCCGAGCTGATTCAGCAGCGCCTGGAAGCGCTCGCGGTCCTCGGCCAGGTCGATGCTGTCGGGGCTGGTGCCGATGATTGGCGCGCCGGCGGCTTCCAGCGCACGGGCCAGCTTCAGCGGGGTCTGGCCGCCGAACTGAATGATGATCCCCTCGGGCTGCTCGATGTCGATGATCGAGAGCACGTCTTCCAGCGTCAGCGGCTCGAAATACAAGCGATCCGAGGTGTCGTAGTCGGTCGACACGGTTTCCGGGTTGCAGTTGACCATGATGGTCTCGAAACCCAGCTCGCGCATGGCCAGCGCGGCGTGTACACAGCAGTAGTCGAACTCGATGCCCTGGCCGATCCGGTTCGGGCCGCCGCCCAGCACCATGATCTTGCGCCGGTCCGAGGGGGCCGCTTCGCAGGCCTCGCCCCAGGTCGAGTACAGGTAGGCCGTGGTGGTGGCGAACTCCGCCGCGCAGGTATCGACGCGGCGAAAGACCGGCTTGAGTCCGGCCTCGGACCGCAGCCGGCGAATGTCGGCCTCCTGAACGCCGACCAGATCGGCCAGCCGGGCGTCGGCAAAGCCCATGCGCTTGAGCTCGAGCAAACGCGCCGCGTCCAGGCCCCCGATGCCGGCCTTGGCCACCTCACCCTCGACCTCGACCAGCTCGGCGATCTGATCGAGGAACCAGGGATCGATGCGGCTGAGTCGGTGCACTTTGTCGAAGTCGAAGCCGCGGCGAAACGCCTCGGCGACGTACAGCAGTCGATGCGGCCCCGCCTCGCGCAGCTCGCGCCCCAGCAGGGTCGGCTCGTCCAGGCCTTCACCCTCGAAGCTGATCGGATCCAGGCCGCTGAGCCCTGTCTCCAGGCTGCGCAGGGCTTTCTGCAAGGACTCCTGGAAGGTACGACCGAAGGCCATCGCCTCTCCCACCGATTTCATCTGGGTGGTGAGCCGATCATTCGCGGCCGGAAACTTCTCGAAGGCGAAGCGCGGAATCTTGGTCACCACATAGTCGATGCTCGGCTCGAAGGAGGCCGGGGTGGCGCCGCCGGTGATCTCGTTCTTGAGCTCGTCGAGGGTGTAGCCCACCGCCAGCTTGGCCGCGACCTTGGCGATCGGGAAGCCGGTGGCCTTGGAGGCCAGGGCCGAGGAGCGCGACACCCGCGGGTTCATCTCGATCACCAGAATCCGACCGTCTTCCGGGCTGACCGCGAACTGGACGTTGGAGCCGCCGGTATCCACCCCGATCTTGCGCAGCACGGCGATCGCGGCATTGCGCAGTTCCTGGTACTCCTTGTCGGTCAGGGTCAGCGCCGGTGCGACGGTGATCGAATCGCCGGTGTGGACGCCCATTGGATCGATGTTCTCGATCGAGCAGATGATGATGCAGTTGTCCGCGCGGTCACGCACCACCTCGAGCTCGAATTCCTTCCAGCCCAGCACCGACTCCTCGAGCAGGATCTCATTGGTCGGCGACAGATCGAGCCCGTGCTCCACGATCTCCAGGAATTCCTGGCGGTTGTAGGCAATCCCGCCGCCGGAGCCGCCCAGGGTGAAGGACGGCCGGATGATGGTGGGAAAACCGATGCCCTTCTGGATCTCGATCGCCTCTTCGACCGTGTGGGCGACGGCCGCACGCGGCACGCCCAGGCCGATCTCGCCCATGGCGACCCGGAACCGCTCGCGATCCTCGGCCATGTCGATGGCGTCTTGCGAAGCGCCGATCATCTCGACGCCGAACTCCTCAAGCACGCCGTGCCGGGCCAAATCCAGCGCACAGTTGAGCGCGGTCTGCCCACCCATGGTCGGCAGCAGGGCATCCGGCCGCTCTTTCTCGATCACATCGCGGACCACGTCCCAGCGAATCGGCTCGATGTAGACCGCATCGGCCACCTCGGGGTCGGTCATGATCGTGGCCGGATTGGAGTTGACCAGGATGACCCGGTAGCCCTCCTGGCGGAGCGCCTTCACCGCCTGCACGCCCGAGTAATCGAACTCGCAGGCCTGGCCGATCACGATCGGCCCGGCGCCGATGATCAGGATGGACTTGATGTCAGTTCGCTTGGGCATGGCTTGTGTCCATCATGGCGACGAAGCGGGCAAACAGATGCTTGAGATCATGCGGACCCGGGCTGGCCTCGGGATGGCCCTGAAAGCCCATGGCCGGCTTGCCGACGATGCGAATGCCCTGCAGGCTGCCGTCAAACAGGCTGCGATGGGTGGCGATCACCTGCGCCGGCAGGCTGTCCTCGTCGACCGCGAAGCCATGGTTCTGGCTGGTGATCACCACC
This sequence comes from Gammaproteobacteria bacterium, assembly GCA_050485825.1. Taxonomy (GTDB): domain Bacteria; phylum Pseudomonadota; class Gammaproteobacteria; order Xanthomonadales; family Wenzhouxiangellaceae; genus Wenzhouxiangella. The sequence continues at coordinate 4,162 of JBJHCC010000040.1, forward strand.
TGGCCGGAATCCAGATCCTTGACCGGGTGGTTGGCGCCATGGTGGCCGAACTTCATCTTCACCGTCCGGGCGCCGGCGGCCAGAGCCAGCAGCTGGTGGCCGAGGCAGATCCCGAACAATGGCACGCCGCGCGCCAGCAGCTCGCCAATCGCCTGAATGGCAAAGTCACAGGCCTGGGGATCTCCCGGGCCATTGGAAAGCAGCACGCCGTCAGGCTTCAGCGCCACCACATCGGCCACCGGCCAGCGTGCGGGCACCAGGGTGACCCGACAACCGGCGTCAACCAGTAGCCGCAGGATGTTGCGCTTGACCCCGTAGTCGTAGCAAACCACGTGGAAGCGGGGCTCGCCGACCCGAAAGCGGCCGTTGCCCAGGTCCCAGCTGCCTTCGTCCCAGACCTGCGGCTGTTCACAGCAAACCGTGCTGGCCAGGTCCTGACCACTCATCGGGCTGCAGGCCCGCGCCTGGGCGATGGCCTCATCCGCCGACACCTGCTCGCCGACCAGGATGCAGCCGTTACGAGCGCCGTGCTCGCGCAGATGCATGGTCAGACTGCGCGTGTCCAGACCGGCAATGCCGACCACGCCGGCCTTCGCCAGATAGTCCTGCAGGGACTGCTCGGCCCGCCAGGAGCTGTGGCGCCGAGGGACATGGCGAACGATCAGCCCGCGGCAATGGATACTATCGGATTCGGCGTCCGCGGCATTGACACCGGTGTTGCCGACATGGGCTGCAGTCAGGGTTACCAGCTGGCCGGCATAGCTCGGATCGGTGAGGATTTCCTGATAGCCGGTCAGGGCAGTGTTGAAAACCACCTCGCCTACGCTGGCGCCTGGCGCGCCAAAGCCTTGCCCGGAAAACGTGCGGCCGTCTTCCAGAGCCAGTATCGCCTGCATTCGGGTCAAGACCTAACCTCCGGATATGCGAAACGGGCCGGGTTTTGAACCACCGGCCCGCTCGTTGCCTGACGGGGCAAGCCGCCCCGACTCGGAATCGAATTGTAACCTCAAGCCCGCCTTTCGGCCAGGCTAGTCGGCGGCTTCGACCGCCAGCAGCGGTGGCAAGCAGGTCGGGATATCCCGCACCGGCTTGAGGGTGGCCGAGCTGTGACCCTGGGCCAGAAGGTAATCCAGCCACTTGAGCAGGGCTCGGTTCAAGCGCCAGTTGCGCACCACCAGACCGTGCAAGGGCAGCTCCGGGCCGGCCAGACGATTGAAGCCCTGCTGCGGGCTGAACGCCGTGGCCTCGGCCATCCGCGCGTCATGGTAGACGCGGATGTGCGCGTTCGGATTGTGCTGCTCGTCGCCGAGCACGTAGGTCAGGCGCAGGAACGTGGTGTAGTCATGCTGCTCGATGACTTGCATGAACAGGTCCGGGCCATCGCCCAGCCTCGATACCAGGCAGTCGTTGCGGCCCAGCCCTTCGGGCATCAGCACATTGAGTGCCCGGAACACCGAGGCGTGCAGCTCAGGCAGGCGCCGAGCGAGGACCGGCGTGGGCGGATGCAGGTTGCGGACTCTGGTCAACATGACTTGGGCGGCATTCCAGCTAGGGTTTGAGGTGATCAGGCAGTGAAGACTCCGGCCCGGCCGGGTTGGTTCCCCGGCGGCCCGATCTTCCAAGCCCGCGCAACTCACTTGGCCCGCGGCACGCGCCCGCCAAGTGACCCTTCAGAATACTTCGCGTTGCAGTCCCAATTCAAGCAGAATTCGACTGGCCAGCTCTTCGACCGAGGAATCCGTGGTCGAAAAGACCGGCACTTTCTCGGCCCGGAGCATGGCTTCGGCGGCCTCCACTTCGAATCGGCACTGCTTGATCGAGGCGTAGCGGCTGCCCGGGCGGCGGTTTTCGCGGATCTGGGCCAAGCGCTCCGGATCAATGCTCAGCCCGAACAGCTTGGCTCGATGCTCGCGCAGGAAAGCCGGCAGCCGCGGCTGCTCCAGATCCTCCACCGTCAGCGGATAGTTGGCCGCCTTGATCCCGTAGTGCAGCGCCATGTAAAGGCAGGTCGGCGTCTTGCCCGAGCGCGAGACCCCGATCAGGATGACATCGGCCTTGTCCAGCTTCTTGCTGATGCCGTCGTCGTGAGTCAGGGCGTAGTTGGTCGCCTCCATTCGGTCTTCATAGGCATTGTGATTGCCCATGCCGTGGGCCTGGCCGACTCGCGCCGAGCGGGGGACGCCCAGAATGCCCTCCAGCGGCTCCATGAAGGTGGCAAACATGTCGAACACATGGGCATTGCTGTCCAGCAGTTCCTGGCTGACCGCCGTATCCACAATCGTGCTGAAGACCAGCGGTTTCTGGCCGTCCGCATCGGCGGCCCGGTTGATCAGCGAGACAGCGTCGCGGACCTTGCTGCGGGTATCGACAAAAGGCAGCCTGATCTGGCGAAAATCGACACAGGCGAACTGGGTCAACAGGCTGTGGCCGAAGGTCTCAGCGGTGATCGCGGTGCCGTCGGAAACAAAAAAGGCGGTTCTGCGCATGGGCTTGACTGACGGTTACAATACGGGCCCTCCCACCAATCAGGACAGGCATAAGCGGTGACCGAGTATATCCTCTGGCTAGACGAACTGGGTATGGGCGATCTTGAAAAGGTCGGGGGCAAGAACGCCTCGCTGGGCGAGATGATCTCCAATCTCGGCCACCTGGACGTCAACGTACCCGGAGGCTTCGCGACCACCGCGGCCGCCTTTCGCGAGTTCCTTGACCAGTCCGGACTCGCCCGTCGCATCCAGGACCGCCTGGCCACCCTGGACGCGGATGACACCCGCGCCCTGGCGGCCACCGGCCAGGAAATCCGCAGCTGGATCATGGAGACGCCGCTGCAGCCTGCCCTCGACGCGGCCATCCGCAAGGCCTGGTCGGATATGGAGGCGCGCTACGGCAACGATCTGGCCGTGGCCGTGCGCTCATCGGCCACCGCGGAGGATCTGCCTGACGCGTCGTTTGCCGGCCAGCAGGAGACCTTTCTCAACGTGCGCGGGCTGGATGCCGTGCTGGAAAAGATTCATGCCGTCTTCGCCAGCCTGTACAACGACCGCGCGATTGCCTACCGCGTCCATCACGGTTTCGAACACCATGAGGTGGCCTTGTCGGCAGGCATTCAGCTGATGGTGGAGGCCGGCAGCGGCGCCGCCGGGGTGCTGTTTACCCTGGACACCGAGTCCGGCTACCGCAAGGTGGTGTTCATCACCGCCAGCTATGGCCTCGGCGAAAGCGTGGTCCAGGGCGCGGTCAACCCGGATGAGTTCTACCTGTTCAAGCCCAATCTGGAGGCGGGCCTGCCGGCCATTCTGCGCCGCACCCTGGGCAGCAAGGCCACGCGCATGGTCTACAGCGATGCCGCTGGCGGTGGCGTTGTCACCGAGGATACGCCCGACAGCCTCCGTCAGATGTTTTCGATTTCGGACGAAGAGGCCACCGCGCTGGGCAAGATGGCGCTGACGATCGAACGCCACTACCGTCGCCCGATGGACATCGAGTGGGGCAAGGACGGCCGCAGCGGCCAGCTGTTTATCCTCCAGGCCCGTCCGGAAACCGTCAAGAGCCGCTCCGGCCAGGCGATGGAGCGCTTTCGACTGGAGCAGACCGGCGAGGTACTGGTGGAAGGGCGTGCCATCGGCCAGCGCATCGGCCAGGGCACGGCCCGGGTCATTGCCAGCCTCGACCAGATGCACGACATTGAGGCCGGCGATGTGCTGATCACCGATATGACCGACCCGGACTGGGAACCGATCATGAAGCGCGCCTCGGCCATCGTCACCAATCGCGGTGGCCGCACCTGCCACGCTGCCATCATCGCGCGTGAATTGGGTATCCCGGCCGTGGTCGGCTGCGGCGACGCAACCGAGCGCGTGGCCGATGGCCAGCCGGTGACAGTCTCCTGCAGCGAAGGCGATACCGGCCGCATTTACAAGGGCAAGCTTGAATTCAGCGTCGCCGAGGACACGCTCGACGACATGCCGGAGGCGCCGCTGAAAATCATGATGAACGTGGCCAATGCCGACCGCGCCTTCGACTTCGCCCAGATCCCCAATCATGGCATCGGCCTGGCCCGGCTGGAATTCATCATCAACCGGATGATCGGCATCCACCCGCGCGCCCTGCTCGACTACGATCGTCAGAGCGACGACATCCGGGCCGAGATTGACCGCCGGTCCGCCGGGTATGGTGATCCGGTCCGCTTCTATGTCGACAAACTGGCCGAAGGCATCGCCACCATTGCCGCGCCCTTTGCGCCGAATCCGGTGATCGTGCGGCTGTCGGACTTCAAGAGCAACGAATATGCCAACCTGATCGGCGGCGAGCAGTACGAGCCCGACGAGGAAAACCCGATGATTGGCTGGCGCGGCGCCTCGCGCTACGTCGACGACAAGTTCAAGCCCGCCTTCGAACTGGAGTGCCGCGCGCTGCGCAAGGTCCGCGAGGACATGGGCCTGGACCATGTCTGGTGCATGATCCCCTTCGTTCGAACGGTGGGCGAGGCTGAGGAAGTCGTTCGCACCCTGGCCGAATTCGGCCTGGAGCGCGGCCGCAACGGCCTGAAGCTGATCATGATGTGCGAGCTGCCGTCGAATGCCCTGCTGGCCGAGGAATTCCTCGAGCATTTCGATGGCTTCTCGATTGGCTCCAACGACATGACCCAGCTGACGCTGGGTCTGGATCGCGACTCAGCGCTGGTCGCTCACCGCTTCGATGAGCGCGACGGAGCGGTCAAGGCCCTGCTGGCGATGGCGATCAAGACCTGCAAGGAGAAGGGCAAGTACATCGGCATCTGCGGCCAGGGCCCGTCGGACTATCCCGACCTCGCCGAATGGCTGATGGATCAGGGCATCGAGAGCCTGTCGCTGAATCCGGATACTGTGGTCGATACCTGGCGCCAGCTGGCCGCCAGGCGTCAAGGCTGATCGAGCCCGCCCAGCACGCCCATGAAGGCGCGGTAATGACGCAGTTCGGCGATAGACTCGCGAATATCGTCCAGCGCCTGATGACTGCCGCTTTTCGAGAAGGACTCGACCACGGCCGGCGCCCAGCGTCGGCCGAGCTCCTTGAGCGTGCTGACATCGAGATTGCGATAGTGAAAGTAAGCCTCAAGCTGCGGCATCTGGCGAGCGAGGAAGCGGCGGTCCTGGCAGATCGAATTGCCGCAGATCGGCGACCCCCTCGGCCCGACGTACTGGCCGAGAAACGCCAGCGTCCGCTGCTCCGCCTCCGCCAGCGCCACGCCCTCGCGGAGACAGCGTTCAACCAGGCCGGACGCCGTGTGGGTGCGGGTGTTCCACTCGTCCATGGCGGCCAGCCGCTCGGACGAGGTGGCAATCGCCAGCACCGGGCCGACGGCAATTTCCACCAGATTGCTGTCAGTCACGACGGTTGCGATCTCGATGATGGTGTCACTGTCCGGGTCCAGCCCGGTCATTTCGAGGTCGATCCAGATCAGATTCGATGTGTCCATGGCGCAGGGTTCAGCGGCTTGACTGGCGCCGGACTATATCAGCAAGGGGCCTGGCCCGGATAACTCATGAACCTGCGCGCGCCCTCGCTAGTCAATTGTCCGTACGGCGGGCTTTCCTCTGTCGGTCGCATCGCCCGATACGGCGCTCTATCAGAAAATCCACCGTACGAACAATATCCTGCGCGATCATCGCGCGAGTTCATGAATGATCCGGGCCAGGTCGCCTGATGGAAGCACTGGTTGTACAGGCCTCATCGAACCGGGCCGTGGTTCGCCGCCAGGATGGCTCGCTGCACACGCTGGCCTTCCCGCGACGGCTGGAGCGCCCGCTGGCCGGAGATCGAGTGATACTGGATCGCAGTGGCAACCTCAGCGCCATCGAGCCGCGCCGGAACCTGTTCGGCCGCGGCGACCCGCGCGGCCACTTCCGACCGGCCGCGGCCAATCTGGATCGGGCAGCGATTGTCATCGCCGCGGAACCCTCACCCAGCCCCGACCTGCTGCATCGCTATCTGACTGCGGCCCTGATCCACGGCATCGAGCCGCTGATTGTGATCAACAAATGCGACTTGACGCGTCCCGACAGCCAGGCCTTCTGCGAACTCGAGGACCTGCGCCAATTGGGCTATGCGATCATCCAGACGCGCTGTCGGCCCGAGCCCGCCCTCGGCGAGCTGGCCGAACGACTGAGCAGCGGCACCACCCTGCTGGCCGGCCAGTCGGGCGTCGGCAAGACCTCATTACTCAATGCCCTGATCCCCGACCTGGACGCCCAGACCGGGGCCTTGTCCCGGGTCACCGGCAAGGGCACTCACACCACCACCAGCGCCACCCTGCACCTGCTGCCCTCCGGCGCCCGCTTGATCGACACGCCGGGGGTCTGGGAATACGGGCTGTGGTCGATGCCCGCGACTGAACTGGTGCGCGGTTTCCCGGAGTTCGTCGCCCTGCCCCTTGCCTGCCGATTTCGCGATTGCCGACACCAGGGCGAACCCGGCTGCGCCGTGCGGCAGGCCGTTGACGAAGGGCGGATTCCGGCATCGCGACTCGGTGCCTGGCTGCGTCTGCTCGGCGAGCAGGCGCGGCTCGGCGGCTGATCGCCCGATACGGCGCTCCATCGGAAAATCCACTTTACGAACAATATCCTGCGCGATCATCGCGCGAGTTCATGAATTACCCGGACTAGGGCACTACCACGGCAACGGCTCGCCGTTGGCATGGCGGAAACTGCCGCTCGCGGCCAGATTCAGCTCATCGATGCGTTCCACCAGCGCTGCAGCGGCTTGATCCGGGCCGATGTGGCCGCTACCGCCGGTCATGTCGGTGCGCACGTAGCCTGGATGAAGCAGACCGACCGCAATCTCATCGGCCTTCAGCTCATGGGCCAGGCAGACACCGGCAGCATTGACGGCGGTCTTCGACATCCGGTAAGCATAGTGGCCGCCGCTCTCGTTGTCGCTGATCGAACCCATCCGCGAGGTAATGATGACGACCTTGCCGCCAGGCCTGATCAACGGACGCAGCGCACTGGTCACCCGCAGCGGGGCGAGCGCGTTGATTTCGTATTGCGCCCGCCAGCTGTCGAACTCGTCTTCGATGCCATCCAGGCTGGAGCCGCGCAGCAGTCCGGCGTTATTGATCAGCACGTCGATGCTGATATCGCTCAGGCGGCGGACCAACTCGCGAAGATCCTCGCTGCGCGTGACATCGATACCGGCCTCGACGCGCAGGCCCAAACCTTGCAGAGACTCGGACGTCTGACGGCAGACCGCGACCACGTCGTCGCCGCGATCTCTGAAACGACGGGCCAACTCAAGCCCGATGCCGCGATTGGCGCCGGTGATGATGATGGTGCTCATGATACTGCTCCTGATGGTGCTCGCCCGGATTGGGGCGGTCATTGAAATCGCTGTAGCTGTGCTACTATTTTGTCCGAGTACCGTGAGTCTGGGGTCAGGCGTTGCCCCGACGCGGCCTGCGCGCTCTGCGAGATGGGGCGCGGCACGCAGCGGCGGCCATGCAATACCCCAGCCCGCCCATCGAAGACCGCAGCCGAGGAACCACCGGATGATCAGAAAGCCCGTAAGTCATTTACTTGGGGGGGTAGTCCTGATCCTGCTCATGGCGCCCGCCATGGCCGATATTCTGCTGATCGAAAAGGTCCGCGAGCGCATGCTGCGCGATCTCCCGGGCAACGGCATGAGCATGGTCGAAGTAGAGCGCCGCTATGGTCAGCCGCTGGAGCGCAGGGCAGCGGTCGGCGACCCGCCCATCAGCCGCTGGGTGTACTCCGACTACAGCGTTTTCTTTGAACACCAGCTGGTGATCGAAAGCGTGCTGCACCACGAGGCCGTGGCCCGCGAAGCGCAAGCCGCGCAGCGCTAGTTCGAACCGGGGTCTTCGGGTCTTGCAGCCAGACACAGCGGCCGTCCGCTATCGCCTCCCCGCCGAATGGGAAGCACAGAGCGCGACCCTGCTGGCCTGGCCCTTCGCTGGCGGTGACTGGTCCCAGCGACTGGCCGCGATCCAGGATGAATACCTCGGCCTGATCGAGGCCATTCTTGAGTGGCAGGCCGTGCTTCTGCTGGTCCAGCCGGGCTCCCGGGAAGCGGCTGAGCGGCTCGGCCAGCGGTCGGGCCTCAGCCTGATAGAGGCGGCGTACAACGACACCTGGTGCCGGGATTACGGGCCGATCACCCTGCTTCACCGCAATGGGCGCCTGGCGGTGGACTTCCTGTTCAATGGCTGGGGCGGCAAGTACGACGCCAGGCTGGATAATCGTGTCAACGCGACGCTGGCCCGGCAGCCGTCGTTTCTCGGCTTCAACTGGCGCAGCTCGCCGCTGGAGCTGGAGGGCGGTGCCATCGAAAGCGACGGCCAGGGACGCCTTCTGATCAACTGGCACTGCCTGCAAACCCGCCACCCCGGCCTGGCCCGAGCCGAGATCGAGCGGCAGCTACGCGCCGAACTGGCCGTGGAGGAGGTCATCGGCATCGACTTTGAGCCGATGGCTGGCGACGACACCGACGGCCATATCGACACCCTGGTTCGGTTTGTCGACGCCGACACCCTCGCCTACCAACGGCAAGCCGATGTCGAGCGCGAAGCTCGGCTGCGCTCGCAGGTCGAGGCGCTCCGGACCCGCACCGGCTCCGCCTACCGCCTGATCGCCCTGCCCGCTCCGGCCGATACCGATCCGAACCTGCCGGCCAATTACGTCAATTTCCTGTTCGTCAACGGAGCCTGTCTGGTGCCCGCCTACAACTCAAGCGCTGATGCCGAGGCCGAGGCCATCCTCGCCGAAGCCATGCCCGACCGCCACGTCCGCCGCCTGCCGGCCAGCGCCCTGATCACCCAGTTCGGCGGCATTCATTGCGCCACCATGCACATCCCGGCGGCATCGTCATGAGTCGCGTGCTGCGGGTGGGCCTGGTCCAGCATGCGATGGGTGAGGACGCCGACGAGAATCGCCGAGTTTCGCTGGAAGGCATTGAACGCGCTGTTGCCGATGGCGCCGAGCTGATCCTGCTGCCGGAGTTGCACGCCAGCGAATATTTCTGCAAATACCAGGATCCGGCCCTGTTCGATCTGGCCGAACCGATCGACGGCCCGACCCGCCATGCCCTGGCCGACGCTGCCCGGCGTCATGACGTGGTGATCGTCGGCAGCATTTTTGAACAGCGGGCGCCGGGGCTGGCCCACAACACCGCGCTCATCATCGAGCGCAGCGGCCAACTTGCCGGCTACTACCGGAAAATGCACATCCCGGATGATCCGGGCTACAACGAAAAATTCTATTTCACCCCCGGCGACCTCGGCTTTCAGCCTGTCGACACTTCGGTCGGCCGGCTGGGTGTGCTGGTCTGTTGGGACCAGTGGTATCCCGAAGCGGCCCGCCTGATGGCCCTGGCCGGTGCCGAATTGCTGCTTTACCCCACCGCCATCGGCAAGGATCCGAACGACGTCGAGGACGAACAGCTGCGCCAGCTCGACGCCTGGCGCACCATCCAGCGCGGCCATGCCGTCGCCAACGGTCTGCCTGTACTGGCCTGCAACCGGGTCGGCTTTGAACCGGATCGCTCCGGCGGTGGCTGCGACGCCGAGTTCTGGGGCCACAGCTTCATCGCTGGGCCGCAGGGCGAAATCATCGACGAAGCCGGCACTGAAGCCGAGATCCTGGTCGCCGATGTCGACCTCAGCCGCAGCGAGCGCGTACGCCGCATCTGGCCCTTCCTGCGCGACCGTCGCATTGACGCGTATCAGGATCTGCTGAAACGATGGCGGCTGTGACCGTACAAGCCCTGACGCCCGTGTGCTGATGGGTAAGGAAAGGGGAAGACGGGCGAGGGAAAGGCTTTGGTGTTTGCGGGTTGCAGAGCCCGAAGCAAGCCGGGACACGGATGTGGGCTACCTGGCGGCGGCGCCGAGCCGGCGTACGCGGGCCAGCCAGCGTCGGCGGCCGGCGTCGTCCTTCGCGGCAGCCAGGCCGACAGCACAACGCTGGCCGACGGGCCCCGGGAACTGGCCCCGCCCTGCGCCCGACGGGGACGCAAACGGCGCAAAATACCAAAGCGGGCCGGCCCGGCGCGGTATCATTGGCGGTTGATCATTCAGAGCCATCGCTAAGGATCTCGCCATGGACACCTCGGCGCTGACCGCCCTCTCGCCGCTGGACGGCCGCTATGCCAGCCGGCTGGGCGAGCTGGCGGCGATCTGTTCCGAAGCCGGTCTGATCCGGCAGCGTGTTGCCGTCGAGGTCGCCTGGTTCAAGGCCCTGGCAGCGCATTCGGACTTCCCCGCCCTGCCCGCCCTGGCCGCTGACGAGCTGGCCTTTCTCGACCGTCTCGTGGCCGAATTCGGCCCCCAGCAGGCGGCCGAGGTCAAGGCGATCGAGCGCAGTACCAACCACGATGTCAAGGCGGTGGAGTACTGGCTCAAGGAGCGGATGAAGGCGCGCCCCGCGCTCGCGCCGCACATCGAATTCGTGCACTTCGCCTGCACATCGGAAGACATCAACAACCTGTCCTGGGCCCTGATCATCCAGGCCAGTATCCGCGACCAGCTCGACCCGCTGTTGGCGCGTCTGGACCGCAAGCTGGAGGCGCTGGCACAGGCCCTGGCCGAGCAGCCGATGCTGTCGCGCACCCACGGCCAGGCCGCCTCGCCAACCACCCTGGGCAAGGAAATCGCCAACGTCGTGTTCCGCTTGCGGCGGCAACGCCGCCTGCTCAATCAGGTGGAGCTCAGCGGCAAGATCAACGGCGCGGTCGGTAATTTCAACGCCCATCTGGTCGCCTGTCCCGAACTCGACTGGCCGGGCCTGGCCCGCGATCTGGTCGAGGAACTGGGCCTGGTCTGGAACCCCTACACCACCCAGATCGAGCCGCACGACATGATCGCCGAGCTCGCCCACGCCCTGGTCCGGATCAATACCGTGCTGCTGGATTTCGCCCGCGACGCCTGGGGCTACGTCTCGCTGGGCTATTTCCGCCAGAAGGTGGTGGCCGGTGAAATCGGCTCCTCGACCATGCCGCACAAGGTCAATCCGATCGACTTCGAGAACGGCGAAGGCAATCTTGGCCTGGCCAATGCCCTGCTGGAGCATCTCGCGGCCAAACTGCCGGTGTCACGCTGGCAGCGCGACCTGACCGATTCGACGGTGCAGCGCAGCCTGGGCAGCGCCTTCGGCTACTGCCTGCTGGCCTGGACTTCGATTCTGCGAGGCTTGGAGCGTATTGACGCGGATCCCGAGCGCCTCGCCGCCGATCTGGATCAAGCCTGGGAAGTGCTCGCCGAGCCGATCCAGACCGTCATGCGCCTTTACGGCGTCGCCGATGCCTACGAGCAGCTGAAGGCGCTGACCCGCGGACGGCGGATCGACCCGGAAGGCGTCGCCAGCTTTATCGACCGCCTGCAGATCCCGGAACAGGCCCGCGCCCGCCTCAAGGCGCTGACGCCAGCCAGCTACACGGGCAACGCCGCCGACATGGCGCGCGCGATCACGCGCTACAGCTGACGACCGCCAGGTCCATGGCGCCGCTGGCCGTCCTCGAAGGCTTCGACCGCGACCGCTTCCTGGCGCATTACTGGCGCCAGGCGCCCTGCCTGATTCGCCATTGGCTGCGGCCTGAAGCATTGTCACTGGACCGCGCCCTGGCCCTGGCTGAAGAGCATGAGCTACCGACCCGACGGGTCACCGGCAGTCAGGCCGAGGCCAACTGGACACTGCAGCACGGCCCCTTCGATCGCGACCCCCGCCCGGCCACCGAGACCGCCTGGACCATCCTGATTCAGGAGGTCGACAAGGTCGAAGCTCGGGTCGAGCGGCTGCTGACCGCCTTCCGCTTCCTGCCCGGCTGGATGATCGACGACATCATGATCAGCTGGGCGGCCGATGGCGGTTCTGTCGGCGCCCACGTCGACGCCTACGATGTCTTTCTGGTCCAGGCCGAGGGGCAGCGCCGCTGGCAGCTGGCCGGCGACTTCGATCCGCGCCTGGACGAGCGCTTCGAGCTGGCTCTGCTGGCCGACTGGCAGCCACAGGGCGAGCTGCTGGCCAGTCCGGGCGACTGCCTGTATCTGCCGGCTGGCATCGCCCATCACGGCGTGGCGGTCGGACCCTGCCAGACCTGGTCGATCGGCCTGCGCACACCGTCGGGCCCGGAATTCATGATGTATCTCGCCGAACAGCTGGCCGAGTCCCGGCAGCGATCAAAACGCCTTGCCGTGGCTCAGCCGGACCCGGATCGAGCCGATCATCTCGGCCCGGCCGTGCTCGCCGATCTGCGCGGTCTGTTGCAGGATTGCCTGGCCCTGGACGATGACGAACTGGCCGGCCACGCCGCGTGCTTCCTGAGCAGCTGGCGGCTGTGGCCGAACGATCTGGGCCGGGATGATCTCGGTGACGTCCTCGACACGATCTCCTCAACAGGCGGGCTGAAGCTCGCCACCAGCGCCCGCCTGGTCAGCTTCAACCAGGGCAATCAGCAACGCCTCTGCGTCAACGGCCTGGTGGTCGACTGCCCACCCGATCTGGCGGCCCGCCTCGCCCGCACTCGCCGCCTGGATCGGGCCTGGCTTGAACACCCTGGCGCGATCAGCCAGCTCATCGATGCGGCCGCACTGGAATAAGCCGGAAATCCCGCTGAACCGACAGCGCGCAGCCCCCGCCCAGGCCGGCGCGCGGCTATAATCGCTGGTTGATTCCAGCACTGCGGATCGTCCCAGGATACGCCTACTCATGAGCAAGAATCTCCAGCAGCAGTATCGGGCCTCGCACCTGTCCGGCGCCAACGCCGCTTACGTGGAGGCGCTCTACGAGGCCTGGTTGGATGATCCCTCGGCCGTGCCGGAGCATTGGCAGCAGCTGTTCGATGAACTCAGCCAGGGCCAGCGCGACGACAGCCGCCATCTCGCCATGCTCGATCAGTACCGTGAGCTGTCCGCGAACAGCCACCAGGCTGCCAGCCTGCCCTCGGCCGAGGATTACAAGCAGGCCGGCGTGCTGCGGATGATCAATGCTTACCGGGTGCGGGGCCATCTGCATGCCAGGCTCGACCCGCTCGGTCTGACCGAACCCCCTGAAGTACCTGACCTCGGGCTGGCTTTCCATCAGCTCAGCGAGTCAGACCTCAAAACCCACTTCCACACCGGCACCCTGGCCGCGCCCGATCATCTGCCGCTGGCGGACATCATCGACATCTGCCGCAGCACCTACTGCGGGCCGATTGGCGTGGAGTACATGCATATTGCCGATACCCGTCAGCGCCAGTGGCTGCAGCAGCGCCTGGAAGGTAGCCGCGGCCAGTACACGCCGCCGCGCGAAGACCGGATCCGCCTGTACCACCAGCTCGCCGCCGCCGAGGGCATGGAGAAGTATCTGCACTCCAAGTACGTTGGTCAGAAGCGCTTTTCGCTGGAAGGCGGCGAGAGCCTGATCCCGCTCTTTGATACCTTGATCCGCCACTCGGGCGGCCACGGCATCCGCGAGATGGTGATCGGCATGGCTCACCGCGGCCGCCTGAACGTGCTGGTCAACGTGCTGGGCAAGAGCCCGGGTGAGTTGTTTGCCGAATTCGAAGGGGTGATGGCCAAGGACGACCCGAACCGTTCCGGCGACGTCAAATATCACATGGGCTTCAGCTCCGACGTGCGCACGCCCGGCGGGGTCATGCACCTGGCCCTGGCCTTCAACCCGTCCCACCTCGAAATCGTCAACCCGGTGGTGGCCGGCTCGGCCCGCGCCCGCCAGGCCCGCCTCGGCGATCACAATCGCGAGCAGGTCCTGCCAGTACTGGTCCATGGAGACGCCGCCATCGCCGGTCAGGGCGTGGTCATGGAGCTGCTGCAAATGTCGCAGGCGCGCGGCTTTGCCGTCGGCGGCACCTTTCATGTGGTGATCAACAACCAGATCGGGTTTACCACCTCCAATCCCTTCGATGCCCGCTCCACCCTGTATTGCACCGAAGTGGCGAAGATGGTGCAGGCGCCGATTCTGCACGTCAATGCCGACGAACCGGAAGCCGTGCTCTACGCCACCCGCCTGGCGGCGGATTTCCGGCGCGAATTCAAGAAAGACGTCATCATCGACCTGGTCTGCTACCGGCGCCACGGCCACAACGAGGCCGATGAGCCGGCCGCCACTCAGCCCCGAATGTATCAGGTCATTCGCAAGCTCGATCCTGTCCGCAAGCAGTATGCCGATCGCCTGATCAGCGACGGCCTTCTGAGCCAGGACGAGGTCGACAAAGCGGCCACCGACTATCGGGATCGGCTGGACGCCGGCGAAAGCATGGTTGACCTCGTGCCCACCCAGGAGGCCTCGCCGACCACCGACTGGACGCCCTACATCGAGACCGACTGGCGCGAAGCGGCCGATACACGTTTGACGATCGAGCAGATCCAGGCCCTGTCGGAGACCATGACGTCGATCCCCGGCGACTTTCAGCTGCACAAGCAGGTCGAACGGATTGTCGAGGCCCGCCGCCGTATGGCCGCCGGCGAGCAAGGCATGGATTGGGGCTTTGCCGAAACCCTGGCCTACGCCAGCCTGCTCAAGGCCGGCCACGGCCTGCGCCTGGTCGGCCAGGACTCCGGTCGCGGCACGTTTTTCCATCGCCACGCGGTGCTCCACAACCAGACCGACGGCAGCCAGCTGGTACCGCTGACCCGGCTGGCCGACAATCCGCGCCGGGTCACGATCATCGATTCGCTGCTGTCCGAAGAGGCGGTACTCGGATTCGAGTACGGCTACGCCACCGCCGATCCCGGCTCGCTGGTGATCTGGGAGGCCCAGTTCGGTGATTTCGTCAACGGCGCTCAGGTCGTGATCGACCAGTTCATCACCTCCGGCGAAGCCAAGTGGGGCCGGCTTTGCGGCCTGGTGATGTTCCTCCCGCACGGCTACGAGGGTCAGGGGCCAGAGCACTCCTCAGCGCGTCTGGAGCGCTTCATGCAGCTGTGCTCCGGCAACAATATCCAGGTCTGCGTGCCGACGCTGCCCTCGCAGATGTTCCACATGCTGCGCCGTCAGGTCCTCCGGCCCTTCCGCAAGCCGCTGATCGTGATGACGCCGAAATCGCTGCTGCGCCACAAGGCATCGGTGTCCAGCCTGAACGATCTGGCCGAGGGCCATTTCCAGGTCGTCATCGACGATCCGCGCCAGCCCGACCCGGCCAGGGTTCGCCGGGTGGTGTTCTGCGCCGGCAAGGTCTACTTCGATCTCGCGGCGGCGCTCGAAGACCAGTCGCGCGACGATGTGGCCGTCGTGCGGGTCGAGCAGCTCTATCCCTTCCCGCGCGAAGAGCTGCAGGAAGTGATCGCAAAGTATGCCCGCGCCGACGAGGTGATCTGGTGTCAGGAGGAGCCCCTCAACCAGGGCGCATGGTTCCAGATCCGCCACCACCTGCAGGCCTGCATCCGCGCCGATCAGCGCCTCGACTACGCGGGCCGCGAAGGCTCGGCCTCGCCGGCGGTCGGCTACTACCAGGTCCACAACGAACAACAGAAAAGACTGGTCAGCCAGGCGCTGACTCTTGGTGAAGGCACTCGAGTGAAGGAAACCGCATGAGCATCGAAGTCAAAGTACCCAACCTGCCCGAATCGGTCTCGGACGCGGTCATCGCGCGCTGGCACAAGAAGCCCGGCGAGGCGGTGGCCCGCGACGAAAACCTGGTCGATCTGGAAACCGACAAGGTTGTGCTCGAGGTACCGGCGCCGGCCGACGGCGTGCTCAAGGACATTGCCGCCAAGGAAGGCGAAACCGTCACCGAAGGCCAGCTGCTGGGCCTGCTGGAAGAAGGCGAGGCACCGGCGGCCAAGGAAGCCCAGCCGGCGGAGCCGGACGCGGCCAGCGGCAAGGCATCCGATGACAGCGCGCAGCCCAAAGATACCGGCCGCCAGGCCGCGCCCGGCACCGGCTCGCCGTCGGCCAAGCGCGTCGCCGCCGAGAACGAGGTCGATCTGGCCGAAGTGGCGGGTAGCGGTCGTGCCGGACGGGTGACCAAGGGCGACGTTCAGCGCCATGTCCAGGTCGCGGCCAGCGCGCGCCAGGAAGAGCGGGTCAAGATGTCGCGGCTGCGCTCGCGGATCGCCGAGCGCATGAAGGATGCCCAGAACACCGCCGCCATCCTGACCTCCTTCAACGAGGTCAATCTCAAGGCCGTGATGGACATCCGTAACCGCTACAAGGACGATTTCCACAAGACCCACGGGGTCAAGCTGGGCTTCATGTCCTTCTTCGTCAAGGCCTGCTGCGAAGCGCTCAAGAAGCATCCAGTGGTCAACGCCTCGGTTGACGGCGACGAGATCGTCTATCACGCCTATCAGGACATCGGCATCGCCGTGTCCACCGACCGCGGCCTGATCGTGCCGGTGCTGCGCGACGCCCAGCGCATGGGTCTGGCGGATATCGAAGGCGCCATCGCCGACTACGCCGAGCAGGCGCGAAAGGGCTCGATCAAGCTCGAAGATCTGCAGGGTGGCACCTTCACCATCACCAACGGCGGCGTGTTCGGCTCGCTGCTGTCGACCCCGCTGCTGAACATGCCGCAAAGCGCCATTCTCGGCATGCATACGATCAAGGAGCGGCCGATCGCCGAGAACGGCGAGATCGTGATTCGGCCGATGATGTACATCGCCCTGTCCTATGACCACCGCATCATCGACGGCAAGGACGCAGTGCAGTTCCTGGTCGCGGTCAAGGAAGCCCTGGAAGACCCGTCGCGCCTGCTGCTCGGCCTGTAATCGCGAACCCACGATCGACCACGGAGCAATCGAGAGACATGTCTGACAAGGAATTCGACCTGATCGTCATCGGCGGCGGACCCGGCGGCTATGCGGCTGCCATTCGCGCGGCCCAGCTGGAGATGAAAGTGCTGCTGATCGACGATCGCCGCGGCGACGACGGCAAGCCCGCGCCCGGCGGCACCTGCCTGAACGTCGGCTGCGTGCCGTCCAAGGCACTGCTGGATTCGTCCAAGCACTTCCATCACATCCAGCACGACTATCACGAGCACGGCATCGACACCGACGGGGTGCGCATGGACGTCGGCCGGATGATCGAGCGCAAGCGCAAGATCGTCAAGCAGCTCAACGGCGGCCTGATCCAGCTGTTCAAGGCCAACAAGATCGAGTTCGCCAACGGTCGCGGCAGACTGCACGCCGACCGCCGGGTCGAAGTCAGCCCGCATGAGGGTGAGTCCTGGGTCGCCATCGGCAAGCATGTGATGCTGGCTGCAGGCTCCGTGCCCTTCTCCCTCCCCAATGTCGACATCGACGGCGAGCACATCGTCGACAACGTCGGCGTGCTGGAATTCGGGGCGGTCCCCGGCCGCCTGGGGATCATCGGCGCCGGCGTGATCGGCCTGGAAATGGGCAGCGTATGGTCCCGCCTGGGCGCAGAGGTGGTGCTGCTGGAGGCCATGGACGAACTGCTGTCCGTGGTCGACAACGACGTCTCGCGGGCGGCGGCCCGCGAGTTCAAGAAGCAGGGCCTGGACATCCGTCTGGGCGCCAGGGTCTCGAAAGCCGAGCGGCAGGACGGCAAGGTCCTGGTCACCTACGCCGACGGCAAGGGCGAGCATACCGAGACCTTCGACAAGCTGCTGGTTGCGGTCGGCCGCAAGGCCGCCAGCGAGGGCCTGCTGGCTGAGAACAGCGGCGTGGAACTGACCGAGCGCGGCCAGGTCAAGGTCGACGATCACTGCCAGACCAGCGTCAGCCAGGTCTGGGCCATCGGCGACCTGGTGCGTGGGCCGATGCTGGCCCACAAGGCCTCCGAGGAAGGCATCGCCGTGGTCGAGGCAATCGCCACCGGCTATGGCCATATCAACTTCGACACCATCCCCTGGGTCATCTACACCGATCCGGAAATCGCCTGGGTCGGCAAGACCGAGAAGCAGCTCAAGGCCGAGGGCCGCGACTACAAGGCCGGCAGCTTCCCGTTTGCCGCCACCGGCCGTGGCCTGGCGATGGGCAACGCCGCCGGCCACGTCAAGATCCTGGCCGACGCTGACGACGACAGCATTCTCGGCGTCCAGATCATCGGTGCCAACGCCTCGGAACTGATCGCTGAATGCGTGGTGGCGATGGAATTCCATGGCACCAGCGAAGATCTGGCCCGCATTGTCCACGCCCACCCGACCCTGTCGGAAGCCGTGCACGAAGCCGCGTTGGCGGTCGACAAGCGCGCCATCCACAAGGCGAATTGATGGAAAAGGGAGAGAGGGGAAGAAGGGAAAAGGGAGAGGGTTGGTCTGGGGCTTTGGCCGAATTCTGATCCTGCTCCGCGCGTCTTTTCCTCTGCCCTCTCCCTTCTGCTCCTCTTCCCAATGAGATCCCAGCCATGATTCCTGATCGCTTCCGAGCCTTCCGCATCTTCGACGACGAGGCAGGTTATCGCGCCGAGATCGTCGAGCAGCGGATCGACGACCAGAGCGACGGCGACGTCGTGATTCAGGTCCAGTATTCCAGCATCAATTACAAGGACGCGCTGGCCGGCACCGGCGAGGGCAAGATCCTCAGGCGCTTTCCCCTGAACGGGGGGATCGACGTCGCGGGCATCGTGGTCGAGAGCCGCAGCACGCGTTTTCGCGAGGGCGATGAAGTACTGATGACCGGCTGCGGCCTGTCGGAAGTCCGCGACGGCGGCTACGCCGAGTATCTGCGCCTGCCGTCGGAATGGCTGGTGCCCCTGCCGAGCGGTTTGAGCCTGCGTGAATCCATGGTGCTCGGCACCGCCGGCTTCACCGCCGCGCTGGCGCTGTACCGCATGGAAGCCAACGGCCAGAAGCCCGAGCAGGGTGCGATCTGCGTCACCGGCGCCACCGGCGGTGTCGGCTCGCTGGCCGTTGACCTGTTCAGCCGCGCCGGCTACAGCGTCACCGCGATCAGCGGCAAACTCAATGCCTTCGACTGGCTGCACGAGCTCGGCGCCGACCAGTGCATCTCGCGCCACGACCTGTACTGGCCGGACACGCCGCTGGCCTCTGCCCGCTTTGCCGGCGCGCTGGACAACGTCGGTGGCGACACCCTGTCGGGCCTGACTCGGGTCATCAAGCCCTGGGGCAATATCGCCGCCTGTGGCATGGCCGGAGGCATCGGCCTGAACAGCACGGTCATGCCGTTCATCATTCGCGGCATCGGCCTGCTCGGGATCAATTCCGCCGGCTGCCCCTTCCCGCTGCGCCAGTCCATCTGGGAGCGGCTGGCCGGCGACTGGAAACCACAGCACCTCGACCGTATCGCGCAGGCACCGGCTCGCCTGGAAGACCTGCACCAGCATTTTCAAAGGATCATCGGCGGCGGTGGCCTCGGCCGCACCGTGGTCGAGCTGGGCTGAGCAAGGCCCAGGCGCTATCGATTTCAAGTATCATTGGCCGATTGCATTCCGCGTCTTAACCGTCAGTTCAAAGGGTGAGCCATGGCCAGAGTATTGATCGTCGATGATTCCGAGTCCCAGCTCTACGCATTGACCAAAATTGTCGAAGGCGCGGGGCATCAGGTGATCACCGCAAGCAATGGCGAGCAGGGTGTGGAAAAGGCTGCGGCCGAAGTGCCCGACCTCATCCTGATGGACGTGGTCATGCCCGGCCTGAACGGATTTCAGGCGACCCGGAAAATCGCCAAGGACAAGTCCACGGCGCATATTCCGGTGATCTTCGTCACCACCAAGAACCAGGAAACCGACCGCATCTGGGGTATGCGCCAGGGCGCGTCGGCCTATATCACCAAGCCGGTAGACAAGAGCACGCTGCTGTCTGCCATGGACAAAGCCCTCGGAGCCTGACATTCATGAGCATCTCCATCGGAGACCGCATTCCGGCCGCTACCCTGATGATCATGGGCGACAACGGCCCGCAGCCCGTGGGCAGCCATGAACTGCTGGGCAGCGGACGCGTTGTCCTGTTCGCCGTGCCCGGCGCATTCACCCCGACCTGCTCGGCCCGCCATCTTCCCGGCTATGTCGAGCAGGCCGCGCCGCTGCGCGAACGCGGCGTCGACCGGGTTGTGGGCATGGCTGTCAACGATGTGTTCGTCATGGATGCCTGGGGCAAGTCCTCCGGCAGCGCCGAGGCGGTCACCCTGGCCGCGGACGGCAACGGCGAGTTCACCCGGGCGCTGGGCCTGGGTATGGACGCCTCGGCTTTCGGGATGGGCCAGCGCAGCCAGCGCTTCGCCATGATCCTGCAGGATGGCGTTGTCGAAAAGCTGCTGGTCGAAGGCCCCGGCGAGTTTCGCGTCTCCAGCGCCGAGTACGTGCTGGAACAGCTCTAAAGCCGCGTTCTCTTCTGCTCAAGGTCCCGTCCAGGGGCTTGAGCCAGCCGCTCAAGGCGCGGGGTAGCGCACCGGATTGACGCCCTGCGGCTCAATGATGCCGAAGTGAAAGCCAGCCCACAGCGCCAACACCAGGCCCAGCGACAAACCCACCCGCCAGCTCAGCCGGCGTACGGTTCGATCGCCTTCCCCTTGATCCTTGACCAGAAAGTAGAAGCTGGAGGCCAGGGTATACAGGATCCCAAGAAAAATACCGATGATCAGCAGTTTGCTCAACAAGATCGACGATTTCTTTTTGACGACACTGGATTATAAAGCTGGGTGGTGAGCTCCCGAAGCTTTGTTGCCCCGTTGCGCCGCTGGGTGCCGCACCTCGCCGCCGTGCTGGCCATCCTGGCCTGCGCGCGGCTTTGTCTGTGGCAGCTCGATCGTGCGGAGGAGAAAGCCGAGCTGCTCGCGCGCTGGGACAGCGCCGCACCGCTGAGTTTCGATCAGCTCGACAGCGGGATGGCACAGGGTTTCGACCGCATCAGCGGAGTCGGGCGCTTTGACACCGAGCGTCATGTCCTGCTCGACAACCAGACCCGAAACAACCATCCCGGCGTGCATGTGTTCACCCCTTTCCAGCCGCTTGACAGCGAGCTGCTGATTCTGGTCAACCGCGGCTGGCAACCCTGGATCCGCCGATCTGGCGAATGGCCTCAATTCGACACCCCGGAGGGCCTGACCCCAATCGCCGGGCGGCTTAGCGAGCCGCCCCGGGTGGGCGTCCAGATCGGACGCGCCGAGGCGCTGGATCACGAGAACTGGCCCAACCTGATGACCTATTTCGACCTGGAGCGGCTCGGCGACGTGTTCGGCGACCGCCTCTATCCGGCGGTACTGCTGCTCGAGCCCGGACACCCGCAGCATCTCAGCGGCGATGCCTGGCGGACCGTCAGCATGGGGCCGGAGAAGCACCGTGGCTATGCCTTCCAGTGGGCCAGCATCGGACTGGCCATTGCCCTGATCTGGATCACGCTCACCCTTCGCAGCCTGCGACGCTCATGAAAAACCGCATCGCCATCGTCCTCGTCTTCGTTATTTTCGGGGCTCCCGTCATCATCGCCACCCTGCTCCACACCGAATGGATCCAGTGGCAGCCGTCCGGGGGGCGCAATCATGGCGAACTGATATCGCCGGTCATTCCACTGCCGGCCTTTTCGACCACCAGCGCGCTCGGCGAGGCCATCGACCGCTCCGGGCTGGAGGGGCGCTGGCAGCTGGTTCACTGGCGGCTGGGCCGCTGTGACGAGGCCTGCCTCGACGATCTCTATTGGCTGCGCCAGGTACGCCGCGCCCAGGAC
The DNA here is from genome assembly GCA_050485825.1 of Gammaproteobacteria bacterium. Classification (GTDB taxonomy): domain Bacteria; phylum Pseudomonadota; class Gammaproteobacteria; order Xanthomonadales; family Wenzhouxiangellaceae; genus Wenzhouxiangella. The sequence goes on from JBJHCC010000040.1 coordinate 25,741, forward strand.
CGCCATCAGCCGGACGTCGGCCTGGTATTGATCAGTGCGACGCCGATTGACCCCGAGACCCTGCAACAGATCGAGGCGCTGGCCGACGACTTCGTCGTGATTCAAGGTCAGCAGGCCACCGAATTGCTGCAGGCTTTCCCGTCTGGCGATGCGACGGTGGCGCGATACATTACCGACCCGATGGCCAATATAATATTGCGTTACCCCGCTGATGCCGACCCAAACGGGATCCGACGTGATCTCCGCCGCCTGCTGACCTGGACCCAGCGCAACTGAATTGCCGAGAATGACCGCTACCCGCTACAACCAACTGGCCCTCATTGCCACCGCGCTGACCCTGGTCGTCATCGTGCTGGGCGCCTGGGTGCGCCTGACCGACGCCGGCCTCGGCTGCCCGGACTGGCCGGGCTGCTACGGTCATCTGACCTGGCCGCAGACCGCCGATGCGATTGCCGTTGCCGACCAGGTCAGGCCGGATCGGGCGGTTGACGTCGGCTCGGCCATTCGCGAAATGGTTCATCGCTATGCCGCCACCCTGCTCGGCTTCCTGGTGTTGCTGCTGGCGTTCTTCGCCTGGCGTCGGCGGCATGAACCCGGCCAGCCGCTGTGGTTGCCGATCGGGCTGCTGGCGCTGGTTTGTTTCCAGGGCGCGCTGGGGGCCTGGACCGTCACCCTGCTGCTGAAACCCGCGATCGTGGTCGCCCACCTCGCCGGTGGCATGCTGACCTTCAGCCTGCTGGTCTGGCTATGGCTCAGCACGCGCCCGGATCGGCCCTCCCCCACCCTTCCCCAGCGCCGCCTGCGCTGGCCCTTGAGCCTCGCCCTGGTCGTGTTGATCGCCCAGATTCTGCTGGGCGGCTGGGTCAGCACCAACTATGCCGCCCTGGCCTGCCCGGACTTCCCGACCTGTACCGGGCGCTGGTGGCCGGACACCGACTTCCGCGAGGGCTTCACGGTCTGGCGCGGCATCGGTGTTGATTTCGAGGGCGGCATTCTCGATCAGGACGCCCGAGTCGCCATTCACATGGCGCATCGGGTCGGCGCGCTGGCCGTGATCGGCGTGTTCGCCTGGCTGCTGACGCTGCTGTTCCGCACGCCCGGACTGACTGCAGGCGCCGCTCTGCTGACCACGCTGCTGCTGATCCAGATCAGCTTCGGCATCATGAACGTGGTGCTGGGCCTGCCGCTCTGGATTGCCGTGGCGCACAACGGCATGGCGGCGCTGCTGCTCGGCACGATGGTCTGGCTGCTGACCCTGACCCGGGCGCGCTAGGGCCGGCTCGATGGCAGCGCTGACCCTGCAACGTGCACAGCACTTTCTTGCCCTGTGCAAGCTCAAGGTGGTCAGCCTGATCGTCTTCACCGCCATCGTCGGCATGTTCCTGTCCGTGCCCGGCATGGTGCCGCTGGACGCACTGATTCTCGGCAGTCTGGGCATTGGCCTGGCGGCCTGCAGCGCCGCCGCGATCAACCATCTGCTCGACGCCCGGGCCGACGAAGTCATGCTGCGCACGCGCGACCGGCCGCTCCCGCGCGGCCAGTTGCAACCGCGGCAGGTGCTGGTGTTCGCACTGCTGCTGGCCGCCTTGTCGATGTTGATCCTCGGGCTGTGGGTCAACCCGCTGACCGCCGCACTCACCTTCGCCAGCCTGATCGGTTACGCCGTCATCTATACCGCCTGGCTGAAGCGGGCGACGCCGCAGAACATCGTGATTGGCGGTGCGGCCGGCGCCGCACCGCCGGTGCTCGGCTGGGTTGCGGTCACCGGCGAAGTGCACCCCTGGGCGCTGATCCTGTTCCTGATCATCTTTGTCTGGACGCCGCCGCATTTCTGGGCGCTGGCGATCTACCGGCGTCATGATTACGCTGCCGCCGATGTGCCGATGCTGCCGGTCACCCACGGGGTCGCATTCACCCGCTGGCAGATTCTTTTCTACACGATCATTCTGGTGCTGGTGACCCTGCTGCCCTGGTTGACCGGCATGAGCGGCCTTGTCTACCTGGCCGGCGCCAGCGTGCTCAATGCCGGTTTCCTCGGCTATGCCATCGCCCTGATGCGACCCAGCAGCGAGCAGTTGGCCATGCAGATGTTCAAGTTTTCGGTGGTCTACCTGATGGCGCTGTTCGCCTTTCTGCTGCTGGATCACTATGTCCCTTACGCCTGACCGAACAAGAGGTTCGATCGATGACCGACGCTAGCGCCCGATCGCCGCTGCATACGCTGGAAGCCCACGACGAGTTTGTCGCCCGCCACATCGGTCCGCGCGACGCCGATGTGGACCGCATGCTGGCCGCCATCGGCGTCGACAGCCTCGATGCGCTGATGCGGGAGACCATGCCGGGGAGCATCCTGGCCGAGCAGCCGCTGGCGCTGCCGCCCAGCGACAACGAAGACCGCGTGCTCGAACAGCTGCGCGAAATGGCGGCCAGAAACACGGTCAATCACAGCTTGATCGGGCTGGGCTACCACCCGACCATCACGCCGCCGGTGATTCTCCGCAACGTGCTGGAAAACCCGGGCTGGTACACCGCCTATACCCCGTATCAGGCAGAAATCGCCCAGGGCCGGCTGGAGGGCCTGCTGAATTTCCAGCAGATGATCATGGATCTGACCGGCATGCCCCTGGCCAATGCCTCGCTGCTGGACGAAGGCACTGCGGCGGCCGAGGCCATGGCGATGCTCAAGCGGGTCAATCGCAAAAGCGGCAGCGCAGTATTTCTGGTCGACAGCGCCTGCCTGCCGCAAACGATTGACGTGGTCGCCAATCGCGGCCGGCATCTGGACCTGGATATTCGCGTCAGTATGGATCTCGCCGCCGACCTGGCCGCGACCGACTGCTTTGGCGTCCTGATCCAGTACCCGGGCAGCGATGGCAGCCTGCCCGATCTCGACCCGCTGATCGAGCTGGCGCATGAGCGCGGCAGCCTGGTCGCCGTAGCCGCCGATCCCCTGGCCCTGGTGCTGCTCAAGCCGCCTGGCGAAAGCGGCGCCGACGTCGTCGTCGGCTCGGCGCAACGTTTCGGCGTGCCGATGGGCTACGGCGGGCCGCACGCCGCCTTCCTCGCCACGCGCGAGGACTACCGGCGCAGCGTCCCGGGCCGGATCATCGGCGTGTCGCGCGACCGCCACGGTCAGCCTGCCCTGCGGATGGCGCTGCAGACCCGCGAGCAGCATATCCGCCGCGAGAAGGCGATGAGCAATATCTGCACCGCTCAGGCCCTGCTGGCCCTGATGGCCGGCTTCTTCGGCGTCTGGCACGGGCCGGCGGGCCTGACCAAGATCGCCGCTCGCATCCATCGTCATGCCTGCCTGCTGGCCGGCCGGCTGCGTGACGCCGGCTTCGAGCTCGAGCACAGCCATTTCTTCGACACCATTTCGGTACGAGTAGCCGATCCACAGCGACAGGACCTGCTCCACCGTGCCCAGCAGGCCGGCCTGAACCTCCGCGCCGACCGTGACGGCTACATCGGCATCAGCATCAATGAGGCCACCCGGCGCCGCCATATGGCGAGCCTGATCGAAGTCTTCAGCGGCCAGGAAACCGATATCCAGGCTCTGGACCGGGCGCTGGCCGCCGACTTCAGCGCCATCCCCGCGGCGCAGCAACGGCAATCGCCCTTCATGACGCACGAGGTGTTCGCGCGCTATCGCTCCGAAACCGAAATGCTGCGCTATCTCAAGCGCCTAGAGAACAAGGACCTGAGCCTGGCCCATGCGATGATCCCGCTGGGCTCCTGCACCATGAAGCTGAACGCCACCGCCGAAATGATGCCGGTGACCTGGCCGGAGTTTGCCGAACTGCACCCTTTCTGCCCCTGGGACCAGGCCCGCGGCTACCACCAGCTCATCGGCGAGTTGGAAGACATGCTCAAGTCGCTGACTGGCTTCGCGGCGGTATCGCTGCAGCCCAACGCCGGCTCGCAAGGCGAGTATGCCGGGCTGCTGGCGATCAAGGGCTGGCATGAGCGGCAGGGCGCGACCCAGCGCCGGGTCTGTCTGATCCCGGCTTCGGCGCACGGCACCAACCCGGCCAGCGCGCAAATGGTCGGCATGGACATCGTGGTCGTCGGCTGCGATGTGCGCGGCAATATCGACCTGGCCGATCTCGAAGACAAGATCGAGCGCCATCGCGATCAGCTGGCCGCGCTGATGATTACTTATCCCTCGACGCACGGCGTGTTCGAGGAAGACGTGGTCACGATCTGCAACAAGGTCCGCGCCGCCGGCGGCCAGGTCTACCTGGATGGCGCCAACATGAATGCCCTGGTCGGCTGGTCGCGAATCGCCGATTTTGCCGACGTCTGCCACCTCAACCTGCACAAGACCTTCTGCATCCCGCACGGCGGTGGCGGCCCTGGCGTCGGGCCGATCGGGGTGCGCGAGCACCTCGCGCCTTTCCTGCCCGGTCATGTCAGCGGCCTGCTGGGCGCCGGGGCCGGCGCCAACGGGGCGGTTGCGGCGGCGCCCTGGGGCAGCGCCGGCATCCTGCCGATCTCCTGGGCCTACATCCGGATGATGGGCCATGATGGCCTGCGCCGCGCCACCCAGGTCGCCATACTGAATGCCAACTACATCGCCCGCGCCCTGGCCGGTCACTACGACATCCTCTACACGGGGCGCAATGGTCGCATTGCGCATGAGTGCATCGTCGATCTTCGCCCTTTCAAGGAACAGGCCGGCATCACCGAGGAGGATGTGGCCAAGCGCCTGATCGACTATGGTTTCCATGCGCCGACCATGTCCTGGCCGGTGGCCGGCACCCTGATGATCGAGCCTACCGAGAGCGAGTCCCGCCAGGAGCTGGACCGCTTCGTCCAGGCAATGATTGCGATCCGCGGCGAGATTGACCAAGTGGCGCGCGGCGACTGGCCGGCCGATGACAACCCGCTGAAAAACGCACCGCATACCCTGCGCGAGCTTTCCGCGGACGACTGGCCGCACGCCTACAGTCGACAGGTTGCGGGCTGGCCCGTGGCCGAGCTGGCCGCCGGCAAGTTCTTCGCGACGGTGGCCAGAGTGGACAATGTCTTCGGCGATCGCAATCTGGTCTGCAGCTGCCCGCCGCTCAGCGACTGGCTGGAGGCGAGCTGAGGCGCCTCGGCAGCGCCCGGATCGGCCGGGGCCCGGCCTACCGCTCCCTGGACAGGCCTGCCCCGTCGACGACCTGTAAACGCTGCAGACGGCCTGGAAACGAGCATTCCGGGCAGCAGACGCCGGCTTCAGCTGTGGATCCGCGGATATTGCCCCTTGGCCCCGGCAGCTCATTCAGGTTACTATCGGCCATGCGGCTGTGTGCAGCAGCCGCCAAAAGCAGTGCGACCGCTCCCGGGGGCCGGGGCGGGACGGTCGGTTAGACGATAAGGTGGTCTTCGGGCCGCTCCGACCCACAAGAACAAACGACGGTTCCCAAATCCAATGACAAATCCCTACTCGCACCCGCGCCGGCGCTTGCCCGGTGCCATGCTCCCTTTCGTGCTTTTTCTGTTTTTGACCACAGCCCTGCTGAGCCCGGCCGCCGCCGACTCACGCGCCTGGGTCCAGGTTTTCCATAGCGCTGACGCCAGCGAGCTCACGGCACTGGCCAACAGCGAGCGCGCCGGCCTGAGCGGCTATGGCAGCATGTCCTGGGGCCAACTGGATGCGGCCAGTATCGAAGCGCTCCAGGCCGCTGGCGCCCGCCTGACGATCAGCGACAATCCCTTCCTGCTGGACCTCGGCGAACAGCGCTTTGATCCGCGCGAGATCGAAAGCCAGCTCACTGCCACCGACCCCCGCGGCGGCTGGCACCTGCTCCAGTTCGAGGGTCCGGTGCGGTCTGAATGGTTGAACCAGCTCAGCGCCGCCGGCCTGACGGTGGCCCAGCCGCTGCACCCTTTCAGCTACTTCGTCTGGGGAACGGCAGCACAGATCGAGGCCGCTCGCGCCATGCCCGAGCTGCGCTTCGTCGGCCCGATGCAGGCCGAGTGGAAACTGCTGCCACACCTGCGTGACTTCGGTCGCGAGATTCGCCCGACCATGGCGCTGGCTTCCCGACACGCCGACCAGGGCCTGCTGCGCAGCCAGATGGCAGCGCTGGGCGAAGTTCACGCCATTACCCCGCTGAACGCCCATTTCAGCATCGTCCATATGGATCTGGCGGGCGATCGCTACGCCGATCTCGCCGCGCTGCCGGCTATCTACACCGTGCAGTACATCGCCCCGGAGGCTGGCCCGCGAGGCGAAATGAGCAACCAGTCCATAGTCGGCAATTACAACGCCAGCGGCGTGGTCTTTCCAGGCTATCTGGACTGGCTGACCGATACCGGATTTACCGGTGATGGCGTCATTGTCGGCGTCGTCGACGGCGGCATCCGAACCACTCACCTCGACCTGGTCGGACGCATTTCGCCCTGCGTTTCCGGCGGTGGCTCGCCGAGCAGCTGCACGACTGCCAACGACAGCCACGGCACCCATGTCGCCGGAGCCATTGCCGGCACCGGCGCATCGGGCTCGACCAACGCGGCCGGCTTCCTGCGTGGCCAGGGCGTCGCACCCGGCGCGCTGGTGGTTCAGCAGCGCTACCCCGCATTCCTCGGCGCCGGTCCCGGCGGCATGATCCCGAACGGCATGCTGAGCATCTTCCGCGAATCCGCGCTTTCCAACGCGCTGCTGACCAACAACTCCTGGGGGCCGCGCGGTACGCCGCAAGGCTATGACATCCCGACCCAGCAAATCGACTTCATCAGCCGCGATGCCGATCCCAATACCCCGGGGCACCAGCCGGTGCTGGCGGTCTGGTCGATCATGAACGGCGACGGTGACTCTGGCGGTGCCTGCGCGCCCTCCTCGCTGGGCTCACCCGACGAGGCCAAGAACCTGTTTGCCGTGGGCTCGACCGCCCTGCAGAACACCAACGGCAGCCAGGTCGGCAATATCTTCAACGTGTCGGCAAATTCCGGCCATGGGCCGGCCTGCGATGGTCGTCGGGTACCGCACATTGTGGCGCCAGGCTGCCGCACCGACAGCACCAGCAGCGGCTCCAACACCGACTTCGGCCTGTCCTGCGGCACCTCCATGGCCTCGCCCGTGGTCTCCGGCGCCATTGCCGTCTGGGCCGAGCACTACATCGCCGAAACCGGCGAGTGGCCTTCTCCGGCGCTGATGAAAGCAGTCTTCACGGCCGCCGCCCAGGACCTGGTTGGCAATAACAACGCCAACGGCATTCAGATGGGCCATCGCCCGGACCGCTTCCAGGGCTACGGCCGTCTGGACCTCGATCTGGTCATGAACCATGGCGTGGAAGTGTTCCTGTTTGACCAGGAAGAAGTCTTCACCGCCGCTGGTCAGGACTGGAGCATCGGCCTGAATGCGGTCGACCCGGACCAGCCGATTCGCATCATGCTGACCTGGACCGACGCCCCCGGCCACGGCATGGGCGGCACGACGCCGGCCTGGGTCAACGACCTTGACCTGGTCGTCGAGGCCGGCGGGGAGACCTACCTGGGCAACGTCATCGGCAGCGACGGCTGGTCAGCCAGCGGCGGCAGCCGCGATGAGCGTAACAACCTGGAGGGCGTGTTTCTGAGCCCCGATCAGCACGGCGGTGCAGTCAACGTGACAGTCGCGGCAGCGATCATCGCCGGCGACGCCCTCAACCCCTGGGATCCGGGTAGCCCGAGCCAGGATTTCGCCCTGGCCTGCTACAACTGCATCATTGGCGATCCCACCTTCAGCGTGTCCCTGGCCAGCACCAGCGCCGCCTACTGCGTCCCGGACAGCGGCGACCTGGACCAGACCATGAACGTCAACGTCTCCCGCGTGGGTAACTACGACGGCAGCGTGGATCTGAGCAGCAGCGGCGAGCCGGCCGGCCTGTCCAGCAGTTTCGTTCCGGAAACCGTTGTCGTCCCCGGCAGCAGCGTCTGGACGCTCACCATCAACGACAGCGCCAGCGCCGGGGATTACCTGATCAACGTCAGCGGCGACGATGGCGTCAATCAGGTCACCCGGGGCTTCAATCTGCGCCTCGAAGAGCCCCTGCTCGACCAGCCCGTGCCGACCGCACCGGCCAATGGCAGCAGCGATCTGAGCCTGACTCCCAGCCTGAGCTGGGCGGGGCTGACCGATGTCGCCTCGCATCGGCTGCAGCTGGCGACCGATCCGGATTTCGACGACCTGCTGGTCAATCTCTCGGTGGAGGGCAACAGCTACACGATCCCCTCCGATCTGCCCACCGGTACCGAATTCTTCTGGCGGGTTCAAGGCGAAAACCTTTGCGGCGGTGGCGTCTGGAGCGAGGTCTTCAGCTTTACCACTCGCCTGGAACCGGAGGCCGTCTTCTCGGCCGAACAGCTGGATTTCAGCCTGCCCGCCAACGGTAGCGCCGATCAGATTCTGACGATCAGCAATATCGGCACCGGCAACCTGAACTGGTCAATCGAAACCGATGATCCGTCCTCCAGTGTGCGCGGCGGCCATGTTCCGGATCTGGACGAGGCCCTGGCGGTGAGCAATTTCAACCTGCCCGCACAGGGCACGGTCAACGCTTCAGCCCCCGGCGGGGTCGCGACGCGGGGCACGGTCATCGGCTTCAGCTTCGAGGGCACGGTCAGCGGCATCAGCGGCAACGGCACCTGGGCTTCGGACATGGTCCTCACCATCACCGCGCCTGACGGGACCGACTACAGCGTGGGTGGCTTCAACACCAGCAATCCGCCCTGGCAGTTCCAGGGCTCCGGCTCGAACAACGACGGCACCTACACCAGCAGCCACATCGGCGAGGTGTTCGGGGCCGAAGGGGTCTCCGACCAGGGCGAGTGGCAGTTCAGCTTCGAGCACACCTGGAACGATCCGATGGACTGGTCGGATGTCACCATCACCCTGCACAAGCTGCCACCGCCGTTCTGCGGTGACGAGCTGACCGACGTGCCCTGGCTGAGCGTGTCGCCGAGCAGCGGTGTCATCGCCGCGGGCGATAGCGACGAGGTCACCGTCAGCATCGATGCCAGCGGGCTCGATCAGGGCGAGTATCTGGGCTATCTCTGCGTCAGCACCAACGATCCTGCCGCCGAGCGGATTGCCATCCCGGTCAATCTGGACATTGACGGCAACGGGCCGACCGGACCGGTCGCCGTGATCGACGACTCGCCGCTGCTGCTGAGCGCGCTGGTCGGCGCCAGCGCCGAAGGCGTGCTGGCAATCGGCAATGCCGGCGATGCGTCGCTGGATTGGTCTGTGTTCGCCGATCAAGCGCCGACGCTGGCCTATCCGCGCCTCGGCCGACTGCCAGGCCTGGACGATCAGCCGGTCGGTGCGCCGCGCGGTCAGGAGCAGCTCGCCACCGGCCCTGCCGCCCGACGGGTGGATGGTGTCGTGTTCGGCGGCCCGATCGGCGGTGACTGGGATGAAGGTTTCGAGGATGTAGGCAGCTTGCCCGGATCCGGCTGGTCCCAGATCAACAATAGCGCCCCGCTGGGCAGCAGCGGCTGGTTCCAGGGCGATGCCGGGGTTGCGTTCGGCGCCCACCAGGGCAGCCCGAACAGCTTTATCGCCGCCAACTTCAACAATGCCAGCGGCACCGGCACGATCAGCAACTGGCTGCTGACCCCCGAAATGCTGCTGGAAAACGGCACCGTGATCCGATTCTGGACACGGGCGGGCGCCGCACCTGGCAACCCGACTGCCCCCAGCAGTTTCCCGGATCGTCTGGAAGTTCGGCTGAGCACCGCCGGCGACAGCGACGATGTGGGCAGCGGTGCCCTTGACGTCGGCGAGTTCACGACCCTGCTGCTGACGATCAACGAGAACCTCGACGTCGGCGGCTATCCGATCGAGTGGACCGAGTTCGAGATCGAAATCGAGGGCCTGGCCGAGGCCACCAGCGGCCGCGTTGCGCTGCGCTATTTCGTCACCAATGCCGGCCCCACGGGCAGCAACGGGAACTACATCGGTATCGACACCTTCAGCGTCGAGCAGCCGGACCTCGGGCCGCCAGCACCGTGTACGGCCCCTGCCACCCTGCCCTGGCTGACGATCGATCCTGAGTCGGGCAGCGTTCCGGTCGGTGACGAGCTGGATCTGGTCACCCTCACCGCCAACGCTGACGGCCTGAAAGCCGGCCTGTACGGCGCCCTGGTGTGTGTGGAAACCAACGATCCGCAGCAGCCGATCACTGAGGTACCGCTGCTGTTCAGCGTCATCGAGCAGGATGCGCTGTTCGGCGACCGCTTCGAGGAGGTACCTGAGGACTGATCGAGGCGACAAGCCCCACTACGGCAAAGGCCCGGTCGACTGACGTCGGCCGGGCCTTTTTCTTTGCTCGATCGTAAGCGCCTACAAACCCCCACCCTTGATCGTGCCTGGCAGTAATGCGTCAATATCGTCGACGGTTTCGGCCAGCGGCAGTTGTTGGAAGACGTGGCGCAGGTAGGCATAGGGC
>JBJHCC010000041.1:0-35707 GCA_050485825.1 Gammaproteobacteria bacterium
TCCGGGTAGGTCGGGGCCACGTCCCCGACGGGGGATGTTGAGCCTCGGCAAAGATGTTGGGCCTCGGCACCCATGGTCCGTCGGCCGCGTGGGGCCGATCCACGCGGCACCCAATCCATTCTCCGCGGCATCGACCGGCACCGGGTAGGTCGGGGCCACGCCCCCGACGGGGGATATTGAGCCTCGGCAAAGTTGTTGGGCCTCGGCACCCATGGTCCGTCGGCCGCGTGGGGCTGACCTACGAGGTGCCCGATTCATTCTCCGCGGCATCGACTGACACCGGGTAGGTCGGGGCCACGTCCCCGACGGGGGATGTCGAGCCCCGGCACAAACGGTCTTCCCTTCTCCCTTCTCCCTTCTCCCTTCTCCCTTCTTCCCTCGCCACCCTTTCCCTCTCCCCGTCGGCCAAGGTCGCCCATCAGTCCAAAGGTCACCCCACCCTCGACACCAGCCGCCGTCGCAGCTCGCGCCAGGCCGGCAGCAGCGCCTCGCGATCGGCATGGCGGCCGTGCTGGACCCGGCGCTTAGCGGCGACATAGACCTCGCTGATCAGGCCGTCACCGCCGGCCGTCACCAAGGTGTCGAGTTGGGCATCGGGGTCGAGACCGTCGAGCAGCGGATGGCTCGGATCCAGGACCAGGAAATCCGCCCGATAGCCCGGCGCGAGCACGCCGGCCGGCTGATCAAGGGCCAGACCGCCATGACCGGCGGTATGCGCCCACAGCCCCGCGCCGATATGGCCGCCGGCAGGGGCCAGCACGTTGCGCCGGCGGCTCAGCAGGCGCTGGGTCCATTCCAGCAGGGCCAGCTCGTCGGCGGCGCGAGTGCGCAGATTGCTGTCCGAACCGATCGCGACTCTGCCGCCGGCCGCGATCAGCTCGGCGGCAGGAAACAGGCCGTCGCCCAGATCAGCCTCGGTCGTGGGGCAGAGGCCGACAATCGCCGCGCTGGTATTGATCAGTTCCCGCTCAGCCGCGTCCGCGTGAGTGGCGTGGATCAGGCACCAGCGCTGATCGATGTCGACAGTCCGCGCCAGCAGCGCTACCGGCCGCAGGCCGGTATGGGCCAAACAGTCCTCAACCTCGGCCGTTTGCTCGGCAATATGCAGATGCACCGGCAGATCCGGAACGCTGGCCAGCAGATCGGGCAGGTCCTCCACGGCCACTGCTCGCAGCGAGTGCGGCGCAATGCCGAGGCGCTGCAGCGGTTCCCCGGCGGTCGCACTGCGGAGCTGGTCCAGCAGCTCACAATAGCCATCAAGATCGAGCGCGAAGCGCTGCTGAGCGGCGTTGGGGGCCTGCCGACCGAAACCCGCATAGCGGTACCAGACCGGCAGCAGCGTGATGCCGATCCCGGCCGCCGAGGCCGCCTGCAAAAGCGCCCGTGAGCTGGCCAGCGGCGCGGCGCCGTTCAGCCGATGCGGGTAGTGGAACTCGCCGACGCTGGTGTAGCCGCCCTCGAGCAGTTCGATGTAGAGCCACCGGGCCAGCAGGCCCAGCGACTCAGGATCGAGCAGCTCGGTGACCCGATACATGCGCTCGCGCCAGGTCCAGAAGCTGTCTTCAGTGGCACCGCGCGCGCCCGTGAGCCCCGCGATCAAGCGCTGATGGGCATGACTGTGAACATTGACCATGCCGGGAATGACCGGGCCGGCAAGCCGGGTCGCCGCCTCGCCCTGGCTGGCCGGCCGAATCGCCTCAATGATGCCGTCAGCGTCGACCGACAGCAGCACATCGTGCCGCCAGCCCGCCTCGCCCAGCAGCGCCGGGCAGCGAAAGGATCGCGCGCTCATCCCGGCCGCCAGGCACTGAGCGCCTGAACCAGGCCGTCCAGGCAGGCGATCAGCCGCGCGGCCAGGGCCGGCTGCCAGCGCTCCGGCTGTTTCTCATCAAGATAGGCGGCCTGGGCAATTTCCAGCTGCAGGGCGTGCATGCCCTGCCCGGGACGGCCATAGTGCCGGGTAATGTAGCCGCCCTTGAAGCGGCCGTTGACGACGTGGCTGAAGGCCGCCGACCCCGCCAGGGCGGCGGTGGCCACATCGGCCAGATCCTGCGCGCAGCTGGCGCCGTCATAGGTGCCGAGATTGAGATCAGGGAGGCGCCCGGAGAACAGGCGCGGTACCCGACTGGGAATGGAGTGCAGATCAAGCAGCACGGCGTGCCCGAAGCGCTCGCGCAGGCGATTCAAGTGCGCTTCCAGCTGCTGATGATAGGGCTGCCACCAGTGTTGCAGCCGCTGTTCGCGCTCCGCCGCATCGGGCGCCGCGCCGGGCAGATACAGCGGCTCGCCGGCAAAGCTCTCCAGCGGCACCAGGCCCGAGCCGGGGCCTGCATACAGGGGTTGATCATCGGGGGGTCGATTGAGGTCGATCAGATAGCGCGAGGCTTGCGCCACCAGCAGACTGAAGCGCCCCTGCCCCAGCGACCGGGCCAGGCGATCGACCTGCCAGTCGGTGTCGACGCGCCGCTTTCCGACCGGGCTCATTCGGGCCAGCACCGCGTCGTCGATGAACAGACCGGCATGCGGCACGCTGATCAGCAGCGGGCTGTCGGCTGTCTGCAGCAGCAGGCTCATCCGGCGCTCACCATCAAGAAACCCGGCCGCAGCCGGGTTTCTCGAAGACCTGTTCGCAATCGGTCAGTTGAAGGTAACCACACAGGTCTGGGTTGCCGTGGTCAGGCTGACCTGGCCGAAGTTGGCCGGCGAACCGGTCTGCTGCTGGCAGCCGCCGCTGAAGACCGGGGTGGTACCACCGGGCGCGACCAGAACCACCGTCGTTCCCTGCTGGAAGCTGGCGTCACAGGTGCCGGACCCGCCGGCGCTGCAGGCCAGACCAGCCGGGGTGCTGGTCACCAGCGAGCTCGGCTGTGGCGCCGGACGCTCGTCATTGACGATCAGGAACAGCTGCGACTGGGAACCGCCATCCTCCGGCGGGCAACCCACCGGCGGCGGCGAGACGCCCAGGCTGAGCACGTCGATGCCGATGCCCTTCAGGATGCCCTCCGGCGAGCCGGACGTGGTGGTGAAGGTACAGGTACCGGTGCGCGGGTAGCTGCCACCATCGGTGCCGCAACCCGCCAGGCCGACCAGCACGCTGGCGGTTGTTCTGCCGTTGGAGTCGGTCACTCCGGGGTTGACCTGAAGCTCGAAGATACCGCCGTCGGCTTCACACTCGCCGGTCAGTTGGGCGCCGCTGATCGGCTGTCCGTTGCCGCTGAGCAAGGTCAGCTCAACCACCCGGGTGAAGACACTCAAGGTGACATCGGTGATCAGCGACGGCTCGACCAGCAGCACGGCCGCACCCGGCGGCACCACCTGCACTTCGGCCTCGGCATCGCCGACCGTGAACAGCACGGTCGATTCGTCACCATCAGGGGTGAGGCCACTGACGGTCAGCGTCGTAATCACGCAGCCGCCGCCGTTGCTGCCGGTGGCATTGGCCGTGGTGGTGGTCATCGGCACACCGTCCAGCGAGCCGCTGCCCGGGCCCTCAACGACACTGCCGGTCACGAAGCGGCCCTCGATCGGCGAGCCCAGACCATCCGTCAGGCACAGCCGCACGGGCGTCGGCGTATTGGCCTGGATGGTCGAGGGAGAGGCCGTCAGCAGCAGCGGCGCGACGCCGGGGAATACCGCGGCTTCGACATCGGCCACCGTCTTGTTGCCGGTGCTCTCGACTCGGGTACCCTGGGACCACAGCACCAGCGGCCGACCCAAGGCATTGATCGGGTAGGTCAACCGCACGGAACCGCGACCAGCCTGGCCGAGCGAGACGCTCTGGTCGATAACGCCGACCTGAGACCGCCCGATCACCCAGGGGATCACAAAGCCGTCGTTGACGATCGAGCCGGTCTGGTTGTTCGGATTGAAGGCCTGGGTGACCCGTACCGTCGAGTTGTCGATGACGTTTTGCACCACGCGAACGGCTTCGTGCTCGCGGTTGCCCGGGATCAACTTGCCGAACAGGGTGACGAAATCGCCAGGCTCCACGGCATCATCCACCGCGGTCGGGTTGTCGAGGAAACCAACCGGCGGATTCAGCACGCTGAACAGGGTGCCGCCTTCCTGCGGATTGCCGTCCGCGCCCGAGAATACGAATTGACGCGGCAGCATTGGCGTCAGCGGCGAATCGATCTTGCCGAAATTGACCACCGTACCCGGCAGCACGGGGTTGCCGGCGCGGTCGGTGCCCTGGACGGTGACGGTCAGTGAATAGGTGCCGTCGGGGTCGGGCGGAATCAGCGCGCCGGTGACTGGATCCACCGACGCCTCGAACGAGGTTTCGATGCCGGTGGTGGTCGAGTTGACTCGAATCGAATTCAAGATGGGGCTGACCAGGGTCAGCGCGAACAAGCGGCCGTCACCCACCTCGATCGTGGTCTCGGCAGTCAGCGGATCGGCAATGCCCTGATCGACATTGTTGTCCGCGCGGTCGACCGTGGCGATGATCCGATGCGAACCGATTGCGCTGCCCGCGTTCAGGGAGAAGTTGGCGATACCGTTGACGGTCCGCACGGCAATGTCCGTGCCGTTGACCGAGCCGCTGGCGCCCGTGCCGACCAGGCGTGCACCGCTACCCGCCGGTGCATCGAGCTGCAGGCGGACGTTGTTCCAGGACGCGCCGGTGGTCGACGGATTCGGCACCGGATTGCCGGCCGAGTCGCGCACGATCAGCTGGATCGGCTTGGTGGTGGCACCGCCGGAACCGGTGGCGTAAACCGGGCTGGGCGAGACGCTGAAATCAAGCTGGTTGGGCAGGAAGTCGGCCGCGCCGTCTTCGATGTTGATCACGAAGTCGGCCGAGAACTGTTCGCCGGTGCTGGCGTCCTGGGCGCTGACGGTAACTGTAACGGGGCCAGGAAACTCAAAGCTGTGAATGAACAGCGTGGTCACGCCGGCGGTCATGACGACAGGCCCGGCGCCGACCAATACTTCGAACTCATTGACATCCGGCGTGTCCGGATCGTCCAGGGTCGAGAAGGCGGCGCGGGTCACCGGCGCAATCGCGACCGCGACCGTGCCGTCGCTGACCGAGCCTGCCTGACCGTTGGGGCCCAGATAGCGCACCGTCAACTCATTGATGAACGGCGAGCCGAAAAAGATCGGCACGCCCTGCGGATTGGTCGGCATGGTGTTGCTGCCGGTGATGGTCAGGCGACCCGGGCCGGTGTTCGGCTCGACCGTCACCTGCAGCGTGGTCGACAGCTGGGCACCGCCGGCCGGGTTCGGCGCCGACGCCGTCAGCGTTACCGGCCCGCTCTGCGGCCCGCCGGTGACCCAGAACCGGGCGAAACCACCGCTGGTCGGCGAGGACGCCGTATTGCCGGTGGAGCCGGGGTCGTCGATCGGGGAGACGACCGCGCGCGAGGACGCGCTGCTGGACAGGGTCACGACCGAGCCGTCCGGCACGTTGCCGCCGTTGGCCTGGCGGAACTGCACGGAGACCTGAATGGTGTAGGGGCTGTTGGCGCTGGGCGCAAAGCCCTGCGGGTTGGCCAGCAGCGAGTTGGCCGAAGCCGAGATGGTGAGCGTGGCGCGCCCACCGTCGCCGCCGATCCCTCCGCTGGAACTCCCCCCGCCGCAGGCTGCCAACGCCGCGGCGCCGACGATGATGCTGAAAATTCGAATTGCGTTCATCTTGAGTTTTTCCCGATCGATTGATTAGTCGCTGATCTTGGCATTGGTGTCCACGGTAACCGGTCAGTCCAGCACGACGCGGTCATCGAGAATCGACGGGGTGACAAAGATCAGCAGCTCCCGTTTCTGCTCGTCATTGCCCCTCCGGCGGAACAGATGACCCAGCACGGGCAAATCGCCGAGCATGGGCACCTTGGCGGTCGTAAAGTTGCGTTCTTCCTGGAAGATGCCGCCCAGTACCACGGTCTGGCCGTTCTCGACCAGAACATTGGTCGACAGCTCGCGCGTGTCGATAGAGGGCACCGAGCCGCCGCGGCCGGTCTGGAAGATCTCGCCGACGGTGTCCTGCTTGACGGTGAGATTGAGTTGAACGCGATTGTCCGGCGTAATCAACGGGATCACGCGCAGCTCCAGCACCGCCTCCTTGAAACTGACCGCAGTCCCGGCGCCAGCGGCGGTGGACTCTTCAAACGGAATCTCGACGCCCTGGCGGATGAAGGCCTCGGACTGGTTGGCCGTGATCACTCGCGGGGTCGAGATCACTTCGCCCTGCCCTTCGGTTTCCAGCGCGCTCAGCTCCAGATCGAGCAGGTAGTCAGCCGCCAGAATGCTGAAGCCCAGTCGACCGGCCGGGTTGGAGATCGGCAGGTTGACGTTCAAGCGCTCGTCCAGCGACGGGACATTGATGCCGTCGCCGGCTGAACCGGGCGCCGTGACCGGCATGCTAGAACCGGTGCCGGCGCGGCGGTTGATCAGCGCCAGGTTGCTCATGCGGTCGACCGCTTCACCCGAACCGGAGGTCGAGAAGACATTGCCGCGCGAGTCCTCACGGGCCGCCGTGACGCCAAACCGCACACCCAGCTCATAGTTGAAGTCGTGTCTTGCGATGACGATCCGAGACTCGATCAGAACCTGGCGCACCGGCCGGTCCAGCTCGGCCACCAGCGCTCGGACCTCGTCAATCCGGTCGATGGTGTCGGAGATCAGCAGGGTGTTGGTGCGCTGGTCAACGGTGACCGAGCCGCGCCCCGACAACAAGCCCTGCTCGGCGTCTTCGGAGGCGGCCCGGATCAGCGAAGCCAGTTCGCCGGCGTTGGCATAGCTGACCGAAATCATCGCGGTGCGCAGCGGCTCCAGCGTCTGGCGCTCGGCCCGCGCGCGCAGGATCTGCTGCTCGCGCTGGGCAATCTCGGCCGCGGGCGCGATCCAGATCACGTTGCCGGAGCGGCGCATGTCGAGGTTCTTGGTTTCCAGAATGATGTCAAGCGCCTGGTCCCAGGGCACGTTGGTCAGGCGCAGCGTGAGGGAACCCGTGACCGAGTCGGAGACGACAACGTTGAGCTGGGAGACATCGGCAATCAGCTGCAGCACCGAGCGGACCTGGATGTCCTGGAAGTTCAGGGTGATTCGGCTGCCCTCGTATTCGCGTTCCTCGAAGAAGCGAAGCTCGCGATCGCGCTCGGGCTCGATCACCGGGCGACCCACCTCGATCACCAGCCGCTCTGCAGTCTGAAAGGCCATGTGCTGGTAGGCGCCGGCGATATCGATATTCAGGCGCACATTATCGCCGCGCTGCTCGGGGATGATGAACTGCACCGGCGTGGCAAAGTCCGACACATCCAGCCGTTGGCGCAACTGACTGGGAAGACGGGTGTCGAACAGATCAACGCGCAGGCCGTTGGCGCGCTCGTTGACCGTCATGTTCACGCCCGATGCGCTGAGGTCGATGATCACCCGGCTCTCACCTTCGGCACCCCGCCGAAAGTCGATGCCGGCAATCTCGAAGCCAGAGGCACGCGCCCCGGCGGTGGTGACGGTGCGCGCGGGCGCTGCCGAGCCGCTGCCCAGGTTCAGCACCACTTCGTTGCCGGCGATGCTGACGTCGTAAGGCACCGAACGGGTCAGATCGACGATCAGTCGAGTCCGGCCGCCGGCACTGACGGCAGTGTAGCTCTGCGCTGGACCGGCGCCCACGGGCACCCGATCCGATCGCAGATTGCTGGTCGTATCCGGCAGTTCCAGCACGATGCGCGGCGGCTGTTCGGTCACGAACACCGTCGGCTCGGGCGGCGCGGAGTCCGTTGCCAAAATGAATCGAACCTGACCGTCACCGGCTTCGACCCGGACCTCGGTCACCTCAGTGGCCCAGGCGCCGGAAACCAGCCAGAACAGCCCGATAAAAAGCACTGCTGCCTTGCCACCGCTGTTCATTACACGTCTCCCATTCATGGCCCTTGCCGTTCTCAATTGGTTCATTGCTGTCGCGATCCTTGCTGTTCCACCGGCCATCATCCGTCGGCCATCACGATTTGCGACCGGCGCTCGGACCAGCCGCCGCGCGGATCTTCGAATAGCTCGATCAACTCGACCCGATCTCCGCGAACGCGCGCTACGCGTCCATGGTTGGTCCCCATATAGTTGCCTTCCTGAACGCGATGCACCACGTTCTCGTTGTCTCGAATCAGCGCAAACAGCACGCCCTCAAGCTCCAGTGTCCCCACCATCCGCAGCGTATCGAGCGGGAAGCCTTCGAGAAACTCCCGGCGTCGATCCTGGTCCGGACGCACCCCGTCGCCGGCCGCCAGCTCACCGTCGGCCTCCTCTTCGGCGCGCGCCAGGCGCCGCAGAAACGGGTCGCGCAGGTCGAACGCCTGGTAGGTCACCACCTCGGGCGTGACAATCGGCGGAATTGGCTCGATGTCACTGGCCGGTGTCTGCAGGGTCTGCGCCACCCATTGTTCAAGGTCGCGGGTACCGCGCTCGCAGCCTGCCAGCAGCGCGACGGCACTCACCCCAAGCATCAGCATTTTCAGCGATCGCTCCATGCCTTATCTCCTTCTTGCAGCCGGGGGGGTCTGCGCGGGCGGATTCATTTCGCTGGAATCCAGGTAACGATAGGTCGTCACGGTGCCTTCCATACGCAGGCGACCGCCGTCGATCGGCTGTAGCGAGATGTCGCGCATGGTCAGAATGACCACTCTGGACAGCGACGCCACCGCGCTGACAAAGGCCCCGAACTCGTGGTAGGTCCCGGTCAGGCGAATGTTGATCGGCTGCTCGGCGTAGAAGTCCTGCAGCACCTCGCCGCGCGGCTCAAACAGCTCGGTGTCGATACCGGAACCCTGCGCGGTACGCGAGATGTCCACCAGCAAGGCCGGCATTTCGGTCCGAGAGGGCAGCTGCTGCAGCATCGTCGCCAGCATGTCCTCCATCTCTTCCAGCTGACGCTCGTAGGCGGCCAGGTTGGCGGCCTTCTGCTGTTTCTCCCGGAACTCCTGCTTGAGCTGAAGCTCGCGCGCTTCGCTGGTCTCCAGGTCGGCGCGCTTGTCCTTGATCAGCACCCAGTAGCCGCCAACCAGGATGAGGATCACCACGAAGCCGATGATGACGGCCTTGGCGCTGGTCGAGGCATTGCCCAGATTATTGAAATCCAGGTCTCTCAGTTCGGAAAGATCCATCGCCCTTAGAACTCCTCTTCCTGTGGCCCGGGCCCTCGGACCCTGGCCAGCAACTCAAACCGGAACGGTTGTCCGGGCTGCGCGTCGCGCTGCGACTGCTCGACAATCCGCAGCTGCGGATCGCGCAGCCAGGCGGCGCCCTCGATGTTGCGCATGTAGTCCGACACCCGGGTCTCGGACTCGCTGGTGCCAACGATGGTCAGCTGATCGCCGGCCTGCCGCACCGAGTTCAGCGTGATGCCCTCGGGCACGGTCTCAGCGAGCTGATTGAACAGGTGAACCATCATCGACCGGTTGGTCTGCAGGCGCTCGATCACATTCTTGCGCGAAATCAGACTGTCGCGCGTCTCTTCGAGCTGTTCGATCCGCCGGATGTCGCGATCCAGCTTGGTGATTTCCGCCCGCAGGAAGCTGTTCCGGTTTTCCTGCCCCGAAATCATGTTGTTGACCGCATGGTTGCCGGCCAGGACCAGACCGGCCGCCAACAGCGCGGCCACGGCCAGCGCAATCAGAAAGCTCTTTTGCCGCTGCTGGCGGAGATTCTCACGCCAGGGTAGGAGGTTGATCTTGGCCATCAGTCGAAACCTCGCAGAGCCAGACCGCACGCCGTGGTCAAGGCCGGCCTGGCCTGATCGAGCGAACGCGCGTTGATCTTCGGTGACAATCGGCAGTCCTTGAGCGGATCGGCGACCTCGCAGGAGATGCCGACCTCGTTGCCGACCGCTTCCGCCAGACCGGGGATCGATGCGCCGCCCCCGGTGATGAACAGGGTGCCGATGCTGGTGTAGTCGCTGGAGGAAGAGTAGAACTGCAGCGCACGGCTGATCTGCTGGATCACGTTCTGCCGGAACGGTTCCAGCACCTCGTCCTCGAAGCCCGCCGGCGGCTCCTCACCGCGCTGCAGGAAGCCGGCCTGCTCGGCATCCATGCCGTAGCGGCGCATGCACTCCTCGATCAGCTGGTGGCCGCCGAAGCTGTGTTCGCGACTGTAGATCGTCCGGTTGCCGCGCAGCACGATCATCGTCGACACCGTGGAGCCGATGTTCAGCACCCCGATCGTGGCACCCTCATCGAGGCCGGCGCGCTTGCGCACCAGGTCGAAGGCGTTGGCCACGGCGTAGGATTCGACATCGATCACGCGTACCGTCAGCCCGGCCAGTTCGGCCACCTCGCGTCGAACATCGACGTGCTCGGTTTTCGAGGCCGCCAGCAGGATCTCGAGGAGATCGGCGTTGCGCGGCGACGGACCCAGCACCTCGAAATCCAGGCTGACCTCCTCACGCGGATACGGAATGTACTGCCCGGCCTCGACCTCGATCTGGCCCTCGATGTCCTCCTCGGACAAATCAGAGGGCAGATTGATCACCTTGGTAATCACCGCCGACCCGGTCACCGCCATGGCGCAGGTCTTGGCCTTGAAGCCGCCGCGCTTGAGCGCGCGCTTGACCGCAGCGGCCACCTGTTCCGGCTCGACGATGCTGCCTTCGCTGACCGCGCCCTCAGGCACGGGCTCGATGGCGAAGGCCTCGACGCGATATCCCGAGCCGCTGGGCGCCAGCTGCAGCAGCTTGACGCTGCTGGTACCGATATCCACCCCGATCAGGGGCGGCGGCGCCGAGCGAAAAAGCTTCGTCACTATATTGTCCATTGCTTCGTCAAATCCCTCTGTTCGGCACGGTCGAACCCTCGAATCCGCGGCGACCAGCCGTATCGCCCGGATCGCTCCCGTCGGTCCGTGGCGACCGCGCGCGCTGTGCTAACCTTGCGCCGATACCGCATGTCCCCCTCCGTCTGCCGGGCACTTTTGGGCCCGACCTGCGTCCAAGACACGGAAATCCTGATCCACCAGGCGTAGATTTACCATAAGTGATGGTCCGAATAAAGCCTTTAATAGTTTTTTCTATGCGCCTGTTTTTTCTGATGTTCGCTTTGGCGGCCATCGGAGCAGGCGCGATCTGGCTGATTCTCGTGCCCTCGCTGCCCTCGGTGGACAGTCTGCGCGAGGTTCGGCTGCAGGTTCCGCTGCGAATCTATTCGGCAGACGAGCAGCTGATGCTCGAAGTCGGCGAGCAGCGACGGACGCCGTACCGGCTCGACGACATGCCGGAAATGTTGCGGCTGGCCTTTCTGGCCGCCGAAGATGACCGCTTCTACCGCCACCCCGGCATCGACTGGCGCGGGACCGCGCGCGGCGTCTGGCTGTACGCCCGGTCGATGGGCCGAGGCCGCGTTCCGGGCGGCAGCACCATCACGCAGCAGGTCGCACGCCGCTTTTTCCTGTCCACGGAGTACTCGATCACCCGCAAGCTGCGCGAAATCCTGCTGGCGATCAAGATCGAACGCGAGCTCAGCAAGGACGAGATCTTCGAGCTGTACCTGAACAAGGAATTCCTCGGCCAGCGGGCCTACGGCGTGGGCGCGGCGGCGCAGGTCTATTACGGCAAGGCCCTGGACGAGCTGAGCCTGGCCGAAATGGCGATGCTCGCCTCGCTGCCCAAGGCGCCGTCTCGCGACAATCCGATTTCCGGGCCGCGCCAGGCCATGATCCGCCGCAACTGGGTACTGGACCGGATGCTCGGCCTGGGCTACATCACCGCCGAGGAGCATGGTCTTGCCCGGAACGAGCCGAACAATGCCCGTCTGCACGGCCCAGTTCGCGAGCTCCAGGCTGACTGGGTCGCCGAGATGGCCCGCCAGGCCATGGTCGACCTGCTCGGCGCGGAGGAGGCTTACGGCGGCGGCTTTCGCGTCCGGACAACGATCGATTCGCGATTGCAGATCGCCGCTGATCAGGCCGTTCGCGACGGTCTGCGCGCGCACGACCGGCGGCACGGCTGGCGCGGGCCCGAGCAGCGCATCACCACCGAGGACCTGGACGATCGCGCCGCGCTGCTGACGCGCCTTGCCCAGACCCGCGCGGTCGCCGATCTGCTGCCCGCTGTGGTGCTCGCCACCGAGGAGGCCCAGGCGCGGCTCCTGCTGCGTGGCGACGAGGAGATCGAGATCAGCCTCGACCAGCTGTCGTGGGCCCGGCCCCGGCTGCGCCCGGACGTGTACGGCGCCCGGCCGCAGCAGATCAGCGATGTGCTCGCGCCG
This sequence comes from Gammaproteobacteria bacterium, assembly GCA_050485825.1. GTDB lineage: Bacteria > Pseudomonadota > Gammaproteobacteria > Xanthomonadales > Wenzhouxiangellaceae > Wenzhouxiangella. The sequence goes on from JBJHCC010000041.1 coordinate 12,192, forward strand.
GGCGATATCGTTCGCGTTCATCGCGACGGCGAGCGCTGGCGGCTGGCCCAGCTGCCGGAAGCCGAAGCGGCGCTGGTCGCCATCGAGGCCGAAACCGGCGCCATTCTGGCCCTCGTTGGCGGCCTGGATTTCGGCCGCAGCCAGTTCAACCGGGTGACTCAGAGTCGGCGCCAGCCCGGCTCGGCCTTCAAGCCCTTCGTGTTTGCCGCAGCCATGGATTTCGGTTACACGCCGGCCTCGCTGGTCAACGACGCGCCGGTGGTGGTCGACGATCCCTCGATGGAACGCGCCTGGCGCCCGACCAACTTCAGCCGCCAGTTCCACGGCCCGACACGGCTCCGGGAAGCGATGATTCACTCGCGCAACCTGGTCAGCGTGCGTCTGTTGATGGGGATGGGCATTGACTACACCCGCGACTACATCAGCGATTTCGGCTTCGCCCGCGCCGACCTGCCGGCCGGCCCATCGATGGCGCTGGGATCAGCATCGCTCACCCCACTGAGCATGACCACGGCCTACGCGGTGTTTGCCAACGGCGGCTACCGGGTCGACCCACAGTTCCTGCACCAGGTCAGCGACAGCAGCGGTCGTGTCGTGTTCGAGCCGCAGTGGCGCTCGGTCTGCCGCGATTGTCCGCCCCCGCCCGAACCAACCGTCGTCGAGGCGGATTCGGATAACGGGGACGCGCCGCCGACAGGGCCGCGCCGGGTTACGCCGGGCCAGCGCGAGCCGCTGCTCCTGGACATCAGCTTGCCCGGGCCGACCCTGCCAACCCCGGCCGAGCAGGTGGTGTCCGCCCCCACCGCCTGGCTGATTAGGTCGATGCTGGCCGACGTGATCACCGCCGGCACAGGCCGCGCTGCCCTGAACCTGAACCGAACCGACCTGGCGGGCAAGACCGGCACCACCAACGACCTGCGCGACACCTGGTTTGCCGGATTCGGCGGCGGTATCGTGACCACGGTATGGGTCGGGATGGACGACAATCAGAGCCTCGGACGCGGTGAGCAGGGCGGCCGAACCGCGCTGCCGCTGTGGATCGACTTCATGCGCGAAGCACTGGTCGACCGGCCGGTTCAAACCAGCCCGGCGCCGATCGGGCTGGCCCAGGCCATGATCAACCCGGATACCGGCCTGTTGGCCCGGCCCGGGCACCCGGGCGCGCTGCCGGAGTGGTTCCATGCCAACAACCTGCCGGCTCAGGAAGCCCAGGACCAGCGGCGCGAAGAAGATCCCTACGACGTGTTCTGAGCGGCCGACCACAGACATGAAGGCAGGCAAGGCACTGCGCGGCCAGCGGCTGCGCCAACAGATCGCGGCGGAAGCGGCGCGCATCATCGCGACCGAGGGGCAGCGCAGCTACCTGTTGGCGAAGCAGAAGGCAGCCGAGCGGCTGGGCGCCTCGACCCGCAGCGGCCTGCCCTCCAACGGCGAGGTCGAACAGGCCTTGCGCGAGTGGCAGCAGCTCTATGGCGGCGACGCGCATGACCAGACCCTGCGCGCGCTGCGCAGCGCCGCGGTGTCGGCGATGCGCTTTCTGGCGCCGTTTCGTCCCAAGCTGGTCGGCCCGGTACTGGAGGGTACCGCGGACAGCCATTCGCGCGTCTGCCTGCAACTGTTCAGCGATGATCCGGACGCCGTGGTCCGCCACCTGATGGATCACCAGATCGTTTTTCAGCAGGAGCGGCGAAAGGTGCGCTGGCACGCCGGCGAGTATCGCCAGGTCGATGTTCTGGTGGTCGAGAAACCGGAAGCCACCGTCGAGATGATGCTGTTGATTGGCCGTGACGCCCTGGCTCCGCTACCCAGCCCGATCGATGGCCGGCCCCAGCGCCGCGCCTCCCTGGACGAATTGGCGCTGATGCTGAACTGACCCGGCTCGCGGCCGTTCAAGCCGAGGGGCTTCTGAAACAGGGCTGCACGGATTCACCGCTCCGCCTGAGTGTCCTCCGCGCCGGGCCCTGGCGGCTGCTCAGCCTCCGCATTGTTTGCTGCCTTGGTGCCCGCTCGCTTGCGGCCTGCAGGGCTGGTCTTGGGCGCGGCGGTTTTCTTTTTCGAAGCCGTCTTCGAGGTCTTTTTCGTGGCGCTGCGGCGCCTCTTCTTTTTGCCGGCCGCAGGCGCCGCCGGCTCGCTGCCGGCCTGGGCGGCGCTGGCGGGCGCTGACACACCAGCCTGGTCGGGCGCGGGCCGGGACGGCTCAGACTGCGGGGGCTGCGGCGGCCGCGGGCTGGCAGCCGCGACCGGGGGTGGCTCGTCGCTGGGACAATCCAGATCTTCGAACGGGAACGGGCGCCGGCACGCCGCGCCGGTGAGATAGCGAGCCGTTTGCGCGAGCCAATCGCCGAGCTGCTCGCCAAAGGCGCTCAGCTCACGCGGGATGCGCCCTTGCACCAGCAGCATGATCCAGCCGGCGAGGCCGGCCAGAATGAGCAGCGGCGTTGCCAGGGTCAGCAGCAGAAAGAACAGCAGCAGCGATCCGCCTCGCAGCCAGCTGTCTCGATTACTCAAGGCCCTGCGGGTCTCTTCCTTCATCAGAATCACTCCGACGTCATCATGGCGGCCTGATCGCATCATCTCCAAACTGGCGGGGTCGCGCAAGTCGCGTTCAGACAAGATTCCGGCGGCTGCGTTAGGATGATGGGCACTTCGAACTGTGGAGGCTGCGATGATCCGCCCGCCTTTGACCGGCCTGCTCGCCGCGCTGCTGCTCACCAGCCTGAGCGGCTGCGCCACTTATTACCAACCGCGCTATGGTCACGACGGTGTGTACTTCGACCAGCCCGTAGCGGCACGCGCCTCATCAGTGGTCTATGTGGACCCATGGATTTACCCGTTCTGGTCCATCGACCATTTCTATTTCAGCCGCCACTACCAGCCCTATTCGGTGGTTCATCATCGCTATTCCCCCTGGTATCGGCCGCATCCGGGATGGCTGGGCGTATACCCGTGGGCGCCCTACAGCCGCGCCCACTTCAGCGCCAGCTGGTCCTACCCGATTGACGCGCCAAGCCGTCACCGCGGGCCAGCGCACGGCAACACCGGCCCGGCACATCGTGGCGATCGCCGCCAGCAGCCGGGCGACAGACGTCGCGACGGGCAGCGGGATCCGATCCACGCCGGGGGTCCGCCGCCGGCCAGGGCCGAGCGCATCGGCAGCCGTCGGCCGGTTGATCGCGGCGCGCATACTGTTATTCCGAGGGCCGATCAAAGCGGTGCACGCGGCGGACCGCGCCAACGCCAGGCTGGGCCAGGTCGGCATTCCGGCGCGGGCCCTGACCGGCGCGGCGGCCAGCGCCCGCCGCACCATCAGCAGCGCGAAGCAGGCGCTGCCAGAGCCAGCGGGCCACCGGCCGCCCGCCCCAGCCCGCCGCCGGCACGGCAAAGCCCCCCGCCCAGCCGTCAGCACGACGGCGACTGGCGACCGCCGGGTCATTGACCCGGCTGATTCAGAGGTGACCGACCTCGGCGACCTCAGCAGGCCTACGCGGGGCCGGGCTAGTCTGCCGGCCGGCCGCGCGATACACTGACGGGTTATTCGACCCAGCCAGGCGGGGTGCTGCGATGCGCTATCCGAATCAGTTCGACGTGATCGTCATCGGCGGCGGCCACGCCGGCACCGAAGCCGCGCTCGCCGCCGCGCGCGCGGGCGCGCGTACGCTGCTGGTCACCCACAGCATCGAAACCGTCGGTCAGATGAGCTGCAACCCGGCCATCGGCGGCATCGGCAAGGGGCATCTGGTGCGTGAAGTCGACGCCCTTGGCGGGGTCATGGCCAGGGCCGCCGACGCGGCCGGCATCCAGTGGCGCACGCTCAACGCCCGCAAGGGCCCGGCGGTGCGCGCCACCCGCGCCCAGTGCGACCGCGCCCTGTACCGCGCCGCCGTCCGCCGCGCCGTCGAGACGCAAACCAATCTGAGCCTGTTCCAGCAGCCGGTCGACGATCTGATTGTTGAAGGCGAACGCGTGGTCGGCGTGCGAACTGCCATGGGGCTGAGCTTTCTGGCCCGCTGCGTGGTCCTGACCACCGGCACCTTCCTCGGCGGGCGCATCCACATTGGCCTGGATCAACTGGCCGGCGGCCGTGCCGGCGATGCCCCGTCGAATGCGCTGGCCCGGCGCCTGCGCGAACTGCCCTTCCAGGTCGGGCGCCTGAAGACCGGCACGCCGCCGCGCCTGGACGGTCGCAGCATCGACTTCTCTTCCCTGGAACCCCAGCCCGGCGACGAGCCGCGCCCCGTGTTCTCCTTTCTCGGGCAGTCCGAAGACCACCCGGAACAGCGCTGCTGCTACATCACCCGCACGACCGAGGCCACCCACGCCATTATCGCGGCCAATCTGGACCGCTCGCCGATGTACGCCGGCGCCATTGAAGGCACCGGCCCACGCTACTGCCCATCGATCGAAGACAAGGTCGTACGCTTTGCCGACAAGGCCTCGCACCAGATCTTCCTCGAACCCGAGGGCCTGATGGTCGACGAGTGGTACCCGAACGGCATCTCCACCAGCCTGCCCTTTGATGTGCAGCTGGCATTCGTGCGCAGCATCCCGGGCCTCGAAGCCGCCCACATCACCCGGCCCGGCTACGCCATCGAATACGACTTCTTCGACCCGCGCGACCTCAAGCCCAGCCTCGAAACCCGCGCCCTGGCCGGCCTGTACTTCGCCGGCCAGATCAACGGCACCACCGGCTACGAGGAGGCCGCCGCCCAGGGCCTGCTGGCCGGCCTCAACGCCGCCCGCCAGGCGCTGGATCTCGACCCTTGGACGCCGGCGCGCGACCAGGCCTACCTCGGCGTGCTGGTCGACGACCTGATCACCCAGGGCGCGCCGGAACCCTATCGCATGTTCACCAGCCGGGCGGAATTCCGCCTGCACCTGCGCGAAGACAACGCCGACCTGCGCCTGACCGAAATCGGCCGTGAGCTTGGCCTGGTCGACGACGCGCGCTGGACCGCCTTCTGCCGCCGCCGCGACGCCATCGAGGCTGAACTACAGCGCCTGCGCGGCCTGCGCCTGGCGGTCGGCTCGCCCCTCGCTGAGGTTGCCAGCGAGACGCTGGCGATCGGCATCAGCCGCGACCTCACCGCGGAGGAACTGCTGCGGCGTCCGGAACTGGACTACGCGGCTGTCATGCGCGTGCCTGGCATCGGCCCCGGCGTCGACGCGCCCGACGTCGCCGAGCAGGTCGGCATCCAGATCCGCTATGCCGGCTACCTCGATCGCCAGCAGGGCGAAATCGACCGCCAGCGCCGCGCCGCCGGCCAGCCCATCCCCGAAGATTTCGACTTCAGCATCGTCAGGGGCCTGTCAGCCGAACTGACCGAAAAACTCGACCGCATTCGCCCCCACTCCATCGACCAGGCCAGCCGCATCCCCGGCATGACCCCGGCCGCGATCTCGCAGCTGCTGGTGTATCTGAAGCGGCATCGATCGGCGGCGTGAAATCAGCACGGTGGCTTGAAGAAGCCGCTGCAGCTGGGGGGGGAGAGGGAAAACAGGGAAGATCTTTAGGGTCGCAAAGCAGCGAAGCAGCGAAGATGTGAAAGGGAGAGGGGGAGAGGGAACAAGGGAGAGGGTAAACCCCTGAATTATCGGCGGGGAGTGGGGGTGGATGATGGCGAGGAAGGGCTCGTGGGCCGCGGCGGGGTGTGTCAGCCACCTGATCGGCCCGGGCGCTTATCGACCGCAGAGGGGTTTCAGGCGCCGCCTGGGCAACTCTGACCCGCACCCGAGCTCCACGACATTCGCGTATCGACCAGGTCGTCACGAGCCCTTGCTTGCCGGCAGCTGCCGCCACTCGCCGCACCCGTTCCCCTGCCGGCGCTGGCCGGGCCTCGCCGATCCGGGATAACCGGTTTACTCGGGCGCTTGCAAGCGGAGGGTTTGGCGCGGCAATTCGGTGCGGCGATAGTTCGACAGCACGTTCTGGCCCTGATCGTCGGTCAGGGTGCCGTTACTGAACTGCTGGATCGCAAAGCTGATCAGAGGCTCGCCCAAAAAGCGAGCGCCGTCAGGCGCAGTCAACGGCTCGTCATGACCACCCAGCTCGATGACTGAACTGCCAGCCCCGAGGATGGAGGGGCCGCCTCCAAACGCGAAGCCGGGCCAGACCAGTGCGGGGTGCCCCAGAATCGAAGAGTCGATGATCTGAGCGTAGTCGTCCATTGAAGCGTCGAAAGGCAGGCTATCCTGGATCTGGCTGCCTCGTAACGGCGGGGGTGCGTTGCACGCAAAGCCCGGCGACGGTGTGATGCAAATGCCCGGATTGACCTGGGGCGGCGCAAGACCTGAAGGCGGAAGCGAGGAAATTGTCGGCGCCGAGCCTATCGAGAAATCCTCGACCTCGGACTCGTAACGCTTCAGCGGACGATGCAGCAGCCACTCGAACCTGGCGGCCAGATCCGGATCGACCGAGTACCCGACCGTTTTCGTCGTCACCATCAGCACGGCCGCGACGGCTTCGATCGGCCGTGCCCATTCATCGGTCCTGCAGCCTCCGGCCACGCAGACCAGGCTGCGCACGCCGCCGTGGCCAGCGCCGGAGTCGAATGCATGGGCCAGATCAGGCAGCGCCGATTCAGGCGCGGTGTGCTGGGCGATGTCGCTGAAGCCGCCAATCACCGTGGCCGGCACCGTGTTCATCCCGCCAGCCGCGACGTTGATCAGCGTGACCTGCGCGCTGATCCGGTGAGTCGGCGGCTCAAGGTCAGCGTTGGGATCGTCCGCCCAGGGGCCAGTGTCGAAGGCATCGGCCAGGGCGCCACAGTCTGTCCAGCGGCCCTCAAGGACCAGCTCGGAATCCATGCTGACACTGCCCATCTCGATGATCTCCACCGAACCGCGCGGTGCATCCAGCGCCACGGCCGGGCGATCGTCATGGCTGGCCGACGGTGGCGGGAACAGGCAGCCAAGCTCCGAAGGCAACAACAGGCTCTGACCATCTACCCGGGTCACTGCCGCACCCCACTGACTGCGGGCATTCAGGTACAGATTGAAATGGTCAAGCAATTCACCCTGCTCATCCAGCAGCCGAAGCTTGAGCGCCGTGGCCCGGGCGGAATCATTGCTGATCCCGATCAGCGTGTCGTTCCCAGCCGCCACCGTCCAGTACGGCAGGATCAGCGCGCTACCCAGCCCGGAATCGGATCGATAAACCTGCGCCACAGCAGAACTGCTGATCAAAAGGCAGGCCAGCGCTACAGTGAGAACTGGAAATCGGTTCATGTCGTGTCCTGATGATGGATCGCGGTGAAGCGACCCGGTGAGCCCTTGGCAAGCAGCGCCAATTGGCAACCGCCGTCAGAGAATCAGCCTAAACTTTCTCCAAGCGCGGGTCAAATGGGGTGGGGTGAAGGGTAGAAGGAAAGAAGGGAGAAGGGAGAGGGTAAACCCCTGAATTATCGGCGGGGGGTGGGGGTGGATGATGGCGGGGAAGGGCTCGCGGGCCGCGGCGGGGTGTGTCAGCGGCTTGATCGGCCCGAGCGCTTATCGACCGCAGAAGGGTTTCAGGTGCCACCGATGCGATGCTGACCCGCACCCGGGCGCCACCGGCATGCGCATATCGACGCGGTCGTTACGAGCCCTTGCTCGCCAGCAGCCACCGCCGCTCGCCGCAGCCTCCACACCAAAACACTGGAGCCACGGGAGGCACAGAAAAATCTTTAGGGTCGCAAAGCAGCGAAGATGTGAAAGGGAGAGGGGGAGAGGGAAGAAGGGAGAGGGAAAATCCCCATGAACTTCCAGCGGGGGGTGGGGGTGGATGATGGCGAGGAAGGGCTCGTGGGCCGCGGCGGGGTGTGTCAGCCGCCTGATCGGCCCGGGCGCTTATCGACCGCAGAAGGGTTTCAGGCGCCACCGAAGCGATGCTGACCCGCACCCGGGCGCCACCGGCATGCGCGTATCGACCAGGTCGTCACGAGTCCTTGCTCGCCAGCAGCCGCGCCCACTCGCCGCAACCCCCAACGCTCAACAGCAGTGGCTGCCCCTCGCCGCGACGTCAACGATGGTGAGCCGTGACCCGGCATGGGCCGTCGGCCGCGTGGGGCCGACCTACCCCAGAGGTAGCCTTCCCTCTTCCCTCTTCCCTCTTCCCTATTCCCTCTTCCCACTTCCCTCTTCCCTCTTCCCTCTTCCCTCTTCCCTCTTCCCTCTTCCCTCTTCCCTCTTCCCCTCTCACCCGTCACTTCCGCCAGGCGTCGCGGTCGATGGCCAGATCCGGGAAGCGGTCGGGATCGAAGACCGGCTGCTTGCCGGCGCGCAGCTGATCATCGTAGTCGCGCATCAGGCCGAAGCAGACCTTCAGCATCAGCGCCAGCGCGGCGAGGTTGACCAGGGCCAGCAGGGCCATGGTCAGATCGGCGAAGCTGAAGATGGTCGACAGATCCTGCATCGAACCCCACAGGATCAAGGCCAGCATCAGCACGCGGAAGACGATGAACAGCACTCGATTGTCCGGGTCGATCCAGTGAGTCGCGTTCTCGCCGAGGTAGAAGTTGTAGAGGATCGAGCTGAACACGAACAGCAGCAGTACCACGCTGACGAAGGTCTGGCCCCAGCCGCCGACATGCTCGGCCATCGCCAGCTGGGTCAGCACCACGCCGTTGCTGATGTCGGCCAGCTCATGCATCCCTGCCAGGATGATCAGGAAGGCGGTCGCCGTGCAGATGATCGCGGTGTCGATGAACACGCTGAAGGATTGAACAATGCCCTGATTGACCGGATGCGGCACATGGGCCACCGCGGCCACGTTCGGCGCGCTGCCCAGGCCCGCTTCGTTCGAGAACAGACCGCGCCGTACCCCCATCATGATCGCCGCGCCAATGCCGCCGCCGACGGCCTGCTCCAGCCCGAAGGCGCTCTTGACGATGACGTTGAACACCATCGGCACCTGGGCGATATTGAGCAGGATCACTACCCCGGCGACCGCGATGTAGACCACGGCCATCACCGGCACCACGATCTCGGTCACCCGCGAGATGCGCTGCACCCCGCCGAAGATGGAAAAGCCGATGACCACGGTCAGCAGGATGCCGGTCACCAGCGGCGGCACGCCGAAAGCCTCTTCCAGCGACGAGGAGGCGGTGAAGGACTGCAGGGCGACGAAAGCCAGGCCGAAGGTCACCAGCAAAAGCAGGGTGAACAGCAGGCCGAGCTTGCGGCTGCCGAGGCCACGCTCGATGTAGTACATTGGCCCGCCGCGGAAGGTCCCGGTCTTGCGGTCGCGGGTCTTGTAGGCCTGGGCCAGCGAGCACTCGAAGAAGCTGGTGGCCATGCCGATCAGGCCGACCATCCACATCCAGAACACCGCCCCGGGCCCGCCCAGGGTAATCGCCACGGCCACCCCGGCGATATTGCCCGCGCCGACCCGGCCGGCGACGCTCAAGGTCAGGGCCTGAAACGAGGACACCTGCCCGGGCTGGTGGCGAAAGGCCTCCCCCAGCACCCGGAACATCTCGAAGAAATAGCGCAGCTGCACGAAGCGCGATCCGATCGTGAACACCAGCCCAATGACGACCAGGACGACAACGAGCACATAGGACCAGAGCAGATCGGTAACGGTGGCAAGCATGCGGATTCCCTCGAGAGCAAGATGATCAATCAGGCCGGCGGTCGAGCAGCCGATCGATATAGGCCTGGCGGCCGGTCTCGGTGACCCGGCGCGGGGTAGTGTAACGTGCCGGCCCGTCGAGATCGTTCGGGTCGAACAGCACGCCCCAGAGGGGCCGCTGACTGGCCGGATCGATGGCATAGCGCAGATCGCCGACGAACCAGGCACCGTCGTCATCGTAGTCGGGGAAGCGGAACAGCCAGTTCGACGAAAAGTGCTGGAAGCGACGCAGATCGAAGCCCAGTCGGGTCTCCGCGGGAAAGACGTCGGCATCGAAGGCAGCGACCTGACCGCCGGGCCAGATCCGCACCGGGGCAAAGGGCGCGTTGCGGATCGCCAGCAGATGGAAGTGCGAGCCATCGTCGACCAACGCGCGCCACAGGACCACATTGGCAAAGGCCGGCTTGGCCACGCTGCGCTCAACCACCATGCCCTCGGCCTCGGCCCAGGCCGCGAGCGTGGCCTCGGCGCGGTGATTCTGGACGGCGGCAAAACCCATGTAGGCGATCAGCCAGAACCAGGCCAGGCCCAGCCACAGGCGCGAGCGTCGCCAGACCGCCAGGCCGAGCAGCATCAACAAGGGCAAGCTGTAGAGTGGGTCGATGACGCTGATCCAGTTCAGCGCCACGCGCTGGTCCGAAAATGGCCAGAACAGATAAGTCCCGTAGGAGGTCGCGGCGTCGAGCAGGCCGTGTGAGGCGTAGCCGAGGAAACACCACAGGTACAGCAGCGCAAACGGGGCGCGATGGCGGAAGAACGGCCACAGCACCAGCGCCACGGCCAGTGCCCCGATCGGCACGAACATCAGCGCATGGGTGAAGTGACGGTGGTACTCGATCTGCAGCAGGCTGTCTTCGCCGGAGCGAATCAGCACATCCAGGTCCGGCGCCATGCCGGCAGCCCAGCCGGCCACGGCGGCCTGGCGGATGCGCTCGCGCCGAGCGGCGGGCAGCGCCCATAGACTGCCAAAGATTCCCTGGGTGACCGGATCCATGTTTGGGGTAAGCTGCCTAATCCGCCCTGCAGTGTAGCCAAGCCGCGTTCATGCCCAGACTCCGACTTGCCATCCTTGCCGTCGCCAGCATTCTGGCTGGCTGTTCCCAGGCCCCGGACTGTCGCCCGGAAGCCGGCTTCGAGCTGGGCCGTGGCGGCAGCCCGATCAGCGATGCCTGTGCCGCGCCCGAGTACGGCCAGGCCTGGCGCCTGGGTCACAGCCTGGGCCAGCTGGAAGCCGAGCGTAAGGCGCTGCAGGATCGCGCCGATGAGCTCGAAGCCCTGGATCAGGCCCGGCTACGGGTGCTGGAGCGCGACATCCCCGAACTGGAAACCCTGGCCAGACTGCGCGGGCTGCTGCCGCCCGCCACGCTGGACCATCTGCACCACTGAACACCGGCCGCCGCAGCGGTCGATGGCGCAAATCGAGGGGGTCTCAGTACAGCGGCCCGTCGCACAGGCAGTGGGCGATCACGCCTGGCGTACCCGGGCGGCTGGCGGACATGATCACGCTCAAGTCATCGAGCAGGGAACGGCGCAGCTCTCGCGGCAACATCCCGAGTAGGCGGCTCTCCAGCGGCTGGTAGCCGGCCGCGATCATCGCGCGCGCGCCGATTTGGCTCAAGAACTTCTGCCAGGGCTGAAGCTCGCGTTCCACGTAGCTGACGCTGTAGTCATCGCCCAGACCGGCGATACGTGCCGCGGCGGCGATCGCATCGTCCAGATTGCCGAGCTGATCGATCAGCCCGCGTTCCAGCGCCTGGGTGCCGGTCCAGACTCGACCCTGGGCCACCGCATGGACCGACTCAACCGACATCTGGCGCGAGCTGGCAACCAGGGTCAGGAAATCCCGGTAGGCCGAATCAATCAGCAGTCCAAAAAGTTCACGCAGTTCCGGGGACATCGAGCGGTCGGCGCGGAGCGCGCCGGCCAGCGGCGTGGTGCCCACACCGTCGGTATGGATACCGATCCTGCCCAGGGTGTCCTCGAAGGTCGGCAGGAAGCCGACCACACCGATGGAGCCGGTGATGGTGGCCGGGCTGGCCCAGACCTCGTCGGCCGACATCGCAATCCAGTAGCCGCCGGAGGCCGCGACATTGCCCATGCTGACGACCACCGGCTTGCCGGCATCGCGCAGGGCCTGCAGCTCACGCCGGATGACCTCGGAGGCAAAGGCGCTGCCGCCGCCGGAATTGACTCGCAGCACCACTGCGCGGATGTTGTCATCGCTCGCGGCCTGCCGGATCAGCGCGGCCGTGGAGTCGCCGCCGATCATTCCCGGCGGCTGGGAGCCTTCGACAATGCCGCCCTCGGCAACGATCACGCCGACGCCGGGGTGTGGCCGCAGCGTCGGCAGTTGCGGGCGCAGGAAATCGTCGTGGCCCACCTGTCGGAAACTGCCGTTGTTGTCCGGCGCGCCCCGGCGCGCCAGCTCGGCGCGCAGCTCGGGCCGGCTGACCAGGCGATCGACCAGGCCCAGCTCCAGCGCCATGCGCCCGAAATGGCCGTCGGCCCGGCGGAAATGCTCGCCGAAGTGCTGGGTAATCTCATCGAGCACCTCGACCGGCATGCCGCGATTGGCCGCGACCATGCTCAGGTACTCCTGCCAGAGGCCGGCGAGCAGGGTTTCGCTGGCCTCGCGATCGGCCGGCGACATGTCGTTGCGCTCGTAGACGTCGGCGAAGGTCTTGTAGTCGCCGGTCTTGAACAGGTTGACCTCGACTTCGAGCTTGTCCAGGCCTTCGCGATAGAAATTGCGGAAGCGGCTGAAGCCTTCGAGGATCAGAATGCCGTCCTGGTCGAGCCAGATCTCATCGGCCTGGGAGGCCAGCAGGTATTGGCCCTGAGTCATCGTCCCGCCGTGGGCGATGATCGGCTTGCCGGACTCGCGGAAGCGCGCAAAGGCCGTGCTGATTTCACGCATTGTGGCCGTCCCCATGCCCATGAAGCGATCGGTGTCGATCAGCACCTGGGTGATGCGATCGTCTTCAGCCGCCTCATCAAGCACCCGCAACAGATCGCGCAGGCGAGTCTCCATCGGTTCCTGGCCGAGGGCTTCACCGATGGCCCGATCCAGCGCGGTGCCGCTGAACTCCTCGACAATCACGCCCGCAGGCGCCAGCACGAGCGTGGTGTCCGATTCGATCACCAACTTGTCGCCGCTGCTGATCAGGGCCCCGATGACCAGTGCCAGCACGAACAGGAACAGGATGTTGAACACGGCGATCCGAATCGCCGTCAGGCCACGCCAGAAGCCCAGCCATAGCCGCACAAGCACGTTGGGCCTGGTCGAATCACTCATAAACGGAAACCCCGAAAGACAGGCTCCGATTGTAGGCAGTTCCCGGTGAAGGGGACAATGGGCCGGAGGTCACGCCCGGCTGATCCGCCAGAAGCGACCGCCCAGCAGGAGCGAGGCCAGGCACAGGCCGCTGATAATGCCGATCCACATCCCGGCCGGCCCCCAGTCAAGACGAAAAGTCAGGTACCAGCCGGTGCTCATGCCCACCAGCCAGTAGGCAATCACGCAGTAGATCATCGGCACGCGGGTGTCCTTGAGCCCGCGCAGCGCGCCGGCGGCCGAGGCTTGCAGACAGTCCGCGAGCTGGAAGATGGCAGCAAAGTAGAGCAGGCTGACGGCCAGGGCGGCAACCTCGGCCTCGCGGGTGTAGAGCGCCACGATCAGCTCCGGGATGCTCAGCATGACCAGCGCCGAGCACAGGCCAAAGCTCAGGGCTATGCCCATACCGACCAGGCCCGCCCGACGGGCGGCGTCAGGATCGCCTCGGCCAATGGCATTGCCAACCCGGACGGTGATCGCCCCGGCCAGGCCCAGCGGCACCATGAACATCAGCCCGGAATAGTTCATCGCGATCTGATGCGCAGCCACCGGCAAGGCGCCCAGCGTGCCGATCAGCAGGGCGGTGCCGACAAACAGGCCACCTTCGAGGAAAACCATGATGCCGATCGGCAGACCGAGCCGGAACAAGGCGCCGATCTCGCGCCGGTCCGGCCAGCTGAAGCGCTCGAACAGCGCGAACGGCCGATAGCGCGGCCGCCAGAGGATCCACCCAATCATCGCCACGGCCTGCAGCCAGAAAACAATGGCGGTGGCCCAACCGGCGCCCACCGCACCCATCGCGGGCACGCCGAGCTTGCCGAACATCAGCACATAGTTCAGCGGCACATTGCAGGCAATCCCGAGCAGGCCGATGTACATGGTCGGGCGGGTATAGCCGGTGCCCTCGGAGAAAAGGCGCAGCACCATCATCAGGCACAGGGCCGGCGCGCCCCAGGAGATCGCGCGCAAATAGCCCAGCGCCAGGCCGGCAACATCCTCATCCACGCCCAGCACAGTCATCGCCCAGCCGGCGCTGCGCGCGAGCAGAAAAAGGCCCAGCGCCAGCGCCAGGCACAGCCACAGGGCTTGCCGGGTGAACTCGCCCACCTGGTGCTGGCGGCCGGCGCCGTCGAGCTGCGAGACCGTCGCTGAAACCGCCAGCAGCACGCCGATGACAAACAGGTAGCCGGCCGCCCAGACCGCCGAGCCCACCGCGATCGCGCCCAGATCGACCGTGCCGATGCGACCGGCCATGACCGTATCAACGAAGTTCATCCCGAAGGCGGTGACCTGGCCGATGATCAGCGGAGCGGCCAGCACCAGGGTGCGGACGATTTCGCGGCGCAGACCAGGCTGGTCGGATCCGGTGGCTGGCATATACTGCGGCGGGAGCGGGTCAACAAGCGGGAGCGGCATTGTCCGCCCTCAGGGAGTACCAGTGCAAGCCAACAGCGAGGCCGATTCATCGTCGGAACCAGGCGCCGATGCGCGTCTGTGCGAAAACTGCGGCGCGCCGCTGAAGGGCCCTTACTGCTACCGCTGCGGACAGCCCACGCGCAGCTTCATCAGGGCTCTGCCCGGCCTGGTCCGGGAAATCGCCGGCGAAACCCTGTACTACGACTCGCGCATGTGGCGAACACTCAAGGCCCTGCTGTTCCAGCCCGGTCTGCTCTCCAGCGCCTATGTGGCCGGCCGGCGGGCCCGCTACACCCCGCCGGTGCGGCTGTACCTGATCTGCTCGATCCTCGCCTTCCTGATGGTCGGGGTGATTATCGACACCAGCGAGATCGGGCCCTGGCAGAGCCAGATCGAGGCCGAGATCGTGGATGCGTCGGGGCCGAACGGGCAGTCCGGCCTTTACTTCGGCAATCAGCCCTGGCATGCCGAGGATAATCCGCTGACCGTGAGGGGGCTGGGCGAGGACGGCAACGCCTGGCTCAATCGCCAGATCGGTCGCATCGTCGATAATGTCGCCGAAGTTCAGCGCAATCCGCTGCGCTTCATTCGCAACGCCGCCGGCATGCTGCCGCAGACCATGTTCGTGCTGCTGCCCCTGTTCGCGGCGATGATCGCGCTGTTCTATCTGTTCTCAGGCCGCTACTACATCGAGCATCTGCTGCTGCAGGTTCATAACCATTCTTTCCTGTTCCTGATCATCATCGCCCAGTATCTGCTGACCTTGGCCGGCACCCGGCTTGATGCGGCGAGCTTCGGCGGCAGCGCTGCGCTCTCAGGCGGCTTTTCGCTGCTCAACCTCGCGATCCAGATCTGGATTCCGGTGTACCTGTTCCTGAGCCTGCGCCGTTTCTATGGGCAGGGCTGGTTGATGACGTCCGTCAAGTTCAGCGTGCTTGCGGTCAGCTACTTTTTCCTGATCTGCTTCGCCCTGCTCGGCGTACTGGTGCTGGGGCTGTGGCGCCTGTGAACGTGATCTATGAGGTGAACCTGGAACTTGCCCCGCATCGCGCGGCAGCCTTTGCCGAGTGGCTGCCCGGCCACGTCGCCGAGCTGCTCGCGCTGCCCGGTTTTCTGGACGCCGAGATCTCGACCGAACAGCGCGCTCCAGGCCAGCCGCCGGCCTGGAGCGTGCGCTATCGCCTGCGCGACCCGGCCAGTCTCGAAGCCTACTTCACCGAACACGCCGAACGCATGCGCGCCGAGGGCCTGCGCCGATTCGGCGCCGACCTGAAGGCCTCTCGCCGGATCCTGTACCCGCTCGCGCCCTGAGCCTCCGTTTGATCACATGAGCGACGCGTGAGCAGCAAGCGTTCAGCGCCGTCAGCATCCCCAGGCTTTTCCTCTCCCTGCTTTCCCGCTGCCCTTCTTGCCCCTCACCTCAATTTTCGGCTCAGCGTGTTCCGACCAATGCCCAGCGCCGCGGCGGCGCGCTGCCGCTCGCCGTCGCAGGCGATCAGGGCGCGCTCGATCATCAGCTGCTCCAGGGCGGCGCTGGCCTGCTGCCAGATTCCGGGCCGCTGTTCGGCGAGCAAGCGATCGATCCATTCCGCCGCACCCTGCTCCCAGGACCGGCTGGCCTCGGGCGCGCGGCGTCCGGCCAGCGGCGGCAGATCCTCGACGGTAATCTCGCGCCCGGGCGCCATCACGCTCAGCCAGCGACAGGTGTTTTCCAGTTCACGGACGTTGCCCGGCCAGTCGTGAGCCAATAGCGCGGCCCGCGCCGGCTCGGTCAGCGCCTTGGCTGGCGCGCGCAGCTCAAGCGCGGCCTGGACCAGAAAATGCGCGGCCAGACTCGGGATATCCTCGCGCCGCTCGCGCAGGGCCGGCACCTGCAGGCGAATGACGTTGAGCCGGTGATAGAGATCCTCGCGGAAGCGACCGGCCCTGACCTCCGCGTCCAGATCGCGATGGGTTGCGGCGAGAATGCGAACATCGGCCCGGAGCGGCGCGTGGCCGCCGAGCCGATAGAACTCGCCCTCGGCCAACACCCGCAGCAACCGGGTCTGCAGGGCCAGCGGCATATCGCCGATCTCGTCGAGAAACAAGCTGCCACCGCGGGCCTGCTCGAAGCGTCCCACCCGGGCCTGATCAGCGCCGGTGAAAGCGCCGCGTTCATGGCCGAACAGCTCCGATTCGAGCAGATCGGCGGGAATGGCGGCCGTATTCAGCGCCACCAGCGGCCGATCGGCGCGCGGACTGTGACGATGCAGGGCTTTGGCGATCAGCTCCTTGCCGGTGCCGGTTTCGCCGGTGATCAGCACCGCCATCTCAGAGCGCGACAGCCGCCCGATCATCCGGTACACCGCCTGCATGGCCGGGGCCTCACCGAGCAGCGCCTGGGCGGGCGTGGGCACCGGTTCGGACGGCGCCTGACCGCTGCCGCCGGCACACTCCAGCGCCTTGTGAACCAGGGCGACGAGCTCGTCCAGATCAAACGGCTTGGGCAGGTACTCGAAGGCGCCGGCCCGATAGGCGCTGATCGCGCTGTTGAGGTCGGAATGGGCGGTGATGACGATGGTCGGCCAGCTCCTACCGGATGACCGCGACGCGTCCAGCAGGCTCAGCCCCCCAGGCCCCGGCATCCGCAGATCGGTGACCAGGGCGGCGGGCCGGCCCTTGTCCAGGGCGAGCAGCGCGGTATCCGCGTCGGCAAACACCCGGACGACAAAGCCAGCGGCGAGCAGGGCCCGCTCCAGCACCCAGCGCAAGGCCGGGTCGTCGTCGACCACCCAGATTTCAGCGCTCATCGCCGGCCTCCGCCATCGGCAGATCAATCTGGAACTCGGTGCGGCCGGGTACGCTTCGACAGTCGATGCGGCCACCGTTGCGGTCGATCAGGGTGCGTGCGATGCTCAAGCCCAGCCCGGAACGGGCCGGGTTTCCGGTCACGGTGGGAAAGAAAATGCGTTCGATCTGATCGGCCGGTATGCCGGGGCCGTCATCGATCACGCTGATCCGCGCGGCCAGGCGCCGGGCCCGATGGCCGATCACGGCGTTGTGGATCACCCGGGTGCGCAGACAGATGCAGCCGCCCTGATCGCCCAAGGCCTCAGCCGCATTGCGGAGCAGATTCAGCAACGCCTGGGTGAGCTGATCCGGGTCGACCTGAACCGGTGGCAGGCTGGGGTCGTAGTCACGTTCAATGACAATGGCCGGGCTCGCTTCGGCACCGAACAGGCGGCGCACCTGCTCCAGGGGACGATGCAGGTTGACGAGTTCGAAGCGCGGCGCCCGTTCCGGCCCGAGCAGATCCGCGGCCAGGCGGCCGAGTCGATCAGCCTCGCCGATGATGATGCGGGTGTAGTCCTTGAGTTCAGATCGGTCCAGCTCGCGTTCGAGCAGCTGAGCGGCTCCGCGCAGGCCGGCCAGTGGATTGCGCAGCTCATGGGCAAGATTGCGCAGCATGCGTCGGGCCAGGCGCTGCCGGGCTTCACGCTCGGCCTCGCGGACCAGCTCGCGATCACGATCGCTGAGCTGCATCTCCAGGAGCAGGGAGGCGCCCATCAAGGGCTCGGACAGCGGGCTGACCGTGCAGTCGACGCTGATCGCTGCCCGCCCTGGCGCCGGCGCCAGCCGCAGGCCCCGGAGCGCGACCCGCGGACCGCCGGCGACGGCCTCTTCGGCCGCCAGCGCCAGGGCGGACGAAGCCGGCCACAACTCGATCAGACGCCGGCCGATCCACTGGCGCGCGCTGCTCCCCAGCAGTCCTTCAGCCTCGGCGTTCATCCATTGCAGCCGCAGCTCGCCGTCAAAACCCAGCACGGCGGTGGCCAAATGGTCCAGCGCGACCTTGATGACATCGAATTCGCAGTCCACCGCCACCTCCGTCAAAAGCGCTTGCACCAGATTAGTGCAGCAAATTAGTGCTGTGCACCAAAAGCTGGCGTGGCGCCCTTCGCGATCGCAACCATAAGCCCCAAGCCATTGATCAACAAGGCATTGCTCGTCTGGCATGCAATCTGCTTATCCGCATGGGGGCAGTGGCCGGCGCGGCATGCCTGCGCCGCTCCGGCGCCCCAATCCACCACCAGAGGAGCTAGCCATGAAACTGATCAGCGCCATCATCAAGCCGTTCAAGCTCGATGACCTGCGCGATGCGCTGTCTCGCAGCGGCATCCACGGCCTGACCGTCACCGAGGTCAAGGGCTTCGGGCGCCAGAAGGGCCACACCGAGCTGTACCGCGGCGCCGAATACCGCGTCGACTTCCTGCCCAAGCTCAAGCTCGACATCGCGGTCACCGACGAACAGGTCGACGCCGTCATCGAAACCATCCAGCAGGTGGCTAATACCGGCAAGATCGGCGACGGCAAGATTTTCGTCCTCGATCTCCTCGAAGCCGTCCGCATCCGCACCGGCGAGCGCGGCGGCGACGCCCTGTAGCCCGACCCTCATCCAAGGAGACGATTTATGGACACCAATGCTCAGCTGCTGCAGCTCAGCTACGCCCTGGACACCTTCTACTTCCTGCTTTCCGGCGCGCTGGTCATGTGGATGGCGGCCGGCTTCACCATGCTGGAATCCGGCCTGGTCCGGTCGAAGAACACGGTCGAGATCCTGGTCAAGAACATCGGCCTGTACTCGATCGCCTGCATCATGTACCTGCTGGTTGGCTACAACATCATGTACGGCGATTCGGCCAGCAGCATCATCCCGGCCTTCGGCTTTCTGGTGTCGGGCGACAACAGCGTCGAGGCGGTGATCGCCGGCGGTGAGGACGCGCCCTACTACTCGAACATCTCCGACTTCTTCTTCCAGGTGGTATTCGTCGCCACCGCGATGTCGATCATTTCCGGCGCGGTCGCCGAGCGTATGAAGCTCTGGGCCTTCTTCGCCTTCGCCGTGGTCATGACCGCCGTGATCTACCCGGTGCAGGGCTACTGGAGCTGGGGTGAGGGCTTCCTCGACGGCCTTGGGTACAGCGACTACGCCGGTTCCGGCATCGTCCACATGGCCGGCGCGGCGGCGGCCCTGGCCGGCGTGCTGCTGCTCGGACCCCGGCGCGGCCGCTATGGCCCGGACGGCAGCGTCAACGCCATCCCCGGCGCCAATCTGCCGCTGGCCACCCTGGGCGTGTTCGTGCTGTGGCTGGGCTGGTTCGGATTCAACGGCGGCTCGGAGCTGAAGATTTCCGACGTCGACTCGGCCAATGCCGTCGCCCAGGTCTTTGCCAACACCAACATTGCCGCCGCCGGCGGCGTGGTCGCGGCGCTGATCTTTACCCGCCTGCTGCTGGGCAAGGCCGATCTGACCATGGCCCTGAACGGCGCCCTGGCCGGCCTGGTCTCGATCACCGCCGGACCGGACACGCCGACCATGTTGCAGGCCCTGATCATCGGTGCGCTGGGCGGTGTCATCGTCGTCCTGTCCATCATCGGCCTCGACAAACTCAAGATCGACGATCCCGTCGGCGCCATCTCGGTCCACGGCACGGCCGGCATCTGGGGCGTGCTCGCCGTGCTCTGGACCAATCCCGACGCCACCCTCTCGGGCCAGCTGATCGGTCTGGCCGTGATCTTCGGCTGGGTGTTCGGCGCCAGCCTGCTGGTCTGGTACCTGCTCAAGCTCGCCATGGGTATTCGGGTCAGTCCGGAGGAGGAATACACCGGCATGGACCTGGCCGAATGCGGCATGGAAGCCTATCCCGAATTCTGATTCGAATGCTGACTTAGCAAGGAGCCCAACCCATGGACACAGCTTTCTCCAGGCGGCGCTTCACGGCGCCCATCGTCGCCGGCCTGCTGGCGCTGGCACCCTGGCCCGCGCTGGCCGAAGTCAGCTTCAACGTCGGCGTGGCCTCCAACTACCTGTTCCGCGGCGTCACCCAGACCGACGACGGCGCCGCGATCCAGGGCGGCATCGATTTTGAAGCGGCCAACGGCTTCTACATCGGAACCTGGGCCTCGAACGTCGACTTCGATGGTGCCGGCTACGAACTCGACCTCTACCTCGGTTACGCCGTCGAATTCGACGGCGGCCTGGGGCTCGACGTCGGGTATCTGTACTACGCCTATCCGGATGCCAATCCCGACGACATCGACTTCAGCGAGGTCTATCTGGAGCTCAGCTACGGCGCGCTGTCTGGCGGTGTCGCCTACACCGTCCACGGCGACAACAACGGCGGCCTGTTCGACAACGGCGATCTCTACTACCACATCGGCGCAGACCTGCCGCTGCCGGCCTCGGTAACGCTGGGCCTGAAGGCCGGTTACTACCGCTTCAAGAACGACGGCAAGCCGGACGTCGGTGACGCCAACTACTGGCACCTGGGCGCCAGCCTCGCGCGCGAAGTCGGCGACTTCGGCGAGATCTCGCTGAATCTGGAGTATGCCGACATCAAGGAAAGCGCCGCCCTCGGCAGCCCCAACGCCAAGGACCCGAAGGTCTGGGTCGGCTGGACCTTGAGTTTCTAGTTGACGAGCCCGCGCCGGCCCGGTCTGCCGGGCCGGCGCCGGTCAGGGCCTCATGCCGGATAGCGCCGCTGCAACCACTTCCACATCGCGCGCAGCCCCTGAGCCTCGCCCCCGGCCGGGCGCCCGGGCCGATCGCCCAGGTTCCAGGCATAGATATCGAGGTGGTACCAGTCGATGCCGGGCTCGACGAAGTGATCCAGGAACAAGGCCGCGGTCAGGCTGCCGCCAAGCTTGCTGCTGCCGGTATTGGACAGATCGGCCAGCGCCGGGCGAACCTGCGAACGGTAGCCTTCGAACAGGGGCAGATGCCAGAGCGGGTCCTCGATCTCGAACGACAGATCCTGAATCTCACGGGCCGCTGAAGCATCGCGGGCGTAGATCGGCGGCAGGTCCTCGCCCAGGGCGATGCGGGCAGCACCGGTCAGGGTGGCGAAATCGATGATCCGCTCGGCGCCCTCCTCGCTGGCCAGAGTGAGCGCGTCGGACAGGATCACCCGGCCCTCGGCATCGGTATTGCCGATCTCGACCGTCAGCCCCTTGCGCGTGCGGATGATGTCGGAAGGCCGGTAGGCGTTGCCGGCGATGGCGTTTTCCACGGCCGGGATGTAAACCCTCAGGTTCACGTTCAAGCCGAGGCTCATGATCAACCTGGCCAGACCGAGCACATGGGCCGCGCCGCCCATGTCCTTCTTCATCAGCACCATGCCGGCGCCCGGCTTGATGTCCAGACCGCCGGTGTCGAACACCACGCCCTTGCCGACCAGCGCCAGCGGCGGGGCGTCGGCTTCGCCCCACTGCATCCGAATCAGGCAGGGCGGCCGGCTCGAAGCCTGGCCAACCGCGTGCACGGCCGGGAACTCACGCGCCAGGCGCTCGCCGTCGATCAGCTGGAAATCCGCGCCGTGACGCGCCGCCAGCTCGCGCGCGGCCTCGGCCAGCTCGGCCGGGCCCAGATCCAGCGCCGGCGTATTGACCAGGTCGCGCACCATCATCGAGGCCTCGGCCAGGGCGGTGACTTCAGCGCGCTGGCTTTCCGGCAGCACCAGGCTGGCCCGGCGCGGGCTGGCGGCCTTGTAGCGCTCGAAGCGGTAATGGCCCAGCGCCCAGCCCAGCAGCGCCCGGCCCCTGTCATCCGCCGCCCAATCCGACTCCAGCCGGTAGTGGCCGGCTGGCAGCTGGGCCGGCAAGTGGGCCAGCGCCCACAGGCGATCCGACGCGGCATGGCCAGCCAGCACGGCGGCGAGGCCGCCTTCAGCATCGGGGATCAGCAGCTGCGTGCCGGGCTGGGCGGAAAAACCGCTGGCCTCGACCCAGCGGCGCGGGCGTGGTTCGGCCCCGGTCAGCCAGGCCTTGAGTCCGGCGGCGTCGACCGGATAAATCGGAATCGTGCCGCTGGCATCGGACAAGAACATATCGATTTCCTCACAGGAACGAGCAGCCCGTCAGGATACGACAAGCCAGGCCCGGCGCGGTCAATCGCTCCGGAACGAGCCCTGCTTCAGGAATCGGGAAACCGCATCGGCCACCTGGCTGGACAGCACCAGCCCGGTGTGAGAAACGGGGAGATCGAGCTGGTCGGCAGCGTCGTCCAGGTGGGTTTCGGCAACCCGGATGGTGCCGTCATGCGGCGGTTCGAGACGGCCCACCAGGCGTCCCAGGCCCAGCCCGCTGGTTCCGGCGATAACGCCGGTGTCGCGGCCGGCCGGGGCGTGCGAAAAGCCGCGCTCCAGCGCACTGCGCGCCTCACCGATCAGGGGCCGCATCAAGCGGCGACTGACCATCTGGCTGGCGATGGCCGAGCCGCGCACCGGTGAGCCCAACAGGACAACCCGGCCCGGCGGCAAGCCGCCAAACTGGTCGAACATGCGCAGGATGACCAGGCCGCCCAGGCTGTGGCCGACGAAGTCGAGCTGCTCGCCGCCCTGGGCCCGTGCGTACTGATGCAGATCGCGGGCATTGCCGCTGATCGGCTGCGCCAGCGTGGGGTAACCGAAACGCAGGCAATTCAGCCCCTTCGCCTCCAGACGCAGCGCCAGCAGGCTCATGCTGATCGGCCCGTACCACAAGCCATGAACGAGCACGACCCGCCGTCGCTGCTGGCCTTGCACCAATGTCATGCTCGCGCCGCCCTCCGCCTGTGCCGACCCGCATGGGAACACGCCGGGCCACCGCAATGCAAGGCTGGAGGGCGTGATTGATCACCCCCGCAGGGAGCGGGCGCCGTTCGAGGCGAGCCAGCGTCGCCGGCGTTGTTCAGGCTGGTACCGAGCGGGTCGCAGCCCATTGGCGGAGCTTGGCGATCGGTTCGGCCATGACCACCGACAGCGGCCGGGTCTGCTCGATTTCGGTCAGCAGGTGGGCGGTGGTCATCGGCTCGCCTTCGGCATGCGCCGCGTACAAGGCGGCGACGATCAGGTGCTCCAGCTCGGCGCCGGAGAAGCCTTCGGTGGCCTCGGCCAGCTCGATGACCGGATAAAGCTCGGGCTTGAGGCCGCGCCGGCGCAGGTGAATCGCCAGCACCTGGGCGCGGGTGTCCTGGTCGGGCAGATCGACGAAAAAGATCTCGTCGAAGCGACCCTTGCGCACCAGCTCCGGCGGCAGCACGGTGATGTCGTTGGCGGTGGCGGCGATGAACACCCGGGCCTTGCGCTCGGCCATCCAGGTCAGCAGCGAGCCCAGCATGCGGCGAGAGGTGCCGCCGTCGGT
>JBJHCC010000042.1:0-32324 GCA_050485825.1 Gammaproteobacteria bacterium
TTCATTCACACGGCACGTCTGGGCAGTGTGTCGGCGGCGGCGGAGAAGTTGTTCCTGAGCCAGCCGTCGATCAGCCAGCAGATCCGGGCGCTGGAAGAGGAGCTGGGCAAGCCCTTGTTTGAGCGGCACGGGCCGCGGATGCAGCTGACGCCAGCCGGCAAAGCTTTGCTGGAGATGGCGCGGCCGCTGGTCGACCGGCTCGATGCCCTGCCCGACGACTTTGCCCGGCGCTACGGCTCGCTGGATTCCGGCGAGGTCAGCATCGCGGCGGGCGAGTCGACCATCCTGCACCTGATGCCACCGCTGATGCTGCGGTTCCGGCGCAAGCACCCGGGTATCTTCGTCCATCTTCACAATGTCACCGGCGCCGACGGGCTCGGCATGATCCGGGCCGATGAGGTCGATTTTGCGGTCGGGTCGATGCTGGATGTCCCAGCCGACATCGATTATCAGCCGATCTTTCGCTTCAATCCGGTACTGATCATGAGCCGCGACCACCCGCTGAGCCGCAAGCGGCGGATCGGCCTGGCCGACATCAGCCCGCACGGCCTGATCCTGCCGCCGCGTCGGCTGACGACCTATCAGCTGGTCGATTTGGTGTTCCAGCGCCACCGCCTGCCCTTTCGGGTGACGCTGGAAGTGGGGGGCTGGGAAGTGATCAAGAAATATGTCGGCCTGGGCATGGGCATTTCCATCGTCACCAGCATCTGCATCACCGACGCCGACCGCGAGCGTTTGCTGGTCCGCGACATGAGCGAGTATTTCCCGAGCCGTTCCTACGGCGTGGTGATGCGCCGCGGCGCTTATCTGTCACCGCAGGCCGAGCGCTTCATCGACCTGATGAGTCCTGAGCTGTTCGCGGGCGGATCAGTGGTTTCGGCGATTCGGGGGAAAGATGAAGGGTGAAAGGAGAAGGGAGAAGGGAGAGGGGGGAGGGGAGAGGGGACCATCAATGGCTGTTGGCACGGAATTGAGAAGGCCGGCCCCACGTGGCCGGCGCTCCATGGCGGCTGAAACCCGAGATCGGCCATCGCCCGCCTGGGGGCGCCCCCTCCGAGCCGGTTCTTGAACCTTGAGCCCTGCCCCCCCTTCCCCACCCCCACCCCCACCCCCATATACCCGGGATGACTGATTCCAATCCCGACATCATGGTCGCCCTGTCCGGCGGGGTGGACTCGGCGACGACGGCCTGGCTGCTGAAGGGGCAGGGGCACTCGATTGCGGCGATGTTCATGAAGAACTGGGAGGAGGAGGACGCCGACTCGGGCTGCACGGCGGAGGCCGATGCCGCCGACGCACGGCGGGTGGCCGAGCTGCTCGGCATTGCCTTCCACGGCCGCAATTTCGCCGCCGAGTACTGGGAATCGGTGTTCGAGCACTTTCTCGCCGAGCTCCAGGCCGGGCGCACGCCCAATCCCGACATCCTGTGCAACCGCGAGATCAAGTTCAAGGCTTTCGTCGAGCACGCCCGCGACCTGGGCGCCGGCGTCGTCGCCACCGGCCACTATGCGCGTCGGCGCGACAATCCCGACGGCAGCGTGGCGCTGCTCAAGGGCGTTGACCCGGCCAAGGACCAGTCCTATTTTCTGCACGCGCTGAGCCAGGAACAGCTGCGCTGCGCGCTGTTCCCGCTCGGCGAGCTGGACAAGGCCGAGGTCCGCCGCCTGGCGGCGGAGGCCAATCTGCCGGTCGCGGCCAAAAAGGACTCGACCGGGATCTGCTTTATCGGCGAGCGCAATTTCGACCGTTTCGTGGCCCGCTATCTGAGCGCCGAGCCCGGACCCATCCTGACCGTGGACGGCCGCGAGATCGGCCGCCACCGCGGCCTGATCCACTACACGCTGGGCCAGCGCAAGGGTCTGGACATCGGCGGCCTGCGCGATTTCCCGGAAGCGCCCTGGTTCGTGGCGGCCAAGGATCTGGCCAGCAACGCGCTGTACGCAGTGCAGGACAGTCAGCACCCCTGCCTGATGGCGCGCACCCTGAAGGCCGTGCAGCCCACCTGGATCAGCGGCCGGCCGCCCGTTGCAGGCGCCAGGCTCTCGGCGAAGATTCGCTATCGCCAGGCTGACCAGGCCTGCACCGTCGTGATCGCCGACCGGGATCAGCTGGCCCTGCGCTTCGACCAGCCGCAACGCGCGGTCACCCCGGGGCAGTCGGTGGTGCTGTACGATGGCGAGGTGTGCCTGGGCGGCGCCGTGATCGACAGCTCCGACGCGCCCCGGCCACCGGCAATGACTTCCCCAGGACACGGATTGGCCAGCGCATGACAGACGCCACCATCGCCTTTGCCGGCATGCTCCAGGCCAGCGAGCTGGTCCGGCAAATCGCCACCTCGGGCAACTGCAGCCAGCAGGCCGCGCGCGCCAGCCTGGGCAGCATCTTCGAGCTCAGCCCGGACAGCACCGATGCGGTCTACGGCGGCCTGGGCGGGGTCCGCCTGGGCCTTCGCATGATTACCGAACTGTTTGGCGGCCAGAGCAACCCCGATAACCTGCAAAGCCTCAACTACGCCCTGGGTCTGATCAAGCTGGGCCTGCTGGTGGAACGCGATCGGGATCGCCAGGCCGAGCTCGGCCGCGACCTGGGCCTGATTGAATCCGCCTGGGCCGAGGGCGGCGAAACACTGGACGAGAGCGTACTCAGCCAGCTGGCCGATGTGTATCAGCGCCACATTTCGACGCTGTCGTTTCGGCTGTCGGTCAGCGGTCGCCCCGAATACCTCAAGCAGGCCGAGAAAGTGGCCTTCATTCGGGCGCTGTTGCTGGCCGGCATCCGGTCGGCGTTTCTGTGGCGGCAGATGGGCGGGCGGCAATGGCGCCTGATCTTCCAGCGTCGGCGCTTGCTGAAGGACGCCGAAACCCTGCTCCGGGCCTGAGTTTCCCGAACAACTCATGCCATTGCGCGCGCCGGTCCATCAATGATTCGGGCCAGCGGGCGCTGCGACCATGGTCGCAGCGGCGGGGGGCGGGGCGGCATGATAAAATGGCGAGTTGAACGCGCGGCTTGGGCTTTATTTCAGCGGCGCGCCGAGCGCGATGATCCATCGCCCCAATTTGAGCCTTATCTGACAGGAGAAACCCATGCGTGACGAGCTTGGCTGCCGCGATCAGTTTGATGCCGCCGGCAAGACCTTCGGCTTTTACAGCCTGAAAAAACTGGCCGAGCGCCACGCCAATGTGCGCCGCCTGCCCTACTCGCTGAAGATCCTGCTGGAAAACCTGCTGCGCTTCGAAGACGGCCTGAACATCACCGCCGACGACATTGCCGGCCTGGCCAACTGGGATCCGAAGGCCGAGCCCGACACTGAAATCGCTTTCACCCCGGCTCGAGTGGTCCTGCAGGACTTCACCGGCGTGCCCGCCGTGGTCGATCTGGCCGCGATGCGCGATGCGATGAAAAAGCTGGGCGGCAATCCGAACCGGATCAACCCGCTGTCGCCGGCTGAGCTGGTCATTGACCACTCGGTCCAGGTCGACAACTACGGCCGCGCCGACGCGCTCGATCTCAACAACCAGATCGAGTTCCAGCGCAACAAGGAACGCTACGCCTTTCTGCGCTGGGGCCAGGGTGCCTTCGACAACTTCAAGGTGGTACCGCCGAACACCGGCATCGTCCATCAGGTCAACCTGGAGCACCTGTCGCGCGTGGTCTTCGGCGAGAACGTGAATGGCGAGCTGATGGCCTGGCCGGACACCGTGGTCGGCACCGACTCCCACACCACCATGATCAACGGCCTCGGCATTCTGGGCTGGGGCGTGGGCGGCATCGAGGCGGAAGCGGCCATGCTGGGCCAGCCGATTTCCATGCTGATCCCGCAGGTGATCGGCTTCAAGCTCACCGGCAAGCTGCCGGAAGGCACGACGGCCACCGACCTGGTCCTGACCATCACCCAGATGCTGCGCGAGAAAGGCGTGGTCGGCAAGTTCGTCGAGTTCTTTGGCGATGGCTTGTCGCACCTGCCGCTGGCCGACCGGGCCACGATCGGCAATATGTCGCCGGAGTTCGGTTCGACCTGCGCCATCTTCCCGATCGATGCCGAAACGATCCGCTATCTGGCGCTGTCGGGCCGCGATGAGGCCCGTCGCGCGCTGGTCGAGCAATATGCCCGCGCTCAGGGCCTGTGGCGTGAGGACGGCGCGGCTGACCCGGTCTTCACCGACGTCATGGCGCTGGACATGAGTACCGTGGTGCCGAGCCTGGCCGGCCCGAAGCGCCCGCAGGACCGGGTCCTGCTGAGCAATGCTCGCAACGACTTCCTCGCCGCCAAGACCAAGATGACGAACGACCGCGATGCGGCCCACAGCAAGGAAGAGGCGCGTTTCAAGGGCGAGGGCGGTGGCACGGCCATTGGCGCCGCGCTGCCCGCCGGCTGCGCCGAAGTCAGCTACAAGGATCAAACCTTCCAGCTCAGCGACGGCGCGGTCGTGATCGCCGCGATCACCTCCTGCACCAACACCTCCAACCCGGCGGTGATGCTGGGCGCCGGCCTGCTGGCCCGCAACGCCCGCGCCAAGGGGCTGACCGTCAAGCCCTGGGTCAAGACCTCACTGGCACCCGGCTCCAAGGTGGTCACCGACTATCTGGATTCGGCGGGTCTGACCGATGACCTCGAAGCCCTGGGCTTTTACACCGTGGGCTACGGCTGCACCACCTGCATCGGCAACTCAGGCCCCCTGCCGGAGCCCATCGAGGCGGCGGTGAAGGATCGCGACATGGTGGTCTGCTCGGTGCTGTCCGGCAACCGCAATTTTGAAGGCCGCATCCACCCCGAAATCAAGATGAATTACCTGGCCTCGCCGCCGCTGGTGGTGGCCTATGCCATCGCCGGCCGGATGGACGCCGACCTGGTCAATGACCCGCTGGGCGAAGACCCGGACGGCAACCCGGTCTACCTGAGGGACATCTGGCCGGACGCGAAGGAATTGCAGGACTTCATCGCCCGGAACGTGTCCTCGGCGATGTTCCAGAGCTCCTACAAGGACGTATTCGAGGGCGATGCCCGCTGGAAGAGCATGGATACGCCGACCGGCGAGATGTTCGCCTGGAACGACGATTCCACCTATGTCCAGAACCCGCCTTACTTCGAAGGCATGGACATGGACCCGCCGGGAGTGGCCGACATTCACGGCGCGCGCGTGCTGGCGAAGCTCGGGGACTCGGTGACCACCGACCACATCTCGCCGGCCGGCAGCATCAAGCCGGACTCGCCGGCCGGTCGCTACCTGCAGGAACACGGGGTCAAGCCGGTCGATTTCAACTCCTACGGCTCGCGGCGCGGCAACCATGAAGTGATGATGCGCGGCACCTTCGCCAACGTGCGCATCCGCAACCAGGTCGCGCCCGGCACCGAGGGCGGCTTCACCAAGTACCTGCCGGACGATGCCGTCATGCCGATCTATGATGCCGCGATGAAGTACCAGGCCGACGACACCCCGCTGATCGTCATCGCCGGCAAGGAGT
This sequence comes from Gammaproteobacteria bacterium, assembly GCA_050485825.1. Lineage (GTDB taxonomy): Bacteria > Pseudomonadota > Gammaproteobacteria > Xanthomonadales > Wenzhouxiangellaceae > Wenzhouxiangella. The sequence goes on from JBJHCC010000042.1 coordinate 5,464, forward strand.
ACGGCTCCGGCTCCTCCCGCGACTGGGCGGCCAAGGGCACCCGCCTGCTCGGCATCAAGGCGGTGATCTGCGAAAGTTTCGAGCGCATCCACCGCTCCAACCTGGTCGGCATGGGCGTGCTGCCGCTGAACTTCATGGACGGCGAAACCCCGGAAAGCCTGGGGCTGGACGGCACCGAAACCTTCGACATCGTTGGCCTGGGCGACGGCACCGCCAGGGAAGTCGATGTCACCGCAACAAAGGCCGACGGCGCCAGAGTCCAGTTCAAGGCCCGGGTTCGCCTGGATACGCCGAAGGAAGTCGAGTACTACCGCCACGGCGGCATTCTTCATTACGTGCTGCGGCAGATGGCCGGCGGTGAGCCGGGTGCAGCGGCCCGGGCCGCCTGAAGCCCCGGCATCGCTCCGAACGGCCCGCCTCGCGCGGGCCGTTTGCGTTTCAGGCGATCACCCGGCCGGGTTCACCTCGACACGCTCATCGCTGCGGCGGCGATATGCTTGCAACGCGCCGGGATATCGCCAAACGGTCTAAGCATCGGCTGGCTTCGCGGGCCTGGAAACCGCATCATCACCGGCAACGCTCCCTGTTGAAAAAGCCGGACCAGAGGAAGCCCGATGTCGAAGCCCACCAGAAGTACCCCTGCCCTGCGCGCGGCTCAGTCTGCCGCCCTGGCTCTGGCCATGCTCGCTGGCGCGGCGGCGGCCGCGGATGAACCAGCGCTGATTCCGGCGGCCCAGATCGCGGCCCTGGCCGACAGCTGCGCGGCCTGCCACGGCACGGACGGTCGCGCCGACGCCGGCATGCCGACGCTGGCCGGCAATCCGGAGGCAGTGATGCGCCTGCAGCTGCTCGCTTTTCGCAATGACGAGATCCCCGGCGCCACCGTAATGCCCCGGCTCGCCCGCGGCTTCAGCGAGGCAGAATTGAGCGCGCTGGCGGCGTGGTTTGCCGCCATGGAGGCCGACAGCCCTGTGCAGGGAGCCCAGCCATGAGCACTTTCAGCCCCGGGCGACGCCGTTCGATTCAGCTGCTGGGATGGGCCGGGGCCGGCGGCCTGCTGACGGCGTCCGGACTGGCGGCAGCCACCGTTCAAACAGGCCCCGCGCGTGTGGCCGTGGTCGGCGGCGGCTTTGGCGGCGCCACCGCAGCCCGCTACCTCAAGCGGCTGGCACCCGAGCTGGCCGTGACCCTGATCGAGCCGTCGCGGCGCTACTACACCTGCCCGTTCAGCAACCTCTACCTGGGCGGCCTGCGCAGCTTCGACAGCCTCGGCCACGGTTTTGAGGATCTGGCCGCGCTCGGCGTACAGGTCGTCCATGCCCGAGTCGCGTCCATCGACGCAGAGCGGCGGCGCCTGCAGCTGGATGACGGCGTCGAGCTGGCCTGGGACCGGCTGCTGCTGTCGCCCGGCATCGACATTCGCTGGGATGCGCTGGAAGGTTATGACGAGGCCGCCGCCGAGCTTGCCCCGCATGCCTGGCGGGCCGGCGAGCAGACCCATTTGCTCAAACGCCAGCTGGAGGCCATGGAAGACGGTGGCACCTTCATTCTGGTCGCACCCGACAATCCGTACCGGTGCCCGCCCGGGCCCTATGAACGGGTCAGCATGGTGGCGCACTATTTCAGCCGCCACAAACCGCGCTCGAAGATCCTGCTGCTGGATGCGAAAGACAGCTTTTCCAAGCAGCCGCTGTTCATGGAAGGCTGGCGCAACAACTACGGCGACATGGTGGAATGGGTAGGTCGCTCCGGCGACGGCAGGGTCGTTCGGGTAGATGCCGCACGCCGTGAGCTTGAAACCGAGTTTGGCGAAATCCATCGCGCCGACGTGCTCAATGTCGTGCCGCCGCAGCAGGCCGCCAGCATTGCGAGGCAGGCCGGCGTCACCGGCGACAGCGGCTGGGTGCCGATCGAGCCGACCAGCTTCCAGTCGCGGCGGGTCACCGGCATCTACGTCATCGGCGACGCCGCGGAAGCCGCACCGATGCCGAAATCCGGCTTTGTGGCCAATAACCAGGCGAAGGTGACCGCGCGGGCGATCATCGCCGACCTGGCCGGCACCGAGCCGCTGGCGCCGCGCTGGACCAACACTTGCTACAGCGTGATTGCCCCGGACTGGGGCATCACCGTGGCGAATGTGTTCGAGGTTCACGAGGGTCAGCTGCGCGAGCTGCCCGGCTCTGGCGGCATCAGCGCGCTGGACGCTCCGCCGCGCCGGCGCCGCGACGAAGCGCGCTACGCCGAGGCCTGGTACGCCGGCATCGCGCAGGACATCTGGGGTAGCCGTCAAGGTTCCAGCCCGAACAGTTCATGAACCTGCGCGCGCCCTCGCTAGTCCATTGTCCGTGCAGCGGATTGTCCTCAGTCGGCCGTAGCACCCGATACGGCGCTCCATCGGAAACTCCTCTGTACGAACAATATCCTGCGCGATCATCGCGCGAGTTCATGAGATATCCGAAATAGCATGACGCCGAACGAGTATCTGATCTGGGGCGGGCTGATGCTGGGGCTGGCTTTTGGCGCGCTGGCCCAGGCCACCGGCTTCTGCCTCGCCGGGGGCCTGCGCGACTGCTGGCTGAACCGTCAGCCAGCCCGGATCGCCGGCTTCCTGATCGCGCTGGCGGCCGCCTTGCTGGGCACGCAGGTGCTGGCGGCAGCCGGCTTGATCGACCTCGGCCGCAGCCTGTACTGGCAACCGGGCTTCTCCTGGCTGCTGGTGCCGCTGGGTGGCCTGCTGTTCGGCTACGGCATGATGCTGGCGCGAGGCTGTGGCGCTCGCGCCCTGGTCCTGCTGGGCGAAGGCAACCTGCGCTCATTGGTCGTGCTGCTGTGTCTGGGCATCGCCGCGCAGGCGACGATCGGCGGGATCCTGGCCCCGTTACGCCTGCCGCTGGCGGCGTTGGACGCCGTCCAATATGGTGGCCCGCCCAGTCTGAGCGATGGACTGCTGGCCGTCGGCCTGGCACCGCCGGTGGCCGGGCTGGGGCCCGCCATCGTCCTCGCCGCCCTGCTGGGCTGGTTGGCGCTGCGCGCGGCCCGGCTGCATCGGCAGCCGCTGCAGCTGCTGAGCCTGGCGGGTATCGGCCTGCTGATTCCGGCCGGCTGGCTGCTCACCGGCTACCTGGCTGCCGACGAATTCGAGCCGGTGCCGCTGCAAAGCCTGAGCTTTGTCGCGCCGGTGGGCGACGCCATTCAGTACCTCATGCTGGCCACCGGGATGCGCCTTGATTTCGGCCTCGCCGTGGTGGCCGGCGTGGCGCTGGGCGCTTTCGTTGCCGCCTTGCTACGCGGCCGGCTGGCGCTGCGCGGGTTCGAGCATCCTGCTCAGCTGGTGCGGGCGCTGCTCGGCGGCACGATGATGGGCATCGGCGGCGTGCTGGCGCTGGGCTGCTCCATCGGCCAGGGCCTGAGCGGGCTGTCCAGCCTGGCGCTGTCCTCGATCGTGGCCTGCGGCGGCATTCTGCTGGGCGCCTGGCTGGCGCTGAGCGGGCCAATGAAGCTGACAGAATCGACCGGAGAGGCTCACTGATGCGCGGGTTCCTGCTATTGAGCCTGGCATTGCTTGGCCTGTGGAATCCGGCGCACAGCGGCCCCTGGGAGCGCATCGAGCCGGCCCGTGCGCTGTTGGGCGCGGCGGTGCCGGAAACCGGGGCCTTGCTGCTGGAACTGCCGGCCGTTACTCAGGACGGCAGTTCGGTCAGCCTCGGCGTCAGCCTTGGCCGAGGCCAGCAGGCGACCCGCATCGATCGCCTGTACCTTTTCAGTACCGGCAACCCGGCGCCCGAGCTGGCTGAATTCCTGTTCGGCCCCGCCGCCGGGCCGCTGGATCTGGAAACCCGCATTCGCCTGGATCGCAGCCAGCAGGTCATCGCCCTGGCCCTGACCGAGGATGGACGCTGGCTGAGCGCGGTTCGCGATATTCGGGTCACGACCAGCGGCTGCCTGGTGACCGGCGGCGATGCGCTGGAGGAGGACTTCATGCTGGCCCGGGCGCGTGGCCCGGCGCGATTGCGATCGGACCGGCCAAGCGAGATCCGGGCGATGATCCGGCATCCCATGGAAACCGGTCTTCGCCGCGATGCGGACGGCGTGCCGATGCCGCGCCGCATCGTCGAGCAGCTGAGCGTCAGTCTGGACGGTGAGCGCGTGCTGGAAGCCCGACTCCATCCGGCGATCGCCGCTCACCCCTATCTGCGATTTTTCGTCGCCGCCGGCCGTCATGGCGAGCTGGCCCTGGACTGGCGCGAAAGCGGCGGTGAACAAACCACGACCCTCCTGGCGCTGCCGGCGCCCTGAATCCTTGGAGCCTGCGCGCGCAGGTTCATGAATTATCCGGGCCTGGAGCCTGCGCGGCCCGTCGCAACCCGAGCCGATGGGCAGGCGGGAAATGGATCGGCGGGGGGCCTGGCCGGAATGGGGAAGGTTCGAGAACGCCCGTTGGCGCTTAGCCCTTGGCGCTGGCAACGATATAGCGGTCGCGACCGGCCGCTTTGGCCTGATAGAGCGCCTCGTCGGCACGCTGCCTGAGTGCATCCAGCGACTCCCCGGGCCGGTAGCGGGCAATGCCGAAGCTGACCGTGACTTCAGGATCATCCGCCCGTTTCGAGCTTGGCTCACGCTGCCGGAACTGTTCGACGCAGGCAATCACCCCGTTGATATCGCGGATCAGCAGCAGGATGGCAAACTCCTCGCCGCCGATTCTCCCGATCAGGCTCCCCGGTGGAAACGCTTCGCCCAGGCGGCGGGCGATCTGTCCCAGCACCTGATCACCGACCAGATGACCGTACTGATCGTTGATCAGCTTGAAGCGGTCGATATCGGCCAGTACCAGAAAGGCCGGCGCGTTGCCCAGATCGGCCTCTTTCAGCAGCATCTCCGCCCGCTCGAAGAACCAGCCGTGGTTGGCCAGCCCGCTCAAGCGGTCGCGACGCGACAGCTCACGGAAATGCTGGCGCCCGCGAAGCACCCGAATCAACAGCAGGGTCAGCACGACCATCAGACTCAGGCTGAGCAGCAGAATGGTGGTTTGCGCCCGTCGCCGCTGGGTGGCCGATTGCACTTCGAGCTGCGACGCGCGCGCGCTTTCCTCCAGCAGGTTGATCTGCTGCTCCTTGATGCGTAAACCAAAGGCGACCTGCAGATAGGCCAGCCGCATTGCCCGATCGCGACCGAGAAACTGCTCCCTGGCCTCCAGATGAGCGCGCATATGGATGATCGCCGCGGTGGCATCGCCCGCCTGTTCCGCATACCGTGCCAGCAGCTCTTCCAGCCGCGCCAACTGGTCCCACATGTCGCGCTCGCTGAAGTAATGACGCAAGGACGCCAGCTCGGCTTCATGGTCATCGGGCAGCAGCCCGAGGTCGAACTGGGTTTCGATCAGGGCAAGACGCGCTTCGAATTCGCCCAGCACGAAGCTCGAGTCGCGCAGCGCCTGGACCGAGGCCTCAGCCTGCTCCAGCGCTTCGGCCACCCTGCCCTCGCGGCGGAGCAGGTCGGCCAGGCCGTGTCGGAGAACGCCAGCAAACAGCGCATTGCCGATGTCGAGGCAGACTTCGATGGCGCGACGGTATTCCAGTTCGGCGCGTTCGGCCTGATCAGCCCACTTGAAAACCGGTGCCAGCCGCTGGCGCGCAACGCACTCGTCGTTCGGATTGCCGCCGGCCAGCGCCAGCGCCACCGCCCGTTCGCCGTAGTTGATCGCCTGCTCGTACTCATCGACCCGACCCAGCAGGTAGGCGGCCATATTGAAGGTGCCGAGTGCGCTGAACGGATCGTCCAGGTCCGGCTCCAGCGCCAGCGCGTTGAGCAAATGATCAAAAGCCAGCTCGTAGCGACGGAGCAGCACCGCGATATTGGCACTGAACTGCCTGAGTTGAATGTGCTGGTCGACGTCAAGTTCCAGCGCCAGCAGCATGGCCGCCCGCGCCAAGGCCTCTTCGGTGCGATCCGCCAGGGCCAGATGACGAGCCTCGAGCAGATGAAAGTCGACAAACTCCCGGCGTTGCAGCTGATCGACCCGAGGCGCCAGCTCGTCCAGCAGCGCCTGGGCCTCACTCCAGTGTCGGGTATAGCTGATCTCACGGGCACGATCGAGCAGCGCCCTGGCCGATTCATCGGCGGCGGCGAGCCTGTCGGCCGCCATCAACAGCAGACCCAGCAGCGCCGTCCACAACAGCGCGCGGAAAGGACTTTGGTCATACCGCTCGGCAGTGGCCATGCGCGACGCTGTTCCCGAATCGGCAAAGACTACCCCGGCAAGTGTGCCAACACGAGCCACTGCCATCACTGTTCCCGTCGGATCCCTGCCTCATCATACATTAGAAATGTTGCAGCAGATCGCATCAACCGCCGACAGGCCACACGATCGGGGATCGCTCAGTGATCGGCCTGCCCGACCGTAGCTGCCGAGCCCTTGCGGCTACTGGAATCGGCTCTGGAAAATGACCGGGCTGGCGGGCAGCGCATTGGGAAAGAAGCCCTGACCCACGCCGGGAATCTGACCCAGCGCGCCGCCGCTGGCGGGAATGGTGACGATCTGGCCCGAGGTCGGGGCGATCACCGGCAGATAGACGCCGCCACTCTGGGCCTGGCTGCCCATCGCGAACACCAGGCTGCTGGCGCTGCGCCAGGACAGGCCGATCGGAAAAAAGCCCGGGTTGAAGCTGGCAATGACCTGACCGCTGCCGCTGGCGACCTGAACGACGATGAGATCCGCCTGAGCCGGGGCACTCAGATTGGCAGCCGGAAAGGTGATCCGAAAGAACGCCAGCTGCTGGCCATTGGGCGAGAAGGCGGGATAGGCGTGGGTTGAAATGATGTTGCCGAACGGGGGATTGGCTTGCGCCGTCGGCTGCGTCAAGACCTGGGCCCGCCCGTAGGGCTGACCGGGCGGCCCGACCGGACCGAACAGCACAATGCCTGCTGCCAGCAGGGGCTGACCCAGATTGTTGACGATGGGCACGTAGGCCGGGGTGGCGAAGAAATCGGTGCCCGGCAGCCAGGAAATACCGACAAATTCGGACTGGAACAGATCCAGCGCCGAGCCGTTACCGATCTCCGCCAGCCCGATATCAAAGCCGTCACTGGCCCGGATCACGCGCAGCTGACGCAGCCCGCCGCTGCTGGGTTCACCGCTGGTCGAACCGGTCTGATTGACGAAGGCAACCCGCTGACCGTTGCTGGAGGTACCGCTCCACTGTGGGCTGGCAAACAGGAATCCGCCGCCAGGCAGCGCCTGAGTGACGTTATCCCACAGCTTGCGAACCTGGCCGTTCTGCAGATTGACGGCAAACAGATCCTGGCTGGCGTCTGCCGGCTGGGCGGGATCCGGGCTGCTCACGACCAGCAGGTTGCCCGCCGGCGACACGCTGGGAAAACCGGGCTGCGGCAGCCCGGCGGCCAGCTGCACGACGTTGCCTGCGGTGGCGCGGAAGACGCGGAAATCGGGGCTGGAAGGATGGCCCACCGCCGCGCCGAAAATCAGCTCGGCCCACAGCGGGGGGCTGAACAGGAACATCATCAGGCCGAGCCAACGCGCCCGGCGGAGGCCGGCGGCGCGCAGGCGCGGGCTTCGATCGCGATCAGTATCGTGGTCAGACATGCGGTGTTTCGCCCTGCTTGGAAGCTAGTGTCCTGGTCAACGCGCCAAGCGGTGCCGAAACGGCTCACGATGCCGGGGCTCCCGCGATGGCTTGGACCGGGCCGCGCCTGCGGCTATCATTCGGTGACCGCCGGGCATCGTATCCGTGCGGCCCCGCGCAGCCAGCCCGCCTGGCGCCGGGTGGCCATCAATGATCAGACAGGGAGAATTCATGACGCGCATCATTCCGGCCCTCTTGGGTCTAATCCTTACCTTGCCTGCCGCCGCCGCCAGCGAACGCTGCTTGATCAGCTTCGACGGCGCCGGCTTCGACGCCTGCAGCGGCCAAACGCTGGGGCCGGTGCTGGCGTCCGGCCTGCTGACCGCGCTTGAAGCCCCGCCGGCCGACAGTCCCTACCAGGTGATCAAGTTTGATCGGCCCATCAGTGCCGCCATGCGCCGCCAGGTGGAAGGCAGCGGCGCCGAGATCCTGGCCTATCTGCCCTTCCACAGCTATCTGGTCAAGGCCGATGCCGACAGCCGCCAGGCGCTCGGCGCCATCAGCGGCGCACTCTGGACCGGGCCTTATCAGCCAGCCTGGAAAATCGACCCCAATCTGATGACCCTGGATCAGCGATCGGAGCGGCCAGCGGCCTTGCCCCTGCATATCGCCCTGCATCAGGGGGTTTCGGCCGCGGCCATGCTGGCGCAACTGGAGCGCCTGGCGGGCGTGGAACACAGTTTTGTCGATGCGGCAACCAGCCGCGAGGCGGTGGTACTGACCGTGCGGGGACAGGCCATCGACGCGCTGCTGCCGGTGCTGGCCGGGTTCGACCAGGTGGCCCACGTTGGCCTGCGCAAGATCATGAACTTCTCCAACTCGCAGGGCAGCTGGCTGCATCAGAGCGGCCAGAGCAATCTTCGACCCGTGTTCGATCGCGGCCTGTTCGGCTGCGGTCAGCTGGTCGGCGTGGCCGATTCCGGCGTCGATTTTCCGCACTGCGCCTTTACCGACCCGGTGCTGGCCCAGCCGCCGATCTCGACCTGCACCGATGGCGCTGGCTGCCCGGCGGCGACGCCGGATTTCAACCATCGCAAGATTCCGATCTACTACAAGTGGTCACCGGCCAACGATCCACTGGGCGACAGCGCCTGCCCCAACGGCGCCAGCGCCGGTCACGGCACCCATGTCGCGGGCAGTATTCTCGGCAACAATCTCGCCGACCCGGTCGACTGCGCGAGCTTGACCACGCCGGGGGGCGGCTCCGACCTCGACGGCATGGCGCCCGGTGCCCGCCTCGTTGCCCAGGAGCTGGGCGACAGCCTCCAGTACCTGAACAGCCTGGGCGGCAACATCCCGCATCTGGTCAGCGTGGCGTATGCCAACGGCGCTCGTATCCACAACAACTCCTGGGGCGGCGGCTGCTGCTTTCTGGGCCTGTTTTGCCTGCCCGGCTGTACCGTCAGCTACGATGCCTTCAGTCAGGACGCCGACCGGGCCGCATGGGACTTCCCCGACATGGCGATTTTCTTCGCCGCCGGTAATGACGGAACCTGCTGCAGCGCGCCGCGCTCGGTGGGCTCACCGGGCAATGCCAAGAATGTCATCAGCGTGGGCGCGACCCAGCGCGGCGGCAGCGGCGGCAACATCGCGAGCTTTTCCTCGCGCGGCCCGGTGCATGACCAGCGGACCAAACCTGACATCGTCGCTCAGGGCCAGGGTGTGGTCTCGGTCGGCTCCAACGGCGACGCCGGCACCGGCAGCTGCGGCAGCTGCCCGCTGAGCGGCACCTCGATGGCCAGCCCCACCGCAGCCGGCATGGCCGCGCTGGTACGCGAATACCTGGAGCGCGGCTTCTATCCGAGCGGCATGCCAGTGCAGGCCGACGGCCGCGACTTCATTTCCGGCGCGCTCATCAAGGCCATCCTGATCAACGGCGGTGACAGCATCTCCGGAACAGGATCCGGCGGCGCGGCGCCGAGCCAGTCGCAGGGCTGGGGGCGGGTCAACCTGGACAATGTGCTGTATTTCGACGGCGACGGCGACGACCGCCGCCTGTGGCTGATCGACCAGGCCGACGGCCTGATCACCGACGAGCTGCACAGCTACACCCTGACGGTGTCCGACGATGCCCCGCTGCGGATCAGTTTGAGCTGGAGCGATTACCCGGCGGCCATCGGCGCATCGGTGGCCATGGTCAATCAGCTGCGGCTGGAAGTGGTTGATCCCAGCGGCGCGGTCTGGACCCAGAAACTGCCGACCACCGGCACTCCCACGCCGTTTTTCGACAGCAGCGATACCGGCTTCGACAACCGCAACAATGTCCATCAGATCCGGTTCAATGCGCCTGAGGCCGGCGACTACGAGATTCGCGTCCGTGCGATTCAGGTGGCCATGGGCGGCAGCCAGCCCTACGCCCTGGTCGCCAACGGCGCGATTGCCGGCGATCCGGGCGAGCCGGATTTCGAGCTGGCGATCAGCCCTGCCGCTGTGAGCGTCTGTCCGGAAGACCCAGCCACCGTGGATGTACTCGCGACCAGCCTGGCTGGCTTTGATGCAGCGGTCAATCTGGCAGTGGTTGACGGCCTCCCTGTCGGCACCAGCTGGGACTTTGACGTGAATCCGATCGTGCCGACCTCGCCGGCCGCTATCAGTACGCTCAGCATCGACCCCAGCGACCTGCCGCGCCCCGGAAGCTGGACGGTCAGCATTGCAGGCGAGGCCGCCGCGATGACTCGAACGGCCAGCTTCGAGCTGCTGCTGCCACCCGCGCCGCCAGTGCCGAGCGAACTGCTTGCACCGGCCAACGGCAGCACCGAGATCGAACGGGACCCGGTGTTCAGCTGGGCCGACGACAGCTGGGCGCTGAGCTACCGCTTCCAGCTTGCCGCTGACCCGGATTTTGACCAGCTGCTGATCGACACGCTGGTCGACAGCAGCAGCTATCAGGCCGAGACGCTGCTGCCCTCGGGCACAACCCTGTTCTGGCGGGTGGCCGCGCAGGGCGCCTGCGGCGGCGACGACTTCAGCGCAGCCTTCAGCTTCACCACCGCCGATTTCCCCAGCGCCGGCGTGTCGCCCAGCGCCCTGGATGCCGTGCTGGCCATCGATGCGCTTGGCGAAGCGAACCTGTTGCTCAGCAACACCGGCACCGCGACGCTGGTATGGGCGCTGGTGGACGGTGAGCCGTCGCTGGCGGCCAGCGCCGAAGGCAGCTTGTCCTGCTCTGATCATCAGGCGCTGGGATGGCTCAGTGTTGCGCCGGAGGCGGGTGAAGTCGCCGCCGGCGAGTCCACCATCATCACGGTCGGCTTCGACAGCGCAGGCCTGCAGGATGGCGAAACCGTCACCGGGCTGATCTGCCTGGCCAGCAACGATCCCCACCTGAGCCAGCTGAACGTGCCAGTCACGCTGCTGGTGATTCGCGACCCCCTGTTCGAAGACCGCTTCGAGATCCCGGCGGACTGATCGACACCGACCGGGGCGCCCGCACAGGCGCCCCGGTCTGTTGCCGCACCGCCACGATCAGTTGAATCCGGCAGCCGGCCACCCGCCGCTCGCAGACCGCCAAAATTGGCAACTGCGGCGAGTTCAGGTATCTTTCAGACCGTTGGCACATTCCGGAGGGCGGGGGCTTGACCGGACGTATCGTTTGGCCACGCTGGGTTCGCGAGCTGCATCAGCGCCTGGCGCGGGACTTCCAGTTCAGCATGGTCATCTATTTCGGCCTGCTGGCCATGCTGTCGATCGGCAGCATGCAGGTGTTCCGCATGGTGCGCGGCGAGTGGCTGGGTGCTCTGGTCAACTTGAGCATCGTGCTGGCCATTGGCGCCGTAGTGGTCTACGCCTGGCGTTCCGGCGAGACGCGACGCGCGGGCTTTCTGTTTGCGATGGTCACCGTGATTGCCTGCGTCGGCAGCGGCATGGTGTTCAATCGTACCGGCCTGTTCTGGGGCTACGTCATTCTCTGGATCAACTTTGTCCTGACCGGTCGGCGTGCGGCGCTGGGCCTCAATATCCTGATGATCATCGGGCTGGCCTGGACCAGTGAGCTGTTCCAGGAAACCATCGAGCTGCTGGTCTACGTGGTGACCTGCGGCCTGGTGTGTACCTTCGGCTACCTGTTTGCTGCCCAGCTTGCCCGCCAGCAGCGTGAGCTCGAGGCGATGGCCGAGCTGGATCCCCTCACCGGTCTCGGCAACCGCCGGCGCATGCGCCAGTCACTGGCCGAGGTGATAGAACGGGCGGCATCGAGCGGCACTCCGGCCGCGCTGATGCTGATCGACCTGGATCACTTCAAGCGCCTCAACGACGAATGCGGTCATGACGCCGGCGATCAGGCGCTGCGCAACTTCGCCAGTGCGATGAACGCGCGGATCCGAAAAACCGATGAATGCTTTCGATTCGGCGGCGAAGAATTTCTGCTGCTGCTACCCAACACCAACCGCGAGCAGGCGGCGCAGCTGGCGGTGATGCTGCATGGCGCGCTCAGCGGCACGCTGACTGGCGCGCGGGGCCCGCTCCATTTCTCCGCAGGCGTGGCCAGCTTGCGGCCGGGCGAGGACTGGGAATCCTGGGTCAAGCGAGCGGATGCGGCGCTGTATCGGGCCAAGCGCGCGGGCCGCAATCGCATCGAACTGGCGCAAGAACAAACTGCCGGCCCCCGGCAGGGCGACCAGGCGCCATTGCTGTCGACCTGATCAGGGGAGACCGCGCTCAGGCAAACCCGGACGGGCTCCACTGGTCCATCATTTTCCGCTGGGCCGACTCCAGACGCTGGCCCATCAGGGCCGAGAAGCGCTTGAACAGACCGTAGCCAAAAGCCGGATCCTGCTCAGCCCGCTGCAAGATCGCAGTGCCGTCAAAATCGAGCAGCCGAGCGGCGCGGGCGGCGCGGGCGTTGAAGTGAGTGCGGTAGGGCTCGATCAGCCAGGACCAGCCGAAGACCTGATCCTTGGCCAGACGCGTAATCTCCAGCGGCGGGCCGGCGATAGCCGGCACCTCCACCACGATTTCACCTTCCAGAATGATCAGAAAGCGATCGGCTCGATCGCCTTGCCGTGCCAGCAGTTGACCTTCCGTTGCTTCCGTCACGGCGGCCTGGCTGGCCAGAAACGCCAGATCCGCATCGGGCAGACCCCGAAACAGGTCGTGGCTGGCAAGGTACTGCTGAATCTGGCTCTGGTTCATGCTGACTCCGTGCGCAAGGTGGAAGAAGCGGCTGCCGTCATTAAACCGGCAAGGCGTTAGCTAGTGTACCCCTTCGCCCATGCCGTGGCATTCGGGGCGCGCCTGAAGCAGGGGTTTCAGCCGCTATACTGCCGGCTGTTTCTGGCATTCGAGTGACGGCATGAACGAGCGCCTGCGGGTACCCCACACCCTGGTCCTGATGTTCGGCATGATGATCGTGGCGCTGCTGATGACCTGGCTGCTGCCGGCCGGCCAGTTTCAGACCGAGCTGAACGAAGCCGGCCGCGAGCAGGTCATCCCCGGCACCTTCGAACAGATCGAGGAGGCGCCCAGGCTGAGTCCGCTGGCGCTGCTCACCGTCGTACCCCGCGCCCTGGCCGATGCCCAGGGCATCATCTTCTTTGTGCTGATTGTCGGCGGCGCCATTGCCGTGCTGCGCGCCACTGGCGCCATCGACGCCCTGCTGCATGCGCTGATCCAGCGCTTCGGCCAGACGCCCTGGTTGCTGATCGCGGGCGGGATGATGGCCTTCGGCATCGCCTCGGCCACCCTGGGCATGGCCGAAGAATACATTCCATTTGCTGCCATCCTGATTGCGCTCTGCGTGTCGATGCGCATGGACAGCGTCACCGCGATCGGCATCATGGTGGTCGGTTACGGGATCGGCTTCGGCGTCTCGGTCATCAACCCCTTCACCCTGCATATCGCCCAGGGCGTGGCCGGGCTGGAACTCAGCTCGGGCTGGGAGTACCGCCTGCTGCTGTTCCTGCCGTTCATGGCGATCGGCTTTCACCATGTCTGGTCCTATGCGCGCCGGGTACAGGCCGATCCGTCTCGCAGCCTGGTCGCCGATATCCCCGCGGCCCAGCCGCCGCCAGCGACCGCGCAGCCGGCGATGGATCTACGTCGAAGCCTGGTGCTGGTGGCGACCGCTGCGGCCCTGATCATGCTCGTTGTCGGCATCAGCCGTTTCGGCTGGTACCTGGTCGAACTGGGTGCGATGTTCCTGGGCCTGGCCATCCTCGCCGGCCTGCTCGCCGGCCTGAAGCTCGACGCGATTGCCCAGCGCTTCACCGGCGGCGCCGCCGAGCTGGCCGGCACCGCCATTCTGATCGGCTTCGCCCGCTCGATCGCCATGCTGCTGGAAGACGGCATGGTGCTTCACACCATTGTCGACGCCCTGGCCAGCCCGCTGGCGATGGTGCCCGCCCAGCTCTCGGCGGTAGGCATGCTGCTGATTCAAAGCGCGTTGAACTTCTTCATTCCCTCCGGCAGCGGCCAGGCCTTCGTCACCATGCCGCTGATGGCGCCGATTGGCGATCTGGTCGGCGTCAGCCGCCAGGTCGCCGTCCTCGCCTTCCAGTTCGGCGACGGCTTCATGAACATGATCGTCCCGACCAACCCGGTCCTGATGGGCATCATCGGCCTGGCCGGCATCCCCTACGACCGCTGGTTCCGCTTCATCGCACCCCTGATCGTCAAATTGCTGATCGCTGGCGCGATCGCGCTGATGGTGGCGGTGTGGGTGGGGTATTCGTGACGAAAGGAGGTGAGAGGGAGGGAGGGGAGAAGGAAGAAGGAAAAACCCGGGCGACAATGGCGGCGAGGCCCGAGGCCTTGCGAGGGCTTTTCAGACCCGGTTGCCGTCAACAGCAAGCTCGAAGCGGCACCGAAACAACCCTCTCCCTTCTCCCCTCTACCCCGCTCCCCGTCGACTGAAGCCCATTGGCTTCAGTCGACGTAGAGCGAACTCACCGACTCCCCTTCCGACATCCGCCGCACGGTTTCGGCCAGCATCTGGGCAACGCTGAGCTGGCGGATGCGGCCGCATTCGAGGGCATCGGGGCGCAGCGGGATGGTGTCGGTAACGACGATTTCGTCCAGCCGCGAGCTGCTGATGTTCTTGATCGCCGGGCCGGACAGGACCGGGTGGACGCAATAGGCGACGACGCGTCGGGCACCCTTGTCCTTGAGCGCGCCGGCCGCGGCGCAGAGGGTGCCGGCGGTGTCGATCATGTCGTCGACCAGCACGCAGATCTTGTCCTCGACGTCGCCGATCAGATTCATCACCGTGGCTTCATTGGCGCGCGGGCGGCGCTTGTCGATGATGGCGAGATCGGCATCGAGGCGCTTGGCGATGGCGCGAGCGCGGACCACACCGCCGACATCCGGCGAGACGACGATGATTTCGTCGGAGCTGTAATGCTTCCAGATATCGGCCAGGGTCAGCGGCGACGCATAAACATTGTCGACCGGGATATCGAAGAAGCCCTGAATCTGGTCGGCATGGAGGTCGACGGTGACGACGCGGTCCGTGCCGACCACGCTGATCATCCGGGCGGCGACCTTGGCGGTGATCGGGACCCGCGAAGAGCGCGGACGCCGATCCTGGCGGGCATAGCCGAAGTAGGGCATGACGGCGGTGATGCGGGAGGCCGAGGCACGCTTGAGCGCATCGACCATGACCAGCAGCTCCATGAAGTTCTCGGCCGCCGGCTGGCAGGTCGGCTGGACCAGATAAACGTCGCGGCCGCGCACGTTTTCCATGATCTCGACCATCACTTCGCCATCGCTGAAGCGGCCGACATTCGCCCGCCCCATCGGCACACCCAGACATTCAGCGATCGCCTGTGCCAGCTCCGGATTGGCGGTTCCGGAGAAAACCATCAGGGATGAGTGCGTCAATGGACCACCTGGTTCGCTGCGGCTCGGGCTATGGAAATGGCAGGGACGGTAGGACTCGAACCTACGAATGCGGGGATCAAAACCCCGTGCCTTAACCAACTTGGCGACGTCCCTGCGGAACTTTTCAAAAGACCGCGCCCCGGCGCCTCTCCCACCGGCGACCGCGTTCCCGGGGCCGGATTATAGCGAATTCGATTCGACGCGGGATGCCAATCGCCAGTCGCGCATCACCAGCCGGACCCGATATGGCGAACTACTGGCCTGAACCCGGGCCGGCAGCAGCGTGCCGTAGCTGGTTTCAAAACGCTGATACTCCAGCATCCAGTCCCCGCTCCGGGCACTGGCCAGACTGCCATCGGCAGCAAACACGGCGCCGGCACTGCTGCCCGGCGGCACCAGGCCGCGGATCCACCAGGCCAGATCCTCGATCGGGATAGGCCAGCCCACGGCGGCTTCAACCAGCGGATCCGGACTGCTGCCGAACAGCTCACCCACTTCGCTGCCTTCCAGATGAGCAAAGCCGGGCCCGAAACTGAGCCGCCACTGGCGGCCACCGGTCACCGTTCTCAGGCTGACCTCGTGGACATCGCCGTCGGCAGTCCAGTCGAAAGCCAGGGACCCGCCGCGCTGACCATCCGACAGCGCTGCCCGGCCGCTCACCTGCCAATAGGAATGTTCGGCAAACAAGGCTTGTCGTTCAGCCAGCCAGCTGCCTTCCGGACGGGTCTCGCGAACCGCGCAGGCCGTCAGCAAGGGGACCAGCAGACCCAGCAGCGCGACCGGTTTCCAGCTCATTCAAGAAGGCCCAGACGCTGCAGGGTATCCAGCAGGTAGCGGTCGTCGGGGTAATCGCGCCGCGCCCGTTCCAGCAGCTCCCGCGCCTCGGCTTCCCGACCCAGCGTCCACAAGACTTCGCCGACATGCGCCGCAATCTCGGGATTGTCTTCTCCGGCCAGCGCCCGCTCCAGATAGGGCAGCGCCTGCTCAGGCTGGCCGAGACGGAAGTACACCCAGCCCATGGAATCGAGGATGGCCGGGCTGTCCGGCTCCAGTTCGAGGGCCCTGCGAATCAGCCGATACGCCTCCCGGTGCCGGTCGGTGCGGTCGGTCAGGGTATAGCCCAGCGCGTTCAGCGCCATGGCATTGTCGTCTTCGATCTGCAGGATCCTGCGCAAATCCTGCTCGGCCAGTTCGATATCGTCAATGGCCACGGCACAAATGGCGCGCGAATAAAGCAACATGACGCTGTCGGGCTGCTCCCGCAGCGCGCCGGTGAGCAGCTCCACGGCCTCGCCGGCCTGGTCGGATTCCCGCAGCAGATCCGCCTCGATCACCCAGGCCTGCTCACGCAAGCCGAGATCCGGGCCCAGCCGCACGCTGCGCAGCAGGCCGCGCGCGGTCATGAGATTGCCGCGACGGCCTTCAATCAAGGCGCGACGAATGCGGGCACGCTCCACGTTGGGGCCGCCTTCGACGCGCGTGTACCATTGCAGCGCTTCGTCGTCGAGTTCAAGCAGCTCGGCCAGAAAACCGGTCAGAAAGGCATGCTGATCGTTGTCGTCAGGCTCCGGGACCAGCTCCGCCAGACGGCGCCAAACCGCCGCGCCGGCGTCAATGTCATCGGCCTGAAAATGATAGGTCCCGAGCAGATAAAGCACTTCGGTATCCGGCGGCAGGCTGGCCAGCAGCGCCATCGCCTCCTGCTCGCGGCCCAGCGCGGTCAAAACCTCGGCCTCGGCCAGCCCCAGCCCGATGTCATCGGGCTCTTCCCGCCGCAGGCCCTGATATTGCGCCAGCGCCAGCTCCAGTTCATCCAGGTTCATCGCCAGCTGGGCCGCCCACAGCCGGGCCTGACGACCGCCGCCGGCATCGGCTGCGGCCACCGCCAACGCCAGCGCCTGCGGACCATCGCCGAGCTGCCACAGCAACAGGCTGCGGCTGTAGAGCGCCTGATGCGTGTCGGCGCCCTCGCCCAGGCGCCCCAGCAGCTGGTCCAGCGTGGCCCGGGCCAGGTCCGGCTCATCGGCGGCGCCAACCAGCTGCATGGCTTCGCGCCAGGACAGCGGATCAGGCCGGGATTGATCCATCAGCGCGGCGAGGCGGGCGGCGGCAGCGTCAGTCTCAGCGCCATTGATCAGACCCAGCACTTCAAACTGCAGCGCCGCGCGATCACCGGGCAGCAGTTCTGACCAGCGCCGGGCCCCCTCGACCAGCGTCGGCCAGTCACCCAGGCGCATCGCCAGGCGCACGACCTGGCGGGCCAGTTCAGGGTCGGAGTCAAGCCGGGAAGCGGCCAGGTAGTGACCAAGCGCCTGGTCCAGCTCGCCGACCGCGCCCAGCCGTTCGGCCGCCAGCACATGGAACAGCAGATCGGTGTCCAGCTCGGCGGCCATCCCGGTCGCCTGCTCATGGTCCAGCAGCGCCGGCGCTTCCGCAGGGCTGGGCTCGGCTTCGCCGGCCGCCGTTGGCGCACCAGCGGCGCAGCCGACCAGCAGCGAAAGCAGAATCGCCATCAGACAGGCCTTGCACCATTGCCTGTGGCCAACGAAAATGGGGAGTTTGTCTTCTGCCTGCGCTTGCATGTCTCTCGTCGCTTTGGGAATCAGCCATCAGACCGCGCCAATCGCGATCCGCGAGCGTCTGGCATTTGCCGCTGAAACACTGCCCGAAGCCCTGTCAAGCCTGGCTGGCGTACCCGGCGTGGCCGGCTGCGCCATTGTCAGTACCTGCAATCGCACCGAGCTGTATTTGTCAGGTCGACAGACTATCACGCGCGCTGCCGCAGAGTGGCTGCACGCCTGGCATCGACTGGCGCCCGGCCAGTTTCGCGAACACCTCTACCAGCTCGAGCAGTCGGCCTGCATCTTTCA
Organism: Gammaproteobacteria bacterium; assembly: GCA_050485825.1. Classification (GTDB taxonomy): domain Bacteria; phylum Pseudomonadota; class Gammaproteobacteria; order Xanthomonadales; family Wenzhouxiangellaceae; genus Wenzhouxiangella. The sequence goes on from JBJHCC010000042.1 coordinate 23,789, forward strand.
TTTGATCAAGGTCATCTCCGGCGCCGATTCCATGATCATCGGCGAGCCTCAGGTGGCCGGCCAGGTCAAGCAGACCTGGCAGCTGGCCCACCAGGTCGGCACTCTAGACAGTCGCCTCGATCGGATGTTCCAACACGCCTTTGCCGGCGCCAAACGGGTCCGCACCCAGACCGGGATCGGCCGCGACCCTGTCACCCTGCCCTTCGCCACGTTGCGGCTGGCCCGTCAGATCTTCGGCGATCTGGAGCCGCTCAAGGCGCTGCTGATCGGCGCCGGCGAAATGATCGAGGATTGTGCAGCACATTTCCGGCAATCCGGCCTGACCCGGTTGACCATCGCCAACCGCAATGCCAGCCGGGCCCGGGAACTGGCCGACAAGTACGGTGCCGAGGGCCACGGCCTGGACGAGCTCGATGCCTTGCTGCCTGCGCACGATCTGATCATCGCCTGCACCGCCAGCCCCCGAGCCATCGTCAGCCGCCAGGCGCTGAGCCGAGCCACCGCCAAGCGTCGGCGACAGCCGATTTTTGCCCTGGACCTGTCCGTGCCGCGCAATATCGAAGCGTCCGCGGCCGAGCTCGACGATGTCTTTCTCTACACCATCGATGACCTGCATGCGATCATCGAAAGCAGCCAGCAAAAGCGTCTGGACGCGCTCAATCAGGCGATCGAGATCATCGAATCCGAGGTGACCAGCTTCGAGCGCTGGCTGCGCCTGCAGGAGACCAGCTCCACCCTGAAGGGCTTGCGCCGGCGCGCCCAGGCCGAGCGCGATCTGCTGCTGGAGCAGGCGCGGCTGCAGCTGGCCGCCGGCCAGGACCCGGAAGCGGTACTGCAGCGCTTGAGCCACCGTCTGGTCAACCGCCTGCTGCACGGCCCCAGCATTCGCCTGCGCCAGGCTGCCGAAAGTGCCGACGAGGCGCTGCTGGAAGCAGCCCGCTACTACTTTCTTGACGAGTCAACATGAACCCTGGAATCCGTCAGCGCCTGCTGGGCGTCGCCGAACGCTTCGAAGAACTGTCCCGCCTGCTTTCGGAGCCCGGCGTGATCGCTGACCGCCAGCAGTTTCAACAGCTCTCGCGGGAATACGGTGAGCTCGAGCCGGTGGTCGGGCTCTGGCAGCAACACCAGGCCGCCGAGCGCGACCTGGCCGAAGCCCGGGCCCTGCTCGACGAGCGCGATGCCGAGCTCCGGGCCATGGCCGAGGACGCCCGCAGCGAGGCGATGGGCCGACTTGACCAGCTGCAGGGCGAACTGCAGCGACTGCTGCTGCCGCGCGACGACAACGACGAGCGCAACATCTTTCTGGAAGTTCGGGCCGGCACCGGTGGTCAGGAAGCCGGCCTATTCGCCGGCGATCTGCTGCGCATGTACAGCCGCTATGCCGAATCGCGCGGCTGGCGGGTCGAAATCATGTCGGCACACGACGGCGAGGCCGGCGGCTATCGCGAGGTCATCGCCCGCATCATTGGTCGCGGCGCCTACTCGCGGCTGAAGTTCGAATCCGGCACCCATCGCGTGCAGCGCGTCCCGGCGACGGAGTCGCAGGGCCGGATACACACCTCGGCCTGCACCATCGCCATCCTCCCGGAGCTGGAGAACGTCGACAGCATCGACATCAATGCCAACGATCTGCGCATCGATACCTATCGGTCGTCGGGCGCCGGCGGCCAGCACGTCAACACCACCGATTCGGCGATTCGGATTACCCATTTGCCCAGCGGCATCGTGGTCGAATGCCAGGACGAGCGCTCGCAGCACAAGAACAAGGCGCGCGCCATGAGCCTGCTGTCGGCGCGGCTGCTCGAGGCCGAACGCGAGGCCCAGCGCAGCCAGCGCGCCGCCGACCGGAAGCTCCAGGTCGGGTCCGGCGATCGCTCCGAGCGCATTCGGACCTACAACTTCCCGCAGGGGCGGGTCACCGACCATCGCATCGGCCTGACCCTGTACGAGCTCGACAGCATCATCGACGGCGGCCTCGATGCGGTCATCGAGCCCTTGCTGCAGGCCCACCAGGCCGAGCTGCTGAGCGAGATGAGCCAGTGAGTACCGTGCTTGAATTCAACACGCCCGGCCGCGGCCTGCACGACATTACCAGTCGGGTCGTTCAGCGGGTCAGGGATTCAGGCCTGCGCGCCGGCCTCTGCCATCTGTTCCTGCAGCACACCTCGGCCTCGCTGCTGATCAACGAAAACGCCGATCCGGATGTACTCCGCGACCTTGAACGGTTTTTCTCCGATCTGGTGCCGGATGGCGACCCACGCTACCGCCACGATGCCGAGGGCCCGGACGACATGCCGGCCCACGTCAGGGCCGCGCTCACCCAGAGCTCGCTGAGCGTCCCGATCATCGACGGAAAGCTGGCGCTGGGCACCTGGCAGGGCCTGTACCTGTGGGAACACCGCCATCGCCCGCACCGCCGCCGAGTCATCGTGAGCTTGATTCCCATCGCCGCCGCGTGAGCGATTTTCAGGGCTGAGCCGATACACTAGCCCGGCAAATACGGAGACGCTGCAATGGAGCTCGACCCCCTCCTCCTGTCACGAATTCAGTTCGCTTTCGTGGTGTCTTTCCACGCCATCTTTCCGGTCTTCAGCATTGGCCTGGCGGCTTACATCGCCGTACTCGAAGGCCTGCATTTCCGGACCCGCAATCCGGTCTACGAAAAACTGTCGAGATTCTGGATCAAGATCTTTGCGATCGTATTCGGGCTGGGCGTGGTGTCCGGGATCGTCATGGCCTTCCAGTTCGGCACCAACTGGAGCGTTTTTGCCTACTCCTCAGCCAATTTTCTCGGGCCGATCCTGAGTTATGAGGTGGTGACCGCCTTTTTCCTGGAAGCCACCTTCCTGGGCGTGCTGCTGTTCGGTCGCGACCGGGTGCCGGCCGGGGTGCATCTGTTCGCCGCCTGCATGGTCGCGATCGGCACTTTCATTTCCTCGTTCTGGATCCTGTCGGCCAACAGCTGGATGCATACGCCGGCGGGCGTCGACTTTGTCGACGGCATGGTGCAGATGACATCCTGGACCCAGGCCATTTTCAACCCGTCGATGCCGTATCGCTTTGGCCATATGGCCCTGGCCTCGTTCATCACCGGCGGCTTTGTGGTGGCCGGGGTCAGCGCCTGGTATCTGCTTGAGGGTCGCAACCCGCACACCAGCCAGAAGGCGCTGAAGATGTGCGTGATCCTGCTGGCAGTGCTCACGCCGGCCCAATTGATCATGGGTGACCTGCACGGGCTCAACACTTTCGAGCATCAGCCGATGAAGGTCGCGGCCATGGAAGGCGCCTGGGAGACCAAGAGCCGTGCACCGCTGATCCTGTTCGCCATTCCCGATGCGGCCAACGAGACCAACCACTTCGAAATTGCCATACCCGGCCTGGCCAGCCTGATTCTGACCCATAGCCTGGACGGCGAGGTACCGGGCCTGCTTGAGGTGCCGGCCGAGGATCGTCCGCCGGTCGGGATCGTGTTCTGGAGCTTCCGGATCATGGTTGGGCTGGGGATGCTGTTCATCGCGGTATCGCTGGTCGCGGCCTGGCAGCTGTGGCGCGGCCGCCTCTACCAATCGCGTCGCCTGCTGAAGCTGCTGACCTGGATGCCGCCCTTGCCCTTCATTGCGGTGATCGCCGGCTGGTTCGTCACCGAGGTCGGTCGCCAGCCCTGGATCATCCAGGACGTGATGCGGATCAGCGAAGCGGTGACCCCGTCGCTGAGCGGCTGGATGGCGTTGACCACGTTGATCGGCTACATCAGCGTCTATGCCGTGGTCTTCAGCGCCGGCCTGATCTACCTGCGTCGGGTGATTGTGGCCGGTCCGGATCCGGTGATCGCCGCGCCGGAAGAGGAAAGCGCGCGGCCGAAGCGGCCCTGGTCGGCGGTGCCGCCGGCGCTGGGCAATCCCGGCGGCCGCGCCGAAGCAGGCGCCTGACCATGGAACTGATCGACCTGACCCTGATCTGGGTCGTGATCATCGGCATCGGCATTTTCATGTACGTGCTGATGGACGGCTTCGATCTGGGCGTGGGCATCCTGTTTCCCTTCGCGCCCGGCGACCAGGCCCGCGACGAGATGATGAGCTCGGTCGCGCCGGTCTGGGACGGCAACGAAACCTGGCTGATCCTCGGCGGCGCCGGCCTGCTCGCCGCCTTTCCGCTGATCTATGCCGTGTTCCTGCCGGCCCTGTACCTGGGCGTGTTCCTGCTGCTGGCCGGGCTGATCTTCCGCGGCGTGGCCTTCGAGTTCCGGTTCAAGGCCCGCGCCGGCAAGCGCTGGTGGGATCGATCCTTTTTCTGGGGCTCGACCGTGGCCTCCTTCGCCCAGGGCGCGGTGGTCGGCGCCTACATCCAGGGCTTCGAGACCGAGGGCTTTCGCTATGTCGGCGGCGCCTTCGACTGGCTGACACCGTTCACCATCATGACCGGCTTCGGCGTGGTCGCCGGCTATGCGCTGCTCGGCGTGACCTGGACCATCCTCAAGACCGAAGGCCGGACCCAGCAATGGGCGTATCGGCTGGCGCCCTGGCTGCTGGCCATTGTCATGGCCTTCTTCGTGGTGGTGAGCCTGTGGACGCCGCTGGCCCATGAGCGGGTCATGATCCGCTGGTTCGACCATCTCAGCTGGCTGTGGCTGTTCCCGACCCTGACCCTGGCGACCGCGGCCTGGATCTTCTGGCGAATTCGCGCGCGCGCCGAAGCCACCCCCTTCATCGGCTCGATGCTGCTGTTCGCGCTGTTCTATCTGGGCCTGCTGATCACCCAGTGGCCTTATGCCGTGCCGCCGACCTACACCTTCTGGGACGCCGCTTCCGACCCCGGCAGCCAGCTGTTCCTGCTGATCGGCATCCTGTTTCTGATCCCGATCATCCTCGCCTATACGGCCTGGACTTACTGGGTGTTCCGCGGCAAGGTCAAGCCGGGAGCCGGCTACGCTGGCCACTGACGCCGCCGCCCGGCGCTGGCTGACCGGGCTGACCCCGGCCTGGATCGGACGGGCCAGCCTCGCGCTCGGGTTTGTTGAAGGCCTGTTGCTGCTGGCCCAGGCGGGGCTGCTGGCCTGGATCGTACACGCGGCGGTGATTGAACGGACCGCGGTGGCCGAGCTTGCCTGGCTGCTGGCCGCCCTGCTGACGGCGATGGCACTGCGTGCGACCAGCCCGCTGCTGCGCGGCCTGATCGCCGCCCGGGCCTCGCGCCGGATTCGGGACGGCTTGCGCCAGCAACTGTACCACCGCATCGCCGCAGCCGGCCCGCTGCCCGGCCAGAACAGCGGCCAGCTGCTGACCCGCCTGGTCGAGCAGGTCGAAGCCCTGGACCCCTGGTTTGCCCGCTATCGGCCGCAGGCGGCAGCCGCGGCGGTGATCCCGCCCCTGCTCCTGCTCGGCGTGCTGGCGGAGGACTGGCTGGCGGCCCTGCTGCTGGCCCTGGCCGCACCGCTGATCCCGAGTTTCATGATCCTGGTCGGCTGGGGCGCCGAGCGCGAGAGCCTGGCGCAGCAGCGCGCGCTCGGCCGGCTGGCCGGATTGTTCCATGATCGCCTGCGCGGGCTGGATCAGATCCGCCGCTTCGGTGCCGCGCCGGCGATGATGGAGAACCTGCGCGCCCACGCCGAGGACTTTCGCGCCCGAACACTGCGGGTCTTGCGGCTGGCCTTTCTGTCCTCGGCCGTGCTCGAATTCTTTGCCGCCGTGGCCATTGCCGCGCTCGCGATCTATATCGGCCTGGGCTTGTTGGGCTTTATCGACTTCGGTCCGGCTGCGAAGCTGAGCCTGGCCAGCGGCCTGTTCATCCTGCTGCTGGCGCCCGAGTATTTCAACCCGCTGCGCCAGCTCGCCCAGCACTGGCATGATCGGGCCGATGCGCTGGCGGCAGCCGGCGAGCTGATGCCGCTGCTGGCGCTGCCGCCGGCCCGTCCCGAGCCGCGGCGGCCGCTTGACCGATTGCCACGAACGGCCTGCCGCATCGAGGCCCGCGGCCTCGGTTTCGCCTGGTCGCAGCGACCCGTTCTGTTTCAGGCCCTCGACCTGACAGTCGAACCGGGTGAACGGCTGTTGTTGACCGGGCCCAGCGGCGGCGGCAAGTCGACCCTGCTGCGGCTGCTGGCCGGCTTCACGGCGCCGAGCAGCGGCGCGCTGCGCTACGACGGCCTCGATCTGGCGGACTTCGACCAGACCGCACTGGCCGCCACCCGCGCCTGGCTGGGCCAGCATCCGGTCCTGTTCGCCGGCACATTGCGCAGCAATCTGCTGCTCGGCGATCCTGCAGCCGCTCCCGAAGCGCTGGCCGAGGCGATCGCACTGGTCGGCCTCGCGGCGGTCATCGACCGGCTGCCCGAGGGCCTGGACAGCCCGCTGGGCGAACAGGGTCTGGGCTTGTCCGGCGGCCAGGCGCAGCGCCTGGCCCTGGCCCGCGCCCTGCTCCGGCCCCGACCCATTCTGCTGCTGGACGAACCCACGGCCAGCCTGGATCCGGTCAGCGAAGCCCGCTTCTGGCAGGCCCTCGACGCTGCCTGCAGCACGCGCAAGATGACGGTGATCTGCGCCAGCCACGGCGCGCCGGCACGGCGCTGGGCCGAGCGAGTGCTGGTGCTCGACGACGGTCGCCTGAGCGAAGCGCCCGCATGAACTGGACCGGCTGGCGCAGCCTGCTCAGAACGCATCGGCCGAGCCTGCTGCTGGGGCTGGGCCTGATGCTGCTCAGTCTGCTGGCGGGTGCCGCGCTGATGGCGCTGTCGGGCTGGTTCATCACCGCCAGCGCGCTGGCGGGCCTGGGCCTGCTGATCGGGCTGGACATCTTCACTCCGGGGGCCGGCATCCGCCTGGCGGCCATCACCCGCACCCTGGCCCGCTACGGCGAGCGCCTGGCCACCCACGCGGCCACCCTGCGCCTGCTTACCGAGCTGCGACTGAATCTGATGGAACGCCTGCTGCGGCTCGATGACGCCCAGCTCCGGGCGCTGCGCCGCGGCGATACCCTGAACCGCCTGACCGGCGATGTCGATGCCCTGAACGCCAGTTTCGCCGCCATCATCGGCCCGACCATAGCGGCCCTGCTGCTCAGCCTGATCGCGGCCGCGATCGCCGCCTGGATTGCCTTGCCACTGGCGCTGGCGATCCTTGTTGTTGCCCTGCTGCTACTGCCGCTGACCGCCTGGCTGCTGTTCCGGGCCGGCCGCGAGACCAGCGCCGCGGCCGCGGCTGCCCTGCCGGCGCTCCGCGCCACCGCGGCGGAAGGCCTGGAGGGCCTGGATGATTTGCGCGCGCTCGATCGAACCCGGCAGCAGACGGCCGGCATCGGCGAGGCCTCGGCGCGCCTCACCGGATTGCAGCAACGCCTCGGCGACCTCGATGCGCTGGGCCAGGCCCTGGCCCTGCTCTGGGGCATGCTGCTGCTGTGGCTGCTGCTGGTGCTTGGCCTGAACCTGCACCAACAGGCAAGCGTGAGCGGACCGATTCTGGCGCTGCTCGTGCTCGGCGCACTGGGCCTGGCAGAGGCCTGGCTCGGGATCCCTGCCGCCTGGCGGCGCTGGGGCCACAGCCTGGCCGCCGCGCGCCGGGTCGATCAGCTGGCCGGGCAGGCCCCTGCCCTGGCCGTGGCCGGGTCGCCCCGGGCCTGGCCGATCCGGCACGAGCTCCGATTCGACCGGGTCAGCTTTCGCTATCAGCCGCATCACCCCTGGGTGATGACCGACTTCGAGCTCAGCCTGGGGCACGGCGAGCAGCTGCTGCTGTCCGGCCCCAGCGGCATCGGCAAGTCCACCCTGGCCCTGCTGCTGATGCGCCAGGTCGATCCGCAGTATGGGCGCGTCCTGCTGGCCGGCGCCGACCTCCGCGACTATGCGCCTGAAGACCTGCGCGCCCGCATCGCCTGGCTGCCGCAGCGACCCTTGATTCTGCGCGATACCCTGGCCCGCAATCTTCGTCTGGCCGACCCGCACGCCAGCGACGCGCGGCTGGCCGAGGTCATCGGTGCCGTCGGCCTGGCGCCGCTGCTCGATGAACTGCCTGAAGGTCTGGACAGCTGGCTGGATGAAGACGGCGCCAATCTCTCCGGCGGCCAGCGCCGCCGGCTGGCGCTGGCGCGCTTGCTGCTGACTGAACCCGACATCGTCCTGCTCGACGAACCCACGGCCAGCCTCGACCCGGCGTCGGCAGCCCGGGTCGCCGCGGCACTGGAGCGCTGGCTGGCCGGTCGAACCGCCTTGCTGATCAGCCACGAAGCGGGGCCGCTGCAGGCAGGACGCCGACATTTGCGGCTAGGAGCCTGCCCGGCAGAAACGTTCGAGGCGAAACGGATGCAATCGCCGTTGAGTGTGTCTATCGGAGAGCGCGCATAGTTGACCTATGTAAGCTCGACGATAGGCGCACTCAATGGTGAGGGCGCCGTTGCAGTCCGGACGGCTTCTGCCGGGCAGGCTCCTGATATGGATTGACCTGTCAACTACTTTCTCCGATTTTTGTTCTCCGGTGTCAATGTCTTCGGTTCAGGGTATGAAAGGCGATTGGCGACGGTGGATCATTCTGATATGCGTGGGTTG
>JBJHCC010000043.1:0-32298 GCA_050485825.1 Gammaproteobacteria bacterium
CCGTTCCATTGCCGAGCGCCGCAGCAACTCTTGAGCCTTGGGCGGCAACTTCCGTGCATCAATCTTGCTTCGGCCTGTCATCCTCCATAGTATAACCTATGAGGCTTTACTTATGCAAGTATTAATAATGCCCGCACTCCATGCCTTTACCCGACCCCTGTCTGTTACCAAGTCTGGGTGAACAGGGTCGAAGGGGCTATAACATAGATCAAACCGCGCATGGCCTTCGGCTTGCGGCACGTTAAGCAGGCGTTGAGCTTGCGTTAGCGGAGCCGAAAGAATGGCCCTTCTGTTAGCCAGCGCGCAGAACGGGCTTGTTTGATGGGGCACATTGCTCACCGACGGTTAGCCCGGCAACAAGCGGGTCGAGCATTTGGCTCACTACCGTGCTTCAACTCACTCTAACCACGGAGAAGAACGATGAACATTTCAAAAGGTCTTACTGTTGGTTTGCTGCTGGCCCCTGCATTGGCATTTGGCATGGAGACCGGCTCTGTCGATCGAAGCGCTACCTATCAGCAGGAACGGCAGCATGAGCGGCCTGCAGCTCAGCAGCATGGTATGGCGCATGAGCAGCGCACGGAACAACGTTTCCTTTCCCAGGTCAACGGCCGCATGGTTTCCATCGACAGCCTGATGGGCAGTTCCGCTCGCACCAGCGATGGTGAAGAGGTCGGCAACATCGAGGATATCCTCGTCGACGCTGACGGCAGCATCAAGGCCGTTGTTGTCGGTGTCGGTGGCTTCCTCGGAATTGGCGCCAAGGATGTTGCCATCAGCTGGGATCAGGTCTCGGTGGTGCCGGATAACGGCAACGGCCAGGCAGCCAGCGCGACCCACAAGCCGGATGACTTTGTCTTGCGTGTCAATGTCACCGAAGATGCGCTGCGGGAAGCACCCGAGTTCGATCGGAACTGGTAATGCCCAGCAACGACGCTTGACTACAGGGCTTAACGGCGAGCTCCGGATTCATCATAACGATTGATTCTTAAGACCTGCCGATATCACCCTGGGACTGCCCCACAGTCCGGATTGGCCGCACCGTTGATCGGTGCGGCCCTTTTTGCCTGAAAGCGGACCATAGCCTAACTCATGCCACACTCCGGATTCCTGATTGATTCGCAGGCACCTAGGGTAGTTGGTGATGGCATGAGGAGCTGAGGTAGACTCAGACGCTGGAGTTCATGATGATGAGGTGCAGATGTCGATGAAGCAGGCACTCAGCATGGTCGCAATGCTGCTACTGGCCGGTCCGGCAAGTGGGGGCACGAGCGATGCGTTCTGGTCCAATCTTGAAGGTCTTTGCGGTCAGGCCTTCGAGGGCCGCGTACTCGCCTCGCCTGAAGATCACATGGCCGATGAAGCGCTGCTGATGCATGTGCGCGACTGCGGTCAGTCGCGCATTCGGATACCTTTCGCGGTGGGCGACAACCTGTCTCGAACCTGGATACTGACCCGGATTGGCGAGCGGATCGAGCTTCGCCACGACCATCGGCATCCCGATGGAAGCGCCGAAGCCGTCACCCTGTATGGGGGCATTTCCCCCAATCGGGGCAGCGCCCATGCGCAGATCTTCCCCGCTGACGACCAGACCCTGGACAGCCTGCCTGACAACTACCCGAATGTCTGGTTGATTGAAATCCACCCCGGCGAGCGATGGGTCTATCACGTCCGTCGCCAGGCGACCGAGCGCTACTATCACTTCGAATTCGATCTGCGATCCCCGGTCGATCCACCGCCGCCGCCTTGGGGGTGGGAGGACTGAGCGAACACTGGCCCGGATTGCTAAGACATTCATATTCAAAGCCTCATTCAGCTTGTCTGTGGGCGTTCGTGGCAAGGCGCCGGCACGCCGGTGTAGCCACCCTACATCAAGTGCCGCGCTTGTCGCGATAATCGCAGTCCACGGACGCCCACAGGCAAGCCCGAAGGGAATCCCTGACACGTTCGCCTGCGGCGTTACGCTTGCTTGACGTAGCGCAACTATGCCTGCGCAAGCGTGCCTTGCAGGCGAACGTGTCAGGGGTTCTGAATGTGGCTTTGAATATGAATGTCTTAGTATTCATGACCCCGCCTGCTGCGACGACCGCAGGCAGCGTTATTCAGACTATCCCCGGGTTCGTCGATCCGCGAGCCGCGAACCGGTGTCGCGCCAGGCGGTGACCAGTAGCATGAGGGTCGCGGCGTGGAACAGGCCGGAGGCCGGCAGGACCAGCGTGAGCTGCCAGATCAGGCCGGTGGCCAGGGCCAGCACCCAGACGCCGCCGATGTAGGCGGCTGCAAAGCCAGGCCCCGACAGCCGGCCAAGCCGCCACCACACCAGGCTGGCGGCCAGCAGTGCCAGTACGCCCTTGATCACGGCCATGCCGCGCAGGAGCCGGAACAGCTCCGGATCGTCTTGCCAGTAAGCGGCCGGCTCCAGCAACACCAGTGGCGTGGCCAGTAGCAGCACACTCCCCGCTACCAGCAAACCAAGTCGAAGGTGCGAAGCCGCGGGCCGGCTAGCCGCCGGCACCACCGGCACCGCTAGCGGCTTACCCGGAGCGGGCGTGCTGGAGCTGCTGAGTGGTGATCGATACATGCTTTGGATCATAGCACTGCCCGGACAGCTCAGCCGGCAGCGGGCAATTCCGCCCACGTCGAATAGCGACGAGCTGACTGGCCTCACTCATACGGCACCAAGCCCGGCAAAGCCGGGCTCAGTCCTTTCGTGGCGCTTGGCTCAAGGTCGGCGGCCGAGGCTGAATATGCCACCGGCCAACAGCACGAAGATCAGACTGATGAGAGCCCACCAGCCATCCACAGGCACCGAAACAGGCGTCGACGGCGGCGGCGGCGGTGGCGGCGGCGGGTCTGGCGGCTCGAAACCTTCAACAATCAGCACCCGATCGCCGCCGCCAAAGGTTGAGAACACGAAGGCACCACTTACCGGATCAATGGCCGCGCCCTCGGCGCCACTCAGACCGGTGATGAAACTGCGACGGCTGGCAATGATGGGGTTGCCATTGGCATCCATCTCGAAAGCGCTGACATTGCCGGCGCTGTACTCGGCCACCAGCATGCTGGGCTGGCTGAAGCCCGGAGAACCGAACGGCACATAGGCCCAGCCCTCCGGGCCACCCGGCAGCGTGGAGCCTGGAATCCCGGTCACGCTATTGAGGGTGATGATGCCGCCGGCACCGATACTGTAGTCAGCTGAATAGAACTGGCCGCCGGACCACGAGGCGATACGCATTCCGCCCGCCCCCGGATAACCCGGAGGAATGAAGTTCACGGAGGACGAGGCACTGGCCACGCCGAATGGCGTGAGGTCAATCTGGTTGACGACCGTGCCGGTCGACAGATCGATCTGCCCGTAGGCATTGGTCGGCCACAGCGCATAGGAAATCAGCCCGCCCGGATCGGGGACGATGCCACCATCGTTGAATGGCGCCAATGCGACCTGCTCGGCACTACCTGCAAAGCCGGTGATCCGGCCGTCTCCGTCCCGGCTCAAGGGGACTCGGTACAGTGCGCCGTCACCGGTATTGGCAGCGCCGCCGATGTAAAGAAAGTTGGGTTCGCTGGCGAGTATGAAGACGCCACCATAAGACGGCGGAAGACCCGTCACCGAACCCAGTTCAGTCAGGCTGTAGTCGTCTTCGAAGGCGGGCCCCAAGACCTGCGCATTACTCGGCACAGCCAATACCCACAGCAGCATGGCGGCAAGGCTAAACCCCTGGGTTGATCTGGCAAACATGGCGCAACTCCCTGTTGATGGTGACATCAGGCCCCCAAAATGCCTGTCCGAGCAATATTGCCCGTCACTGTCCTGACATGCAAGCCGGCGCCCGACGACTGTCGCGCCGGACTAGTGGCCCTTCAAACACGCTGTAACTTATGGAGGGCCTGACGCCCCCGCTTTAATTTTTCGAGGATGTCTTGTGCCGACTGGGTCCAGATGAGTGGCGCAGGGGCTTGGTTGTGTTCTTCGATATAGCTCATCACCGCTTGCTCCAACGATGACCACCGCAGCAGCCCCACTCTGCTCAGCTGCCGGGCGCTTCCGGCCGGCATGATGCCTCGGCGGTGTGGGGCAGGCTGTTGCTTCCCGATTCACCCCGCATCCGGCACTCTGCCCGGATGAACGAGGATTTGCTGGTACCCGACGCTGGCGGGCTGTACTGCCGGGCGGGCGATTTCTGGATCGACCCGCTGAAGGCCGTGCCGCGCGCGATCATTACCCATGCGCACGCCGACCACGCCCGCTCCGGGGCCGGCGAGTATTTCTGCGCCCACGCCGGGCTGGCCGTGCTCGCCCATCGGGTCGGCCAGACTGAAGGCTTGCAGGCCGTCGACTACGGCGAGCCCTTCGATCTGGGTGCGACCCGCATCACCCTGTTCCCGGCCGGCCATATCCTGGGCTCGGCCACCGTGCGCATCGAGAGCGACCAGGGCAGCTGGGGCGTCTCCGGCGATTTCAAGCGCGCCCCCGATCCGACCTGCGCAGCCTTTGAACCCTTTGCCTGCGACGTCTGGCTGAGCGAGTGCACCTTCGGCCTGCCGGTCTACCGCTGGCCGAGCACCGAGACCGTGATCGCCGACATCCTCGACTGGTGGCGGGGTTGCCGCGCGGCGGGCCGCCCGGCGGTGCTGTTCTGCTACGCCCTGGGCAAGGCCCAGCGCGTGCTGGCCGAGTTGCACGGGCGCGCCGAAGGACCGGTCTGGCTGCACGGGGCAATGCAGCCGCTGACCGACTGCTACCGGGACCAGGGCATTACCCTGATCGACACCCGGCCGGTCAGTGAGGCACCCAAGGCCCATCGCTTCGCCGGCGAGCTGATCATGGCCCCGCCCTCGGCCGCCGGCTCGCCCTGGATGCGCCGCTTCCCGAAGCATTCCAGCGGTTTCGTCTCCGGCTGGATGCGGATCCGCGGCCACCGCCGTCGGCGCGGCTACGACCGCGGCTTCGTGCTGTCCGACCACGCCGACTGGCCGGCCCTGATCGACACCGTCGCCGACATGGGCGCCAGGCGCGTCATCACTATCCACGGCAACGGCGAGGCCCTGGCCGGCTACCTGCGCGAACGCGGTCTGGCGGCTGACAGCTGGAATCTGCGCAGCACGCTTCGCGACCCGGCGGCGGCATGAAGGACTTCGCGCTGCTGTTCGATCGACTGGACCAGACCACGGCGACCAAGGCCAAGCTGGCCGCGTTGGTCGATTTTTTCCGCGCGGCCGAGCCCGATGACGCGGCCTGGGCGGTCAGTTTCCTGACCGGCAAGCGCCTGAAGCGGCTGGTCAACACCCGCGAGCTGAGGGCGTGGACGGCACTGGCCACGGGCCTGCCGGGCTGGCTGATCGAGGATGCCTACGAGCAGGTCGGCGACCTCGCCGAAACCATGCATCTGCTGCTGCCGCCAGGCGACGACACTGCCGCGACCATTGGCCTGGCCGCCCTGGTCGAAACTCGGATCAAGCCGCTGAAGGACCTGGATGACGAACAGCGTCGGGACGCGGTAATGGCGCTGTGGCGCGAGCTGGACGGCAGCGAACGCTTTCTGTTCAACAAGCTGTTGACCGGCGGCTTCCGCGTTGGCGTGTCGAAGCGCCTGGTGACCCGCGCCCTGGCCGAGCTGGCCGGGGTCGACTCGACCCTGATCGCCCATCGCCTGATGGGCCGCTGGCAGCCCGGCGCGCGCAGCTTCCGCGCTCTGATCGCCCCCGCTTCCGAGGCCGATCTGGACACGGCCACGCCCTACCCCTTCTTTCTCGCCTCGCCGCTGGACGATCCGCCCGCGGCGTTGGGTGAGCCCGCGGACTGGCAAGCCGAGTGGAAGTGGGACGGCATCCGCGCCCAGCTGATCCGCAGGGCCGGCCAGACCTTTATCTGGTCGCGCGGCGAGGAGCTGATGAGCGGGCGCTTTCCCGAGATCGAAAGCGCCGCCGAGGCGCTGCCGGACGGCGTGGTGTTGGACGGTGAAATCCTGGCCTGGCGCGACGGTGAGCCGCTGCCCTTCGCCGTGCTGCAGCAGCGCATTGGCCGCAAAAAACCAGGCCCGACCACGCTGGCCAAGGCACCGGTCGCCTTTCTGGCCTACGACTGCCTGGAATGGCAGGGTGTGGATATTCGCGAGACTGCGCTGGCCGAGCGCCGGGTTCAGCTGGACGCCGCCCTCGCAGCCGCCGGCACTCTGGGCCGTTCGCCGGCGATCGCATTCGCCAATTGGGCCGCGCTCGAGGGGCTGCGCGACGAGGCCCGCGCGCGCGGCGTCGAAGGCCTGATGCTCAAGCGTCTGGGCTCACCCTACCGGGTCGGACGCACCCGCGGCGACTGGTGGAAGTGGAAGGTCGAGCCCTTCACCTTCGACGGCGTGCTGATCTATGCCCAGCCCGGCCACGGCCGGCGCTCGGGGCTGTTCACCGACTACACCTTTGCCGTCCATGACGGGGATGAGCTGGTGCCGGTGGCCAAGGCCTATTCCGGGCTGACCCAGGCGGAGATCGACCGCCTGGACCGCTGGATTCGCGCCCACACCCGCGAGCGCTTCGGCCCGGTGCGCTCGGTCGAGCCGCTGCAGGTATTCGAGCTTGCCTTCGAAGGCATCCAGGCCTCGCCGCGCCACAAGTCCGGCATTGCCCTGCGCTTCCCGCGCATCCACCGCTGGCGCGAGGACCTGAGCGTCGCCGACGCCGACAGTCTTGCCGACCTGAAGCGCCTGCTCGCAGGCGCTGGTCCGCGGCCATGAACGCGATCGAAGACCTGTTCAAGGCCCGCGGCTGGCCGGTGTTCGAGTTCCAGCGACGGGCCTGGGCGGCCTATGCCGCCGGCCGCTCCGGCCTGATCCATGCGCCGACCGGCTCGGGCAAAACCCTGGCCGCCTGGGGCGGGCCGCTGCTGGAATCGATCGACCAGCCGCCGCGCGGCCTGCGCTATCTCTGGATCACGCCGTTGCGCGCTCTGGCCGTGGACACGACCGAGAATCTGAATCGGGCGGTCGCCGAGCTGGGGCTGGGCTGGGCGGTCGCCCTGCGCACCGGCGACACGTCCAGCGCCGAACGCGCGCGGATCAACAAGACCCCGCCGCCGGCCCTGGTCACGACCCCGGAATCGCTGGCCCTGATGCTCAGCGCTGCCGACAGCACCCGGCGCCTTGGGCGGCTGCGCGGGGTGATCGTCGATGAGTGGCATGAGCTGCTGGGCTCGAAACGCGGCGTGCTGCTGGAACTCGGCCTGGCCCGGCTGCGCGCGCTCAATCCGGAGCTGCGCCTCTGGGGCCTGTCGGCCACGCTGGGCAACGTCGACCAGGCGATGCAGGTGCTGCTGGGTCCGAAAGGCTCCGGGGCGCTGATCGCCGGCGATACCGAGCGCGACATCGAGATCGAGACCCTGCTGCCGGCCGAAATCGAGCGCTTTCCCCAGGCCGGGCGCACCGGCCTGAACCAGCTGCCCGGCGTGCTCAAAGCCCTGGATCAGGCGCGTTCAACCCTGCTGTTCACCAATACCCGCGCCCAGGCCGAGCTGTGGTTCCAGGCAATCCGCTCCGTGGTGCCCTGGCCGGAGGCGGTCCACCTGCATCACGGCTCGATCGACCGCGACCAACGCCTGGGCGCCGAAACCGCCGTGCGCGAGGGCCGGGCGCGCTGCGTCGTCGCTACCTCCAGCCTGGACCTGGGGGTGGATTTCTCGCCGGTCGACCAGGTGATCCAGATCGGCAGCCCCAAGGGCATCGCCCGCCTGATCCAGCGCGCCGGCCGATCCGGCCACCGTCCAGGCGAGACCTCGCGCCTGCTGGCTGTGCCGACCCACGCCCTGGAGATCCTCGAAATCGCCGCCGCCCGGCGCCAGGTCGAGCGCCGCCGCATCGAGGCCCGGACCCCGCTGGCCGGCAGCCTGGACGTGGCCGCCCAGCACCTGGTCAGCTGCGCCCTGGGCGGCGGCTTTGAAGCCGACGCGATGCTGGCCGAACTGCGCGACACCCACGCCTACCGCGATCTGGACGACGAGCGCTGGCAGTGGCTGCTGGATTTCATTACCCGCGGCGGGCCGGCGCTGCAGGCCTATCCGGGCTTCCGGCGGGTGATCGAGGAGAACGGCGTGTACCGGGTCAGCGACCGGCGGATCGCGGCCATGCACAGGATGTCGGTCGGCACGATCAGCGCCGACGGCCACCTGCAGGTGCGCTTCGTCAAGGGCGGCTCGCTGGGCCAGATCGAAGAGCGTTTTCTGACCCGCCTGAAACCCGGCGAACACTTCATCTTCGCCGGCCGACTGCTGAAGCTCGAGCGCATCCGCGACATGGTTGCCTACGTCCGCCTCGGCAAGGCCCAACGGCCGGCGGTGCCGCGCTGGGCCGGCGGCCGCCTGCCGCTGTCAACCCTGCTCGCCGATGCCATGCTGGCGCTGTTCGCCACTGCGGATCGCGAACTGCCCGCGGATCTGAACCCGATCGCAGCGCTGCTGGCCCAGCAGGCGCGCCAGTCCGCCCTGCCCGGTCCGGACCGCCTGCTGATCGAGCAGACCCACAGCCGCGACGGCGCCCATCTCTACCTCTATCCCTTTGCCGGACGGCTGGTTCACGAAGGCCTGGCCGCGCTGCTGGCCTGGCGCCTGGCCCAGGAATCGCCGATCAGCTTCTCGATGACGGTCAACGACTACGGCATCGAGCTGGTGTCCGACCAGCCGGTGGCGTTAGACGAAGCCCGACTCCGTCGCCTGCTCGGCACCGAGCGGCTCGATGCCGACATCCTGGCCAGCCTGAACGCCGCGGAAATGGCCCGGCACCGTTTCCGCGACATCGCCCGGGTCGCAGGACTGGTGTTTCAAGGCTATCCGGGCCGCCAGAAACGCGCCCGTCAGCTGCAGGCCTCCAGCGGGCTGATGTTCGACATGCTGTCCGAGCACGATCCGGACAATCTGCTGCTTGAGCAGGCTCAGGCCGAGGTGCTGGAGGCCGAGATGGAGCTGTCGAGAATGCGTCGAACCCTGGGCGACATCGCCGAACGTCAGCTGGTCCTGACCCGGCCGGAGCGTCTGACCCCGCTGGCCTTTCCGCTCTGGGCCGACCGCCTGCGCGGCCAGCTCAGCAGCGAGGACTTCCAGGCCCGGGTCGAGCGCATGCTGAATGCCCTGAACGCGCCGGCCCGCCGCGGCCGCCGCGGCCGCCGCGGCAATCAGGCCGCGGCATGAGCGCCGTTGTCGAACTGGCCGGGCAGCGCCTGGAGCTGCTTGCCGAACGCGCGGTCTGGTGGCCGGCCCGGCGCGCGCTGCTGCTGGCCGACGTGCACCTGGGCAAGGACCAAGTGTTTCGACGGGCCGGCATCGCCGTCCCCGCCGGAGTTCTGGCGGACGATCTGGCCCGCATCGACGCGCTGATCGCGCGCACCCGGGCCGAGCGTCTGATCGTGCTGGGCGACTGGGTCCACGCGCCACCGAATCACGCTGACGACTGGCCAGAACTGATCGCCAGATGGCGGCGCCGGCCGCAGGCGCCGGGCATCGACCTGATCCTCGGCAATCACGACCGGGCCTTGGAGGCGTGGATGGAGCGCTGGCGGATCCAGGCCCACCGTCGCCTTGATCTGGACGGCCTGTGCCTGGTGCACGAGTGGACCGATGCCGCTGCTGATGCCGGGATGTCCGGCCATCTGCACCCCGGCGCGGTGCTCAAGGACGGTCGCCAGCGCCTGCGCCTGCCGGCCTTTCTGATGTCCCGCGACCACCTGGTGCTGCCCGCCTTCGGTCGCTTCACCGGGCTGATGGTCGAGCCCGATTTTCCCACCGAGCAGGCCTGGGTCATCGCCGGTGACCGTGTGCTGCCGCTGCCGACCGCAGCGCTTGCCGCCAATCGTGCTTAAATGACGGGGCTGTGGCGCCGGAAGAGAGCTTGCCACTTCCTGCATGCAAGCGGTTTGCTGACGGGTCTGGATACTGTGCGAGAAGAGATGCTGAACCAGGCCGTCAATGCCCTGCGCGATCAGGGCTTCTGGGTCGGCGACGGGCTGTTCGAGGACGATCTGATCGAGGCGCTGCGCGCCTCGCTGGATGGTCTGCGCGAAGACGATGCGCTCCGTCGCGCCGGTATCGGCCGCGAGGACGATTTCCGCCTGCAGAAAAACGTGCGCGGCGACCGCATTCACTGGCTGAGCCGGCAGGACGCGGCCCAGGCCCGGTTCCTGGATCAGATGGAGCGGCTTCGGCTAGCCCTCAATCGCGCCTTGTTCCTGGGCCTGTTCGAGTTCGAATCGCACTTCGCCCACTACCCGCCGGGCGCCTTCTACCGGCGCCATTACGACAGCTTTCGCGGCGCGGCCAACCGGCTGATATCGACGGTGCTGTATCTCAATCCGGACTGGCAGCCCGGCGACGGCGGCGAACTGGTGCTATACGCGCCCGACGAGCAAACCCGGCTCCTGCAGGTTGAGCCGATCGGAGGACGCCTGGCCCTCTTCCTGAGCGAAGAAGTGGCACATGAAGTGCTGCCGGCCGCACGCGATCGCTTGAGTATCGCCGGCTGGTTCCGGCTCAATGCCTCGACTGCAGATCGTGTCGACCCGCCGCGGTAAGGAACCTCCCGCCAAAGCAAGGCCTTCGATCCACTTCAACGTCTTCCGTGCTTTCCGTGGTTCCTTAGGTCTTGAACTGCAGGTCAGCCTGACGAACTGGAGCGGGCCCTACGCGGAATCGCTCGGCGGTGGCAGGTCTTCGTCTTCTTCTTCGTCTTCATCGTCCCCGTTGTCGTTGGCTTCCAGCACCGGATCCAGCGCGCGATCGCCAGGCGCCTCGACCGGGATCGGCAGATCTTCCGGCCAGTGGCGGTGGTCCGCCGCGTCATCGCCAAGGTACTGCCGCAGCCGAGCCTCGCGCGAGCGCTGGTTTTCGAACTGGACTTCGAGCGTGAACGTGAACCGCCAATCGCGGCGGCGCTGGCCGGTGTCGAGATCGAGCGGCCAGGCGTGCTCGGGCTGCAACTCGAAGAACAGCCAGTTACGCAGGAACTGACGCCGATAGCGAAAGGCGACGAAGTATTCCTCGGTCTTGAAGCTGGGGCTGGTAAAACCAAAGGCACCGACTTCCGAGCGCAGCGCGGTGCGCGGCGTCAGCTGCTGGAAGGCGGTCACCGAGGTGCGCCAGTCGACGCCGTCGGAGGCCTCCGAGACGGTGCCCTGGCCAGTCCAGCGGACCAGTCGATCACGGTCGGGCAGCCATTCCCAGTCCACCCGGGAGGTGGTACCGAAGCCGTCCCGACGCTCCCAGAAAACGGTCTGCGTCGCGCGCCCCAGGGTGGTTGGGGTCAGGCCCTGAACATAGCGGTAGCGGGCCCGAAGACGAGGATTGAGGCCGCTGCCGCTGACCCGCACCGTGCCGTCGAAGTCGAGCTGCGAACGAATCCGCTCCGACGCGATGAAGCGCAAGCCCAATCGGGTTCGATCGTCGGCATCGTCGGCCGCCGGGCCGTCCCGAAACTCGCCTGAGACATCCTCGTCGCGGCTGACCAACAGGCGGACGCGATCGGACAAGGCCGGGAGCATGATGTTGGCGCGCACCCGCAGCCCGTAGCTCCAGCCCTCGGTCTGATCCCACTGCAGCGCGTTGCGAACCCGCACAAAGGTGCCCACCGGCGTTTCTTCAAAGGAACGGGAATCGCCGAAAAACCCGTCGAACCAGGCTGCCGGCTCGCACAGGCGCTGGTTGAGATAGGAATGCGATCGGTCCAGCCAGCTCTCCGGCCGATCGAGCTCATCGCGGCAGGACAACTCGATCAGCGCCTCCTGGCGCGCGCGGCGCTCCTCTTCTTCGTCAACATTGACCGCCCAGGCCGGGTTGATCGACAGCAGGCCGACGGCGCCAAGACAGGCCGCGGCCAGCCCGAGCCGGCGCGGAGCGCGATTCGTGTCACAATGCAAGCAGGTGGTTTCCAAGCGACTGATCCTCAAGGCCGATTGGCAGATCATACGGCAACTTTGACGACTTGGCTTTAGCATCCGACAAGCTCATGAGCGATGAACCGCTGCGCCCCTTTGCCGGCCTGGATCCGGCGCTGATCTGCGACGCCGTCGATGCGCTCGGACTCCGCAGCGACGGCCGCCTGCTGGCCCTCAACAGCTACGAGAACCGGGTCTGGCAGGTGGGGCTGGACGGTGCGGAACCGGTCATCGCCAAGTTCTACCGGCCCGGGCGCTGGTCTGACGCCGCGATAGTCGAGGAACATGCCTTCGCGCAGGAACTGGCCGAGGCCGGTCTTTCCGTGGTGGCGCCGCTGCGCCTGGACGGCGCCAGTCTTTTCCATCACGCCGGCTTTCGCTTCGCGCTGTTTCCGCGCCGCGGTGGCCACGCGCCGGAGCTGGCCCATCGACCGACCCTGGAGGTGCTGGGCCGGACCCTCGGCCGCATTCACGCCGTTGGGGCCAGCGCGCGCTTCCGGCATCGGTCGGGCCTGACTATCGACAGCCACGGCCATCAACCGGTGGCTGCGCTGCTGGCGGGCGGCTGGCTACCCGCACACCTGGAAACCAGCTTCTCGACCCTGGCCGAGCACTTGCTTGAAGCGGTTGATGCCTGCTGGCAACGGGCCGGTGCCATCCAGACGCTGCGACTGCACGGCGACTGCCATCCTGGCAACATCCTGTGGCGCGACGACCAGGCTCATTTCGTCGATCTTGACGACTGTCTCAGCGGCCCGGCCATCCAGGATCTTTGGATGCTGATCTCCGGCGACCGCGACGAACGCGCCGCGCAGCTGGACTGGCTGTTATCCGGCTATCAACTGTTTCGCCACTTCAACGCCGCCGAGCTGAACCTGATCGAGCCGCTGCGCACCTTGCGCATGCTCCATCACCAGGCCTGGCTGGCCCGGCGTTGGGATGACCCGGCTTTTCCGCGCGCTTTTCCCTGGTTCGGCGAGGCGCGCCACTGGGAAACCGTGGTCCAGCAGCTGCGCGAGCAGCTGGATGAACTGAGCCAGCCGCCGCTTTATTGGGCCGGCTGAGCCGTCACCGCGCTGGCCTGACCGGGCCGTTGTGGCAGCGAGCCGGCGCGAATCAGACGTTCGATGCAGCTGAACACCTCGAAGCGGCCGAAGGGCTTGTGAATGAAGTCGTCCGCGCCGATGCGCTGGACAAAGAAGTCGTCGGCGGCACGCGCATTGCCGCTGATCATCACCACCGGCACGTTTTCGGTGCCGTGTTCGCGGCGCAGCCGCCGAAGCGCGGTAAAGCCGCTGAAATCCGGCAGCACGATATCCAGAAACAGCAGATCCGGCGGGTTCAGGAAAGCCAGCTCCAGCCCGGCCTCACCGGTCTCGGCCAGTTCGATCTCGTAGCCGGCCTGACCGAGCATGTTGGCCAGCGTCTTGCGGACGGTGGGTGAATCGTCGACCACCAGAATGCGGGTGCCGCGCGGCGCATCGACGCGCGGTCGACGGCGCCGCTCACGCGGCTGGCCGACGCCAAGCACCCGGCCCAGCCCTGTCGCTGCCTCAGCCGGCGGCTCGCCGCCTTCGGCGCGCTGCTGGGTTTCCGACTGCATCAGGGCACGTGGCAGCTGGCGCGTGAGCTCGCGCAGATCGATCCCCGACACCCCGTCCGGCAACACGCTGTCGACGGCGTCAACGGCCTTGAGGGCGCCGCTGGCCAGGTCAATTTCCACCCCCAGCCGTATCCCCTCTGCCGTCTTGCGGAGCTTGCGCACCAGTGGCCGGGCGGCATTCTCGGCGGTATTCAGGGCCACCGCCAGATCGCCGTTGGCCAGGCGCAGCAGGGTACCCGGCGGCGCCCAGCCGAGGAACTGCGAGAAGCCCTCGACCAGGGTCTTGTCGAATTGCCCGCCGCGCTCTCGCCACAACACCCCGAGCGCTTCCTGATGCGATCGGGCGCGCCGGTGCGGCCGCTCGGAGCCAATCGCGTCGTAGGCGTCGATGACGGCAATCAGGCGCGCCAGCAAGGGGATCTTCTCGATCGTCAGTTGACCCGGATAACCGTGCCCGTCCGGACGCTCGTGATGGCAGAGCACGGCCTCGGCCACTGCCGGCGGAACCCGTTCATTCTGGGCCAGCAGCTCATAGCCCAAGCGGGTATGAATGCGAATGTGGGCGATTTCCCGTTCGTCCAGCGGTTCGGTCTTGTTCAGCACCCGCAAGCTCAGCCGGGTCATGCCCAGGTCATGCAGCAAGCCGGCCAGGGCCGCTTCTTCCACCTGCCGACGCGACCAGCCCAGCGCCTTGGCGAAGGCCGCGGCCAGCACCGCCACATTGAGCCCATGCTGATAGGAGTAGCGCGCACTCTCTTTGATCCGGGTCAGCCAGACCAGCGCGGCCATTTGCTCGCCGAGCGCGTCAACCAGCTGCGAGCAGGCCTCCCTCGCCCCGTCGATATCGATCTGGCCATGCCGGGAGAAGCTGAGAATCAGGGCTTGGGAACAGAGGCTCAACTCACGGTAGACCCGCCAGGCCTCGACCACGCCGCGGGCTTCGAGGCGGCTGCGGCGCAGCGCGTCGATACGCCGCGGCAGCTGGGGCACCGTGCCGCTTGCAGCGACCACGGCATGATCGGCCTGGCGGTGCAAACAGCGCTTGAGATCAATGACGACTCGCCGGGTGTTGGTCCTGAACCACAGCTTCTGCTCGAAGGTTTCAACCGCCAGGCCGGCTGCCGGGAAATTCAGCCAGGGACCGACCGCCTCGACGTGCACGACGTAATCTCCCAGCTTGAGATCAGCCGGGTTGATGGTGATTTCGTACTCGCCTTGCTTGTGCTTGACGTACTCGTCCCAGGACAGAATGCTCATGGCAGCCTCGCACCCCTTGATCTTCGATTATATCGAGACAGGGGCAAGCTCAGTTGTCCTCGACGCTCGTCATCCAGGCGCGCATGCGGGTTTCCAGCTCGCTCAGCGGCAACGCACCCACGGCCAGCAGGTGATCGTGAAAGTCGCGCAGGTCGAAGCGCTCGCCAAGCCGCTCCTCGGCTTCGGCGCGCAGGCGGCGAATCAGCATTTCCCCGGGTTTGTAGGCCAGCGCCTGGCCCGGCCAGGCGATGTAGCGCTCGATCTCGGTGCGCACGTTGTGCGGCGCCAACGCAGAATTCTCCAGCAGGCAGGCCTCGGCCTGTTCACGGCTCCAGCCAAACATATGCAGGCCGGTGTCAACGACCAGCCGGCAGGCCCGCCACATCTCATAGCTCAAGCGGCCGAAGTGCTCATAGGGGGTTTGGTAAATGCCCATCTCGATACCCAGCCACTCGGTGTACAGGGCCCAGCCCTCGCCAAAGGCGGTGATGTAGGTGTTGCGGCGAAACTCCGGTACATCTTCGAGCTCCTGCGCCAGTGCGATCTGATGATGATGGCCCGGCACAGCCTCGTGCAGGGTCAGAGCCGGCAGTTCGTGCAGCGGCCGCTGGTCGAGGCGATAGGTATTGACCATATAGCCGCCGGCCACGCCGTTGGCCAGATCGCCCGCCCAGTAACGGCCGGTGGTGTAATTCGGCGCCATCTCGGCAGGCACCGGGCGCACGCCGTAGGGCAGGCGCGGCAGGCGGCGGAAAAAACGCGGCATGGCATCGTCGGCACGCTTGGCGATCCAGGCGGCCTCGATCAGCAGCTCGCGCTCGGTCTGGGCATAAAATCGAGGATCGGTGCGCAAATAATGGAGAAAATCCTCGAAACTACCTTCAAAATCGGTCTGCGCGATGACCTCCAGCATGTCTTCCCGAATCCGGGCCACCTCCGCCAGACCCTGCTCGTGGACCCATTCCGGGCTGACATCCAGCGTGGTGTGATAGCGCACCAGGCTGCGGTAGTAGTCCTCGCCGCCCGGCAGCGCGCTGACCGCGACGCTGCCTCGCGGCTCGGCCAGATAGCGCTCGGCAAAGAAATCGCGCAGCTCACGGTAGGCCGGCAGCGCCCGTTCGATGATGGCGGAGTGCGCGCTACGGCGCAGCCGCTCCCGCTGTTCTGCCGGCATGCGCTCCGGCAGTTTCTGCATCGGCGCCAGCAGCGGGTGCTCTGCCGCTGGAATGTCGCTGATCACCCTGAGCTGGTCGAGCACGCGCTCGCCCACCAGGCCGGGCTGAACGAAACCATCGGCCAGGCCCCGCTCCAGCCAGGCCAGGTGCTGGGCAAAATAGACCGGCAAGCTTTCCAGTCGGGCAATCCAGGCCTCGGCCTCGGCGACATTGGCCGGGCGCGTCGCCGTGGCCAGCTGCAGCGGCAGGGAGAAAAAACCGGAATCATTGGTGAAGCCGATCCGCTGCGGCTCGAACGGTGCCAGCTCCTCCCGAAACCGCAGCAGATGGGCCAGCACCCGATAGCTGATCTGGTCATTGCTATCCAGGGCATCGACGTCGATGGCCTCCAGCCGTCGATGAAACTCGCTCGACACCCGCTGATACTCGGCAACCGCTTCGAAGGAGGCATCCGGCCAGCGCGCTGCGGCCCGCAGATCACCCTGACGCCCCGCCCTGATCGGATCGCTGGCAAGCGAATGGGCCTCGAAATCGGCAACCAGCAGCGCGAACCGCTCGGTGGCCAGGTCCGCCTCACCGCTTGCTGCCGCGGCCAACAGGGACGAGGTCAGCGCACCTACAGCGATCATTGATCGAATCACGAGCCACTCCGGCGATCTATCGGGACACCGAATTATGGTCGCTCGGGCGGTCACAGACCAGCCTGATCGGAGCCAGCGCTATAATTCACCGCTGTCCCGAGCAACCGAAGCGAGCGACCATGCGCCGCAGCCCCATCGACTATGCCAGGCTGAGCCTGAAGGGGGCGGCCATGGGCGTGGCCGACATCGTTCCTGGCGTTTCCGGCGGCACCATCGCCTTCGTCACCGGCATCTACGAGGAACTGATCGCCTCGCTGGCACGAATCGGCCCGGAGCGCTTCGCTGACTGGCGCCAGGGCGGGCTGAAGGGCCTGTGGCGTTCGATCAACGGATCGTTCCTGCTCGCCGTGTTCGGCGGCCTGTTGATCGCCCTGCTCAGCATGGCCGAGCTGATCGGCTGGCTGCTCGGTCACCATCGCCTGCTGCTGTGGGCTTTTTTCTTCGGCCTGATCCTGGCATCGATACCGCTGGTGATGGATCGGATGCGGCGCTGGCAAGCGCCACATCTGCTCTGGGGTGCGATCGGAGCCGGCGTCGGCCTCGGGGTCACCCTGCTGGCCGCAGGCAGCACGCCGGATGCGCTTTGGATGATCTTTCTGGCCGGCCTGATCGCCATCAGCGCCATGGTCCTGCCCGGCATCTCCGGCAGCTTTCTGCTGCTGCTGATGGGCCAGTACGACCGGCTGGTGATGGCTGTCGTGGAGCGCGACCTGGTCGTGATCATGGTCTTCGGCACCGGCGCCGTGATCGGTATTCTTAGCGTGGCGCGGCTGCTGACGGCACTGTTCCGCCGCCATCACGACGCCACCATCGCCCTGCTGACCGGCTTTATGCTCGGCTCACTCAATGCGCTGTGGCCATGGCAGCACGACGAAAGCCCCGCCAGCGGCCTGTCCGGCCACTATTGGCCGCACCAGTTCGAAGCCGCCACCGGGCAGCCGCCGCAGCTGGCGGCCGTGATCCTGTGCTTCCTGCTCGGCATCGCAGTGATCGCCGTATTCTTCCGCTACGACCGCAAGGCCAGGGCCCGCTTTCGATAATCCAGGCTCAGCGAGCGTTCCGCTCCGGCGCGGTAGCTGCGGAGACGGGTTCCGGGTTCCGGGTTCCGGGTTCCGGGTTCCGGATTACGGGTTCCGGATTCGGAGTATGGCGCGGCTGCCTGGCGCCAACGCGGAATCGAGTAGGCCGGCCCCACGTGGCCGGCGGACGATAATTGGCGAAGCCACCCAGCCTGCGGCCTATCTCGGCGCGCCCGACCCTACGGGCTGAGCGCCCTCTCCCCGCTTCCCTCTCTCCCTCTATCCCGCCGCACCGGCTTGCCGGTCAGCGTCTTGACCAGCCAGTCGCTGGCATTCTGGACGATCACGTAGAGGCAGGGAATCAGAAACAGGGTCAGCAACATCGCGCTCAGCAGGCCGCCAATCACCGCGATGGCCAGCGGCTGCATCAGGTTGGCCCCGGAGCCCATGCCGATGGCCAGCGGGATCATGCCGGCCACGGTGGTCAGCGTCGTCATCAGGATCGGGCGCAAACGGATGCCGCCGGCCTCAACCACGGCCGCGGAGGTGTCCAGGCCGCTGCGTCGCCCGCGCTCGATGTACTCGACCAGCAGAATGGCGTTGTTCACAACAATGCCGATCAGCAGAATCAGACCGAGAAACGCCGGCGCCGACAGCGGCGTGGCGGTGATCCACAGCATGGCGACCACCCCGATCAGGCTCAGCGGGGCCGAGGCCATGATCACGATCGGGTTGGACAGGCGCTCATACTGCACCGCCAGCACCACGAACACCAGAAACAAGGCCAGCGCGATAACGGTGACCATCTCGCTGTCGGTTTCGTCCGCGGTTTCGAACTGACCGCCGAAAATCAGGCCGTACTGGTCCGGCAGACCCATCTCGTCGATCCGTTCACGGATCTCGCGCATGATGCTGCCGGCGTCATTGAGCGCGGTATTGAAGTTGCCGGTAATCCGCTGGACCCGAACCTGATTCTCACGTTCGATGCCGGCCGGGCCATCGCCAAGGTCAAAGTTGGCCACATCGCCCAACTGGATGATGCGGCCACCGCCGGCCGACACAATGACCTGGCTCAGGGCCTGCTCGTCGCCGGTCATCTCGCGCGGCAGTCGCACCCGCACATCGTACTGATTGGAGCCGGTCGAGAATCGTGTCGGCACTGCCCCGGTCACCGCTTCGCGCAGGGCTCGGCCGACTTCGGCCACATTCAGGCCCAGCGCTGCGGCACGCTCGCGATCGACGTTGACACTGAGCAGCGGGCTGCGCTCCTGGCGGGCCACTTCGAGATCTTCCAGGCCTTCGATCCCCTCCAGGCGGTCCAGCATGTCCTGAGCCAGAGCGCCGAGCAGGGTCAGGTCTTCACCGACGATCATGACGTCCATATCCGTGCCGGTGGCGCCGAAATTGAGACCGGGGATCCGCGGCGGCCGTACCCAGATCCTGGCGTTCGGAATGTCCAGCGCGCGCAATCGCCCCTGGGCCTGAACCACCCACAGCCCGGCCGGCATGTCGGGCCGCAGGCTTTCGTCGGTCAGCACGATATCCATCATCGCCGTGCCGGGCCGCTCTGAGACCACGCCGCCTCTGAGATTGCCGCCGGTGATCGAGAACACGCTCTCAACGTGCTCCATCTGCAGAATTTCATTCTCGACCAGCCGGGCCGCTCGATCGGTCGCCTCCGGCGTCGTGCCCGGCGGCAGCATCAGCCGAATGCTGACCTGGCCGTCGTCAAGCTGAGGCAGGAACTCGCTGCCGAGCTGATCCATGCTCGCCACCGCCAGCCACAGCAGCGCGGCCGAGCCCAGCAGCATCGGCCAGCGCCATTTGAGGATG
Source organism: Gammaproteobacteria bacterium (assembly GCA_050485825.1). Lineage (GTDB taxonomy): Bacteria > Pseudomonadota > Gammaproteobacteria > Xanthomonadales > Wenzhouxiangellaceae > Wenzhouxiangella. The sequence goes on from JBJHCC010000043.1 coordinate 19,433, forward strand.
CCACCGAGCAGGTGGCGGTAGCCGGCCGTCAGGCGATCGATCCCCCGATCAATCATTCGATACGGCCGGCTCCGATCCAGACCGGAGCGGAATCGCACCTTGCCGAACTGCGCAGCCAGCATCGGCACCAGGGTCAGCGCGACCGCCAGCGAGGCGACGACCGCAAACGAAATGGTCAGAATCAGCTCGCGAAACACCAGCGAGGCAATCCCGGTGATCAGCAGGAACGGCGCCACTGCGGCCAGATTGGTCAAGGTCCCGGCCGTGATCGCGGAAATCACTTCGTCGGCGCCATCGTGCGCCGCGGTCTGAGAGTCCTTGCCGAGCTTGTCCTGATGGCGCGACACGTTTTCGAGCATGACGATCGCGTTATCCAGCAACAGCCCGACCCCCAGCGCCAGGCCGCCGAGGCTGATGACGTTCAAGGTCAGCCCGCCCATACCCAGCAACACAAAGGTGAACAGGATCGCCAGTGGAATCGACAGGCCGATGACGAAGCTTTTGCGCAGCGAACCGAGGAAGGCCAGCACGACCAGCATCGCCAGCACCGCGCCCAGAATGGCGGCGGCGGCGACGGCGTCGACCGAACCGCGAACGAAATAGGCGCCGTCGCGGGTGGCCTCCCAGCGGATGTCCGGCGGCATGAAGCCCGAGGCGTCAAGCTGCGCCATCCGCTGATTGACGGCGTCGACGACCTGGACCACGTTCGCATCGGGCAGCTTGAAGATCGACAGCTGGGTGGCCGGCACGCCATTGAGGCGCACAAACAGGCGCTCTTCGCGGAAGCCGTCGCGCACTTCGGCGACTTCACTCAAGCGAATTCGGCGCTGCGAGCCCGGCACGTTGAGGAGAATGTTCTCGATCTCTTCCGGGCTGGAAAAGCGCCCGTCGGTCCGGGCCATGACGTCGAAGCGTTCGGAGGTGATATTGCCGGCGGCCACGTTGACGTTTTCCAGCGCAAGCTGGTCGGCGACGTCCCGCAGACCGAGCCCGTAGGAGCGCAGACGCTGCTGGTCCAGCACCACCTCGATCTCGCGCAGCTGCCCGCCGGCGGCCTCGACCGAGGCCACGCCCGGGATCGCCTGCAGCTGCGGCACCAGACGCTGTTCCACCCAGTCGCGCACCTCGCGCGGTGCCCGGGTCGCCGATGAGAACCCGGCGCGCCAGATCGCCCATTCGCCCGGATCCCACTTGCGCAGGCGCGGCGAGTCGATATCCGGTGGCAGCTGCGAGCGCGCCTGCTCGAGCAACCGCGCCGCGTTCTGCATCGCCACGTCCAGATCGACCCCGTGTTCGAAGATCAGGCTGATGTTGCTGCTGCCCTCCGACGACTGGCTCGACATCCGGCTCAGATTCTCGACCGAAGCCAGGTTGCGCTCCAGCACGCGCGTCACCTGCTCCTCCATCACTTCCGGCGCCACCCCGGGGTAGTTGATCATCACCCGAACCAGCGGAAACTCCACCGCCGGCAGCAGGTTGACCGGCAGACGTTCGACGAAGAACAAGCCGAGCACCAGCACCACCGAGGCGATGGCCAGAGTGCCCACCGGACGCCGGATCGAGGCATGGCTCAGGCCGCTGTAGTAGCGGGTACCGCGCGCGGGATCCAGATCGCGCTGCTCTGTCTTGCTGTTCAAGTCCGTCATCGTCTCAACCGGTCAGTTCGACCACGCGCACGCGCGTGCCCGGATTCATTTCCATGGGGTTGGCGGCCACCACCTGCTCGCCGATCTCCAGGCCCTGGCGAACCTCGCGCCAGGCGCCTCGGATGATGCCGGGCTCGATCACCCGACGCTCCAGCCGCGCTTCACCGTTGACCACCATGACGAAAAATTCGCCGGCCGATTCGGCCACCGAACCGGCGGGCACGGCCAGTACACCGGCGCGCCGATCAACCAGCAGCTCGGCGCGGGCCAGGAAGCCCGGACGGATGCCGTCGGCGCGCGCCTCGGGCAGCTCGACCTCGACCGTGATCAACCGGCTGTCTGCTTCCGCGGCCGGAAAAATCCGGCGGATCACGCCGCGACGAGGGTCCACCGCCCCGACGGCGTCAACCCGCATGGCCACCTCGTCGCCAACCGCCAGCCCGGCCACGTCCAGCTCCGAGATACCCAGCCGGACCACCAGGCTGGTCAAGTCAGCGATGGAAAACAGCGGCGCATGCCGTCCGATCGCTTCGCCCGGCTCCACGTAGCGCGCCACCACGGTGCCGCTGATCGTCGAAGGCACCTGCCCGAACTCCACCCGGGTCTCCCACAGCGCCACTTCAGTCGCGGCAATATCCAGCTCGGCTCGGGCCGTTTCAAACGAGGCCGCGTCGATAAAGTCGCGCGCCTTGAGCTGCTCCATGCGCTGAAAGCTGGCCTGGCGTTCATTCAGCCGCGCCTGCGACCGCGCCAGCTCGGCGCGCTGCTCGCGCACGTCGATGCTGGCCAGCAGCTGCCCGGCGGACACCTCATCGCCCTCCTCGACCAGCACCTCGGTGATGATGCCATCGGTCCGCGAAGCCAGCCGAATGGTGCGAAACGGCTCCACCGCCGAAGACACCTGAACCACCCGCGACAAATCACGGCGGCTGACCTCGAAGGCCTGCACCGGCAGCGCGCGCTCCTGTCTTTGCTGACGTTCCGGCTCCTCACTGGCACCGCCGCAGGCAGCCAGAACGATCGCCGTCGCCGCCATCAACGTGCTGCGCACTGAATTTTTCATCATGCTAAACAAGCACCTTCATTCAATGATTTCCCAATGCTAAACGGCTTACGAATACAGGGAATGAATAATGCGCCGGTTTGGCGCGCGACTTGGTTAAGAAAGGTGACGAGAAGGGGGAGAGGGGGAGAGGGAGAAGGGAGAGGGGGGAAGGGAAAGGGGAGAAGGTGGAGGGGAGAAGGTGGAGGGGAGAGGGTTGGCGTTGGGCGTCCTCAGCGAGAGAGCGCTCGGCTTGCAGCCTTCAATCTAATTGACCGGTCGGCCAGTTCGTTATAAACTGCACGCATGAACGATACCGCCACTCGCGATCCGGAGCTGACCCGAGCTCGAATTCTCGACGCCGCCTTCGACCTGTTCGTCGAAAAAGGCTTTGCCGCCGTCAGCGTGCGTGAGATCGCCGAGCGATCGGAGGTCACCAAGAGCCTGATCCATCATCACTTCGGGGGCAAGGAGGGGCTTTGGGAGGCGGCCAAGGAGCTCGCGTTCTCGCAGTACTACGAAGGCCAGAAAGAAGATCTGGTGCGTGCCGAGCGCCCGGATCCCCAGGTGCTCGTCAACGGCGTGGTGCGCTACTTCCGGTTTCTGCAGAGCAATCCAGGGGTGGTCAGGTTGTTCGCCTGGACCCACCTCGAAGGCGATACCAGCTGTACCCACCTCGATGCGCAGCTGGTCGCCATGGGCGCCGAACGGGTACGCCAGGCCCAGGCCGCGGGCCTGCTGCGCTCCGATGTCAACCCGGCGCATGCCGTCACCATGTTTGTTGGCATGTGCACCCAGTGGTTCGAAGCCAAGAGCCACTACCGCCTCTGGCCCGGGATCGGCAGCGATGATGAGTTCCTGGACGACTTCCTGAAAGTGTTCATGGAGGGGCTGCTGCCCCGCCCTGACGCGACCCCCAAGCCCTGACAACCCCAGCTCGGAGTTTTCCCATGCCGTCGTCTCGCCCGATAACTGACCGGTCGACCAGTTCACAACCAGCTCGAAGCCGCCGCGGCCTGCTGCTGCTCGGACTCGCCCTGCTGCTGACCGCCGGCGTGGTGGCCGTGCTGGCACGCTCGGGAGAAGCCGAACTGACGGCGCCGGAGACAGCGCGCTTCGTCCGCGTGGCAGCGGCCACGGATGAGGCCGGTAGCGAGCCGCTGCGGCTGCCCGGCCTGCTGCGGGCGACCGATACTGCCGAGCTTGCCTTTCTGCATGCTGGCCAGCTGGCCGAACGCCGGGTGCGGCGGGGCGAACAGGTCAGCGCCGGCCAGGTCCTGGCCCTGCTGCACAACCCGGCGCTCTCGCCCGGCTTGAGCGCCGCCGAGGCGCGGCTGCGCGAGGTCCATACTGAACTGGAGCAGGTCGAACGCGAGCGGCGCCGAATCGAGGATCTGCACGAACGGCGCCTGGTCCCGACTGAAGAACTGGAGCGCATCCACGCCCGCCGCGACGCGCTGCGTCAAGCGGTGGAACAAGCCGAGGCGCGGCGCCGGGAAGCCAGCGAGCAGCTCGCTGAAGCCAGCCTGCGCGCACCCTTTGCCGGCACGATCGTCGATTTGCGCGTCGACGCGGGCGAATTCGTCGCAGCCGGACAGCCGATCCTGACCCTGGCCGGCAATGGCAGCCTGGAAGTCGCCCTCGAGATCGGCGCGCGCCGGGTCCGCGGTTTGCATCCTGGCCAGACCGCCCTCGTCCGCGAGAGCGACGGCAGCATCAGCGCCGAGGCAAGCCTGGTCGAAATCGGCCTGGCCAGCCCCGGCCGTCCGGCGCCGCTACGGCTTCGGATCGATGAGGCACCGGCTGACTGGCGTCCCGGCCTGGGAGTGCAGGTCGAACTGAACCTCGCCGAGCCGGCCCGGCTGAGCGTGCCGCTGCCGGCCGTGGTCGACCCGGGTTCCGGCCAGCCGCGGATATTTCGTGTCGTCGACGACCGCGCCTTCCTGGTTCCAGTCAGTCTGGGACCGGTTCGCGCCGGACGGGTCGCGGTTGAGGGGGCACTCGCTGCCGGCGACATGGTCGTGGTTGCCGGCCAGGGCCAACTGCTGGACGGTGAAACCGTACGGGTGCTGCCGTGAGCCTGCTCGAGGGTGCGCTGGGCCGGACCCGACTGGTCATGGCCACGGTCGCACTGCTGTCGCTGATCGGCCTGGCCGCCTGGTTCGGCATGGATCGCCAGGAAGACCCGTTCTTTCCCTACCGCTTTGCCCATGTTCTGGTGTCCTGGCCTGGCGCCAGCCCCGAGCAGGTCGAGCGGCTGATTCTGAATATCGTCGAAGACGAGCTTGCCCGAGTCGACGAGATCCGCGAGATTCGGGGGACCGCGCGCCTTGGCGTGGCTCACCTGATCGTCGGCATGCATAAGCATATCTACGATACCGACGCGGTCTGGGACCGTGTTCGGATGGCGCTGGAGCGGGCCGAGCGCCGCCTGCCGGCCGGCGCCGGGCCGATCGAGTTGCAGGACCGCTCAATGGATACCCACGGCATCGTGCTGGCGATCAGCGGCTCCGATGACCCGCTGGAACTGCTGGACGCGGCCCGCCAACTGCGCAGAGACCTGTTTCGCGTTCCTGACATGGGCCGCATTGATCTGTTCGGCGACCCGGGCGAAGTCCTCGAAATCGCACCCCGCCCCGAGCGCCTGGTAGAACTCGGTCTCGACTACCGCCAGCTGGCCGCTGCCATCCACGGCGCCAACCAGGTCATCCCGGGCGGCAGCTTGCGCGCTGGCGACCGCAATCTGGTGCTGCGCGCCCAGACCGACCACGCCAGCATCGAAGCGCTCGCCGCCCTGCCGATAGCCTCAGCCAACGGCGCGCTCAGCCCGCTCGGCGAACTGGCCGATGTTCGACTGCGCCCGGAAGAGCCGCTGAACCAACGGTTCTGGTATCAGGGCCAGGCGGCGATCGGGCTGGGCATCGTCATCCCTGAGAACCGGCTCAATGCCGTGCGCTTTGGCGAGCAGCTGCGCGATCGTCTTGATGAGCTCCGCCCGCACTACGCGCCGCTGAGCATCGACGAGATGTTCTACCAGCCGCACTGGGTCTCCGCCCGCCTGAGTGAACTGGGGCGATCGCTGTTGCTCGGCGTGATCATCGTCGGCGGCGTGTTGTTGCTGGCGATGGGTGCACGCACCGGCCTGGTCGTTGCGGCGCTGCTGCCGCTGGTCACGCTCAGTGGCCTGGCCGTGTATGCCATCGGCGGCGGCGTCCTGCATCAGATGGCCGTGGCCGGCATGGTCATCGCGCTGGGCATGCTGGTCGACAACGCCATCGTCATGGTCGAGAACCTGCAGTGGCATCTGGATCGCGGCAAACAGCGCGCCCAGGCCGCGGCGGCCGCGGTACGCGAACTGGCCGGCCCGCTGGCTGCCGCCACCGGCACCACCCTGGCCGCTTTTACGCCGCTGCTGCTGTCCAGCGGCGACACCGCCGACTTCACCCGCGCCATTCCGATCATGGTGATGCTGATTCTGGCTGTCAGCTACCTGTTTGCGATTCTGGTCACCCCGACCATGGCCGCCGCCTTGCTGAAGCCCGGGGGTGCCCGCAACAGCAGCCGGCTCGATCGCTTCGGCCATCGCCTCGGGCTGATCGCCCTGAACGCGCCGCTGCGGATCCTCGCTGGCGCCGGCATCCTGATCGTACTGACCCTGGCCTTGAGTGGCCTGATGCAGCGCGAGTTCTTTCCCAGCACCGACCGCAACCAGCTGATCGTCGACCTGCAGTTCGCCGAAGGCACCCGCATCGAGCACAGCGACCTGGCCGCCGGCATGGTCGCCCACCAGCTCCGTGGCTTGCCGAGTGTGCGCGAGGTTCATCATTTTTCCGGCTTCAGCGGGCCACGCTTCTATTACAACCTGATCGAGATTCCGCGCGCACCGCACCTGGCTCGCGTCGTCGCCGTGACCGACTCCGACCGCGACCTGCCGGAACTGATGCACTGGACCCGCACCCATATCCCGCAGCTGTTGCCCGACGCCCAGGTCATCGTCCGTCGGCTCGGCCAGGGCCCGCCGACCGACGCGCCGATCGAGATCCGCCTGTTCGGCCGCGACAGCGCCGCTCTGGCAGTCGCCAGCGAGCAGGTCATGCGGGAACTGCGCGCCACGCCGGGGGCACTGGATGTGCGTCACCGGCTCGGCGACGGCACCCCGACGCTGCACTTCGACATCGACGACGCCGAGGCCGCGCGCCACGGCGTCAGCCGCGCCGAGATCGCAGAGGCGCTGTTCGACGCCACCCGCGGCCGCCATGCCTCGACCTGGCGTGCCGGGCGAGAGCCCATGCCGGTCCTGCTGCGCAGCCCCGAGGGCGAACTGCTGCCCGAACAGGCCCTGGCTGGATTGAACATCCGCGCCGCCGCCGGGCTGGTACCGCTGGATGTCTTCGTTCGCACCCGCATCAGCCTCGAGCCCTCGGTCATTGAGCACCGCGACCTGGAACGGATGACCGCGGTGCTGGCCGAAACCGCCGAGGGCCTGACCTACGGCGACGTCCTCGCTCTGGCCATGCCGCGGCTGCGCGCACTGGCCTTGCCCGAGGGGGTACGCCTGCAACTGGGCGGCGCTGCCGCCGAGGCCGACAGCGCCAACTCGGCGGTGTTTCAGACCCTGCCCGTCGGCGTCCTGCTGCTGCTGGTATTCCTGCTCTGGCAGTTCAATTCCTTCCGCCTGGTCGGGATCGTCCTGGTGACCGTGCCGCTGGCGGCCATCGGCGTCATTCCGGGGCTGATTCTCGCCGGCCAGCCGTTCAGCTTCACCGCCATGCTGGGCGTGATCGCCCTGATCGGCATCGTCGTCAACAACGCCATCGTGCTGATCGATGTAATCGAGCGCGATCGCGAGCGCGGCCTCAGCCTGGAGCAGGCCATTGCCGGCGCGGTCGCCCGCCGGATTCGACCCATCCTGTTGACCACAGCGACCACCATCGCCGGCCTGCTACCGCTGATCTTCACCCAATCTACCCTGTGGCCGCCAATGGCCTGGGCAATCATCTCCGGCCTGATCGCGGCCACCGCGCTGACCTTGCTGGTCATCCCCGCAAGCTACCGGCTGACCGTGCGCGCCTGAACCAATCGACCCTGCAGAGAGCTTTCAATGCGCTACCTCATTTCGGCCAGTCTGATTCTGGTCGGCGTCATTCACCTGCTGCCGCTCAGCGGGGTGCTCGGCGGTGAACGCTTGCTGGCCCTGTATGCCGTTCCCATCACCGACCCGAATCTGGACATTCTCCTGCGCCACCGCGCTGTGCTGTTCGGCCTGCTGGGCGGCTTCATGATCTGGGCGGCAATCAAACCCGCCTGGCGCGCAGCGGCCTTTGCCGGCGGCTTGATCAGCGTCGCGTCCTTTCTCTGGATCGCCGCCATGACGGGCGGCTACAACGAGGCAATCGGCCGCGTGGTGGCCGCCGATGTGGTTGCGCTGATCGCGCTTGGGATCGGGCTGACGGCCTGGATCGTGGCGCAGCGACGACGCTGAACCCGCGTCGGTCGATGCAGGCTCAAAGCAAGGGATCGAGAAACCTCGACAGGCCTTCCAGGTAGCGCTCGCGGTCGATCAGAAAACCCGAGTTGTGGTCGCCGGCGATGGGCCACAGGGTTTTGGGCTCAGCGGCCGCGGCGTAAATGCGCTCGGCATGACTGAAACGGACGATCTCGTCGTCGCGGCTGTGGATGACCAGCACCGGCATGCCGGCTTCAGCAACATAGGCCGCAGTGGGCAGCTGGATCCGCGCCAGGCGACGCACCGGCAACCACCAGTACAGCTCGGCGGCGATGTCCGGCACCGAGCTGAAGCCGGACTCGACGATCAGGCCGGCGGCATCGACCTCGCTGGCCAGGCGCGCGGCAATCGCGCCACCCATCGAGCGTCCGAACAGGATCACCGACTCCGGTGCAATGCCCTGGGTGTCGGTCAGCCAGCGCCAGGCGCTGCGCGCATCCTCATACAAGCCGGCCTCGGACGGACGCCCGGTGCTCTGGCCGTAACCGCGGTAGTCGTAGATCAGGACATTCAGGCCCAGACGGTGGAAGATCGCCAGGCTGTCCATCCGATGGGAGATATTGCCGGCATTGCCGTGATTGAACAGCAGCGTGCCGCGTGCTTGCCCGTGCGGCAACCACCAGGCGTGCAGACGCTCGCCGTCGGCCGTGTCGATGTCAACCTGCACATGGTCCAGGCCAATCCGATCCGGCGTCGCCACGATGGCGCGACCACCCACATCGGGTAGAAACAGCAGACGCGACTGGGCCAGAAACAGCATCCCGCCCAGCACCAGGTAAGTCAGCAGTAGCAGCAGAACAATCCGGAACAGCATTCGGCACCCATAAGCCCGGACGACTCATGATCCGGGTTGATTCGCCGCCCGCCCCCGTTTGCCAACAGCGATCGATCGCACTATCATACCCGGTTTGGCAGGGGCGATTAGCTCAGCGGGAGAGCACTGTCTTCACACGGCAGGGGTCGCTGGTTCGAACCCAGCATCGCCCACCACCCTGAACACGACAACGGCAGCCTGAGACTCAGGCTGCCGTTTGCTTTTTGATCAATCGGCAGATGCGCTTCTGGCCGGGCGGGCGGCCCCGGGGCCAGCCCTCAGAAGCACCTGAAGGCTACTCGAAACGGTCCGAGAATAGCCCGTCAGGGGTCAGTTCATAAGCGCCCAGGTCGAAGGGGCCGTCGCGGGGCACCGGCGCGGCCCAGACGCCGCGTGGGCGCAGCAGCAGATCGGTGGCCGGCGCCGTGCCGGGAAATACCGACTGATCGCAGAAGTCCACGGCCGGGGAATCGAGGGTCAGCTGGTAGTCACGAGCACCCGGATTGGCGAATGCCGGGTTGGCGACCAGATGAAAGGCGGCTCCGCCGGTGAAGTTGTAGGGTGGGTTCATCAGACTGTTGTTGTGCCAGATCACGCAGTCGCTGTCGACCGACGGCGTGTTGCCGGCAGACACCAGGCCCATCGGACGGCCGACCTCGTAGATGATGCTGCCGCGCAGGGTCAGCAGCGAGTTTGAGCCGCCGAAGCGAAACACCGCCGACCCCGGCACGTTGTCGACGACGGTCGACCAGAACAGATTGACGAAGGCGCTGTTGCCGACCCAGAACACATAGTTCGGAATGCCGTTGGGCGGGTTGCCGTTGTAGAGCAGCGAACTGATCAGGGTCAGCGTCGAGCCGGTCTGGGCAAACAGACTGGCGCCGGTACCGGCCTGGGCCGAATTGTCGCGAACGATGGTCTGCTCGATGATGGCCTGAGTGCCGCTTTCGGTCAGAAAAATTGCGCCGCCGGTATCGGCGGCCGTGTTGCGGCTGATCCGCGAGCAATCTGCTGGCGTGTGGCAAACAGCGACAGGATTGATCGTTGCGCTGGTATCGGTCATGTCGCGATCAATCCGGACCTGACTGCCGCCTCTGGCATGCACGCCGCCGCCGTTGCCGGTCGCAGTATTGCCCTCGATCCAGACCCCGTGCGCATTGAGGCTGGAGTTGTCCACCAAAATGCCACCGCCCCGACCCGCGCCGAGATTGCCGGCTGGTCCGATCGCCTGATTGTCAGCGATTCGAATCGGTGCCAGGCTGGTCGCGACCAGATCAAGCGCGAACGCGGAGCGCAAATTCAGCACCGAACCATTGCGCGCGTAGATACCGCCGCCGGCGCCGTAACTGCGATTATTGCGCACGCTGGGTGCATCCGGCAGGTTGTACGGGGCGCCGTTCCAGCGGACCAGGCAGTTGTCCGCGAAAATGCCGCCGCCTCGCGCGTTATCGCCGCCGGCAGCCCCCGCCACATTGTTTCGAATCACCGCATCGACCAGCCAGAGATCGTTGCTGCCCGGGCCGCCACACCAGACGCCGCCGCCATCGGCCGCGGCATCGTTATTGTTGACCAGCGTTCCGCTGCCCAGGCGCAGCACCGTCTTTCCCGAGGCCGAGAACGTGCGCAAGCCGATTCCACCGCCGTTCCCGGCCAGGTTGGCTTCGATGTAGACGTTATTCAGGTCCAGCGCGAGTTCGGCTGTGCTGGCTGTGGCCAGCAATCCGCCACCGATATCCAGGCTCCCTGGATCGCCACCACCCAGGTTGAAGTTGGAAATCCGGACAAACCTGGACGCCGAACCCACGGTAACCGTCAGCGGCCGGGTGCCCGCGGGCGCGAGGATCGTTGAAGTGCCGGTTGGGAAGCTCGCAGCGCAGTTCGCAAAGCCTCCGACAAGGTGGATGCGCCGGTCGTTGATCTGGACTGCCTGCGTATAGCTTCCGATGTTGACGCGAATGACAGCGTCGTCGGCAGAAGAAACGGCATTGATCGCGCCCTGGATCGAGCTATGGGTGCAGCCCGTCCCGACACCTACCCGAAACACCGTCGCCCCGTCCGGTGTCGCTTCGATAGGCGCGGCGGAGCGGGACTCAGGCGGCTCGGCTGCGAGCAGCGGCGACAACAGTACGGCCAGCATCGGCAAAACCCAGCAAGCCGGCGACGATCGATCGAAGATTCGAGCCATGATCCGTTTTCTCATCGAAGGGTATCTGGCCCAACGTTCGGGGTCAGGCCCGGTTTTCTGCCACGCGGGCCAGGCTTTCGCTCCTGCGGTGCCACTGGCACAATGGCTGATATGGAGATCACCGAGCTGCTGAAAGCCGCCGCGGCCGGCGATGGCAGTGCCGACCAGCGTCTGCACCGGATGCTGTATCCGCAGCTCCGCGACATCGCGCTGGGCCACCGGCTCGGCTGGCACGGCGACGACACCCTGAACACCACGGCGCTGATCAACGAGGCCCGGCTGAAGCTGGCCAAAGGGTAACCGGTCATTCGAGACCGTTATTGACCGAGCCTTTGCAGGTCTGATACCAGTGGGTTTGCTGCGAACCTCTCTTTCCAGGCCTCTGGCGTCAGCTCACCGGCACGGCTGGCCGGATGCTGGCTGACCCGCTGCAGCACGCCGACCCTATAGGATTAGGGACTGACCTCATGCGGCCGGCAGGTGACCAGCGAGCTCTGGATCTCGCCGATATGGCGCGCGCCGACCTCGGTCCAGCTGAACAACCAGTTCTTTCGACCCATCGGGATCGGTCGCGGGGCGCGTTCCAGATGCTTGGTATCAATGCCGACATCCCGATCACTCAGGAACACCTCCAGGGCGGCCTGACGTCGGTTCACATAGCCCAGCGCCTTGAGCAGTGGACTGGACTTGGCCAGGTCCATCCGCTGGCGCTGCTGATCACACCAGGCCCAGAAACTCTTCACGATGGGCACGCTGTGCTTGGCTCGCCAGTCCAGCTTTTGCTCGCCATTCAGCTGCCTTTTGCGGATGCCTTCTTCGATTTCGTAAAGCTGGCCGATCAGGGCCAGTGCCTGATTGGCGGCCTTCGTGTCCGCTTTCAGGGCCGCATCGAACTTGCGCCGGGCATGTGCCCAGCCGTTGGCGAGGGTCACCGCCGATCGTTTGTCTGCACAGCAGGTACAGGCCGAGTGCCCGTCATTCACCAACCTGCCATCGAAGTACTCGCCCAGCGCTTCGGTGACCACTTTGCTGCCTCGGGAGGGCGCATACTAAGACATTCATATTCAAAGCCACATTCAGAACCCCTGACACGTTCGCCTGCAAGGCACGCTTGCGCAGGCATGGTTGCGCGACGTCAAGCAAGCGTAACGCCGCAGGCGGACGTGTCAGGGGTTCCCTTCGGGCTGGCCTGCGGGCGTCCGTGGGCTGCAATTATCACGGCAAGCGCGGCACTTGATGCAGGGTGGCTACACCGGCGTGCCGGCGCCTTGCCACGCACGCCCACAGAGACAAGCTGAATGTGGCTTTGAATATGAATGTCTTAGTAGATGCAGCAGACCTCATCCTCTTGCCCTTACACCGGCCAGAACCACGCCTGCTTCATCTTGCCAGGCTTGCCGCGCCCGGCCTTGATCGGCGTCTCGTCCATCGCCAGCACTTTCGAGAGCAAGATGTGGGCCAGTTGTGCGTCGTAAATCAGCTTGGGCAAGGCAGCTGTAATTCTGGTGGCTGATCTGGCTGCAGTTGACGGTGCTGCCCGGCACGTCGGACTTGCACAGGATATTGCCCGAGACGTCGTAGCGCAGGCGCTGCTGTGCGCTCCAGGCGCCCGTGCCCTGCCGCGCCTCGGTCAGGGGTCAGGCGATTGCGGCCATCATGGGAGAACCGCTCCT
>JBJHCC010000044.1:0-31589 GCA_050485825.1 Gammaproteobacteria bacterium
CTTTCCCTGGCCGATCCAGACCACGCAGGAACGTTCCAGATCGTAGACCAAGGTGGCGTACTTGTGACCCTTGTGATAGGAGATTTCATCGACGCCGATAGTCTTGAGACCACGGATGCGATGCCCCTCGCGCAGCCGGCCAATGGTGCGATGCAGCAGGTCTGAGAGTGTCGAGGCTGGCATGCGCAGCAGCTGGGCCGCCGCTTTCTGCGGCATGATCTGACAGTAGCGCAGCATCAGGTACTCAAATCGGTGACTCACACGGCTACCCGCTTCGGCCCAAGGCAGTCGCTCAGTCACCCGTCCGTGGGTATCGCAGTGGATCTCGCGCGGCCAGTACATCAGCCAGATCGACCAAGGCCCGACCGGAATGTCGCGCCGATAGCGGGGCTCAGGTCGCTGCCGAACGATTGTGCCCCGCCGGCCGCACTCTGGGCAGCGGCAACCATTCTTGTAGGGCTTGACCAGCACATCAAGCCGGTTGCAACGCCGAAAAGCCAGGCCTGCGCACCGGAAACCCTTGAACTTGAGCAGCTTTGCGATAAGCTTGAAGGCGGTCATGGGGACTCACTCCTGTGTTGTTTGTTCGCGAAAACAAAACTTTACAGGAGGCCCCATGACCTCTCAAATCGGACGGGATCAAGCCTGAGATCCGTTGCGAGACTCGGATAGGCCCTTTTTAAAAGCTACGAAACTAAAGCCTCATGAAGCGGCATAGGCACAGGTTGGAGTGCGAAAGAATGCTGCCACTGTATTCGGCAGTTTCTGCAAGCTGCACAATGCCGTGTTGACGACGCTGATCAACTCTTCTTTGGTCTTGACTGCCTTCTTGCCGACGCGCTGCTTGACATGGCCCCAAACGAGTTAATCGGGATTGAGTTCTGGTGAGTACGGCGGAAGGATGACCAACTCGATACGGTCTTGGTTCTCCTCGACAAAGGTCCTGACCAGTTTGGCTTTGTGCGCGGGATGGTCGTCAACCACCAGATATATCTTTCGATCCATGCCTTGGATGAGACGTTTGAGAAAGTCCCGAAATACGGTGGCGGTAACGGTACCGTCGACCGTCATGAAGCGAAAGTCGCCTCGATTGGTGATGGCTGAAATCATATTCAGGGAAAACCGTGCACCTGTGGCTTCGACCACCGGGGTCTGGCCCTTCGGGGCCCCGGTTCGTCCGGCATGGTGGTCTGAGCGGATGCCGGACTCGTCGGCAAAGAAAATCAGAGCGTTCTCGCGCTTGGCCCGGCGGGTCAGCTTGGGAAACTCCTTGTCGCGCCACTGCTCGACCAGCGCTTTATCCTGTTGCCAGGCCCGGTACAAGGGGCGCTGAGGGGTGAATCCCAGGCGTCGCAACAGACGTCCGACCGAGACCTCGCTCAAGCCTACATCGAACTGTTCCCGGATCAAGCGACGAATCATGGGAATAGTCCACAAGGCATACTCGAATTTCATCTGCAGGGGATTTTTCTCACGAATGATTTTCGACAGCTTTTCGAGCTGCTTTCCGTCCAGCTTCGCTGGCCGGCCCGACCGCTTGCCCGTGACGAAAGAATCTTCCCCGTAATAGTGATAGGCCGAAATCCACTTGTAGATCGTACGACGGTTGACACCAATGCCAGCTGCAACCGCTTCTGGGCTTTCCCCGGCATCAACCCGTTCCATTGCCGAGCGCCGCAGCAACTCTTGAGCCTTGGGCGGCAACTTCCGTGCATCAATCTTGCTTCGTCCTGTCACGCGCCATAGTGCAACCTATGAGGCTTTACTTATGCAAGTATTGATAATCTCCGAACCACTCGTTGGTCTTGCGCTCCCGGCCCAGCAGCGGCGTGCCGGTGAAGGCCAGGTACTGGGCATTGGGCAGGCCGGCGCGCATGTTCTCGGCCAGGGTCTTTTGCTGGGTGCGGTGGGCTTCATCAACAATCACGATGATGTCGTCGCGAGCCGACAGCAGCGGGCAGGCATTGCCCTTGGGCCAGCGAAATTTCTGAATCAGGGTGAACACCATGCGCTTGTTCTGGCCCAGGAACTTGCGCATTTGTTCGCTATCGCGCGGCTGGACGGCCTCGGCCTCGCGGACCGTGCCGGTATTCAGGAAGTTGTGGTAGATCTGCCCGTCCCGGTCCTCGCGGTCGGTGACGACCACGAAGCTGTAATTGCCCCGGCATTTGCGGAAGATCTTGCGGGCATAGAAGATCATCGAAAAGCTTTTGCCCGACCCTTGAGTGTGCCAGAACACGCCCAGCTTGCCGCGATACTCATCACGGCGCAGGAACTTGTCGAAGCCCTTGTTGACGCCAATGAACTGATGGTTCTGGGCGACGACCTTCTGGCCATCGCGGTAGAAAATGACGAAGTTTTCGACGTAGTCCAGCAGCCGGTCCTTGCGGCACAGCCCTGACAGGAAGCGCTCGGCGCTGGTGCCGTCGGCGCGGATCTGCTCGCGCCGGATCTTTTCGGTCTCGTCATCCGGGCGCAGCCAGTGGAAAAAATGCTCCCACTCAGCCGTCAGACTGCCGACGCGCGTTTCGATGCCGTTCGACAGCACGCACAGCGCGTTGGGCAGAAAGAGCTGGGGGATGTCGGCCTTGTAGTTGCTCAGGTTGTCGTCAAAAGCCGTGCGCAGCTTGATGTTCGAGTTCTTCAGTTCGATGAACACCAGCGGCAAGCCGTTGACGTACAGCAGCACATCCGGTCGGCGATAGCGGGCGCGGGCGGCGGTGCCCGTGCTTTGCACCCACAGCTGGGTCACGACCAGAAAGTGATTGTGCGGACTGGCCGGGTCGGTAAAGTCGATCACCCGCACCCGCTCGGTGCGATTGCGCCCTTGCTCATCACGAAACTCCACCCGCACACCGTCACGAATCAGCTGGTCGAGTTCGCGATTGGCCGCGACCATGGCCATGGCCTGGCGGCGATCGCAGATCTGCTTGACTGCATCATCAATGGCCGACTCAGGGGTGCCGGGGTTCAGCGCCACGGCCGCGCGTTTCAGGCGGTCGTGGAGGACGACGTCTCGTTTGTGCCGGCGCTTGGAGCCATCGTTGAGGTCCTCCGGATCGGCCGTGTTGCAATCCAGCGCATGGTAGCCGTACAGATGCTGCAGGCGCTGAACGATGCCCTGTTCAATCTGGTCTTCGGTAACGATTGCGGGCAAGCCGATCAGTCCCCCCAGAGTTTCTTCAGCGGCGCGGCCAGGATATTGCGCTCGCGGTCGATGGGCAGCACGGCCTCGCCATCGTAGAGCACCAGCCCGCCTTGAAAACGGCGGCCGGCAATCTGGGCTATCCGTTGCAGGCCCTGGCCATCGCTGGCGTTCACGCTCGCTGCTGCCTTCACCTCTACGCCCCAGACCTTGCTGCCGACCTCGATGACCAGATCGACCTCGACCTGATCCTTGTCCCGATAGTGCCAGAAGCGCGACTCGATGTCAGTCCAGCCGCCCATGGCGACGAACTGCTGAACGACGAAGGATTCCAGCAAATGGCCAAAGCGCTTGCGCTCCGGGTTCCACTGTTCCGGGCGCAGGTCGGCCAGCGCGGCGGCCAGACCACTGTCGCACAGATGAACCTTGGGCGATTTCACCAGCCGCTTGGCATGGTTCGAATGCCAGGCCGGTAGCCGTCGGACCAGAAACAGGCGTTCCAGAATCTCAAGGTAGCGTTCCACAGTCTTGCGCACATGGCCCAGTGCGTTAGCGGTTGCCGAGACATTCAGCAGCGAGGCGGTTTGATGAGCCAGGTACTCAAGCAACTGCGCCACGTCAGCACCATCCTTGACCTCGGCGACATCGTGTATGTCGCGCTCGATGATGGATTGCAGGTACTGACGCTGCCAGCGCCGGGCGCGCTGCGGTTGGCGAAAGCAGGCCTCGGGGTAACCGCCGGCCACCAGGCGTTGCGGCAGGCTCAGTCTGTCTCGATTGCTTTCGCCGGGCAACTCCGGTTCCAGCGCGCCGTCCAGCCAACGCTGAAGGAAATCGCCCGCCGCGCCTTCCTTTTCAGCCTCGGTCAGCGGTTGCAGGTACAGACACTCCATCCGTCCGGCCAGAGAATCGGCCAGTCGCGGCAGTTGCAGCAGATTGGCCGAGCCGGTCAGCAGAAAGCGCCCGGCCTGGCGGTCGCGATCAACGCTTCGCTTGATGGCCAGGGTGAGTTCCGGCACGCGCTGGATCTCGTCGATCGTGACCGGGTTCGGCAACCCGTCGAGAAAGCCCTCCGGGTCCTGGCGGGCCAGATCCAGGTAGTTGCGCTCATCCAGCGTGACGTAGGCGCGCCCGGGCTGGCTCTGGCGGGCCAGGGTCGACTTGCCGCACTGGCGCGGACCCAGCAGACACACCACCGGCGTGTCGCCCAGTGCCTCGTCCAGCGCCGGCGTCATGTGCCGGTGGAGATAGCGGCCGTCCGATTGCGCACTCATTGCCCGTCCATTTGCCTCCTAAGCCATCGTCCATTTGCATCCTCAATCGACGGCCAATTGTATCCTGAGGCTGGCTCGGATGCCAAGCCGGACTACGACAGAGCGGGACCAGGCAGATCGAAACTCAAGCGGCGTCCTCCATGCTGGGCGGGAACGGGATGTCCAGATCTTCGACGGACAGCTTGCCGGAGATCAGGCGGGGGAGGAGGAGGTCGCGGGTTCTAGTGTAGTGTCGGAAATTGATTAATGAGATAGGAGGGCCTCACGTGCCCGGCCGACCTTCGCCAGAATGTCATTGGTTGATTTGGTCCAGACGAACGGCTTGCTATTGGCATTGTGCGATTCGATAAATTCATAGATTGCTGTTTCCAGTTCTTTGACTGAGGTAAAGACACCACGTCTGATTTGTTTTTCGGTGATCAGCCCAAAGAATCGCTCGACCAAGTTCAACCACGATGAGCTGGTCGGAATGAAATGCAGATGCACCCGCTTGTTTCGCTTGAGCCAATTTCTGATTTTCTGGTGTTTGTGTGTGGCGTAGTTGTCGACGATCAAGTGAAGATCCAATTCGGCAGGCGTCTCTTTTTCCACCGTCTTCAGGAAGGACAGGACCTCTGGGTGTTCGAAGGGGGCTGACCGAAGCGCTTTGGCGTCGGTTAGCCTCGTCGATCAGGGGAAAATTGGTGCCGGTGAAGAGATTGCCGCCGCTGACGCGCCGGCGAACTCGCGCCTGCGGCGCTCGGGTCGAACTGATTGTTCGGTCGGGAGTTCGAATGCGGCTGACCGAAGCACGGGGGCTTCGGTCAGCACATTCGCCTGGTCAAGTAATCGTGCCGGTAAAGAGATTGCCGCCGCTGACGCGCCGGCGAGCTCGCGCCTGCGGCGCTCGGGTCGAACTGATTGTTCGGTCGGGAGTTCGAATGGGGCTGACCGAAGCGCGGGGGCTTCGGTCAGCGCATTCGATTGGAAATATATTGGTGCCGGTGAAGAGATTCGAACTCCCGACCCACGCATTACGAATACGCCATTTTCGCAAAACTCGTTCTAACCTGATACCGTTCAAATCCCTTTCAAGGCTGGATTTGATCGGCCTACCTACTAACCCTTGATAACGCTAGGTAACTCAAGGTAACATGACAAAAGTTACCTAGTCAAGCACCTAGAAGGCCCACGCATGCCAGCATTGAAGGTCACGCAACGCGGAATCGAGGCGCTGCTGAACAAGCCGCACCCCCGCCAAATCGACTACCGGGACACCCTCACGACTGGCCTGGTTTTCAGGATCGGCCCGCGCGGCGGTGTCTGGAATTACCTCCGGCGCGTCGACGGCAAGCTGCACAGGATCAAGCTGGGGCGGTGGCCTTCGATGACGATCAAGGACGCGCGTGAGGCCGTCGCAGACCTGGAGCAGGCCATTGTTGATGGCAAGCATCCGCAGGCGGAGCAGGCGCGCCGTGAGGCGGCCCGGCAAGAGCAGCGCGAAGCCGACCAGGCGCTGCTGTTGGAGCGCGTCATCAGCGACTGGCGCGCTGTGCACTTCCCTGCCCTGGCAGCCCGGACCCGGCGCGATTACCAGGCGCCGCTGGCAGAGTTCGAACAGGCATTCGCCGGCCGGCTGGTGAACCAGATCAAGCGAGGCGAACTTATTCAGCACATGGACCGCGTCAAGGCACGATCAGCAGCGCAGGCCAACCGTACCGCCGTCATCCTCCGCCAGCTGTTCGCCTACGCCAGCGACCGCCACGACCTCGAGCACAACCCTGCAGCCACGCTCAAGACGCCAGCGCGCCCCAGCCGTCGCAAGCGCACCCTGAGCCGATCCGAGATCCGCCTGGTCTGGCGCGCGGCCGAACTGGCGTCCTACCCCTACGGCCACGCCCTGCGATTCGCCCTATGCACTGGCCAGCGCATAGGGGAAGTCGGGTCGCTGAAATGGTCGGCCATCGATGGCGACTACTGGAGCAACACCGAGACGAAGACCGGCCAGCGGATCGACATCTACCTGGCCGGCCACGCGCGCGGCTTGCTCGATACCTGCCTGAGGATCGGCGACTACGTGTTTACGGCCAGCGGGAAGACCGGCATTCGGTCGGACACCTGGTCCGGCGCTCTGGCCCGCCATATCCGGCCCAAGCTGAAGCTGGCGGCCGCTGAGCTTGGCGTGACGCCTGATATGCCGCACTGGACCGCCCACGACTTGCGAAGAACGGTCAGAACTGGCCTCACAGGCTGGGCTGGCGTATCGCCTGACACAGCCGAGCGCGTTCTGAACCACAGCATCAGCGGTGTGCGCGCCCACTACGACTTCGCCGACTACCGCCCGCATGTTGCCGAGGCGCTGCGAGCATGGGATGGCGAGCTGGGGCGCATCCTGGATGGCCTGGCGCCGGTTGTGGTGCCGTTGCGGAGGGTCGCGCCATGACCGTCAAGGATGGCGACGCCGGACCCTGGCCGGGCCTGTGCTGGCGGATGGACGAGCACGGCGCTCAGTACCTGGCGCCGATCGACTTGCCGCGCGTCGAATTCACCGAACACGACGAGCAACTGGCCGCCGCAGTCGAGCTTGAGCGCATCGCGGCCCGGTATCGCGACCGTCTGCCAGCCCCGAGCGCAGTCGACGCGAGTGAGATCCTGCTGGCCGCGCACTGCCTGTACGCGGAGCTGTATCGGGACTGCGGACCCAGCAGGCGACGCCAGAAACTGGCCGGCGCCGACCTGCTGCGGAGATTCGTAGATGGCGTCATTGAAGCGAACCAGCCGAAACCGGGCCAACGGAAGCGCGGCGACGCGACCTCCGAGGAGCGCGACCGCGCGCGAGCGTGGATCGTCCTGGACCTGCTGGACCTGGGCATCAATGGGAAGGCAATACGAATGGACGGCCGCCTGACCGTATTCGAAGTGGCTGCGGCTGTCGCGAAGAGGAAAGGCTGGCGCCTAGGCGATGCATCATCATTTCGGGACGCGCACTACAAGTGGCTGAACGGCTCGGACTGGCTCGCCAGCGGGCTGCGCAGCGAGGAATACCAGAAGATCAAGCTAGGCGATATTGAGGGCCTGATCTAAATTCCAGAAATCCGCCCCGGAATCTCGGAATGCAACCGAGCGGGGTCGGCCGCTCTAATTGCTTCACGTCCTAACGTGAGGCCAAACAGTGAGCACAGAAAGACTAATCGCGCAACCTGAATTACGCCGCCTGTTCGGCGGTGTCTCTGACATGACGGTCTGGCGCTGGCGCGAGGCCGGGTTGTTGCCCGCTCCCATCGTGATCCGCCGCCGCAACTACTACACAGAAAGCGACATCGCGGAAGCGCAGGAACGCCTGAAGGCTGGGGCTGGAGCGTCGAACTGATGCGACCGCCAAAAGAAAGCCCGCCGTGGAGGGCGGGCAAGGAAGCGGAGTTGGCACGTCACGTTTCCGGGGTGAATTATACCACGGGGCGGTGGCGGGATGACGGCTGATGGCCGGCCACTTCGGAGCGATCCCGATGCGGGCATTCGCAGACACGCGCCTGACGCGCACCCACCTGGCCGTGCTGGGGGTTATCTCCAGGTTCGACGGTTTCGGCAGGAACGGCGCCGGCTGCTATGCGACTCAAGACACCATCGCGAAGCTGGCCGCCTGCAATCGCGAGACGGTCAACAAGCGAGTGAGCGATCTGATCAGTTGGCAGTATCTGGAGGCCAACCGACAGAAAAACCGGCGCCGGCTCCACTACAGAGTCGTCCACGATACGTGTCCTACAGGTCACATGTCACTAGCGGCAAACGTGACCGCTGGGACACCAATCGACCCTGAAAACATGTCCTGTGGGTCACACAAAGAAATTACCCATAAGGGTTTAAGAGATGCGGCCGGGAAGCCGCTCCTGCATCCGCACGAGTCAAGTGAAAGATATTCACCTGAAGGTGCGCGTCGCGTTGCCGTTCCGGCACCGCCACACGCCCGACGCGCAATTTCAATCAGTCAAATTGACGAACCTGACTGGTGGGCATATCTCGCCCAGCTGCGACGCTTCATCGGTGACAACAAGCCGCTCGCTGATGAACAAGTTGAGCAAGTCGACGCCATTGTCCTGGAGTTTTTGCAGGCTGATCTCGAATACCCGAGTCTTGATGCCGCCTTCAATCAGTTGGCCTATCACTGGATTACTGAGGATGGAACAGATGAATGACGTAACAGGCCGCATGAAGTCTGATCGCGAACTGCTAGAAGAAATCCAGGACGCACCCGGGCGGTTGCTGACCGTGGTTCTGGACCATGAGCCCGACCTGGCCGGCCGCATTCGGGCCGTCTGGAAGCTGGCGGGCCAGGAGCCCTTCATCATCCGCCAGCCGCCGGCGGTGCTTGTCGGAGGGCTTCGGCGGGCGCTGCCGGGCCTGGTGGCATCACTCAAAGAAGTGGTGCGCGAATTGCACCCGAACGCGGCGGTGGTGGTGCGCGGTTTTGATGGTCAGCTTCAGCAAGTCATCGACCGTGCGGTCGCCGAGATCGAGCGCCGCAACGTGACAACCCGCAGATCGTAAGCCTGGAGCGCTTGCAACGCGCATGAACCGCCGACTGGCCCTCCGTTCCCTTCTCGCAGCGCTGGAGCAACCCGCGCTCCCGGAAGTGTGGCGCCGGCGGCTGATCAAAGCGGCGCGCTTGGCGGTGGACGGCGAGAGCCTGGACCAGGCGCTGACACCCGGAATGACTGCAGAAGAACGAGATCAGCGCGATTTGTACCTGCTCATGGCCCGTGATGCGCTCGGGAATGTTGGCTACGACCGCCTGGCACGCGAGGCCGAGCTTGTCGAGCGGCGCCTCATCGCTGGCGAGATAGATCCCGACCGGCCGCGGTCATGGCCAGCGCTCAAGGAGCACGAGCAGTATCTGGTCCGCGCCTTGGCGCTTGGCCCGCTGGTCTCTCGGTCGCGCTTCTACGAAATACGGGGACCGTCCGGTTCGACCATGGACCGGACTGCATCATGCCACCATGGACAAAACGAACGGAGTGATGATGGACATGCAAAGCCCGGCCGGCGGCTCGTTCCGGCCGATTCCTGACAAGCTGGCGCGGCTTCGCCGAGTTCGCGCTGCACTGCGAGCACAGCATCAGGAAATCGACGAGCGGATTCAGCGGCTGGCGGTGGACCGCGCCCGCGCGCAGCGTGAACTGGTCGCCATCGAAACCGAACCCAAGCCCTATCCGTACGATGAGTCGGCACGGGCCTTTCACGAACGCGCCGTCGAGCAAGCGCGCCAGGCACTGGAAACGGTTCAGCAGCTGTTCGATGAAGCTGTCTCGGAGCGCGAAGAGGTAGCCGCCGATCTGAACCCGGTCGGCACGACAGTCAACGCCCTTGAGCGCCATCTCGGCATTGATTCGCGCGACGACTTCATGCCCAACGACTTCAGGGTGAGCCGATGAAATTCCTGGCCAGCAATGACAAAGCGATGAAGCCGGTTCAAGCGATCCGCGCCAGGATCGAAGAGACCCGCGCGGAGCTGGCGCGATTGGACCATGCGCCGCTGCCGCTCGCTGACGTAGAGGCGCGTATCGACGACTGGCTGAGCCGCAAACAGTACCTCGCCACGGGCCGCATGCTGGCGCTTGACTTCGCATCGCCCGGCGCCGCGCCGGCCGCGGCCAGCCCGAGCTGGGACTTCGGAGGGCAGGCGCCTGCGGCCTTCAATTTGATGGACCGCGTCCTGACATTGCTAGCGAACTTGGCGCCTGCCGAGCTGAGGCACAACCTGCTGCGCTTGGTGGCAGAGCACTGCCCCGACCCCGGCCCGCCGCTGGCTGAACGGCCCGCGCTGGCCCGGAAGCTCCAGGCAAAGCTTCTCGCGCTGGAGATCGACGAGGAACGCGAGATCGAGAAGCTGGAGGATGAGGGCTGGCTGGTACATCGCCGGGCTGATGCGCGCCCCGAGGTCATCTTGTCCGAACCGATCGCACTGAAGGAAACGACCACATGAGCATGCTTCACGAACAGCTCGGCAACGGCGGATTCATTGTCTCCGAAGCCAACGGCACCAGAAGCCGGGAACAAGTCACCGTCACCGGCACGCCTGGCGATCACTTGGCGGCCGGCACCGTCCTGGCGCTGAATGCCAGCGGCCATTACGTCGAACTGGCGCCCGAGGCCACGGACGGCACTGAAACGGCGGTGGCGGTCCTGTGGGGACACGTCGCGCTGACCGAGGATCCGGAACGCGCCGTGATCATCGCCAGGGCGGCCGAGGTCAACGCGGGCGAACTGGTCTGGCCGGCCGGAATCACCGACCCCCAGCGCGAAGCGGCACGGCTGCAGCTGAAGGCCGCTGGAATCCTGCTGAGGGCCGCGCTGTGAGCAAGCTCAGCCCGGCCAGCATCGCTTCCAGGTTGTTCGACACGCCGCTGCTGCTGGCCCCGGCGAAAGTGAACGCCATCGCCTGGGCGCTGCGTGACCGGCTGGAGATTGAAGCGGCCGAGCCGGATGCTGCAGCGATCCAGGCCGCCGGTACTGGCGCCTGGGGCGCCGGCGCATGGGATAAGCAACGGGGCTACTTCGTCGACGGAGGCGTAGCGATCATTCCGGTCACAGGCACACTGGTAACCAGAGGCGGCTACATGGATGCGGCCAGCGGGCTGACCAGCTATGAGGCGCTGGCCGGCAAGCTGGACAAGGCGAAAGCAGACAGCAGGATCAGATCCATCTTGCTCGATATCGACAGCTACGGCGGAGAGGCCAGCGGCGTCGATGATCTTGCGGCGCAGATCCGGGCGCTGGACCAGTCCAAGCCGGTCTACGCCATGATCGACGGCTATGGCGCGAGCGCGGCCTACTGGATCGCTGCAGCCGCCCGAAAGGTCTGGATCGCCAACAGCAGCCACGGCGGCAGTATCGGCGTCGCGCTGACCCACATGGACCACAGCGGGGCAGCGGAAAAAGCGGGCATGGTCGTGACGCACATCTACGCCGGCGCAGACAAGACGCTGGGCAGCCCCTGGCGCGCGCTATCTGACACTGACCGGGAAAAGCTGCAGGCGCGCGTCGATTCTGTGTATGCGGCTTTCGTCTCGGCAGTCGCAGACTACCGAAGCCTGAAGCCTGAGGCGGTAAGGCAGACTGAGGCGGGCCTATTCACCGGACCCGAAATGGTTGCCCACGGCCTGGCCGATGGTGTGACCACAGGCCGCAATCTGCTGGCCGCGCTGCGCATCAATGGCCGCGCGCCGAACGTGAAGCTGACCGAACGTCGCGCGCCAGAGAAGAAGGCACTGTCCATGGTCTCCCCAACTACATGCCAGTTTGAGCAGCTAGACAGCCGCGATATTTACTCTCGTCGACGCCAGCAGGCAGTCGCCAAGCCAGCCGGGCCGGTAGAGCTGGGCAGCGTCGCCGCAGTGTTGCCTGATCCGGACCAGGTCTACGCCCGCCGTCGGCGCGGCAGTAGTGATCAGGCCGCGGCTGCCGACTGAGCGCGCATCGTGGATATTGGCCTGGGATTCAATCTGTACGCGGGCGGCAAGTTCAGCCGCAAGCGCCGGGCGGGAGACGACGCGGATCCCGAGGACGAGCCGGAGCCCCAGCCCCAGCCGGATGCGCAGCCAGACGAAGGGCCTGAGAATGAATGAAGCGAGTTCAGCTGGCGGCGGGTGGCCGTCGGTGAACGTGGGATCCGCACGATTGTGTGCGGGGTTGAAGCCGGGCGCCGCACCGGCCAACGCGGCGACGGCCGGCCCGGTTCGCCGGGCTGGCCTCCTTTACCTCGACGCCGGGTCCTTCCGGACCGGCCGAGCCGTGCGGGTGCGGAGAGGCGCGTTTTCTCGCTATTTACTGGCCGTTTCTAGGGGGTGGTGGTGGTGTTGTTGAACACGGCGCCCGGCCGGCGGATTCTTGAAGAGCAGTTCGACGGCAACCTCGACGCCTATGCCGACCACATGGCCGGCCCGCGCCCGCTGAACGTCGAGCGGGATTCTGATCACCCGTGGCACCGGCGCCGCGCACTGGCGCTGGCGCTGGTCGACCTGCCCGACGATTGCGCCCCGGCGCCCGACCTCGTGCCCGTCTTCTCCCGAGCCGAGGTCTGCGAGCTGCTGGGCTGCTCAGATTCCGGCTTCGGCAGGTGGCAGGTGCCAGAACGAGGCCGGTCGGGCAAATACGTCTTGTACACGCTGGGCGACGTGCTGGCCTACCGCCAAGCCGCTGCCCATCGGAGCGCACTACTGGAGCGCGGCCTGGCCGCGCCGTCGATCCACGAGCTGGCCGCTGCCATGCAGGCCGAAGGCGCTGCAGCCGCCGGGCCGATCCGTTTCTGGCGCCCCGGCCCGCCGGGCGCCGATGCCCGTCAAAAGGACTTATTCACCAATGGCTAAGACCATCATCGCCGACGCAGTATTCGCGCACGCCAGAAAGCATCAGCGGCTCGAGGGTTTCCTACAGCAAGGCCAGCGCCGCGCCCTGAAGCGGGCCGGCGGGGAAGCCGCCCGGGCGAAGACCCGAGAAATCATCGGCGCCTTCAACGTGAGGCAGACCGCATTCAGTTCGGTCCGGCCGATTCGGGCGCTGTTCAAGGAATCCGTGTCCGGCGACACGCTCACAGAGCGGGTGATCGGCCCGCGCGGCATCCCGCTACGCGACTTCGGGTTGCGCCAAGACCGGCGCGGCCTTGTGTTCAGTGTGCGCCGCGGCCGCTTGGTAAAGCTCCGGTCCGGTTTCATCATCGGCCGCATCGGCGGCCACGGCTTCACCCGCAAGGGCCCGCAGCGCCTGCCGATCAAGAAACGGTTCGGGCCAGGCATCCCCACCATGGCTGATGACCCGGAGGTCCGGAAGCGTGGGGCCGCAGCCTTTCAGGAGCGCGTAGTACCGGAGCTGCGACGGGAGGAAGACCGCGCATTCAGGAGGGCCGGACTGTGAGTAATCGCGTAGTCGAAACACTGTACCGGCTGCGGGACGGGACGACGGAAGTCCTCCGGCGGATCGGCGGGGCTTTCAATCAGAGCGCGACCGACGCGGAGCAGGCCGGCGCCAGGATCGAGGCCGCCAACCGGCGCCAGCAGTCGAGCCTGGGCAGCCTGTTCGCGAAGATCGGGCAGATTCGCCTTGGCTACTTCGCGGTCGCCGCAGCGGTGACATCGGTCATTGCCAGCGTACGCAACTGGACCACGGCGGC
The DNA here is from genome assembly GCA_050485825.1 of Gammaproteobacteria bacterium. Classification (GTDB taxonomy): domain Bacteria; phylum Pseudomonadota; class Gammaproteobacteria; order Xanthomonadales; family Wenzhouxiangellaceae; genus Wenzhouxiangella. The sequence goes on from JBJHCC010000044.1 coordinate 13,562, forward strand.
CTCGACCCAAGCGAATGCGGAGGCCCGCCTCGAGACCGCGATCCGGAACGGCGCGGGCGCGACGCAGGAGCAGATCCAGGCGCTGAAGGACCTGGCCGCTGAGCGGCAGCGGGTGACCCGATTCGGCGATGAACAGACGATCGCAGCACAGGCACAGCTCGCGACCTTCCGGCTGACAGCAGAACAGATTGGGGAGCTCATTCCCCGCGTGCAGGACCTGGCCGAGGCGAACCGCCGCCAGGGCAGGACCAACGTCGACCTGGAGCAATCGGCGATCCTGGTCGGCCGGGCGATCACCGGCAACGTCGGGGCGCTCAGCCGCTACGGGGTGGTGCTGACCAGCGCACAGCAGCAGGCAATCCGGTTCGGGTCGGAGCAGGAGCGCGTCGCCGCTGTCGCCGAAGCCCTGGACGATAACTTCAAGGGCCTGTCGACCAGCCTGCCGCCCTTCGAGAGGGCGGTAGAATCGGCCTCGAACGGCTGGGGCGACTTCCGCGAAAAACTCGGCGAAGCCATCACGGAGTCGCCGGCCGTCATCGCGGCCTTGGAGACCCTAACCAGGGTAGTGACTCGCGCCGGGGAGGCGGTCAGCAGCCAGGCTGCCCGCTTCGATGCGGCTTTTAGGCTGATCGGCGCCGGCATCATGGGGGTGGTGTCCACCACGACGGCCGGCTGGAACGCCATTCAGGCCGGATCCGCGAAAGCGGCCGAAGCCATAATCCGGGCAGTGCGAGGCATCGCCGACGCCCTGGCGCGGGTGACCTTCGGCGATGTCCGCCGGTCCCTGGAAGCCTTCGTCCAGGATGCCGACCAGCTGATCGGCGACCTAAGCGAGCGCAGCGCTGCGAAATGGGATCGGGCGCGGGAGGCAGCAAGCCAGTACGTCGAAACGGTCCGCAACACCGGAGACGCCCTGGCGCAGCTCGCCACCAACCAAGAGCGCGCCGGCAAGGCCGCCGAGGAAACAGCCGCCGCGACGGATGAGGCCACGGAGGCAGAGCGGGAACGCCGGGCCGCAATCGAGCGCACAGCGGCCGCCCTGGAGGCGCTCCAGATCGACGTGGAGAAGGTCGAGACCGGCATCAGCAGCGCCGCCAGGGAAGCCACGGCCAGCCTGATCCAGCTCGCACAGGACGGGGAGGCAAGCCTTGAAGTCCTGGCCGCTGCCGCCGAGGCGACCACGAAGGGCTTTGACGACATCGAGCTGCAGGCCTACCGGGAAGAGCTGGGCCGGCTGTTGGAGGCGGGCCGGCTGACCGAGGGCCAGTTCGAGGCCATGACGCGACAGCTGAAGGAGGTCGAACAGCAAGTCACGAAGTCGACCGACGCTTTCGACGGCCTCAAGCGAGCGGTGGCCGAAGCCGGCACCTTTACCGAGCTCGCTGCCCTGGCCGCCCAAGTCAAGGCGCTGGGTGATGCCGGGGAACTGACCGCCGACCAGATCGCCAGCCTCGAGGATGCGCTGAACCAGCAGGAAGCGGCCCTGCTGCGAAACGTGGACGCGGCAGCGAAGGCCGGCCAGGCCGCCCGGAACGTCGGGCAGGAGATCCAGCAGGGCCTGGTGAGCGCAGCCGACAAGGCGCGGGAATCCTTCGCTCAGGCGCTGCTCAAGGTTGGCGCCTGGATTGATGAGGTGAAGTCCTTCAGCGAAGGCGCCCGGCGGGAAGTCGAGAACCTGATCGACAAGCTGAACATGGTTGGGGGCGCCCCGATCACCGACGGTTTCAGGCCTTTGTATCGAGGCCTTGATGAGATCACCCGCCGATTCGACGAACAAGCCACCGCCGCCGACCGGCTGATCGACCGCTACCGGGAAACCGGCGACGCCATGGGCATCCTGAGCGAAGCGGCCAGGCTGGCGCGGGAGAACGTCACGCTGCTGGACGAAACCCGGCTGAACGCCCTGAACGGCGCCATCCGGGCCGCCCGCGAGGAAATGGAGGCCGCCCGGCGATCCAGCGCCGACCTGGTGGAAAGCCTGACCGACGATCTGCTGAGGCTGCAGGGCGCGACCGAGCAGATCGAGGAACGCCGCCGCAACCGCCAGCGCGACGAGATACGCCTCAAGCTGCAGCAGCAGGGCCTGGACCGGGAGACTCGGGCGAACCTGGAAGAATCGCTCAGGCTGATGGATGAAATCGAGCGCACCCGCCGCAACCAGGCCACCAGCGAACGCGACATCGCCGACAACATCGAACGCCAGCAGCGGGGCCTGGAGGCGGCTGGCGCCGGCACAGGCAGCGGAGGCGCCCGGAAGCTGGACATCAATCTGAACGTGGGAGGCGGTGGCCCTGGCGGGCCCAACCTCAGCCAGATGGACCTGAACCTGCTACGCGACCGGCTGTTGCCGGCGATCCTTCAGCAACTGCAGTTCGACTCGCAGCGGAGCTAGGCAGAAAAAGCCCGGCGCGCGGCCGGGCTTCGCGGTGGGTTTGTGGGTTGCTCAGCTATCGGGCTTTTTCAGCCGTGCCGCATAGTCATGGAAGCGCTGGTAGGACTCCTGCTCTCCCGCTCGCCTCATCAGCTCCTGGTAGACGCGCGGGTCATTGTCCTTCTTGACGATGCACACCTTCACCTCATGCGGTGGCGGACCATGCCGGCAGGAATGCGCCAGTTCGCCGGACTCCATGGCATTGCAGAGCACATAGGCATAGAGCATACGACGCGGCGACGCCTTTTGAACGCCGCCAGACTCCGTATCCCAACGAGGCCTATGAACATTGGCCAGCCGGTACTTGGCAAGCTTCCAGTCATTCCAATGACGGCGCACCGTCACCAGTGGGTTCTCATCTCTGATCGTCACAACTCCTCCTCATGGCCCCGCTGGCGAGCACGAGATTGTGCGGCTTGATGTTCACGGAGCTGCCGCTGGCGAGCTTCAGACTGCCCGGAGACATCATCCGCGCCAGCCTGGCGCCTGCGAGCCTCAGCGCCCGCCGTGGCAATGGCATTGAACAGATCCCGAATCGCGTCGAGCTCGATGCACAGGGCCTCATGGGCGCCGTCGACGTCGAGCTGACCGCTTTCGTCGCCCTGAGCGGCACGGAGCGCGATCGCGATGCCACGGGCGCGCCGAATCGGGGACTCAAGATCGCGGAGCTTCGCGGCTTGGTCGCTCATGATGCACCCCCTTCAACCCGGCTGTGAATCTCGGCAGCCCCTTCGACGCCGTGTTCCCGCTGGTAATCCTTGATTCGGTTCCGGTCGACCACGGCCGCCAGATGATCGTCCCGCCAGGGTCCGGCCGCCAGAATCTTGCCGGCATGGACCAGCCGGGCCTGGTGCCGAGTGCGCCGCGCGCGGTCGATCCGGGCTTTCAGCGCTGCGGTGCCGTGGATTGGGCAGTCGGCCCGATGGTGAATTTCCGGCGGCGGCCGGGTGCGGGTGAAACAGGTAACTTTCTGGTTCATGAGTGCAACTCCTAGGATTGGGATTTGGTTACCTAGCAGTTACCTTGTGGCTATCAGGCGGCTTTCTCCGAGTCTGTGAAGTGGCCTAAGTCGCTGAGAAATATGGTGCCGGTGAAGAGATTCGAACTCCCGACCCACGCATTACGAATGCGTTGCTCTACCGACTGAGCTACACCGGCACGGTGCCCGCCGCATGGCGGCTGGAAGGGGCGAGAGTATAGCGGCTGCGGGGGCCGGTGTCACGACCCCCGCAGGCTTCTCGGCAGGCCCGATCAGGGGGAGGATTGGGGGTTGAGCAGCTCGGGGAGCTCGAAGCGATCGCCGAAGATCGAGTCGGCGGCTTCGCTGCTGACGCTGAAACGGACGACTGGCGGTTCGCCGAAAAAATCGAAATTGGGCGATGAGTCCTCATTGCCGGTGCCGAAATTGGCGCCAAAGCCCGGTGTCTGGCTGGCGATCAGGAAGCGGATATTGGCCCCTTCGGCGACACGCGCCAGCAGTTCCGCTTCCAGGCCCTCGAAGTCAATCGTTGCGACGCTGCGCTCGATATCGTAGATGCCGGTTTCCTGGAAGGCGCTGGACAGCAGGGTCAGACCCTCGAACTGATCGCCCAGGCCTGTCGGATCGGTGCCGCCGCCGTTGTCGAAGATGATGCCGCCGTCCGGGTCGAGCACATCGACGTCGCTGGTGGTGAAGTAGATGCTCAGGTCGCCGGCCGTCGATACGCCGCCGGTGCCGGTGTCGAGATTGACCGCGGGCGCGATGAGGAACTCGATCTGCTCGATGGCAGTGAGCGTCTCGCCATTGCTGAGGCTGGCCGCGTCGATATCGAACACGGCGAAGATACCGAGGGTTCCGGTCGTGCCGGTCTGGTCGCCGTTGACCTGCCAGCGGGCCTGCGTCGTGATGGCATTCCGATCGGCAAAGCCGGGAAACAGCGGCCGGAAGACTACGGCCATGTCGAAATCCTCAATCCCGGTCAACTCGATCGGCGTGGGCGCCGGTTCGCCAGCGCGGGCAGTGGCCGTCAGAACGCTGGACGTCACGAAAGCCGCGATCAACGCGGCGGTCAAAAGGGTTTTCTGCACTTGTCTATCCCTCTGGAGTGACCCCTTTTTGTTTTTAGGATAGCCAGGCCGAGACGCTAGCCGTTGGCGCTATCTTCACGATCCCCTGCACCCTGTCGGCTCGGGCTGGCAACGCCGGCAGTGGTAGAGACGGCGGCTGGCCACGGTGACGCGCTCGATCGGGCCGGCGCAGTCGAAGCAGGCCTGGCCCTCGCGGGCGAATACATGGTGGCGGTAATCGGCGCGGCGCCAGCCGGCGGCTTTGAGACGGGCGGCGCGCTCAGGATCATTGGTCACACCCGCCGTCGCAACCGAGCGCCACAGTTGCTGGTGGATGGCCCTCGCGAGCCCAAGCAGTCCATCCGGGCCCAGGTCCCTTGGCCGGCAGCGCCAGTGCAGGCCGGCGACGAACAGGATCTCGGAACGCAGGTAGTTGCCGATTCCGGCGATGAAGGACTGGTCCAGCAGCAGGCCGCCGAGTGACCGCCCGGCGAAGCGCGGCTGGCCGATCCAGTCGGCGACCTTTTCAGGCGCAGCGCCGCTCGACAGCACGTCGAGGCCGACTCGGGCCAGGAACGGATGCCTGCCGAGTTGGTCACCCTCAAGGACCGCGATGTCCGAGGCGCTGTAGAGCAGCGCCGAGCGCTTCGCCGTGCTCAGCGCCAGGCGCAGTTGACGGCCGGTGTCCGGGCGCCGATCAGGCGCGCTGAACAGCCAGCGCCCGTAGAGCTGGTTGTGGGTGTAGACCACCTGGCCCTGCTCGAAATGCAGCAGCAGGGCCTTGCCGCGAGTCTCCACCGTTGTGATCTGCTGCCCCCGCAGGCGCGCGCCGGCGGCGCTCAATGCCGGCAGCCCGAACCAGAGCTCCGTCAGCGGCTGGTTCTCGACGACGGCCGCCAGCTTGCGCGCGACACGATAGATTTCAGGACCTTCCGGCACCCGCGACTTCCTGTGGCGAAACGGCGATGTGGGGATGATCCCAGCTCACCCGGCAGTGCCCCGTCAAGCCATCCGGCGACCGCCTTGGGAGCAGTGGAATCTCGGGCTATACTCGGACGCTGTCATCTGCGCCGCGGCGCGCCACCGGTCTGGAGCATGCCATGCACAACATTCGCCATATCCTGGATATCAAAGGCACCGATGTGTGGTCGATCGGCCCGGACGAGACCGTCTACGACGCGGTACGGCGGCTGGCGGAGATCGGGATCGGCGCGATGCTGGTGATGGAGGACGGCGAGATGCGCGGCATGTTCTCGGAGCGCGACTACGCCCGCAAAGTGATCCTGGCCGGCCGCGCCTCGCGCGAAACCCTGGTTCGGGAAGTGATGACCGCCCCGGTGATCACCATTGACCCGCTGTCCACGGCCGAGGAAGGCCTGGCGCTGATGACGCAGAAGCGCATCCGCCACCTGCCCGTACTGGAACAGGGCGTCCTGATCGGCCTGGTGTCGATCGGCGACCTGGTCAACGCCGTCATCAAGGACCAGCGCCTGCTGATCGAGCAGCTGGAAGCCTACGTTCGCGGCTGAAACCCGGGCGAGGAACGGAACCCCCGCAGCGCCCGGCCTGGCGCCGCCGCAGCGGCTCGCGCCGTCGTCGGGGCGAGCCTCAGTCTCATCGCGGCAGGAGTCGAAACGGGGTCAGCGGCAAGAAATGCTGGCACCAGCGGCCAGTTTTTGGGACAATTACGGGTCAGCTAGACCCCATCCCCGCCCACACTTCATAGCGCAATGATTCGGATTCGGAAGGGGCTGGACCTGCCGCTGGCAGGCCATCCCGAGCAAAAGATCGAGACCGGCAACCCGGTCCGCAGCGTCGCCTTGCTGGGCGCGGACTATCCGGGCATGCGCCCCACCCTGCATATCGCCGAGGGTGATCGGGTACGGCGCGGCCAGCTGCTGTTCGAGGACAAGAAGAACGAGGGTGTCCGTTACACGGCGCCGTCGGCAGGCCGGGTCACCGCGATCAACCGCGGCGCCAAACGGTTCATGCTGTCGGTGGTGATCGATGTGACCGACGGTGACGGCGATGAGCCTTTCGAGCACTGGCGCGAGGGCCTGGTCGCCAGCGCCGACGGCGAGCAAATCCGCAAGCTGCTGGTCGAGTCGGGGCAGTGGACCGCGATCCGCACCCGCCCCTTCGGCCAGGTGCCGGCGGTGGATGCCAAGCCGCGGGCCATTTTCGTGCCGGCCATCGACACCAATCCACTGGCCGCGGATCCGGACGTGATCATTGGCGAATCACTCGACGCTTTCCGCGACGGCCTGCGCGCCCTGTCCTGCCTGACCGAAGGCCCGGTCTGGGTGTGCCGCCGCGACGGCTCGTCGCTGCCCGGCTTCGCCGAGGGCAACATCCGTGACGAAAGCTTTGCCGGCCCGCATCCGGCCGGCAATCCGTCGACCCATATTCATTTCCTGCAGCCGGTTGACCGCCACCGCTCGGTCTGGGTGGTCGGCTACCAGGACGTCATCGCGATCGGCCAGCTGCTGGCTACCGGCAAGCTGCATTCGGAGCGGGTGATTGCGCTCGGCGGCCCGCAGGTCAAACGCCCGCGCCTGATGCGAACCCGTGTTGGCGCCTGCCTGTCGGATATTTGTCGCGACGAACTGAAAGATGGCGACAACCGGGTCATTTCCGGCTCCGTCTTCAATGGCCACACCGGCCACGGCGCGGTTGATTTCCTCGGCCGCCTGGCCAATCAGGTCAGCGTCCTGCGCGAAGGCGGCGAGCGGCAGCTGTTCGGCTATCTGTCGCCGGGCCTGGACCGCCACTCGGCGATGAACATCTACCTGTCCAGGCTGACGCCGGGCAAGGCGCTCGATCTGACCACGACCACCAACGGCAGCGAACGGGCCATGGTGCCGCTGGGCCAGTACGAGACGGTGATGCCGATGGATATTCTGCCGACCCAGCTGCTGCGCTCGCTGATCGTCGGCGATATCGAAATGGCCGAGCAGCTGGGCGCACTGGAGCTGGTCGAGGAAGACCTGGCGCTGTGCACTTATGTCTGTGTCGGCAAGTACGAATACGGACCAATTCTTCGCGACAACCTTGAACGCATTCAGAGCGAGGGTTAAGTGGGACTGAGAGCTTACATCGATCGCAAGATCGCCCCGAATTTCGAGAAGGGTGGCAAGTACCAGCGCTACCACGTCTTCTATGAAATGTTCGACACCATGCTGTACAGCCCGTCCAGCACGACGCGGACGACCGCGCACGTGCGCGACGGCCTGGACCTGAAGCGGGTCATGATGACCGTCTGGTTCGCCGCGCTGCCGGCGCTGCTGTTCGGTATGATCAATGTCGGTTACCAGGCCAACCTGCAGATCAGCGAGTTCGGCTACCAGCCACTGCCGGGCTGGCGCACCGACCTGGTCGCCCTGCTGGCCGGCTTCGACCATACCAACTGGATCGCCAACCTGTTTCACGGCGCGGTCTACTACATCCCGATCCTGATCGTCACCTATCTGGGCGGCTTTGTCTGGGAAAGCCTGTTCGCCTGGAAGCGCGGCCACGAGGTCAATGAAGGCTTCTTCGTTACGGGCATTCTGTTCACCCTGATCCTGCCGCCGACCATCCCGCTGTGGATGGTGTTCGTCGGCATCAGCTTCGGCGTGGTGCTGGGCAAGGAAGTGTTCGGCGGCACCGGCAAGAACTTTCTCAATCCGGCGCTGACGGCGCGCGCGTTTCTGTATTTCGCCTATCCGGCCCAGATGTCGGGCGACTCGGTGTGGACCGCGGTAGACGGCTTCTCGGCCGCCACCCCGCTGTCGCTGGCCGCCACCGGCGACCTGGACTTCAGCGCCGGCCTGAGCGAGAACGCCGCCACCCTGCCGGAAGTCAACCTCAGCTGGATGCAAACCGCCCTCGGCGGCATACAGGGCTCGATCGGCGAGACCTCGACCCTGATCATCGCGCTTGGCGCCCTGGTCCTGCTGGTCACCCGGATCGCCTCCTGGCGAATCATGGCAAGCGTGTTTCTGGGCATGGTCTTCATGAGCCTGGTCCTGAACTGGGCCGGCAGCGAGACCAACCCGATGTTCGCCATGCCCTGGTACTGGCACCTGACCGTGGGCGGCTTTGCTTTCGGCATGGTCTACATGGCCACCGACCCGGTGTCGGCCTCGATGACCAATGCCGGCAAATGGGCGTTCGGCATCCTGATCGGGGTCATGACCGTGCTGATCCGGGTGATCAACCCAGCCTTTCCCGAGGGCATCATGCTGGCGATCCTGTTCGCCAACCTGTGCGCCCCGCTGATCGACTACTTCGTCATCAAGGCCAATGTGGCCCGGCGCCGCAGGCGCCTGGAGGAGCAGCCCGCATGAGAGACAAGAACAGCATCGCCAATACCCTGAAGGTTGCGGTCGGGGTCTGCCTGGTCTGCGCCGTGGTGGTGTCGACGGCAGCGGTCACCCTCAGGCCCTTCCAGGAGCAGAATCGCGACGTCTTCAGGCAGCTCAATGTGCTGCAGGCCGCCGGCCTGTACCAGCCGGGCATGGACGTTGGCGCCGCCTTCGAGAACATCGAGCGCCGCTTCATTGAATTCGACAGCGGCGAATACGCCGATCCGCCGGCCGGTTTCGATCCGGTGCGCGCCGCGCGCGATCCGGCCCAGAGCATCACCTTGAACCCGGATCCGGCCGGCGTCGGGCGCCGGCCGAACTACGGCGAAGTGTTTCTGGCGCGGGACGAGCAGGGCCAGCTCAGCCGCCTGATCCTGCCTGTGCACGGCTATGGCCTGTGGTCGACGATGTACGGCTTCATGGCGCTGGAGCCGGATCTGAACACGATTGCCGGGATCAGCTTCTATGAGCACGGCGAGACGCCGGGGCTGGGCGGCGAGATCGAGAATCCGCGCTGGCAGCGCGACTGGGTCGGCACCCGTTTGTTTGACGACAGCGGCAATCTGGCTTTCCGGGTCAGCCGCGGCCGCACCCCCGAGGGCGCATCCGACGCCGACTACCGTATCGACGGCCTGTCGGGCGCCACCATCACCAGCAATGGTGTCGAGAACATGGTGCGATTCTGGGCCGGCGAACAGGGCTTCGGCCCCTATCTCGCCAGCCTGAACCGCCGTATTCAATCCGGAGAGGTGAACTGATGGCAGAGCACAAACCTCGCGACGTGCTGTTTGCACCGATCTTCGCGAACAACCCGATCGCCCTGCAGATTCTCGGCATCTGCTCGGCGCTGGCGATCACGACCAAACTCAGCACCACGGTCACCATGTGCCTGGCGGTGATCTTCGTGTTGACCCTGTCGAACTTTTTCGTCTCGATCATCCGCAACGTGATTCCGTCCAATATCCGGATCATCGTGCAGATGACGATCATCACCACGCTGGTGATCGTGGTCGATCAGTTCCTGCAGGCCTTCGCCTTCCAGCTGTCGCGCGAACTGAGCGTGTTCGTTGGCCTGATCATCACCAACTGCATTGTGCTCGGCCGCGCCGAGGCCTTCGCCATGCAGAACCCGCCGGTGATCTCGGCGATCGACGGCTTCGGCAATGCGTTGGGCTACTCGGTGGTGCTGCTGGCGGTGGGCTTCGCCCGCGAACTGTTCGGATCAGGCAGCCTGTTTGGACTTCAGGTCATGCCGCTGACCACCGACGGCGGCTGGTACATGCCCAACGGCCTGATGCTGCTGCCGCCCAGCGCCTTCTTCCTGATTGCCGGGTTCATCTGGGTGCTCAGAAGCCTGCGCACCGAGCAGATCGAGAAGGACGAGTTCGAGATCGCGCCGAACTCCCGGGTCAGCCCGGCCTTCTGACGGACGCCTTAGGAGCGAAACGTGTTCGAGGAATATCTCAGTCTTTTCATCCGCGCGGTTTTCGTCGAGAACCTGGCGCTGGCCTTCTTTCTCGGGATGTGCACCTTCCTGGCCATCTCGAAGAAGGTCGAGACCGCGCTGGGTCTGGGCATCGCGGTGGTCGTGATTCTGGCAATCACCGTGCCGATCAACAACATCGTGCTGACCCGCTTTCTCGATGAGGGCGCGCTGGCCTGGACCGGCATTCCGGCGCTGCAGGAAGTGGATCTGCGCTTTCTCGGCCTGATGTGCTACATTGGCCTGATCGCCGCCTCGGTGCAGATCCTCGAAATGGTGCTGGACAAGTACGTGCCGGCGCTCTACAACGCGCTCGGCATTTTCCTGCCGCTGATCACGGTCAACTGCGCCATCCTCGGCGGCGTCCTGTTCATGGTCGAGCGCAACTACGACTTCGGTGAGTCGGTGGTGTTCGGCCTGGGTGCCGGCGTCGGCTGGGCGCTGGCCATCGTGCTGCTGGCCGCGATCCGCGAAAAGCTCAAGTACAGCGACGTGCCCCACGGCCTGCGCGGCTTGGGGATCGTCTTCATCATCACCGGGCTGATGTCGCTCGGGTTCATGTCCTTTGCAGGGGTGCAGCTGTGATTGGCGTTGAAATTACCGCCGGTGTCGTGATGTTCACCGGCAGCGTCCTGGTGATGGTGGCCCTGATCCTGTTCGCCCGTTCGCGTCTGGTCAGCACCGGCGAGGTCACGATCGACATCAACGACGAGCCGGAGCATCAGATCAAGACCCAGGCCGGCGGCAAGCTGCTTGGCACCCTGGCCGATTCGGGCATCTTCCTGTCCTCGGCCTGCGGCGGTGGCGGCACCTGCGGCCAGTGCCTGTGCAAGGTCGTCGAAGGCGGCGGCGACGCCCTGCCGACCGAGCGCGACAAGCTGACCCGCGGCCAGATCCGCGAGGGCTACCGACTGTCCTGTCAGGTGGCGGTCAAACACGACATGAAGATCGAAGTGCCGGAGGAATTCTTCGGCGTCAAGAAGATCGAATGCACCGTCATCTCCAACGACAATGTCGCCACCTTCATCAAGGAGCTGGTGCTCAAGTTGCCAGAGGGCCTGGACGTGCACTTCCGCGCCGGTGGCTTCATGCAGTTCGCGATTCCCGGCTTCGAGGCCAAGTTCGCCAACTTCCATATCCCGGACGAGTACCGCGACGACTGGGAGCGCTTCAAACTGTTCGAGCTTGGCCTGAACAACAGCGCCGACGAGACCGTGCGCGCCTACTCGATGGCCAACTACCCCGGCGAGAAGGGCGTACTCAAGTTCAATATCCGCATCGCCACCCCGCCGCCGGGCAAGAATGATCTGCCGCCGGGCATTGCCTCGACCTTCCTGTTCAATCTGAAGCCGGGCGACAAGGTCACGGTGTTCGGGCCCTTCGGCGAGTTCTTCGCCAAGGAAACCGACGCCGAGATGGTGTTCATCGGCGGCGGCGCCGGCATGGCGCCGCTGCGCGCGCATATCTTCGACCAGCTGCTGCGCCTGAACTCCAAGCGCAAGATCACCTTCTGGTACGGTGCCCGCTCGCTGCGCGAGGCCTTCTATGTCGAGGAGTTCGACTCGCTGCAGGAGCGCTTTCCGAACTTCACCTGGCACCTGGCCCTGTCCGATCCGCTGCCCGAAGATAACTGGACCGGCTACAAGGGCTTCATTCACCAGGTCGCGCTGGACAACTACCTGAAGGATCATCCGGCGCCGGAGGACTGCGAGTACTACCTGTGCGGCCCGCCGATGATGAACGCGGCCGTCCTGAAGATGCTCGACGACCTGGGCGTGGAGCCCGAGAACATCCTGCTCGACGACTTCGGTGGCTGATCAACGCTGCCGGCGGCGGCACCCCGCGCGGGTGCCGCTGTTGTTCGCCGTCGCCCTGCTGCTGCTGGCCTGCAGCCAGCCGCCGAACGACCCCATCGTCCTCAACGGCTCGACCATGGGCACCTACTGGACGGTGCGCCTGGGCACGGTCCCGTCCGATGTGTCCGTCGCCGCGCTGCGCGGCGACATCGAGGCGCTGCTGGAACAGGTCAACGACGAGATGAGCACCTGGCGGCCGGACGCCTGGATCAGCCGCTACAACCAGGCCGAGGCCGGCACCGAATTCATCATCCCCGAGGGCTTTGCCCGCGTCCTGGCCGCGGCACTGGACCTGGCCGAAGACACCGGCGGTGCCTATGACCCCACGGTCGGACCGCTGGTCAATCTGTGGGGCTTCGGCCCGGAATCCCGCCCCGAGGCCCTGCCCGACGCGGACAGCCTTGCCGCGGCACGCGAGCGGGTGGGCTGGTGGCGAGTGGATTTCGACCCTGTCAGCCGCCGCCTGATCCAGCCTGGTGATGTCTATCTGGACCTGTCCTCCATCGCCAAGGGCTTCGGTGTCGACATCGTCGCCGAACTGCTGCAATCGCGCGGCTTCAGCGGCTATCTGGTCGACATCGGCGGCGATATTCGAACCCGCGGCGCGCGCCCGGACGGCCAGCCCTGGCGGATCGCGATCGAGCGGCCGGTGCCGGGCCAGCGCGAGATCCAGCAGATCATCGAACCCGGCGACGCGGCCGTGGTGACCTCCGGCACCTACCGCCAGTTCTTCGAGATCGACGGCGAGCGCTATTCGCACACCATCGACCCCAGGGACGGCTGGCCGGTGCGCCACGCCATCGTTTCGGTCACCGTGATTGCGCCGACCGCGACCGAAGCCGACGGTCTGGCGACCGCGCTCGGCGTGTTCGAGCCGGAACAGGCGCTGGCATTTGCGGTCGAACGCGGTATCGCCGTACTATGGATCCTGGACCGCCCGGACGGGCTGGAAGCACTTCACACGCCGGCCTTTGCGCCGTTTCTACCCGAACAGGACTAAGCCCGCATGTTGACGCTGTTTCTGATCTCGCTCGCACTGATGCTGATGCTCATCGCCGCCATGGCGGTCGGCGTGATCATGGGCCGCAAACCCATTTCCGGCTCCTGCGGCGGGCTCGGGGGTCAAGTGGGCAACCAGCTCGGCAACCAGGCCACCTGCCCCTGCGGGCGCAAGCCCGGCGACACCTGCGGCCGCGCCGTCGAAGACTGAATGGTCCTCGGGCCGGGCCCGCACCCGGCTTAACCCGTGTTCTGCAAGCCCTGGGCGATACCGTGGACGCTGGCAACCAGCGCCTGCTCCAGGTCGCTGTCCTCTCGATCGCCGGCGCGCCAGCGAGCCAGCAGATCGACCTGGGTAAAGCTCATCGGATCGACGTAGGGGTTGCGCAGCAGGATCGACCGGCGCAGGGTCGGGTCCCCTTCCAGCAGCGTCGACTGCCCCTTGATCTCGCAAATCATCTGCTCGGTCCGTCGAAACTCTTCAGCGATGCGCGGGAAATAGCGCTGGCCCAACTCCCCGGCCAGACCGGCATAGCGGTGCGCAATCGCCATGTCCGCCTTGGCCATGGCCATCTCGGCATCGGCCAGCAGGTTCGACAGGAACAGCCAGTCGCGCGCCATGGTGGCCAGCGCTTCCAGACCGACCGCTTCGCCCAGACGCTCAAGCCCTGAGCCCAGCCCATACCAGCCCGGCAAGGCGTGCCGGCTCTGCCCCCAGGCGAACACCCAGGGGATGGCACGCAGACCCTCGATCCCCTGGCGTTTCTGGCGCGAAGCCGGCCGCGAACCGATCCGCATGCGTTCGATGACATCGATCGGTGTGGCGGCGCGAAAGTAGTCGGCGAAGGCCGGGTCGCCGTAGACCAGATCGCGATAGGCCTCACGACTGGCGGCGGCCAGCCTGGCCATCCAGTCCGGCCAGCGCGAGTCGCTCGCCGCGCCCGAGCCCGGCTGCAGACTGGCCTTCAGCACGGCGCCGGCCGTCTGTTCGAGATTGCGCACGGCGATGGTTCTGAGCGCGTATTTGCGGTGAATCACCTCGCCCTGCTCGGTCAGGCGCAGGTGGCCTGCGACCGAGCCCGGCGGCGAAGCCAGCACGGCGCGGTGGGTCTTGCCACCGCCGCGCCCCACCGTGCCGCCGCGACCGTGAAAAAACACCAGCCGGATACCGGCTTCGGCAAACAGCTCGGTCAGGCGCCCTTGCGCGTCCTGCAGCGACCAGCGCGAGGCCACCATTCCGCCGTCCTTGTTGCTGTCGGAGTAGCCGAGCATGATCATCTGGCGCTGATCCCGTTGCGCCAGCAGCGCGCGCCAGGTCTCCAGCGCCAGCAAGCCGCGCATCACGCGCTCAGCGGCCTGCAGGTCGGCAACAGTCTCGAACAGCGGCACCAGGTCGAGCCGGCCGTCGTCGATGCCGGCGATGCGCGCCATCAGCCAGGCGGCCAGCAGGTCATCCGCGTTACGGCTCATGCTGACGATCAAGGTGCCGATTGCCGCGACACCGAAGCGGCGGTGAGCAACGGCCGCCGCCTGGAGCAGTAGCAGCACCGGGTGGTCGTCCTCGACTGGCGCTGGCGGCTCAGCCAGCAGCTTGAGCAGGCACTCTGTGCGCTCCGCCGCCGGACGCTCGGGCCAGGACGGGTCATCGAGCTGGCGAGCGACCGCCTCATGCAGGTCGCCGGAGTCGATACGCAGGTCCAATGCGGCCAGATGGAAGCCGAAGATATCCACCCGTCGACTCAAGCGCTGGATCGGGAACAGGCCGGCGCATTCGCCCCGATGGCGACGCAGACTGTCGCTGATCAGATCAAGATCGGCGAGCAGCTCGGCCGCGCCGCCGTAGGCGTGATCGGACTCGTCCAGCGTAGCGCACAGGCGCGCGTCGATCAGGCACAGAAACACCCGGTACGGCATGTCGGCATGGCGGGCCGGCACGGCTGCGGCGACCTCGGGCAGGCGCTGCCGGTAGTCGGCTATGCGGTCAAGCAAGGCTTCCGCCATGCCCACCCTGCCCTCGCTCTGGCTGAGCAGCCGATTCAGCCGTCCGATCTCGCGACGATAGTTGCCGATCACCTGGCGGCGCTGCTCGGCCAGGGTGTCCAGCACCGTCGCCGGCCCCACGTTGGGGTTGCCGTCCATGTCGCCGCCGACCCAGGAGCCGAAGCGCAGCACCGAAGGCAGCCGATCGAGTGCCAACTCGACGCCGTAGGCCGCTCGCACGGCCTCGGCCAGATTCTCGTGGATCACGGGTGCCACGCGGTAGAGCACGTTGGCCAGATAAAAATGAGCGTGCTCGGCCTCATCGGCCACGGTCGGGCGCGCATGCGACTGCTCGGCGGTCTGCCAGGCGATGGTCAGCTCCATACGTACCCGGTCGATCAGCCGGCGCGCTTCAAGCGGCGGCAGTCCGGCATCGAGGCGCTGGTAGAGATAGCGCGCCATGCGCTGCTCCTTCTCCAGGATGGAGCGGCGTGTGGCCTCGGTGGGGTGGGCCGTGAACACCGGTTCGACCTTGAGCGCGGCCAGCTGCTGCTCGACGGTGGACCAGTCGATGCCGTCCGCCTGCACGCGCTTGAGCACATCGGCGAGGCTGTCCGGCTGATCGCCGGCCCCCTCGGCCTGATACTCGCGGCGACGGCGCATGCGATGGACCTGCTCGGCCAGGTTGACCATCCGGAACCAGGCGGCAAAGCCGCGCACGAAATCGTTGGCGCGCGCGGCATCCTCGAAGTGGCACAGTGCTTCCAGCACCGAATGTGCCTCATCGCCCACCCGCCGCTCGATCGCGGCCGAGCGCGCCGCCTCGATCCGCCGGAACAAGGCCTCGCCGCACTGCTCGCGCAACAGATCCCCGACCAGCGCGCCCAGCAGGCTTACATCCTCACGCAAGGCCTCGTGCTGGGGCGGAAAATCGATCTGATCACGCTGCATGGCTGGAAAACCCGGTTTGGCAGGGGCCTGATATTAACCCGCCCTGCAAAAACTCGCCGCGGACCAGCCTTTTTGTTCGGTGACCGTACAGATCTAGAACCTCAGGGTCGCAAAGCAGCAAAGCAGCAAAGCAGCAAAGAAGGCTGGTTGTACGTTTGCCAAGCAGAAGATTGCCCGAATGGCTCCGGCGTTCGATCAATCCAGGCGACGGGAACCCGATTTCTGGAAGCAGCAGAGAAACCCCAGGCGCTTCTGAGCTTCTTGAATTCTTTGCTGCTTGGCTGCTTAGCGACCCAAAAAGACCTTGACTTGACCTCCGCGAAACTCTCGACATTGCCGAGATTGTCCTGCACGCGGGCTTGCGGCGCTGCCGCTATGCTGCGCATTGATTGGCGTGGAGCAGGCTGATGTGCGCGGTGCTGAAGGTCTGGGTGCTGTTGATCGGCCTCGCGGTCTGTGCCAGCCTTGGCGCCATGCCAGGTAACCTGCTCATCGATGATTTCTCCAGCCGCGACGGCCGCGCCGCCATCGGGACGGCCTGGCAGGGCTTTACCGACCGCGTCATGGGCGGGCTGTCGGACGTGGAGGTCGGCTATCGCGACGGCGGCAGCGACACGGTGCTGGCCATGCAGGGCCGCGTGCGCCTGGAAAACAACGGCGGCTTCATCCAGGTCCGCCTGCCGCTGGACCGCGACAACCGCCTTTTCGACGCCCGCGCCTGGCAGGGCCTTCGCCTGCGGGTGCGTGGCGAGCCGGGCAGCTATTACCTCCATCTGCGCAGCCGCGACACCCGCGCACCCTGGGCCTACTACGCCGCACCGGTACCGGTCGAGGCCGACTGGCAGGATGTGACCGTGCCGTTTTCGGCCTTTGAACCGCAAAGCCTGCGCCAACCGCTGGACCTGACCGGCCTGCGCTCGATCGCCGTAGTCGCCTATGGCCAGGCTTTCGAGGCGGCGATCGAAATCGACTTCATTGAGTTCGTCGCAGCCGACCCGGGACGACACGAGCCGCAATGAGCGCCGGCGACGACCAGCGCTCGCCCTTCCTGCCGCCCGAACGCGAGCTGGAGGAGCGCTTCATCCTCGCCGGCGGCCCTGGCGGCCAGCACGTCAACCGCACCGAAAGCGCGGTGCAGCTGCGCTGGAACGCGCAAGACTCAAGCTTTCTGGCCGAGCCGGTCAAGGCCCGCCTGCTGCGCCTGGCCGGACGCCGCGCCGACGCCAATGGCGTGATCACCATCGAGGCCCGCTCCCATCGCAGCCAGCACCGCAACCGCGAAGACGCCCGCCAGCGCCTGGCCGAACTGATCGAACGCGCCCACCACCGCCCCCGCGCCCGCATCGCCACCCGCCCGACCCGCGCCTCCCGCGAACGGCGCATGCAGGGCAAGCGCGAACGCAGCCAGATCAAGCGCGGGCGAGGGAAGCCGGGCACGGATGATTGAAGAAGGGGAGAGGGAAAGAGGGGAGACGGGAGAGGGCTGGTTGGGGGCTGGCGAGGGTTCCGGTTGCCAACGCCGGACCGAGTAGGCCGGCTCCACGCGGCCGGCGGATGATGGCGGGCATTGGCATGCATGGCCCGTCGGCCACGTGGGGCCGACCTACGCGGAGATCGATCGAGAGGACGGGTGAAAGGTGAAAGGTGAAAGGTGAAAGGTGAAAGGTGAAAGGTGAGAGGTGAGAGGTGAGAGGTGAGAGGTGAGAGGTGAGAGGTGAGAGGTGAGAGGTGAGAGGTGAGAGGCGAGAGGCGAGAGGCGAGAGGTGAAGCGCGAAGGATGAAAGGTTGTCGGCGCGGGTTCGAGTAGGCCGGCCCCACGTGGCCGGCGGTCCATGTCGAGCGAAGCCCCACATGCCCATCGCCGACGCCACCGATGCGGACACTCTTGCAGACGATGATGGGCCTCGGCGCGCATGGCCCGTCGGCCACGTGGGGC
>JBJHCC010000045.1:0-30972 GCA_050485825.1 Gammaproteobacteria bacterium
CATATCAGAATGATCCACCGTCGCCAATCGCCTTTCATACCCTGAACCGAAGACATTGACACCGGAGAACAAAAATCGGAGAAAGTAGTTGACAGGTCAATCCATATCAGGAGCCTGCGCGGCAGAAACCTTCGAGGCGAAACGGATGCCATCGCCATTGAGGGTGGCTATCGGAGAGCGCGCCGTCGCAGCCCGGACGGCTTCTGCCGCGCAGGCTCCTAGCCCGCCCAGCGCTTTCCCTCTTCCCTTTCCCCTCGCCCCTTTTCCCCTTTTCCAACCCCTCAAACCAATCGATAAATCAGAACCTTGCTCAGGATTTCCGCCCCAATCACCGCTCCGACAAAGCTGAACACCGCGCGCTGACCGCTTAGATTGGTGACCAGCGCATAGGCGTGGTACATCAGCCAGACCATCCAGACGATGGCGGCCAGGACCGGCAGGGTGATCAGCAGCAGCCAGATCGCATCCAGCAGGTATTCGGCCGGCGCGATGACTTGACTGGGGTCTTCCGGAATGGCCTGCATCAGCTCGACCGTCAGGCGCTGAATCTCCTGCCGGACAACGGGAATCGACATCCACAGGACGGCCAGCAGCATCGGCCAGCGAGCCAGCGCCTGAGTGGCGAACAGGTCGAGGCTGCGGAAGCTGGCCTTGCTCAGCCAGCGCCCTGTCAGCCACAGCAGCGTGGCCAGGCTCAGCCAGTTGATCAGGCCCTGGGCCAGCAGATGCCACCAGGGCACGACGGGCCCGAAGTGCAGGTCGATCACGCCGTCGGTGACCAGGCCGGCGCGCCAGGCCAGAAAGGCGGTGAGCACCAGGCCGAGCAGCCCAGGGGTCAGCGCGCGGGCAGCGGCCATACGCTCGAATGGTCGAATCAGCCAGCTTGTCAGCACTCGCAATTTCCCTCCGAGCTGGCGCCTAAGCCTGGATGGGGGCGTTCGGCCTTTCCGCGCTTCCTTCTCCCTTCTCCTCCTCTAACCGCCACCTCATGGCTCACCAATCTTCCCAGTCCTCGTCGTCGAGCCAGGCGTCGTAGTCGGGCACATCGACCTCGCCGGCGCGGATCAGGAAGTTGCGGCGCTGCAGCCAGCCGTCGCGGATCAGCACGTACTCGTCAAAAGCGCCTTCGAGCTGGGCATCCAGCGGCAGCAGGGCCGCGCGGGTCTCGATGATGCGCAGCGCCAGCAGGCCGTAGGCGCCTTCCTGATAGGCGCGACGCCAGGCGACATCGGCAAAGGAGTCCGCGCCGCGACCCCAGGTGTCGCGGACGGTGGAGGGGCCGAGCAGGGGCAGCATCAGGAAGCGGCTGTCTTCCCAGCCCCAGCCGGCCAGGGTCTGGCCCATATCGGCTTCGTGCTTGTCGATCCCGCCCGCGGTGGCAACGTCGAAAAGGCCCCCGATGCCGTACAGGGTGTTGGTGACAAAGCGCTGGAACTCCTCCTCAAGGTCGCCGGGCCGTCCTTGCAGCAGCAGATTGACCATGATGACCGGGGAGCGCAGGTTGCGAAAGAAATTGCGCACGCCACGCTGCACCGGCTGCGGTGTAATGGCGTCGTAGCCGCGGGCCACCGGGCGTAGAACCGCCTTGTCGGCGGCGCTGTTGAAGGCGTAGACGCTGCGGTTGAAGGGCTCCCAGGGGTCGTCGGGATGACGCTCGGAGGATGGCGCCGAGGTGGTCGCGCAGGCCGACAGCAGCAGCGCGGTCAGGGCCAGGGGTAGCAAGCGTTTCATCAGTGATTCCGGGTAGGGGAAGGCTCAGGCTGGCGACCAGCCCAGCAGGGTGTCGGCCTGGCTGAGTTCCGCCAGCACGCGCAGGCTCTCCGGCGGGTTGGCGAATTCGATCTGGCGCCCCGCGGCGCGGGCCTGGGCCTGCCATTCCAGCAGCAGGGCCAGGCCGGCGGAGTCGACCTGCTGCAACTCGCTCAAGTCGATGCACTCGGGCAGTCGGCCCAGCCGACATGCCACCCGGCTGGCGGCATGCACGGCCGGCACGCTGTCTCCAGTCAGCCGGCTACCCAGCTTGAAGGCCTGATCAGTCGCCATTGCCGTTCAATTCGACCTCGACGTTGATCTCGCCAGCCTGCAGGCGTGCGAGCATCCGGTCAAAGCCGTGGCGTCGAATTTCTTCGCCGATCTGGTTGCGCACCGTGGCGACATAGGAAATGCCCTCGATGATGACATCGAACACCAGCCAATCGCCGTTCTGGCGCCGCAGCACGTAGTCCACCGGAGCGCGCTGCCCCGAGTCGAGGCGGATGCGGGTGCGCACTCGGGTCATGCGGTCGCTGTTGTCGCCGGCCAGAGGCAACACCTCCACTTGCTCGCGCGAGCGAAACTCAAGCAGGCCGGTGGCGTAGCGACCCATCAGCAGGTCCGACAGGGCGTCGGCAAAGGCCTCAACCTGCTCGCGCTCCAGACCGCGGGCATGACGACCCAAAACCAGTCGCGCCGAATGCAGTGTATCGACGCGCGGCCGCAGGATGTCCTCGAGACGTCCGCGCAACAGCTGCGGGTCGCGTTCGAACTCGCTGCGGTTTTCTTCAACCAGATTGAACAGTTCGATGGTGGTCTGCCGAATCAGCTCAACAGGATCTTCCTCGGCATGAACCGCCGTGGAGAGGCTCAGCCCCAGGGCCAGCAGCAGGCTTGTCCAGCGGATGATCATCAATCGTCTCCTTCGGTATTGAACAGGTAGCGGGTGACCAGTTGCTCCAGCTGCAGGGCGGAATTGGTCAGCAGGATGCGGTCGCCGTCACGCAGGAATTCCGGCGAGCCGCCGGGCTCCAGGCCGATGAATTGATCACCCAGGATGCCGGCGGTGAAGATCGAGGCCGAGGTGTCTTCCGGCAGTTCGTCGAACCGGTCGGCGATTCGCATCACCACGCGTGCTTCCAGGGTGTCCGGGTCCAGCGAAATCGATTCGACCATGCCAATGGTCACGCCGGCCATGCTGACCCGGGCGCGCGGCTTGAGGCCGCCGATGTTGGTGAACTGGGCGGTGACCTGGTAGCCGCCGGACGAGACGACGCCGCGATCCGTGGCCTGGACGGCCAAAAAAACCAGCGCAGCAATGGCCAGCAGCAGAAACAGGCCGGCGGTCAGTTCGATCTGATGAGAGGACTTCATGGGATCACTCGCGGCCTCTTAGAGCATGAATGCGGAAAGGACAAAATTCAGAATCAATACGGCAATGGCGGTAGCGATCACGGTCTGGGTGGTGGCCAGCGCCACACCCTCGCTGGTGGGGCGTGCGGTCCAGCCAAAATACACCGCGATCCAGGCGGCCAGGAAACCGAATGCAACGGACTTGACCATGCCGTGGCCGAAGTCCCGGCCGAGCTCGACGGTGGCCTGGATGTTGGCCCAGAAACTGATCGGGTCGACACCCATCAGAATAACCGCGTAGATCACTCCTCCCAGCAGCGCCGTGACGTTGAAAACCAGCACCAGCGCCGGCACCGCAACAAAGGCGGCGATCAGGCGCGGCTGGACGATGCGCTCAAGCGGATCGATCGCCATCAGGTCGAGCGCATCGAGCTGTTCGGTCGCCCGCATCAGGCCGATCTCGGCGGTGATCGAGGTGCCGGCTCGGCCGGCGAACAGGATCACGGTCAGCACCGGCCCCAACTCGCGGAACAGCGACAGAGCCAGCACCACGCTGACCGCCTCGCCGGCGCCGAAGCGGGTCAGGGTGTCGTAGGTCTGCAGCGTCAGCACCAGGCCAACGAAGAAACCCGCGGTAACGATGATGACCAGGGAGCGGACACCGGCAAAGTAGATCTGGCGCAGGGTTTCGCCGATCTGCAGCCGGGTCAGGCGCATGTGGCCAATGGCGGTGAACAGGAAGATCAGCGCCCTGCCGAGCGCGCGCAGGCCGCCGAAACGCATCGTGGGCCCGCTCATCGCCGCGCCCCCGGGCCGAGCAGGTCATCGGCCAGATCGCGGGCGGCATAGTGAAACGCCACCGGGCCATCGGGTTGACCGTTCAGGAACTGGCGAACCAGCGGATGATCGCTGGCGGCCAGCTCGTCGGGCGAGCCGCTGGCGACCACGCGGCGGTCGGAGATGATGCAGCAGTAGTCGGCCAGCCTGGCGACTTCGTCGACGTCGTGAGTAATCACCACGCTGGTGGTCAGCAGTGCTTGATTGACTTCGCGGATCAGGCGCAGCGACACGCCCAGCGAAATCGGGTCCAGGCCGGCGAAGGGCTCATCGTAGAGCATGATGCTGGGGTCCAGCGCCATCGCTCTGGCCATCGCGACGCGTCGGTTCATGCCGCCGGAGAGTTCGCGTGGATACAGGTCGGCGGCGCCCCTCAGGCCCACCGTCTGCAGCTTCAGCAGCACGACGCGGCGGATCAGTGATTCGGGCAGGCCAGTATGCTCGCGCAGCGGCAGGGCGACGTTGTCGAAGCAAGTCAGATCGGTGAACAGGGCGCCATTCTGGAGCAGCACGCCGATGCCGCGCCGCAGGCGATTGAGGGCTCGCGCGCTCATCGTGTCGACGCGCTGGTCGTTGATCCAGACTTCGCCGCTGTCCGGCTGGATCTGGCCGGTGATCAGGCGCATGACGGTGGTCTTTCCCGCCCCCGATGGGCCCATGACGGCAGTGACTTTGCCGGCCGGGATGTCCAGGTCGCAGTCTTTCAGCACGGCGCGGCCGCCCAGGCTGACGGAAACCTGGCGCAGACGGATGGCTGGGCTGTCGGATCGGGCAGCGTTCATTGTCGTGTTCTGGCCCCTGACATGAGGACTGTGACTGAATAAAGGCGCGGAAGTTTAGCCGAGCCTCGCGCGGGCCGGATGAACGGCGGTCGCCAGAGCGCCGAATTCAGAGGATGTACCGGCTCAGATCTTCATTGCCAGCCAGGTCCTTCAGATGGTCATCCACGTAGCCGGCATCGATCGTGAGCGAGTCGCCGGAGCGATCGGGCGCGGCAAAGGAAATCTCCTCCAGCAAGCGCTCCATGACCGTATGCAGGCGGCGCGCGCCGATGTTCTCCACCGATTCGTTGACGGCGAAGGCAATTTCGGCCAGCCGTCGGATACCGTCCTCGGTAAAGGACAGCTGGACACCCTCGGTGGCCAGCAAGGCCCGGTATTGCTCGGTCAGGGCAGCGTCGGGTTCGGTCAGGATGCGCTGGAAATCGTCCACCGACAGCGCACGCAGCTCGACCCGGATCGGCAGGCGGCCCTGCAGCTCCGGCACCAGATCGGACGGCTTGGCGACATGGAAGGCGCCGGAGGCGATGAACAGGACATGATCGGTGTTGATCGTGCCGTAGCGGGTGTTGACCGTGCAGCCTTCGACCAGCGGCAGCAGGTCGCGCTGCACGCCCTCGCGCGAGACTTCGCCGCCGCCGTGGCCGTCGGCGCGGCGGGCTACCTTGTCGATTTCGTCGATGAAGACAATACCGTTGTCCTCGGCCATGCGCAGCGCCTGCTGTTTGACTTCGTCGTCGTTGATCAGGCGCGCCGCTTCTTCCTCGATCAAGACCGGGATGGCGTCCTTGACCTTCATCTTTCGAGTCTGTTTGCGCGCGCCAGACAGGTTGGAAAACATCTGCTGCAGCTGGCTGGTCATTTCTTCCATGCCGGGCGGGGCCATGATCTCCACGCCGACGTTCATCGCCACTTCGACCTCGATCTCGCGGTCGTTGAAGTCGCCGTTCAGCAGCTTGGTGAACAGCTTGCGCCGGGTTTCGGACTGGCTGTCGGCCGGCTCTTCCGGCGCATTGGCGAAGCCGGACACCTGGCGCCGCGGCAGCATCAGATCGACCACCCGCTCGACGGCGGCGTCCTCGGCCCGCGCGCGCACCTTGCTCATCGCCTCTTCGCGCGCCATCTTGACCGCCGTCTCGACCAGGTCGCGGATGATCGACTCGACGTCCTTGCCGACGTAGCCGACCTCGGTGAACTTGGTCGCCTCGACCTTGACGAAGGGCGCGCGCGCCAGCGCGGCCAGGCGGCGAGCGATCTCGGTCTTGCCGACCCCGGTCGGGCCGATCATCAGAATGTTCTTTGGCGTGATCTCGGGCCGAAGTTTCTCATCGACCTGCATCCGCCGCCAGCGGTTGCGCAGCGCAATGGCGACGGCGCGCTTGGCGGCGCTTTGTCCGATGATGTGGCGGTCCAGTTCCTGGACGATCTCGCGGGGGGTCATTTGCGACATGGGCGGCCCTTTCTCAATCCCAGCTCAGGGATTCAATGGTGACATTGTGATTGGTGTAGATGCAGATCTCGCCGGCAATGGTCAGCGCTTCGCGACAGACTTGTTCGGCATCCAGCTCGCTGTGACGGAGCAGGGCGCGAGCCGCCGACTGGGCGAACGGCCCGCCGGAACCAATCGCGATCAGATCGTCTTCCGGCTCGATCACATCGCCGTTGCCGGAGATGATCAGCGAGGCTTCGCGGTCGGCCACGGCCAGCAGCGCCTCCAGGCGGCGCAACAGGCGATCCGTCCGCCAGTCCTTGGCCAGCTCGACCGCAGCCCGGACCAGATGGCCCGAATGCATTTCCAGCTTGCTCTCGAAGCGCTCGAACAGGGTGAAGGCGTCGGCCGTGGCGCCGGCGAATCCAGCAATCACCTGGCCCTTGTACAGCCGCCGCACCTTGCGCGCATTGGCCTTCATCACCGTGTTGCCCAGCGTTACCTGGCCGTCGCCGGCGATGACCACCTGTTTGCCACGCCGCACCGAAACGATGGTCGTGCCGCGATACTGTTCCATAGCGATGAATCCGATTCGGGCCAGAATCCGCTACATGGGGGCGGGGTGGGGGTAGAGCAACAGGCGCCGGTGTGCGCCATCGAGGGTGCGGAGGGTGCGGCGAGTGGCGGTGGCTGCTGGCGAGGACTGGCTCGTCACGACCTGGTCGATGGCGTTGAGGTTCGGGGAGCCTGGGTGCGGGTCACAATCGCATCGGTGGCGCCTGAAATCCCTTGCGGTCGATAGGCGCCATGGGTTGTTCTGTCAGCTGAAGGATTCAGTCGCGGCCCACGAGCCATTCCTCGCCAGCAGCCACCACCACTCCCCGCTGGGTGGTGTGGAGTTTTTCAAAGACTCTTTCGACCCTGATCTCGGTTTTCCTGGCCCCTTGGCTGCTTTGCGATTCTGGTTTTTTAAACTGCCACCGGACTTGACTGCACTCGCCATTGTAAGTAAAAGTTCAAGCAAGAGATAGACGAATGACAGGAAAATTACCCATGCATCCAGCGGAACGGGTCTGGTGATCTGGGTCCGTCAGTCGGAGAACCAGAGGGTTCGAGCCTGGGACATGGTGGCCTGCGGACCCTGGGCCACGTTCGGCCACGCCGTTTACCAGCCGGACTGCCACTGAACGGCGACCGGATACGACGGTCGCGCTTTGGCATCAGCCTGAATATGAAACCATTCAATGCGATAGTGATCAGGAATCGACATGAAATCATATGCTATTTTCGCAGGGGTACTCGCTGGCCTCCTGTTCACCAACTCTGCTGTGGCCCAGGTCTATCGCTCTGATTCCGGTCTGGGAGGTGCGCTGATCCTTCCGTACTGGACGGTGGCGGCCGGCAATGACACCCTGATCGGCGTGAGCAATGACGCTTTCTGGCCGACGGCGGTCAAGATTCGGGTGCTGGACGAGGACGGCGAGCTGCTTGAGCATTTCAATCTTTACCTGAATGCCCGCAGTCAATGGGGCGCGGCGCTGGCGCAAATCAATGGTCAGACGCTGCTGCTGCCCTCGGAGGTTGGCTGCCTGTTGCCGGCGCCCTCGGCCAGTCACAATGGCCGCCCGGCCCTGCCATTGGATGCGCTACGCGGCACGGTCGAGATCATCGAGATGGGCGAGGGAAGTCCTGGTTCGGACCTCCTTGATAACATTTGGACCTGGGCAGACTGCGATGCGCTGGCACAAGCCTTTGATTCGGGAGTCTGGTCCGAGGATTCGAACGTTGACATGGATCCGCCTACCCAGTTGATCGGCGCTCAGGCCACCCTGATCAATGTGGCTGCTGGCGGAATGAACACCGTTCCGGCCACGGCCATTGGTAACTTCAGTGACATCGCTCAGCACACGGCTCCGGGAACCGAGTTCCCTGATCTACTGCATGCGGTCGACTCGGGCGCGGAGAACGGCGGCGTGCGCAGCGTGGTTTGCATTCGCGGCAGCTGCCGGTCCGATGATTGGGAACGTCCCATTGATGCACTGGCGGCGGTGCTGACGGTATCGAGCAAGACTGTCGGATACTCGGTGGATCCCGGCCTGGCCGCGGAGTTCGAGTGGGTGATACATGCGCCTCTGAAACGCTACCAGGACGAACTCTCCAATTCTGCTTGCATTCGCCTCAATTACAGCAGCGGGGAGCCTCGGGCTTGGAACACCTGCGTCATCCCGATATGTTTTTGCGCTCATCCTCTGCTTCCGGGCATCTCTGCTCTTCAAAGCCTGAGCTTCAACGCGTTTCTTGATGGCGCGCTGGTTGGCGACGAGGTTGAGTCGTCTATTCTCGGGCACCCGGCTCGCGTCAAGGAAGTTCTTGCCATCGGCGCCTTGGCCGATGACGATCCCAATTTCTTTGGAGGCACAGCCAACATGTTGCTGTCCAGGCGGGGTCTGACCGGCAACGACGGTTCCCGATTCCAGGGCGAACCTCTGATCAGCTTTGCCATCCAGCAGTTCAGCAACGGCACCCTGACCGACGATCAGGGCCAGAACGTGCTGTCGAACTATCGCCGCACCGAACTGCCGCGCCAGGTGCTTTGGTTGCAACCGCCAAATTGATCCGATGGCATTGGCCTGCCGCAACTTGGGGTTGATCGGATACGGCGAGTGGCGGTGGCTGCTGGCGAGGACTGGCTCGTCACGACCTGGTCGATGGCGTTGAGGTTCGGGGAGCCTGGGTGCGGGTCACAATCGTATCGGTGGCGCCTGAAACCTCTTTGCGGTCGATAGGCGCTCCGGGTCGATCAGGCAGCTGAAGGATTGAGTCGCCGCCCCTCGAGCCATTCCTCGCCAGCAGCCACCACCACCCCCCGCTGGGTGGTGTGGGGTTTTTCAAAGAGCCCTTCGGCCTTTATCGCGTTTTCCGTGGTTTCCTTGCTGCTCGGCTGCTTTGCGACCCAAAAGATCGTCCGAAAGGCGCTGTCGACCACTAGCCCGAACAATTCATGAAGTTGCGCGCGCCCTCGCTAGTCTATTGTCCGCACAGCGAATTTTCCTCAGTCGGTCGTATGGCCCGATACGACGCTCCATCGGAAAATCCGCTGTGCGAACAATATCCTGCGCGATCATCACGCGAATTCATGAATTGTTCGGGCTAGAAGGTTTTCCCTCTCCCTTCTCCCGTCTCCCTTCTCCCCATCCGCTTTTCACCTCTCACCTTTCACCTTTCACCTTTCACCTTTCACCTTTCACCTTTCACCTTTCACCTTTCACCTTCGCGGCCTTTCGGGCTCTAGGATGCGTCTCGTCATACACCTTCGCCAGATGCTGGAAATCGAGGTGGGTGTAGATCTGGGTGGTCGAGAGGTTGGCGTGGCCCAGCAGTTCCTGGACGGCTCGGAGGTCGCCGGAGGATTCGAGGATGTGGGAAGCAAAGGAATGTCGCAGCTGGTGAGGGTGGACGCGCTGGTCCAGGCCCTGGCGTTCGGACCAGTAGGCGACGCGTTTCTGGATCGCGCGCACGCCCAGCGGTTTGCCCTTCAGGCTGGTGAACACCCGCGGTGCCGGCTGGGCCGGGTCGAAGGGCTGGATGCGACGCCAGCGCTCTAGCGCGGCCAGGGCGTGGCGGCCGACCGGGACCAGGCGCTCGCGCCGGCCCTTGCCCAGCACCCGGACCAGTCCCTCGCTCATGTCCAGGCGATCCCAGCCGAGCGCAGCCAGCTCGCTGACGCGCAAGCCGGAGGCGTAGAACAGTTCCAGCATCGCGCGATCGCGGGTGGCCAGTTCCTCGTCCTCGGGGATCGCCAGCAGGGCGAGAACCTGGTCGATGTCCAGCGGCCGCGGCAGTTTGCGGCGCTGGCGAGGGGCGCGCACGCCGCGTGATGGGTCGTCTTTGAGCTGCTGCTCGCGGCGCAGGTAGCGGAACAGCCGGCGCAGGGCGGACAGGCGCCGCTGAATACTGCGCGGATTGAGGCCGCGCCGGTGCTCGGCCGCGGCGAAGGCGCGGACGTCGGCCTCGCCCAGGCTGCCGGGTCGGTCGATGCCGCGTGCCGCGCACCAGTCGACGAAGGCGCGCAGATCGCGCTGGTAGGCGTCGAGGGTGGCCGGGCTCAGGCCCAGCTCGTCGCGACCATGATCGAGGAACGCGGCGACGGCCTCGGCAAGCGGACTGGCGCTTGCGGATTCAGGCACGACGCCGCAGCGGCTCTGCCAGGCCTTCGAGGCGGCTGCGCAAGGTCTCGGCCAGCAGTTCCAGGAACAGGGTGCCCATGCCAGGATGGAAGCGCTCGTCGGACGCCGCGCCGATGGCCAGCAGGCCGATATCGGCGATCGGCACCAGGGCGGCCGAGCCTATGGTGGCCGGGGCCTCGGCGCTGTCGCCGGGGAACAGCAGCGTCGTCTTCTCTCGGGTCAGCCGGCCGCAGCGGATCTCGCCGCTCTCCAGCAGGCGATCGAACCAGTCCGGGCGGGCCTCGCTGTGGTCGTGGGCCTGTGCGGTGCCGATAAGCTCCGGCGCCGCCTTGATCAAGTGCAGCTCGACCTGGTCGGCCCGGAAGTCCTCGCGCAGGCGCTGGCCCAGCGTCTCCAGCATCAGGGTTGACGACGGGCTGGCCATGAGAATCAGACTCAAACCGTGCAGCCGGCGCATCAGCTGCTCGTTCTCGGTGGCGATTCGGGTCAGCTCCCGAAGTTTCCGGCCAAGTTCGGCATTGCGGTCGCGCAGCCGCTCGGCCTGGAATTCCAGCAGTGAAGTGGTGCCGGCCTGGTGCGGCAGTTTCATTTCGGCCAGCAGCTCGGGATGCTCGCAGAACAAATCCGGATGCTGGCGCAGCCACGCCAATACTGATGCCTTGCCGCTCATGCTGCCGGGTCCCTCTCCATGCAAGCGTCGTAGATGTGCCGGGCGGGCCCGCTCAGCGTCATGGCCGAATCCGGCGGGATCCAATCTATCACAAGCGCGCCGCCCGGCTGCTCGACCTGAACCGGCAGGTCGACAAGCCCGGCGCGTTGCAGGACGGCGGCGGCCGCACAGGCGCCGCTGCCGCAGGCCGGTGTCGGTCCGGCGCCGCGTTCGAAAACCGCCAGGCGGATGTGGCGGCGGTCCTGGACGTGGGCCAGGCCGACATTGGCGCCCCTGGCCAGCCCGGGGTGCTGGCCGAGCAGCTCGCCGGCCTCGCGCAGCTCCAATTCGGTGGGCGATCGCGGCCAGTCGACCACCAGATGCGGGTTGCCCATCGAGACACCGACCGGCTGAACCACCTGGCCGCACAGTTCAGAGGTCCAGTGTTCGGGCAGCTTGTCACCACCCCAGGCCGCGGGTTCGAAGTCGGGGCAACTCAGGCTCGCACTGATCCGGCCTTCGGTATCGATCGCAACAAGCACCTCTCCGCCGGCGGTCTGGATCGACCCGCTGCGGAAGCCAGGCTCATTGCGCGCCAGCCACAGCGCCACGGCGCGCAGTCCATTGCCGCACTGCTCTGCGCTGCTGCCGTCGGCGTTGAAGATGCGCAGCGCGCAGTGCAGGCCGGTCCGTGGCGCCGGATCGATGACCAGCAGCTGATCGAAGCCCACGCCAAGCCGCCGGTCGGCCAGGCGGCGAATCTCATTGGGATCCGGCGCGAAACTTCGGATGCGGGCGTCGACGACCATGAAATCATTGCCCAGCGCTTCCATCTTGCTGAAGGCCAGCGGCCGGCCAGCGTTCATGCGACGCTCAGCCGACCCTGCACCAGCCAGTGACGGTCGCTGCAGCGCGTCGCCTGCAGCCCCTTCAGGCCGCAGATGGTCAGCTGCGCGCTGACTTCCTCCAGGGTGTAGGCGGCCAGCAGGCTGTTGAAAAAGTCCTCGCGCAGGATCGCCGGGGCATCGGCGGCATGTTCGTCGACGATGCGATGGGCGTCGGCTTCGCTGTCGGGGCGATGCAGATCCATGACTTGAATGAGGCTGCCCGGCGCCGCCAGCACGGCGACCGACTGCCACAGGCTGGCCGGATCCGGCAAATGATGCAGCAGGCTGTTGGACACCACGGCCGCGTAGCGACGGTTGGGTAGTTGACCGGGGAGCTTCGCCAGCTTGAGGTCGATCTGGTCGCTGAGGCCGGCCTGGGCGACAGCTCGCTCGGCCAGAGCCAGCATGTTGGGGCCGGCGTCCAGGCCGGTGACTGTCCAGTCCGGCAGGGCCTGGGCCAGCCGCACACAGATATCGCCGGGGCCACAACCGAGGTCGATCAGCCGCCCCTGTCGCGCCGGCGTCGAGGCCAGCAAATCCAGGAATCGGTTGACAAAAAACTGGTTGGGCACGCTGAAGTCCGCCTGCGCATAGGCCAGTGCCTGCTCGGGCGCATCCATCAGCTCCGGCTCAGGCGTCCTCTGCATGCTCCTGCTCCTCGGCGCTGGTCTGATTCGGTTCGGGCAGATAGAGATCGTCCTTGAGGCCGCAGGCGGACAGCGCCAGCGACATCAGGACGGCGGTGGCAAGCGATTGCAACAATACTGCGCCTGGCGGCGTCCGACGGCGCTTGAAATCCTCGTCTATCGACTGATGAATTTCGGTTTCTGTGCGCCAGCGGCCACCATCAGCCGCCGGCTCGCTACTTTCTGAGACCGCTTGTAGAATGAGGCGCATGACAACTACCCGATCAGACTTGCTCGACTGTGTGGTCCGAGAGACCGGCCCGAACCCGACCCATGCGGTCATATGGCTGCATGGATTGGGTGCCGACGGCTATGACTTCGAGCCGATTGTACCGCAGCTCGCCAGTGCTTCCCGACGCCCGGTGCGCTTCCTGTTTCCGCACGCGCCAGTGCGCCCGGTCACGGTCAATGGCGGCATGGCGATGCGCGCCTGGTACGACATTCTGGCCTTCGATATCGATCGCGATCAGGATCTCGCCGGCATTCACAGCTCGCTGGCCCAGGTCGATGCACTGATCGACGCCCAGATTGCGGCCGGGATCGAGCCGGCGCGAATCGTGCTCGCCGGTTTCTCCCAGGGCGGTGCCATTGCCCTGCGCTGCGGCCTGGCCCGGGGGCGCCCCCTGGGCGGGGTGATGGCCCTGTCCTGCTATCTGCTGGAAGCGTCGCGCCTGGCCGACTGGGCCGCGCCGGCTTCGGCGGCGGTGCCGGTCTTCATGGGTCACGGCAGCCAGGACCCGATCGTGCCGATGGCGCTGGGCCAGGCCGCCGCCGAGCAGTTGCGCGATGCCGGCTATCCGCTGCACTGGCAAACCTGGCCGATGCCGCATTCGGTCTGCCCCGAAGAGATCCAGGCCATTGATCGCTGGCTGGATTCTGTCTGGGCATGAGCCCAGGCCTGAATCTGTATGCGGTCGATGACGAGGGGCCGGCGCTGGCCCGGCTGCAGCGATTGATCGAGGGCTTGGACGACTGCCGGCTGCTGGGCAGCAGCACTGAGCCTGGTCGAGCCTTGAGCGACTGCCGGCGACTGAAGCCGGACGTGGTGCTTCTGGATGTGGAAATGCCGGGAACTGACGGCGTGGCGGTGGCGCGCCAGCTGGCAGCGCTGGAACCGGCGCCGGCCATCATTTTCGTCACCGCCTTCGAACGCTACGCCGTCGACGCCTTCGAGCTGGCCGCGGTTGACTATCTGGTCAAGCCGCTGCGTACGGAACGCCTTGCCCGTGCGCTCGCCAGAGTGCGGCATGCGGGCGGGGCGAGACTTGCCGGTGAGGCGGTGTTCACCGCCAGACTGGGCGATCGGATCCTGAGTATTCCCGTCGACCGGGCTCGGCTGCTGGTTGCCGAGGACAAGTACACCACGCTGCACTATGCGGGCGGTCAGGCCCTGATCGACGAGTCGCTGGTCAGCATTGAAGAGCGTCTGCCGGGTCAGTTCCTGCGGATCCATCGGAACGCCCTGGTCGCGCGTCCTCATCTGCGCGCGCTGTTTCGCGATGCCGACGGTCATGAGCGGGTCGATGTCGACGACGTCGATTGTCAGCCGGAGGTCAGTCGGCGCAATCTGGCGGCGGTTCGGGCGGCGCTCCGACAGCGCAGCGGGGTCGAGCGATGATTTGGATCGCCACTCGGCAATCGCCATTGGCCCTCTGGCAAAGCGAGCACGTCGCCGAGCGCGTGCGCGCCGCCCATCCGGGCATCGAGGTGACCCTGCGCCCCATGAGTACGCGCGGTGATGAGGTACTGGACCGCTCGCTGGCCGAAATTGGCGGCAAGGGCCTGTTTCTGAAGGAGCTCGAAAAAGCCCTGCTGGATGGCGAGGCAGATCTTGCAGTGCACTCGCTCAAGGATGTGCCCGCGGTTTCGCCGGAGGGGCTGGCGCTGGTGGCGATGCTGCCCAGGGCCGACTGGGCCGATCTTTGGTTGAGCCGGGACGGACGCAAGCCGGCCGAGCTGGCCGACGGCGCCCGGGTCGGAACCTCCAGCCTGCGGCGGCAGAGTCAGCTGCTGCATCGGTTTCCGCGGCTGACGGTGGTGCCGATCCGCGGCAATGTGCAAACTCGACTGCAGCTGATGCTGGACGAGCAGCTTGATGCGGTGATTCTGGCCGCAGCCGGCATTGACCGGCTGGCGCTGAAGCTGCCGTACCGGCACAGTTTGCTGCCTCCTGACTTTCTGCCGGCGCCAGGGCAGGGCGTGATCGTGGTTCAGTGCCGAGCCGAGGATGAAGCGCTGAAAGCCAGGCTGGCGCCGCTGAACTGCCGGGCCACCGCGGCTTGCGTTGCTGCGGAGCGCGGCGTTGTGGCCGCGCTCGGCGGTGATTGCCGGATGCCGCTGGCGGCGCTGGCAGAGATCAGCGGGCGCCGGCTGCGGCTGCGCGCGCGCCTGTGCAGCCCGGATGGCGCAGAACGCATCGACCGGCGGGCTGAGGGCGCGCTGGAAGACGCTGCTGCGCTGGGTCTCGGGCTGGGACAGCAGATACTGGATGGCGGCGGAATGAGAATTCTGTCACAACTATGACATTTTCAGCGTTCAACCGGGCCCTCGGGTCTGGACATCGTTGGAAGGCTGTGTCAAAGTCGGGAGCAGATCAACCAAGGGGAATTCAACGATTAGCTTTCCGGACGCCGCCCACGGTGCAACCTGTTGAGGTGCGTCCCCCTACTGCCAACGCCAACACGCAAGCCCCCAGCACTTTAGCGAGTTGTGCCAGGCGTCCGGATTTTATTCCTGCGGCCCGTTCATTGAACGGGCCGTTTTTTTTTGTAGGCCTTTCGTCTGTGACCGAGCCATGCCCGCGCGTGCCACTGTCCTGGTGACTCGCAGCCGACCGGGCGCGCTGGGCCTGGCCCGCAAGCTGGCGGCTGCCGGATTTGATCCGCTGGTTTGTCCGCCCCTGCGCCTGGAAGCGACTGAACATCCGGCGATCACCGCGGCTGCGCTCCGCGCTGCACTACCCGTTGATGTGCTGATCATCACCAGCCCCTTCGCCCTCGATCAGACAATTTCCCTGCTTGGCCCCGACCTCCTCGCCGAAACACCGGTGGTGGTGCCGGGGCCGGGCACTGCCGCCAGAGCTCGGCGACTGGGCCTGAAGCGCGCGCTGTGCCCGAGCCATGGCAGTGACAGCGAAGCGATGCTGGCGTTGCCGGTGCTGCGCGCTGTGCGGGGCCGGCGAGTGCTCATCCTCGCCGCCGCCGGCGGTCGCCAACGTCTGGCCAGGACGCTGACGGGGCGGGGGGCTGAGGTCTCCTCCTGCCTGGTCTACCGCCGGCTTGCCGAACCGCTGCCGTGGGACTTGCCCGCGCGCATCGCGGCCGCTTCGATCCTGGTCACGCTGGCGGCCAGCGCCGCTGCCTTGCTCGGGCTATGGCGGCAGCTCGACGGCGCGGGGCGCGACAGACTGGCCAAGGCGCCGGTGATCGTGCCGTCGCGACGGGTGGCCAGGCTGGCGCGACGCCTGGGCTGCCAGCTGGTGACGCCAGCGACGGGCGCCGATGACGCGGCACTGCTGGCAGCGCTGGCGCGGATCACATCTGCAGACGGATTGCGGTAATCTGGATCGGGCAATGCAAGCGGCATGGATGACAGGGCATGAGTGAACAGGAAGCCTCAGCCAATCACGCGGCTGAGCCCGCCGATACACAAACAATGATCGAATCCCGCGCTCCCGCGGCTTCGGCGCCAGCGAGCGGCCAGCCTGGGCGCACACTCAGTGTGCTGGCGCTGTTGCTGGCTTTGATCGCATTGGCCGGGTCGGCCTGGATGCTATGGCAGGGAGCGGGCTCGGCCTCAGACGACGCGCAGACTGAGGCGCTGGCTCAGCGCCAGGAGGATCTGCTGGAAGCACAGCGGGTACTCGAGCAGCGCCTGACGACGCTGGCCGAGCAGCTGGAGCAGGCTCAACAGCCGGACCCGGAGTTGGCCCGGTTGCGGCAGAGCGCCGAGCAGCAGGCGCGCGCATTGGGCGAGCTTGAAGCGGCCCAGCGAGCGCTGGACGATGAGCTTCGAGAGGAACTGCAAACGCTTTGGCAGCGCGACGGGGTGCAGCGCGAAGCGGATCAGGAACTGGAGCGCAGCCTGCTGCTGATGGAGGCCGCCTCGCTGCTTCGCCTCGGCCAGGAGCGCCTGGAGCTGGCCCTGGACCTCGGTGCTGCCCGTCAGGCCTGGCGACGGGCGGCCGCACTGGTTCAGCGTGCCGATGACCCGCGCCTGGGTGAAGTCAGACGTCTGCTCGCTCGCGAGCTGGACAGCCTGGAGGCCGTTGTCGAGCCAGACTGGGCCGTGCTATCGGCGCGTTTGGCGCGCAGCGCCGATGCGGTCGAACGCTGGCCCGTGCGCGTCGCTGAAGCGCAGCCGGCGGATTCGGCACCCGGCCCGGATGCCGAATCCGGCTGGCGCCGCACCATGGCCGCGGCCTTCAGTCGCCTGGTCAGCATTCGCCCTCGGGACCAGCTCCTCCTGGATGAGGACACTGTAGCTGTGCTGCGGGAGCAGATTCGGCTGCGCTACACCGCCGCGGAGCTGGCTTTGATGCGACGCGATGGCAGCGCCCTGGATCGACAGCTGAGCGCAATCAATGCGCTGATCGACACCCATTTCGACTCGACCTCGGCCGAGGTGCGGTCCGCACAGGCCGTCGTCGATGAGCTGGCGGCGCTCAGCATGCCGGCCCCGCCGCAGGGGCTGGGTCAGGGTCTGGCTGCCCTGCGGGCCCAGATCGAGAGTCGATGAAGCGTCTGCTGCTGGTGGTTCTCGTCCTGGTCGCGCTGCTGGCGGCGGCCTGGATCGCGCCGCGCCTGCTGGCTGACCCCGGATTGGTTCGGCTGGACATCGGCGATTGGCGCCTGGAAATGACCGCGCTGACGCTGGCCGGCTTCGTCGTGCTGGGCTGGCTCGGCCTGGCCGTGCTGTTCACGCTGCTGGCGCTGCCGGCTCGAATGTGGAAGAAGGGCAGGGCGCTGCAGGCGCGGCGCCAGCTCGAGCACGGCCTGTTGGCGCTGACCGAGGGCGATTGGGCGCGGGCTGAGCACGCCCTCGGCAAGGCACTGGCCTATCGCGGTTCCACCGCCGGTTACCTGGCGGCAGCGCGCGCTGCTCAGGGCCAGTCCGATCGGCAGGCTCGGGATCGCTGGCTGGCCTTGGCCGATGCGCGCTTCGGCCGTCGCCACTTCGTCACCGGACTGGCACGGGCGCGCCTGCTGGCCGGTGAGGGTCGGCTCGACGAGGCGCTGCCGCTGCTGGAAGATCTCCATCTCAGCAAGCCTCGTCATCCCGGTGTTTTGCGCCTGCTGCTCCAGGCCTATCAGGATCTGGGGCGCTGGCGGGCCCTGCGTGAACTGGCGCCGGCGCTGCGTCGGGCCGGCATTGTCGACCGCGAGGGTGCCGGTCGCCTGATCGAAAGGGCGGTAGTCCGCGAGCTGGAGGGCAGTCTCGATGTTGAAGCCCTGGCGGCCAGCTGGGGCAGCCTGAAGCGCGATCAGCGCCGCGACCCGGGGCTGGTCATGGCTTACGCACGTCGTGCCGCGGAGCTCGGCAGCGCCGGCCTGGCCGGTAGCGCGCTGCGGCGCTTGCTCGATACCGCACCCGACGCTGACGCGCTGAACCTGTATGCCATTGTCGATGAGTCAGAGCGCGTTGGCCGAATCGCCGACTGTGAACGCTGGCTGCAACGGCACGGTGAGCATCCCTCCATTCGCCGCGCCCTGGGGCTGCTCTATCTGGCCGACCGCCAGTACGACAAGGCTCGCGAACAGCTCGAACTGGCCGTGCGTGACCGGCCCGATGCCGAAGCCTATGCTGCCCTCGGACGCATCCTCGACCGCTCCGGCAGTCTTGAAGCCGCCGCCCAGTGCTATCGCAATGCGCTGCGCCTGAGCCAGGGTCGTTACCCCGAGGCTTTGCCGCCACCCGACTCGGCGCGTCGGTCCGAGTCGCCCGACTGAGCGCGTATCACCAGCGCCTTTGCCTTTCTCCCCGCTGTCCCTCTGCCCAATCCCGTATAATTCGCGCCCGTTCCCCGCCCCCGTTGGCTTTTCCATGAATCTCCGCAATATCGCCATCATCGCGCACGTCGATCATGGCAAGACCACGCTGGTCGATCAGCTGCTGCGCCAGTCCGGCGAGTTCGCCGCCCATGAGCGCCTGACCGAGCGGGTCATGGACTCCGAGGACCAGGAACGCGAGCGGGGCATTACCATTCTGGCCAAGAACACCGCCATCACCTGGCGCGATTGGCGAATCAATATCGTCGACACGCCCGGTCACGCCGACTTCGGCGGTGAGGTGGAGCGGGTGCTGTCGATGGTCGATTCGGTGCTGCTGCTGGTCGACGCCGTCGACGGGCCGATGCCGCAAACCCGCTTCGTCACCCAGAAAGCCTTCAACATGGGTTTTCGGCCGATCGTGGTCATCAACAAGGTCGATCGTCCGGGCGCGCGGCCCGACTGGGTTCTGAACCAGACCTTCGATTTGTTCGACAAGCTTGGTGCCACCGACGAGCAGCTTGATTTTCCGGTGATCTACGCCTCCGGCCTGAATGGTTACGCCGGCCTCGATGACAGCGTGCGCTCCGGTGATCTGACGCCGTTGTTCGAGGCCCTGATCGAGCATGTGCCGCCGCCGCCGGTCGACCCCGACGGTGCGTTCCAGATGCAGATCACCTCCTTGAGCTACTCCAGCTATGTCGGCCTGATCGGTATCGGCCGCATCCGCCGCGGCCGGATCAAGACCAACCAGCCGGTTGCCGTGATCGATCGCGACGGCAACAAGCGCAGCGGACGGGTGCTGCAGGTGCTGGGCTTTCGCGGCCTCAAGCGCGAGGAAGTTCCGGAGGCCAGCGCCGGTGACATCATCGGCGTCTCCGGCATCGATCCGATCGGTATCTCGGACACTCTGTGCGACCCGGCTGCGATCGAAGCATTGCCGCCGCTGACGGTCGACGAGCCGACCATCCACATGACTTTCCAGGTCAATGATTCACCGTTTGCCGGCAAGGAAGGGAAGTACCTGACCAGCCGCCAGCTGCGTGCCCGCCTGTATCAGGAGGCCAGCCACAATGTGGCCCTGCAGGTCAGCGATACGGCCGACCCGGACCAGTTCGAGGTCGCCGGCCGCGGCGAGCTGCACCTGTCGGTCCTGATCGAGTCAATGCGCCGCGAGGGCTTCGAGCTGGCCGTGTCGCGCCCGCGCGTGCGCAAGCGTGACATCGACGGGGTGATTCATGAGCCCTGGGAGTCCGTTGTGCTCGACCTCGAAGAAGCCTACCAGGGCGCGGTCATGCAGGCGATGGGCGAGCGCAAGGGCCAGCTCAAGGACATGACCTCTGACGGCAGGGGGCGGGTTCGTCTGGATTACATCGCGCCGGCCCGCGGCCTGATCGGCTTCCAGTCCAGCTATCGGACCATGACCGCCGGCACCGGCCTGTTCTTTCGCGTCTTCGACCACTGGGGGCCCGCCACCGAGCGCCTGGCTGCCCGCATCAACGGCACCTTGATCAGCATGGAGCAGGGCACCACGGTGGCCTATGCGCTGTTCAACCTGCAGGACCGCGGCAAGTTGTTTGTTGGTCCGGGCGAGGACGTTTACGAGGGCATGATCATCGGCCTGCACAGCCGCGAGAACGATCTCGTCGTCAACCCCTTGAAGACCAAGAAGCTGAGCAATGTCCGTGCCGCGGGCAAGGACGACGCGCTGTTGCTCACACCGCCGATCCGGATGAGCCTGGAGCAGGCGCTGGAATTTCTCGCCGACGACGAACTGCTGGAAGTCACACCGGAGAAGATTCGTCTGCGCAAGCGCAAGCTCAAGGAGCACGAGCGCAAACGCGCGGAGAAAAGTGCGGAATAAGGGGCGCTAGGAGCGGGCGCGCCCCGATGCGCTTGGTCGAGTCTTGCCCGTAAGTAGTCCGCCCAGCCCGGCTGAGACGGGCCTTCAGTTGGCTTGGAAACGGTCCCGGAACAGGAAGTCCGCCAGCTCCTGCAGGCTCAGACCCCAGAAGCCGCCGGTCAGCCGCCAGGGGCCGCCGCTCAAGGCCCGAGCCTCGGTCGCTTCCCATTGTCCGATCGTGCCGGACAGGGTCCAGTCGCCACCGCTGGACTCGATCACCCCGCCGCCGGCGATCACATAGCCGGACATCGAAAACTCGGCGCTGGCCTGGATCGGCAACGCCAGCGCGAAGCTGACGGCGCATGCCAGGGTCAGGCGCTTGACTGCGGTGCTCATGAGGACATGTCCTTGCCCGGATTCGGGCCCTGATGACTGTCTCGCATTCTGCACCGCTGAATCCCCGATCGCAAGTCTGCAGCGGCGCGCACGCGCTTCGCTATACTGGCGACAGCCCGGCTGCTGCAACGAGCATGACATCCGAAATGGCAACCGACAGCCGGCGCAAGCTCAAGCTCAGCTCGCCGGCGCTGGTCTTGAGTTCCTCGACGCCCATCTGCAAGCGCGCGAATGGGCTCTGAAGAGACCCGGTCGCGGCACGGTTTTCCGGGGCCTGCTGTATCGGATCCAGCTTCCTTTCATGCTCGAGCGGCGTCTGCTGGTCAGTCCCCGCGTCGCCCACCCGTCACTGGATCGCCGGGCTGGCCTGATCGAGCTGCGGCTCGGCGATAAGGAATTCGACAGCCGCTTCGCCGTTCATCTGGAGTCTGGCCAGCCCCGGGCCGCTGACGCGGCCCGCAGCGTGCTGCATCCCGGGCTGCGACGGGGGCTGCTGGCGCTGGACCAGGCGCAGGGCAGCCTCGGTGATCGACCGGCCCGGATTGCGATGGCTCTGGCCGGCGACAGTCTGTACCTGGCCCTGCCGCGTCTTCGACAGCAAACCGGTCCTGGCGGCACCGTCTACGAAACGGCGGTGCCATTGCTCGATCCAGGTTTGTTTCTCTGCAGCGATTCCGGCCTTGACAAGCAGGCCGCCGAGCTGGCCGATGTCGTCATCAGCCCCTTTCTCATCATCGACCGCCTGCCGCTGGCTGAGGTTTCCTGAACCCGACTTTCGATCGCAGTGGCCGCGTATCCGATACCATGGAGCGATCCCAAAGTTTCAGGTACGTCGCCATGGATTTCAGCCCCTCCGACAAGGCTCTCGACATTGCCCGACGCCTGCATCGCTTCATGCGCGAGCGGGTCGAACCCATCGAGGTCGACTGGCATCGGCAGATGGCCGGCCTGGACAATCCCTGGCAGGTGCTGCCGGTCATCGGTGAGCTCAAGGCTGCGGCGCGCGAGCAGGGGCTATGGAACCTGTTCCTGCCCGATGCCGAGCACGGCCGGGGTCTGTCGAATCTGGACTATGCGCCGCTGGCCGAGCGCATGGGCCGATCCTTCATCGCGCCCGAGATATTCAACTGCAATGCGCCTGACACCGGCAATATGGAGGTGCTCTACCACTACGGGTCCGAGCAGCAGAAAGCCGATTGGCTCACCCCACTGTTGGAAGGGCGGATCCGCTCTGCCTTCTGCATGACCGAGCCGGCGGTGGCCTCATCGGACGCCACCAACATGCAGGCCACGGCCATTGTCAGCGGCGGCGAAGTGGTGCTGAACGGCCGCAAGTGGTGGTCCACCGGCATCGGCCATCCCGACTGCCGGGTGCTGATCTTCATGGGCCTGACCGATCCCGAGGCGGATCGCCATCACCGCCACTCCATAGTGCTGGTGCCGCTCGATGCGCCCGGAGTCAAGATAGAGCGCATGCTCACCGCCATGGGCATGCTCGATGCGCCCTACGGACACGGCGAGGTCAGTTTCGACAATGTCCGCCTGCCGGTCTCCAGCATCATCGCCGGTCCGGGGCGCGGCTTCGAGATCGCCCAGGGCCGCCTCGGTCCGGGGCGGATTCATCACTGCATGCGCCTGATCGGGCTGGCTGAACGCTCGCTGGAGCTCGCCTGCCGACGCGCCCTGTCGCGTCAGGCTTTCGGCAGGCCGCTGGCCAAACTCGGCGGCAACGCCGAGCGGATCGCCGAGGCCCGGATCGCCATCGAGCAGGCCCGACTGCTGGTGATGAAGGCCGCCTGGTGCCTGGACCACAAGGGCATCGCGCGATCGATGAACGAGGTTTCGCAAATCAAGGTCGCGGTGCCGGCGATGGCCCAGCGGGTGGTCGACATGGCGATCCAACTGCACGGCGGCGCGGGCCTGAGCGAGGATTTTCCGCTGGCCGCGGCCTGGACGGCCGCGCGCGCCCTGCGCCTGGCCGACGGCCCGGATGAAGTCCATCGTGGCCTGGTGGCGCGCTTCGAGCTGGCCAGGTATCGGGACCACTAGCCCGGATTATTCATGACCCAGCCTACTGCGACGACCCCAGGCCCCGCATCTGCAGGGATTCGTTCGGTCGCGAATCCTCAACGTAGGGTGAGCTACGCCTCTCGTTCGCTTGGTCGCGAAACCCTGCATCTACGGGACCCGGAGCCGTCTCGCTACGTCCGGGTCATGATTAAACCGGGCTATAGGGAGGTCGCGGCTGGAGCGCTGGGGTCCGGGGCAGAGGAGTAGAAGGGTAGAAGGGAGAGGGAAAAGCCAGTGACTCCTGGCTGGACGCTGGCGAAGCGGGCCCTGCTAGAAAGTGCTGGTGGCGGCGATCGGGGCTGCGGCTGAACCGGGCCTGCTGACGGTTTGGCGGCGCGGTTGCGGGGCCGGGCGGTAGCTGAACTGGCCCATTACCGGGTCGATTTCAAAGCGGTCGCGGAACATGGGCTGTTCGGCGAGCACTTGCAGTTCGATAGTCAGCGGCCAGTCCCGGGTTCCGGCTGGGGCGGTGGAGCTCAGCGTCAGCGACGCGACGCCGCCGTCGCCGAGCGCTCGCAGCTCGATGCTGATCGCGAAAGCGTGTTGCGAGGGAATGGCGTCTACCGACGCTACGCCAAGCCAGTCCGGAAAGGAGTCCCCGGCGACGGCAAGCTTGAACTGGTCCATTGCCTCGGCGTCAGCGGACAGCAGCAAGGTGAGCGTCTCCCGCGACCCCGCCGGCAGTGCGAGCCGCACAGCCGTCAAGCTCGAGCCTTCGCATTCGGCCCTGATGCCATCGTTCGAGGCCGCGCCTTCAAGCAGCTGCAGCCCCGATGGCGCGGCGCTGGCGGCGTCGGCGAGCACGCAATCCGCGGCGCGCGCCGTGGCCCAGCCCGCGCACAGCACAACCGCCAGCCCCAGCCAGGAAGCCAGCGTCTGCAGCGGCGTCAACGATGTGCTCAGCTTGTCCAGGGCAATACCTGCCGATGGCGATCTATACGCTAAACGGCGATTGTAGACGCTTGGAACGAGAAAGGGAAACGCCCCGGCTTGGTGTACCATTTCAGGTCGAGCCGGCGACCGATTTCAGACGCCGCCCCTGTTTCCTCCGCGATCGCTACATGTCCGACGACAACAAGATCAGCCAGGTCACCGAGCTGCTGCAGCGCTTCTCGGAGGGCGAGGATGAAGACTTGTCCGCGGTGCTGCCGATGGTCTATGAGGAGCTCAGGGCGATGGCCGGGCGGCAGCTGGCGGGGCAGCGCCGCGACCATACCCTGCAGGCCACGGCGCTGATCAACGAGGCCTATCTGCGTCTGGCCGAGCAGGAGTACCACAGCTGGGAGAATCGTCGCCAGTTCCTGCTGGTGGCGGCCACGGTGATGCGGCGGGTGCTGGTCGACTATGCGCGCCGGCGCGCGGCGATCAAGCGGCCGCAGTCCCATCAGCAGGTCGATATCGATTCGGCCGAGGTCGCGGACGAGTTTGGCGCCGACCTGATTGCCCTCGACCAGGTCCTCGGGCAACTGGCCGAGATCGACGAGCGCCAGGCCAAAATCGTCGAGCTTCGCTACTTTGCCGGCCTGAGCATCAGCGAAACCGCCGAAACTCTGGAAATCTCCGATCGTACCGTCGTCCGCGAATGGCGCATGGCCCTGGCCTGGCTCAAGCGCGTGCTGGGCTAGCGGTCGCCACATCCGGGCGACGGAGGATGTGGGGCTTCGGCAACCATGGCTCGTCGGCCACTTGGGGTCGACCCACGGCATCCGGGCCCAATCATGTCGCCGAGGCATCAACCGGCACCGAGTAGGTCGCCCCCACGCGGGCGACGGCCAATGCCGGGGCTTCGGCAAGCATGGTCCGTCGGCCACGTGGGGCCGACCTACGGTTTCCGGGCTGAATCGGATCGCTGAGGCATCAACCGGCACCGAGTAGGTCGCCCCCACGCGGGCGACGGAGGATGTGGGGCTTCGGCAAGCATGGCCCGTCGGCCACGTGGGGCCGACCTACGGTTTCCGGGCTGACTCGGATATCCAAGGCATCGACCCGCACCGAGTAGGTCGCCCCCACGCGGGCGACGGGCGAGGTGGGGCTTCGGCAAGCATGGCCCGTCGGCCACGTGGGGCCGACCTACGGTTTCCGGGCTGAATCGGATATCCAAGGCATCGACCCGCACCGAGTAGGTCGCCCCCACGCGGGCGACGGGCGAGGTGGGGCTTCGGCAAGCATGGTCCGTCGGCCACGTGGGGCCGACCTTTCGTGTGCCTTGAGCTTTCATTCCTCTCCCAGCTCCCTTCTCACCTCCGCCAGCCGGCCGGCGATGGCCTCGTGCTGGGCAGGGCGGGTCAGGGCGGTTTCGGCGGCGAGCAGGGCCAGGGCGCGCTGGTAAAGCTTGTCTGCTTCGGCCAGGGAGCCGCTCAAGGCCAGCGCGCTGGCGAGGATGTCCAGGGCTGAGGCCAGATAGATGCTCTCCACGCCGCCAAGGGTGGCTGCACGGGCTTCGAGATCGGGCAGGATGTCGCGGATCAAGGCCTCGGCGCGGCCGGGCTCGCCGGCGCGGAGATTGAGGGTGGCGAGATTGGAGATCGACAGGCGATACAGGTAGTGGTCGCGTCCGGCGACCGTTTCGATCATGCTCGCCGCGTCGCTGAAGGCCTGCATGCTGTCGTCGATCCGGCCAACACGAGACAGGGCGACGCCGAGGTTGCCGATGGTGTTGGCCAGGCGCTGGCTGGGGCCGATCAGGCGCTCGTGGTCGCGGATCAGGGCCTGGTACATCTCGATCGCAGCTTCCGGGTCGCTCAGCATCAAGGCCGTGGCATGGACGTGGCGGCCGCGCAGGCGGCGCGGGTCGCTGGGGTCATACAGCTGCTCGGCCAGGGCCTCGGCGCGTTCTGCCGTGGTCATCGCTGCCGCCGGGCTGG
The DNA here is from genome assembly GCA_050485825.1 of Gammaproteobacteria bacterium. GTDB lineage: Bacteria > Pseudomonadota > Gammaproteobacteria > Xanthomonadales > Wenzhouxiangellaceae > Wenzhouxiangella. Next base: position 25,720 of record JBJHCC010000045.1, read on the forward strand.
CGGCCACGACCTGGGCGCCGACGAGGGCGGCCAGGGCTTCGAACAGCAGTTCGCCGTCACCGTCTGATGTGCGCTCGAGTTCTGCGACGATGTTCTCGAGTTCAAGCACGGTCTGGACCAGATCCTGATCAAGAATGTTGCCGTGGTTTCTCAGCTTGCGAATGCGGATGCGCAGCAGTTCCTCGGTGGTCGGTCGGCCGGCCGCGGCATAGGCGTCCAGGGCGAGCTGGTCGGCGGCGATGGCTTCGACCGCGCGTCCGGCCGAATCCAGCGCCGCGCCGATTTCGGCCAGGATGCGGGCGCGCTCCATCGGTTCGATCGTCGGGCCCAGTCCCTCGCGCGCCTCGATCAGCAGCGGCAAGGCCTGCTCGCCCAGCCCCAAGGCGTTGTAGGCCCGGCCCAGGGCCAGATTGATCGAGCCGAGCATGGCCGGGCTGCCGGGCTCTGCGGCGCCGAGCTGGCTGGCGCCCAGGTCCAGGATTTCACGCACGGTCACTTCGTTGCCCCGGGAGGGCAGTGAATGGGCGCCGGCGAACAGTTCGCTCATGAAGTCGGTGACGGCTTCGGCACGGTCGCGCTCCCAGGCAATGCGCTTGAGCTGATTCTCGCGATCGATCAGAAAGCCGCCGAGCATCGCGGCGACCAGGACGCTGGCGGCCACGCCCCAGCGGTGACGGCGGACGAAGCGTCGGGCGCGGTACAGCAGGCGGCCCCTGCGAGCCACCACCGGCCGGAACTCCAGAAAGCGCTCGATATCCTCGGCCAGCTCGCGGACCGAAAGGTAGCGCTGGTCTGTCTCGCGTCGGAGCGCCTTCATGATGATGGCGGCCAGGTCGCCGGGTAGCGGCCGCTTGTCCAGGCTGGGCGCCAGTCGGGTCGGCGGCGGGATCTGGCCGGCGGTGATGGCGGCGGGCAGCAGGTGGGCGCTGGCCAGATGGTCGAACGGCCGCTGCCCGGTCAGCAACTGATACAGCACCACGCCCAGCGAGTAGACGTCGGTGGCGGCGCTCAGGCCCTGGCCTTCGATCTGTTCGGGGCTGGCATAGGCCAGGGTCAGTGCTTCCGGACTGGTCCGGGTGGCGGTGTCGAAGCCGGCATCCTGATCAAGCAGGCGGGCAATGCCGAAGTCCAGCAGCTTCGGCTCGCCCTCGGCGTCGACGATGATGTTGGAAGGCTTGATGTCGCGGTGGATCACCATGTGGCGATGGGCATAGTCCACCGCCGAGCAGACTTTCAGGAACAGGGCCAGGCGGGTTCTGAGGCTGGCCCGGCGCGCCTCGCACCAGTCGTCGATGTGGAGACCGTCGACATACTCGGTGGCCAGGAACGGCCGACCCTCGCCGGTCAGGCCGCCATCGATCAGGTGAGCGATCTGCGGATGACTCAGGCGCGACAGGATGTTGCGCTCGGTGGCGAAGCGCTTGAGCAGCGCGTCGTCGCCGACGGCGGTGACCGGTAGCATTTTCAGCGCGACCGGCTGGCGCAGGTCACCGTCCTGGCGCTCGGCCAGATAGACCACGCCCATGCCGCCTTCATTGAGGCGCTTGAGCAGGCGATAGTCGCGCGGCAGCGGCACCTTCAGCGAGACTTCGCGGATCACCTGCTCGGCCGCGGACTGGAACCGGGCCGGGCGGTCATCATGGCTGTCGTCCTCCGCGGCCTCGATCAACCAGGCCGCTTCCCGCCGCAGCGCTTCGTCATCGCCGCAGCGATCCGTGAGCCAGTCTTCGCGTTCGGCCGCGGGCCGCTCCAGCGCGGCCAAGGCAATCGCCTTGGCTTCACGATAGCGGTCGGCTGCGCCCGGATCGGTCGTGTTCATCCTCCGATGATAGCTCGAAGACATCGCGAATAAGACCAGTGCCAGCCGTCTGTTGTCGCGCGACTTGCTATTCTCGGCGCCGTGTCAGGTGTTTCTGTCGGACAAGGAGTCAGCGGGTGAGTGCCAGGGATCTGCTCGATGAACCGCGCCCATTGCGCGAGGAAGATGCTTTCGATCTGGCGCGGGTCGACGCCTGGCTGAAGCAGCAGATCCCCGGCCTCGAAGGCAGTCCGGAGTTGGCCCAGTTCTCGAAGGGCGCCTCGAACCTGACCTATCGCCTGCGCTATCCCGGTCGCGACCTGATCCTGCGCCGGCCGCCGCCGGGTACCAAGGCCCGGTCCGCCCACAACATGGTCCGCGAACACGATGTGCAGCATGCGCTCAAGCCGCTGTTCCCCTATGTGCCCGAGATGCTGGCCCTGTGCACCGACGCATCGATCATGGGCTGCGATTTCTACGTCATGGAGCGCCTGAAAGGCATCATTCTGCGCGCCAATCTTCCGCCCGGCCTGAGCTTGACGGACGAGCAGGCCGGCCGCCTGTGTCGCCACGCCATCGACCGGCTGATCGAGCTGCATTCGGTCGACGTCACCGCGGCCGGCCTGGCCGCGCTCGGCAAGGGCGAGGGCTACAACCGGCGCCAGATCGAGGGCTGGTCGGAACGCTATCGGCGCGCGCGAACCTGGAATGTAATGCCGGGCAGCTACGTCATGGACTGGCTGGCCGACCACATTCCGGACGAAGTCGCAATCCGCCTTATCCACGGCGACTATCGTTTCGACAACCTGGTCCTGGATGCGAACGACCCGATGAAGATCATCGGCGTGCTGGACTGGGAGCTGGCCACCCTCGGCGACCCGCTGATGGACCTGGGCAATTCCATGGCCTACTGGGTCCAGGCCGACGATGATCGCTACTTCCGCGGCTTCCGCCGCCAGCCCACCCATATCCCCGGCATGATGAGCCGGGCCGAGGTGGTCGAGTACTACTGCGAGCGCATGGGCCTGCAGCCCGACAACTGGCACTTCTACGAGGTCTATGGGCTGTTTCGCCTGGCCGTCATCGCCCAGCAGATCTACTTCCGCTACCATCACAAGCAGACCCGAAATCGCCAGTTCCGGCACTTCTGGGTCGCGGTCAACTATCTTTTGTGGCGCTGCGGCCGGATCATTCGTCGCTCTTCCCGGGGGGCGTAACCGTGACCTTTTTCACTGGTTCGTTACGGCCGGGGTCGACATGCTGGAACGTGTTTCTGAGGAGCTGAAGCGATGATCGGAGTCGAGGCGGAGCAGCCGATGGATTCGGGGGATGGCAATGAGCGGGCAGGGCGCTCGGGAAGGTATCCCGGCAGCGCTGCCGAGCCAGCGCCGCCGCCGTTCAGCAATTCTCCGATCGATGTCGGGCAGCTGCCGGACTATCGGCGTGTGAGCCTGCAGCGTGTGGCACCGGCTTTCCTGCCGCACGCCTTGGTGAACTCGACCGGCTTCTGGCTGCTGCTCGCCCTGGCCAGCGCGATCTTGCCGCGTCTGCCGGTCTTTCCCTTCCAGCTGGGCGCCTGGCTGCCGCTGGCCTTCGTCTTTGCCGCGGTCTGGTTCAGCCTGCTCGCCTGGCTGGATGCGCGTCGGCGCGGCTGGGCGCTGCGCGAGCACGATCTGATCTACCGTCAGGGCGTGATCTGGCAGCGTACCGTGATCCTGCCTTTCAGTCGCATTCAGCACGTCGAGACCCTGAGCGGCCCGCTGGAGCGATTGTTCGGCCTGATGCGGGTCAAGTGCTTCACGGCCGGCGGCATGAGCGCCGATCTCAGCGTCGACGGCTTGAGCGCGGACGACGCCCGACGCGTGCGCCAGTACCTGCTGGCGCAGATTCGCGACGACGCGGCCGAGCGAGCAGACGAGACGGCGGTCGATGACGAACGAGGCTGAGGGCTGGCACCGGCTGGCGCCGCTGGCGCTGGTCTTCCTGATCGTCACCGGCATCCAGCGCTTCGTCCGCGAGAACCTGTTCCTGTTCGCCGGCGCCGGCGTCGGTCTGGCCTTTCTCGACTGGATGGGGCCGCGCGAGCTCGGCCTGGCGCTGCTGGCCGTGCTGCTGATCATCGTCGCCGGCGCCATGATTCACCATCGTCGCTTTCGCTTCCGGCTGGACGACGAGGCGGTCCGGGTGCAGCGCGGCCTGTTCGAGAAAAAGGAGCTCAAGCTGCGCTTCGAGCGCGTGCAGAACATTCAGATCGGCCAGCCGTTCTACTTCAAGCCCTTCGGTCTGGTGCGATTCAGCCTGGAAACGCCCGGCGCGGCCGAAAAAGAGGTCGAGCTGCCGGGCATTCCGGCGGCGCTGGCAGCCGAGATGCGAGACCGGATTGCCGGTCGACGCTCGGCTTCAGGCCAGGATCAGAACCAGCCCACGGATACCGCCGAGCGTGGCATCGACACGGCGCTGTTTGCCGCCGGCGGTGGGCGCCTGTTCGTCCATGGCATGAGCAGCAACCAGGTGTGGGTGATTTTCGGCGCGGTGGCCTATCTGTTCGGCAACTTGAGCCGCCGGATCATCGACAGCTTCGATGACTGGGGCCTGCTGGAACCGACGCTGGGGCGCCTCGGCAGCGCCGGGACCCTGCTGCTGGTGCTGGTCGCCGCGGTCGGCTCGGTGCTGCTGCTGTCGGGCCTGATCGCCGTGCTGCGTTTCCACGGCTTTCGCCTGCAACGGCGCGGCGAGCGCCTGGTGGCCACCGGCGGTTTGCTCGATCGGCGCGAGCAGACCGTGGCACGCGACAAGATCACGGGGTTGAGCCTGCGCCAGTCAGCGCCGGGCCGGCTGTGGGGCGCCTGGTACGCCCTGGTCAGGCAGACCAGCAGCAGCGATGACAATCCCATGGAGGTGCGGCAGGGTTTTGTCGTGCCGGGCCTGCGCCGGGAGGACCTCGGTCTGGTCGGGCATTTTCGGAGCGGCTGGCGAATGCCCTCGCGCTTCACGCCGATCAACCAGCGCTTCCGCGAGTTCTTTGCCCTGCGCTGGCTGCTGCTCTGCGGGCTCGGCCTGGGGCTTGCGATCTATCTGCTGGGCCGCGATCACCTGCTGGTCCTTGCCGTTGGCGTCGTTCTGGGCCTGGGCACGCTCGCCGTTTACCTGCGATTCAAGCACTGGGGCTATGCCCTGGATGGCAGCCACATCTGGGTCCGAAGCGGGCTGCTGGGCCGCCAGTTCGACGTCGTCGAACTGGAGCGAGTGCAGCAAGTGCAAGTGTTGCAAAGCCCCTACCAGCGCCGCCACCAGATCGCCTCCCTGAGCCTGGTCTTGCCGCAAGGCCAGGTCAGCATCCCGTTCATCGACCTCGACACCGCCGCCGAGCTGGCCAATCAGGCCCTGTACATTGCCGAAACGGCGGTGGGGAATGGGGTTTGAAGGGGAAGAGGGGTAGCGGGGAGAAGGGAGAG
>JBJHCC010000046.1:0-30328 GCA_050485825.1 Gammaproteobacteria bacterium
TCGATTTTTCCGCTCCCTGCAAAAGACGCCCGAGCGGGTCAAAGGCTATTTCAATACCGCGACCACGCGTTATGCCGCTATGGCATAAGGGACCGGATATGTCCGTACTACTATAAGACAGTTAATATGACCGCTTGGTTCGTATGGAGGGAGACATGATCTTGACTATTCGCAGCGGCCTGATTGTTCTGGCCAGTCTTTTGCTGGGCGCATGCGCTTCGATGCCTCGGCTTTCGCAGATGGAACTGCCGCGCACGGATGCCGATCTGGTGATCGTGATGTCTCAGCAGGAGCTGGAGGTCGTACCCAGCGTCATCGGTGTCCAGGTCGGCGGCATGCTGGGAGGCATGTCCATCGACAGCACCAATGATCGGAACGCCGAGCAGGCGTTTGCCCCGCTACGCGACAGACTCCTCGATTATGAGCTGGCTCAAGTTTTCGCGGACAAGCTGATGGCATCCGGCGTGACCGGTCAGCTGGTGGCTGGCGCTGAACCCACTTTGCGGTTTGAACAGATGGCCAATGACAGCGTGAGACTGTCGCGACCGATGCTGGTGCTGGTGCCCACCGTCCGGATGGAGAACCTGCTCAGGGCTTTGGTCGTTCAGGTACATTTGTATGAGTTGCTGCCGAACCCCAATGGCGGACGGGCCAACAGAGGCGCAAGCCACTACTACAAGTTCGTCTGGCCGGTGAATGCAAATGTAAGGCTGGGTCGCGAGGAGGCGATTGCGCTCTGGCTGGAGTGGTCGAACGATGATCTGGTAGCCCTGATAGAGCGGGGCATGGACGAGTCCTTGCGGATGCTTTCCGCGCATCTCGATGAGCCGGTGCTGGCGCTGCCCAATCAGGGCACCAGGGTCCGGAGCGTCTACGTGCAGAGTCACTCCGAGCTGGTGTGGCGGGTATCCGGGGATTTGAGGTGGCTGGCCGGCTCTCCGGACGGTTGGGTGATCACAGCGCTGCCGGATCATGGCATTCTCTGACAGTGGGCCGCTGCATGGCATGGCCCTGGACAGCGCTACTGTTGAGTGCTTGTCTGGTCGGCTGTGCTTCAGAACAGCGTGAGCTGAATCTGGTCGAACCGTCCCTGGACAGGCTGCCGCCGTTGAGCTGTCAGGTCGAACTGGTGACGCTTCGCGACTCTGTGGGTGACAGAGCAATGGTTGGCTTTGGTGGCCACAGCTACAGCGTGCAGGGCTTCGCCGAGCGCATTGAGCGTCAAGTGCAGCTCTGGCGCAGCTCGGCACTGTATACCGATCGCACACTGCCGCTCTCCCTGGAGCTGTCACGTGCCTATCCGCGGCTGACCCAATCCGAAACCCACTTCCACTCGGTATTGCTGGTCGACCAACCCGGTCAGGAGCCTGCGGTCATGCGCGGGCATCATCGGGTGACCAACTGGTTCGCATCCGAAGCCGCGTTCAGCCGCGCCGCCGAGCGATCCATGGATGAGGCGCTGATGGCTCTCCACGCCTGGATTCGGGCTCAGTGCCGGGCTTTGAATCGAGATCTGCAGTCCGACGGATCCGGCAATCCAGCCTGATGGCGGCTGCGCCGGGAGCGGATCGACTCGATCCATTCGATCCCGCCTCAGTGCCTGCCGGGTCAATATCGTTGCGCTAGTTCTCAACGGCTGGGTCGCTCAGGGTGCTGCGCTGCTCGACTTGATGGCAAAGGTCGCGCTGGACGTGATAACATTCATTTCAGTGGCATGTTTGCAAGAATGAAGCCGTGTCCAATCGACTGAACGAAGCAAGGCTACGGGCGGTGGTCGAAACCGCGGTCGATGGCGTCATTTTGATTGATGAGCACGGCAACATCCTGATGTTCAACCCGGCCTGCGAGCGCCTTTTTGGATACGCCAGTGCCGAGGTTCAGGGCAAGAACGTCAAGCTTCTGATGCCCTCGCCCTATCGCGATCAACACGACAGCTACCTCGATAACTATCGCCGTACCGGCGAGCAGAAGATTATCGGTATCGGTCGCGAGGTGGTCGGACGGCGTAAGGATGGCAGCACCTTCCCGATGGATTTGTCGGTCGGCGAGTCGCGCGAGGAAGGCGAGACGGTCTTTGTCGGTGTCATCCATGATTTGAGCGAACGCAAGCAGGCCGAGCAAGCCTTGAGGGAGAGTGCTGAGCAATTCCAGGCCGTGGTTGAAACAGCGGTCGATGGTGTCGTCCTGATTGACGCGCAAGGTCGCATCCTCGTGTTCAACCCGGCCTGCGAGAAATTGTTTGGCTACATCGCCGAAGAAGTATTGGGCGAGAATGTCAATGTCCTGATGCCGCAACCCTATCACGGCGAGCACGACCGTTATCTGGACAATTACCGGACCACCGGGCAGCGCCGAATCATCGGCATCGGCCGTGAAGTCGTCGGCAAGCGCAAGGACGGCAGTACGTTCCCCATGGACCTGTCGGTCGGCGAAACGCAGAAGGACGGAGCGGCTGTCTTTGTCGGTGTCATTCATGATTTGAGCGAGCGCAAGCGCACTGAAGATCAGCTGATGCAGGCGCAGAAAATGGAGTCGGTGGGCCAGCTTTCCGGTGGCATCGCCCATGACTTCAATAATCTCCTGACGGTGATCATTGGCAATGCCGAGGCGCTTTCAGAAAGGCTGAAAGCCAGGCCCGATCTGGCTCAGATGGCCGATTCCATCCTCTCGGCCGGCCTGCGCGGTGCCGACTTGACCAACCACCTGCTGGCCTTCAGCAGGCGCCAGGTGCTGACCCCGGCCAAGATCGACTGTGCTCGTCTGATTTCCGGTATGGAGCAAATGATCCGGCGGACGCTGCGTGAGGATGTGGTGATCCATGCCCGGATCGCTCCTGATCTGCATGCGGCGTTTGCCGATGCCACCCAGCTGCAGACAGCGGTGTTGAACCTGGTGATCAATGCTCGCGATGCCATGCCTAAAGGCGGTAATCTCACCATTTCAGTTGAGAATATCACCGTGGACGACGGCTACCACATGGACGTGGTGCCAGGCGCCTATGTCATGATCATGATCAGTGATGAAGGCCACGGGATGACTGCCGAAGTGCGAGAGCGCGCTTTCGAGCCGTTCTTTACCACCAAGGAGGTCGGCAGTGGCAGCGGCCTGGGTCTCTCCATGGTCTATGGTTTCGTCAAGCAGTCCGGTGGCCACTTGACCCTGTACAGCGAGCCGGGGCTGGGGACATCAGTGCGCATTTATCTGCCGGCGATCGCCGGCGAACGCCCCGATGCGGTAGCAGCCATCAAGGGCGCCGAAGCGCAGCTGCCTCGTGGGAGTGAAACGATTCTGGTCACCGAGGATGATCCGTTTGTCCTCAGCCATGCTCGAAATTGTCTGGAGAGTCTGGGCTATCGGGTTGTTGCCGCGACCAATGGTCGTGAAGCCATGGCATTGATCGAAAGCGATGATTCCATTGACGTATTGTTTACCGATATCGTTATGCCGGGAGGGATCAGCGGTTTCGATCTCGCCGAAAAGGCGGTCCGGAAAAGGCCTCATCTGAAATTGCTGATGACCTCGGGCTACGCGGTCGAAACGCTGCAGTCTCGTGGCCGTCTGCCGCCCGGCAGCGCGATGCTGAACAAGCCTTACCGCAAGGCCGACCTGGCCCGTTATCTGCGCCAGGTGATCGACATGGATCCGGAGCAGGATCCTGCCAGTTCCTGAAGCCGGTTTCTTCACGCTTGCAGAAGGCGCTTCGGTGCTGCCACGGATGTCAGGTCACTGGCTTGGTGTAGCAAATGGATGGTTGAAGTGCTTTACTAAGACATTCATATTCAAAGCCACATTCAGAATCCCTGCCACGTTCGCCTGCAAGGCACGCTTGCGCAGGCATAGTTGCGCTACGTCAAGCAAGCGTAACGCCGCAGGCGGACGTGTCAGGGATTCCCTTCGGGCTTGCCTGTGGGCGTCCGTGGACTGCGATTATCACGACAAGCGCGGCACTTGATGTAGGGTGGCTACACCGGCGTGCCGGCGCCTTGCCACGAACGCCCACAGACCAGCTGAATGAGGCTTTGAATATGAATGTCTTAGTAAGGAAGCTCTGAACACATGCTCGGGCGCGACGGGCCTTCGCTTGAGGCTCCGACGCGGCTGGGGTGAGCGTGGTTTGGTCATTCTTGTAGGGGCGAGTCCAAACAAGCTGGGTGCCCTGCAAAACCCCGTCTTTCAAGGGTTTCGCACAACAATTCGACAGGAAAGCCGCATATCGCGCCTTGCGCACCTCGGCCTGAGCTGTGGCTACTGTCACTCGGGTCGCACCACACGATCTCAAAGCTTTTCCGACTGAAACGCGCTCCGAGGATAATCATTCAGAGATTCCTGATTTGCTGCGAGATGAGTGAGCCGGTCTCTGCAATGATGGCGCGTAGTGCGGTAGAGACTCAGGTTGGAGCCTGCGGGATGAACCAGAAAAGGGGCAGTTACGCCGCCATCATGATCATGACTGGCTTGTTGATCGTGGTCGGCACGGCCAGCCCGCGCGCCGGTTCGAACGATGAAGACATCATCTTCCAGGACGCTTTCGAGACGGCGCCGCCCGGTGTCGATCCGGTCGCCGATCTCAGCCTGGCCAAGACCGCCTCGGCGACCCAGGTTGAGCTGGAGCAGCCGTTTCAGTATGTGCTGAGCATCAGCAACTTGGGGCCGGATGCGGCGACCGATGTGGTGCTCAGTGATTCGCTTCCGGCCGGTGTGGCTTTTGTCGGCCTCAACGCCGATGCGCCGCTGAGCTGCCAGCACCATGCCGGGTCGGTCAGTTGTACCGCCGCTGTGTTGCCGGTCGGCCAGTTCGTCCTCACGATTGATGTACTCGCACCGGCGATCACGGGTCCGGTGACCAACCAGGCTGTGCTTACAGCCAGCAGCATAGACCCCACGCCGCCGGGGATGGCCAGCGCGGTGGTCGAGATCGTTGAGGAGATCGATCCGCCGGGCAATCAGCCCGAGGTCCTGCCGGGGCCGATTCAGCCCGGACAAATCAGCCCGATCTGGGACACCGCCCGTGACTGGGTGACCGGACCCGATGCGCCGCAGATCGGTGTGGCGGAAGACGCGCTGGACCCCAAGCGCATTGCGCTGATCACCGGTCGAGTGCTGGATCGGGCTGGTGCCCCGATCAGCGGCGTGCTGGTGCGCCTGCTCAATGCGCCGGAGCTGGGTCATACCTTGACCGATGCCAACGGCTTTTACACCTTCGCCTTCAATGGCGGCGGCTCGGTCGCGCTGGACTTTCAGGCACCGGGCTTGTTGCGAGTGCAGCGCCGCTTTGCCAGCGTCTGGAACGAATGGGGCCGGCTGGACGATGTGGTGATGATCGGTGTCGATATCGAGTCACAAACCGGATCGCCGGTTCCCGGTGAAGGGCACTTGCACGAGGCTTCCACCGAAGTCGACGCCAACGGCAGCCGAACCGGCCGGCTGTATCTGCGCCCCGGAACCGAGCTGTCAGCCAGGCTGGAAGATGGCACCGTTGTGCCGCTGACCGGCAGTCTGGATATTTCGGTCACCGAGTACACGGTCGGCGAGACCGGCCCGCAGGCCATGCCCGGGGTGCTGCCGGATTCCTCGGGCTATACCTATGCCGCTGAAGTGCGCGTTGCCCAGGCCGAGGACCTGGGTGCTGCGCGGGTCGAGCTGAGTATTCCGGCGGTGAAGTACCTGGACGATTTTCTCGGCTTTGGTGCCGGCGCGCCGGTGCCGGTGGGGGTGTTTGATCGACAGCTTGCCGCCTGGGCCGCATCCGAGAACGGCCTGGTGATCGGCATCCTCGCGGTCAACAATGGACAAGCGGTGATTGACCTGAGCGGCGATGGCGTGGCGGCAACGCCGGCCGAGCTGGATGCCTTCGGTATCGACCTTGGCGAGCGCGAGCTGCTGGGTGGATTGGTCAACGCGCAATACGGCGGCGGACCGGTCGATCTGTGGCGCGCCGAGCTGCCGCATTTCTCGCCGTGGGATTTGAACTGGCCGCTGGGCCCCAACCCGGACGCCACCCGACCGCCGTCGGTGCCATCGGATCGGCCGGGCGATACCTCGACCCCGGATCCCAATCCGCCGACCGGCGAAGGCTTTGGCCGGATCGTCATCGAGACTCAATCGCTGACAGAAAGCGTGCCCCTGGCAGGAACGACCTTTTCCCTGGTGCATAGCAGTCGGCGCCAACCGGGTCGCGTCGCCATCGTCGATGTTCCGGTGATCGAAGGTCCAGTGCCGGTCGATCTGCTGTCGGCACGCGTTGATCTGATGGTCGCCGGTCAGCGAATTTCGAGGGAGTTCAATGCGGCGGAATTGAGCGCAGACTTGCGCGCCGAGTTGGCCTGGGATGGGCGCGATGTCTTCGGGCGAGCGCTGAATGGTGCGCAGCCGGCAGTCGTCACCGTTATCTACCGCTATCCGGGCCGCTTCGCATTCGGCCCGCCAGGACGGAGTTTCGGTTTGCCCGCGGTCGAGGAGCCGGCATTCTTCGTCAGTGCGCGTCGACCGGCTGAACTGAGAACGCAGACTCGAGTCAGGCTCGATGCCGGTGGTATCGAGGCGAGCGGAATAGGCCTGGGCGGCTGGACGCTGGATGCGCATCACACCTATGACCTGGTTGCGGGCGTCCTTGAACGCGGCGATGGCGAGGTGCGCCGGGTGCCCCCCACTGCCAGCACGGTTCAATTCGTGGCCGGCTGCGATCTGACCGCATCAGCCTGTGGTCAGGACAACTCCGCAGCCCAAACTTTGCTGGCGCGCGCGCAGGTGCTGGCCGTCGCTCCGGATGGTGCTGTCTACGTCGGTGTCGACGGTACGCGCTGGGCGGCGTCGCGAATACTTCGTATTGATCCGCGAAGCGGGGTTGTGACACCGTTCGCCGGCGTACCGGGTACGGGGACTTCGGGCTGCACTCCCCAGGCGCTCGGCGATGGAGGGCCGGCGCTTGAAGCCTGCATGCGAGTCACGGAAATCAGGTTTGCGCCGGATGGCGCGGTGTTACTGGCCGACAGTGAGAATGCAAGGATTCGTCGCGTTGACCCGGAGACCGGGATCATCACAACCGTAGTCGGAAACGGTAGCTTCTGCTCCGGTACCAACCCGTGTGGTGATGGTGGTGCTGCTGATCAGGCTGGACTCAACTCGCCCATCCGTTTCGGCATTGCTGCCGATGGGACGATCTTTCTGGCCCATGATGACGGTAACCGCCTTCGTCGGGTTGGCCCGGACGGCATCATCCATACAATCCTGGGTGTCATGGCTCCCGGCTGGACCGATGACTGCAGTCTTGATGTCCCAATGTCAGACCCGTCTTCGGGTGGCCGCGGCGGGGTGGATCTGGAGGCGATCCGGCGCTGCCCGAGTATTCAGAACACCAGTCTGGCAGTCACGGCGGAAGCTGCGGTCATGTGGATGGTTTCCGACGACAACGATCAGCGTCGTGGTCTGGTGGAATTGAGCCCGGCGGGTGAGCTGAGGGTAAGGGCGGGTTTCGCAGCCAATTTCATTCCGAATCCATTGGCGCCAAACGGTGATGGCGGGCCAGCGATCGGTGCGCCGATGACGTTCGGCAGTCCTGTCCTCATGCCAGATGGTTCGATCCTGCTGGGAGCGGTGCAAGGTCAAGCGTCGGATTTTCATTACCGGGTGCGCCGCATCAGCTCCGACGGCCTGATTCACAGCGTGATCGGCTATGGCGGTACTTCCAGTGCCGTGCAGATTGGTGCAACTGCCCTGAATCAGCCGCTGTTGCAAGGATATGCCATGCCGGCCGCCGGACCTGACGGCGCGATCTACCTCCTGGTCCGACTGGCAGGAGGACAGCCTCTGGATCGACGTTCCCGCATCGTCCGCATCGACCCGCCGCTGCCCGGTCTCGGTATCGACGATTCCGAGCTGCAGATCGCCGACGAGTCCGGCCGCTTCGTTGACGTCTTCGACCAGCGAGGGCGGCATCTGCGGGTGGTCTCCGCGCTCACTGGGCAAACGTTGCGCCGCTTCAGCTACGACGACGAAGGACGCCTGAGCGCCGTGATCGACCACACCGGGCCGGACACCGAACTGGTCACCGAGATCGAGCGCGACGCCGACGGCCAGCCCAGCGCGATCATCGGGCCATATGGGCACCGGACGGAGCTGAGCGTTGACGCCAACGGTTATCTGGCAACCATCACCGATCCGGACGGCGGGAGCACCCTCATCACGTCCACCGCAGGCGGACTGATCACTGCCATCAGCGGACCACGCACGGTGGCTGATCCGCCGGTCGATACCACCTATGTCTTCAGCTACGATGCAAGCGGTCGCTTGCTTTCGGCCACCGACCCGCTCGGCCAGGTGACCAGCCTGAGCCGGACCGTCAGCACCGATGGCAGCACCAGCATCCTGACCGGCCCGGATGGCCTGAGTCGCCAGGTGAGCATCCAGTCACTGACTGGCGGTGCGTTCCGCCGCACCACGGTCGATGAACTGGGCAATACCACGGTACAGGAAGAACTGGTCGACGGCCGCCACCGTCGTACCGATGCCGACGGCACGGTCACGACCTGGCGCATGGGCCCCGATCCACGCTTCGGCATGTCGGCACCCATTGTGCAGAGCCTGCAAGTCCAGAGCCCCGCCGCCGGACGTCCGCCCATGATCATGGCCAGTCAGCGCAGCGCCAGCCTGGCCGGCAACGGCAGCCTGATCAGCCAGACCGAAACGGCCACGATTGGCACTGCACCCGGTCGGACGACCACAGCGGTCTATGACGCGGCGACCCGAACCTGGACCGTGACCAGCCCCGAGGGAAGAGTCAGCACGCAGACCCTGGACCCCTGGGCACGCCCCAGCGCACTCGATCTGCCTGGCTTTGCACCCGTCACCTGGACCCGCGACGCACTAGGGCGACTGATCGAACAGCAGGAGGGTACCGGGCCGGATGCGCGGATCAGCAGCTATGCCTACGACGACGGTCCCTACATCCTGTCCTGGACCGACCCGGAGAACCGGACCACGAGCTACACGCGCAACGCCCACGGGCAGATCCTGAGCGCAACCCGCCCGGACCTGGAGGTCGAGGCCGTCAGTCGCGACGCCCACGGCAACCTGGCCGAGGTGATCGCGCCCGATGAGGTGCTCGAAAAAACTCATACCCTCGTTCACGACGGCCGCGACGACCTGGTCCAGCATCAAGACCCGGACGACGGGATCTCCAGCTTCGGCCGCGACGCGCGCGGCATGATCGACGCTGTCACCCGCGCCGATGCCTCGTCGTTCGCCATGCAGCGGACCGCCTGGCGCCTGGACGCGATCAGCGGCGCGGACGTGTTGGACATGAGCTGGAGCTACACCGGCCCGCGCCTGACGGCTGCCACCGCCGAGGCACTGCTGGCCCTGGACTGGGATGGCCCCTTGCTGTTGAGCGAGACCTGGACTGACCTGTTCGGCGCAGGCGACGGCACGGCTACGGTCAGCCATGCCTACGACAACGACTTCCGCCGGATCAGCGAGACGCTTGCAGGCAGCCCCCTCACGCGCAGCTACGACCGGGACGACCGCTTGATCCAGGTGGGCGCACAGACCATCAGGCGCAACCCGGCCACCGGCTTTGTCACTGCCCGAACCCTCGACCAGGCCACTGTGGCCTACAGCTACGACGAGTTCGGCGCGGTCGCCACGATCAGCGCCAGCCATGGCGTGACCGGCAGCCTGTACCAGGTCACGATCGACCGGGATGCTTTGGGCCGCATCACCCAGCGCATCGAGACCGTCGACGGGCAGACCACCACCTGGACCTACGCCTACGACCCGGCCGGTCGGCTGAGCGAAGTTCGCGAGACCCCCGACGGCGGCGCGATGCTGGTGCGAAGCTACGTCTACGATGCCAACGGCAACCTCGTATCGGGACCAGCCGGTAATGCCCAGACCACCGCCGGCGACCGCATGCTCGGCTACGGCAACCGCAGCATCACCCACAACGCCGCCGGCGATCTGGTGTCCATCAGCGAGGGCGGTAACGACACGCTGTTCGACTACGACGCCGGCGGCCTGTTGCGCGGCATTGTCCTGGCCGATAACACCGAGATCACCCATCGCCACGACGCCCTGGACCGCCGCGTGGCCCGTCTGATCAATGGTGCGGTCGATGCCGGCTGGGTCTATGGCCCCGGCCCCTCGCCGATTGCGCAACTGGACGCCGACGGCAACCTGCAAACCCGCTTCGTCTACGGCCTGCGCTCGGCCACGCCGGACTATCTGGTCCACGACGGCATCGAGCATATCGTCATCTGGGACGAGCGGGGCACGCCACGGCTGGTCGTTGACGCCAGCACCGGCATCATCGTCGAACGACTCGACGTCGACGAACTCGGCGCCGCAATCAGCGATTTGAACCAGTGGACCTTGCTACCGATCGGCTTCAGCGGCGGTTTTCTGGAACCGCACACCGGACTGGTCCGCTTTGGCGCGCGCGACTACGACCCCAGCCTGGGCCGTTTCACCACCCGCGATCCCATTCTGTTCGACGGCGGCCAGAGCAATCTGTACCTGTATGCCGCTGGTGATCCGGTCAATCGTCAGGATCCCAGCGGGATGGGGCCCAGCACGCCGCGTGGGCCGCGGGTGGGCAATGTGCTTGATGGTTCCGGCGAGCTCGTTGTTGACGGTAGGGGTTATCCGTTGGGGCCGGGAGATCCGATCCATCTTGGCGACCAGATTCGATCAGGATCGGATGGAGCTGTTACGTTGGAGTTTGCATTAGGTGGCCGTGCAGTGATTAGTCCGTCCACCACGGTAGACGTCGCGACTTCAAGGGGGGTAGAGGTTTCAGGTAATGCTGTCGAGCGGTTTCGCGCGAAGGCTGGCGCGTTCTGGTCGTCTGTCGACGGCCAGAAGCAGCAACTTCAGATCCAGACATCGGGCGGCGTTATTGGCATTGAAGGGTGAAACCCGAGCCCCCCACCCGACCCGGACCGCCACCGGCTGCCGGGTTGGGCTTGCGCCGATTCGAACGATGGCCTGTATCGCTACCGTCGAGCCCACGTGAGGTGCTCAGGCCAACTCGTCAAGACGCTTGACCCGCCGGAACTGTACCTGCTCAAACTGCTTGAAATGGGCCTTGCCGCAGCGAACTTTCATTTGCTCTACAGGGCGCAGTAGCTCGCCAGCCGGGTCTTCGCGTTCGCTGGTGCCTTTGGTTTCAGCCACGAAGTAGAGGGTGCTGTCGCCGCGCAGCACCAGGGCCCAGTCAGGGTTGTACTGGCCGACGGGCGTGTCGATGGTGAACCAGCGCGGCAGCTTGAAGTAGAACAGCACGTCCTCGTTGGATTCGCAGTCTTGAGCGAACTGGCGCTCTGGTCCGGACTGACCATCCAGGACGATATGCGAAAACAGGGTCTTGTCCGGATCAGTAACCGGATAGACATTGTCGGCAAAGACTTCCATCAGATCAGCATCTTCAAAGCGGCGCATTTCATAGACCCGATCGCCGATCTTCTGATACTCAACCCCGGCAATCAGCAGTTCTCGCAGCGCGGTGCGGATCAGCGATCCGACCTGATCGATAAAGGCCTGCGGATGATTCAAGGCCTCGTCAAGACGACCGCACTCCAGCAGAATTCGCCCGACGGTTGAGCGCGACAGGCCGGTTCGGTTCTGAATCTCGGCGATCAGGTCCGGGATATGAAAGCTGGCCGTGACGTACTCGGGCCGAATGCCTGAAACGCGCGAGTCGATGCCGGCGCGGGTGATGTCCAGATCGGTGCGGGTCAATACCACGCGTGGCCGCTGGATCGGCGGCAGGTCAGTGCGAATGCGCTCTGCCGCCTGTTCGATCAGAGCTTCAGTCGAATAAGCCACCCGATAGCGCGTGCGCTGGCGAATCCGCTCCCACAGCGCCATGAAATTGGCATCGGCCTGATAGCCCTTGCGCAGCCGCACGGTCACTTTCTCGCGCTCGTTCTTGACTATGTCCGGGCGGAACTCGACCCCGTCGGCCGCCATTTCGATCTGCAGCTGATTGGCGAAGTCCAGATAGGTCTCGTTGGCGATGACGGTGAGGCGGTTGATATGGCGATCCATCACCCGCCGACCATCCTGGTTGACGCACAGGCGCAAGCCCCGACCGATCTCCTGGCGTTTGCGCATTTCCGAGCGGGTTTCTGCCAGGGTGCAAATCTGAAACACATTGGGATTGTCCCAACCCTCGCGCAGGGCCGAATGGCTAAAGATGAAGCGCAAGGGCTCGGCAACATCCAAAAGTCGCTCCTTGTCGCGCATGATCAGCTCAAACGCCCCGCCTTCTGCACCGGCCTTGGTGCTGAACTTTTGCTCGGAGTAGGGTGATACGGCCTGCTTGTCGCGGGCGAAATAGCCGTTATGGACCTGCTCAGGCGCAAGCTCGTAGAGCCCCTCAAACTCTGACTTTTGCAAATAGCGCGCGTAAATTTCCTCGAACCACTGGCCGAAGGGGCCCAAGCTGGTCGAGCCATCCTCGTGGTGAACCCGATAGCTGGACACCCGATCAATAAAGAACACGCTCAAGACCTTGATGCCCAGCGGTTCCAGCTTGCGCGCTTTCTCGAAATGGCGGCGAATGGTGGCCTCGATCTGCATCCGCATCACCTGCTCACCGGCTGCCCCATGCGCTACGCCAACGCGCACCGTCACATCGTTGGCAAAACGGATAAAGCCGGATTCAGCGTCGATTTCGTTGACCACAAAGCCGTTGCGGTAGATCTCGCGCTGCTTGGACAGGGCAAACAGATCGCTACCGTTTTTCAGCGTCACGCGTTTCTTCTTCGGACCTTTGGCCTGATTCACCCAAATCGTGGCCTTGGCGGCGATGCTGCGACTGGTGGAGATGAAGCTTTCCAACTCGACATAGGCCTGGTTTTCCGTGCTCTCATCAACCACCGAATCCACGCTGATCTGCTTGACCAGGCCCAACTCATAAGCGCGCACCGGGTCCAGGCTGTAAACCCGGTTGTAGGACTCGCGGTGGGTGGCCGAATAGCGCAGGGCGCATAGCGGGTTCAGGCGGGCGATGGCGCGCTTGCGCTTGTCGGTTTCCAGATTCTGCGGCTCGTCCAGAATGACAATCGGGCAGGTCTGCTGGATGAATTCAATCGGACGCACCCCGGTTTCCCGCAACTGGTTAATCACATTGCCGCGCCCTGAAGTCGCCACGTTGGGGTCGGCATCCTTGGCGAAGGCGTCGATATTGATGACCAGAATCTGCAGCGCATCCGAGAGTGCAAAATTTCTCAGCTGATGGACGCGGCTGGAGTCATAAACCGAAAACTCGGTCCGTCGGGCATCGTACAAGCGGCGAAAGTGCTCAGCCGTGATCTGCAGGGATTTCAATACGCCTTCGCGAATCGCGACCGAGGGCACGACGATCACGAACTTGGCGAAACCGTGGCGTCTGTGCAGCTCATGAATCGTGCGCAGATACACATAGGTTTTCCCGGTACCGGTTTCCATCTCGACGGTGAAATTGGGAAAGTTCCCGACCGGTTCTCCGTCGCCATCCAGCATCGGCTCCAGCCGTTCGCTGCCGTTCAGACCGTTGCTCTGCTGCACGACACGCAGATTGTCCAGCCACTGCTCCGGCGTCAGCACACAGCGATTGGCCACCCCGGTTTCGGTCAACTGCACGCTGGTCGCGGCATCGCGTTTGAACAACGCGATGCCGGCTTCGGGTCCGGGTTGGCCTTTGAACAGTTCGGTAACTGCCGAGATGGCCTGGAGCTGATAGTCCTGGTTGGGGTCGAAGCGGAGTTTCATCGCCAGGCCGTCCGTCAAAAGCAGCTGAAGCGAATGCCGGCATCGCGGCATTGCAGGCTGAGGTTGCTTTTGAGTGGGTCGGAATTCTCGAAAACCGAATCCAGCGTGACGATCAGTTCCGGCTTGCGCTCGATCAGGGGATCAATCATGGCCTCATCGAAGCCGTCGAGGATGAACACGACCTTGCCGCAGTCGATGGCTTGAACCGGCTGGCCGCCGATGTCCATGGTTTCAACTGGCGCCGTCAATGAGTAGCCGAGCTTGAGCAGCAGCTCATGCAGAATGGCTTCGGAATCGGCACCGTCTTTTTCGGACTGAGTGAAGAGTTTGATTTGTTCGGCCAGATCTTCCCCGTTTTCTATGTCTTCGCCGCGCCACTGGCGGAAGTTGGATGGGGCGAGAGTGTAGGCTTTGAAGCCTTCGCCTTCAGGAATTTTGTTGATCAGGTCATGGGGCTGATTGAGTTCTTCCAACACGGCGCGGATGCGGGTGCGGGCGACCTGGGCGATGTTGGCGAACTCGCTGTTGTCCTTGTCCAGGGGCTCCGGCAGCTGAACCAGTATGCATTGGCGTTGGCCGCCATCTTCGGCATTTTGGCGGAGGACGGCGTCTAATGTGGTGCCCGAGCCGGCGAAGAAGTCGACAACGATACAGGGCTCGTCTGCGCTGGTTGCCAGCTGCAACATTCTGCGTATGAGTCGGGTTGGCTTTGGCGTATCGAAAACAAGGTCTGAGTTCGGGAAGTTCACCAACGCAAGCAAGTCTTTTTTTGCTTCTTGCGTATGCCCGACCTCATCGTATTTCCAAAGAGTTTGGGGAACACGCCCTTGTTTCACTTCGGACAAGAAGATTTTCGGTGCCGGCACATTGTTCCCATCCTTTCCCCAGTAAATCCGCCCGTCCTTGTCAAGCTCCTGGAACTTTGCTTCAGAAATTCGCCAATACGAGCCCGAAGGCGGGCCTTCGATTAAACGGCCTCCGGGACAACTTATGGCATAGGTTCCCTTGCTATAGTAGTTTCTGGCCGCAAGGTTGTTGGGTCGCCATGGCCCTCTTGGGTCATTGTCTGGATTCTTGTAGACAGCATCCTGATCCTCGCTGCGCGGTAGCAGTCCAGGGTTCCATGCATCAGAGTTCCTCGCGTAAACCAGGATGTAGTCGTGATCTTCTGAGAAGTGGCGGGCGCTACTTTTTGGTGCGTATACTTTTTGCCAGATGACATTCGCAATGAAGTTTTCCGACCCAAAAATCTCATCCATCAAGCACCGCAAGTTGTGAACTTCGTTATCGTCGCATGAAACAAAAATCACCCCCTGCTCATGCAGCAGATTACGCGCGATATACAAGCGCGGCAGCATCATGCTGAGCCAGTTGGAGTGATAGTGTCCGGACTCGCGGCTGTTCTTGCGGAAAAAACCTTCGCGCATCAGGCTGCCGTCGTCGTCCAGTTCATTGATGCGCTTGAGATATTCCTCTTTGCTTTCCTGGAAGCGGTCGGGATAAACGAAGTGATCGTTGCCGGTGTTGTAGGGCGGGTCGATATAGATCAGCTTGACCTTGCCGAAGTAAGCTTTTTGCAGGACCTTGAGGGTCTCGAGATTCTCGCCTTCGATAAACACATGACTGGCCGTTTCGAAGTTGACCGACTGGTCGGGGCGCGGGCGCAGGGTGGCCGTGGTCGGGGTTTGCAGGACCTTGTAGGCTTCGGACTTGCCGACCCAGTCCAGGCGGTAGCGCTCGCCGCCTTCGACCACCGCCTCCTCGCCCAGCGCGCGCTTGAGCGCCGCCACATCAATGCGGCCCTCGGTAAAGGCTTCGGGCAGGATGGCCTTTAGTGCCTGGCGTTTCAGATCGGCTGGATTGGGGCTGGCCGAAATCTCCGGGTGGGTGGGTTTTTCCGTCATGGCTTGGCTACGGGCTTCCTGAAAGTGTGCAAAACTTCGTTTGTTTTCATTGCTAGCGATAAACCTCGCGCCTGTGGTCGACTTTCACAACCAGCACGACCAGTTGCGAGTCATGGATCTCGTAGAGGATGCGATAAGCGCCCTGGCGAATCCGATAGCGCTCGGCGGCCGACAGTTTTTCGCAGCCGGGCGGGCGTGGGTCTGCGCTTAAGGCCTCGATGCGATCCAGGATGCGCCGAACATCCACCTTGGGCAAGCCGCGCAGGTCCTTGGCGACCGAGCGCTTGAATTCCAGCCTATAGCTGGCCATGCGCCTTCAGATCATCAAGCAGTGCTTCATAGCTTATCGTCGGTTCGGCGACCCGGTCGGCGAAGGCGCTCAAGTCTTCCTGATCCTCCGCCAGCGCGGCGCGCACCGCATCGTTGACCAGCTCAGACACGGAACGATCGCTGTGGGCCGCTTTGAGCCTGAGTGCCGCATGAATCTTCGGATCGAAGTACACCGTGGTGCGTTTGTGGATCGTGCTCATCGGGGAATTCCATCCTTTTAGTCGCTGCAGCATTGTAGCGTCATAGCGTCAGAATGTCATGTTTCGTCCAGTCGCCGCCACTTGGCCCCGCGCCCGCGTCCGATCACTTCCAGACGACCTTCTTCGCGGAGCTGGCGCAAGACATGGCGCACCATGTCGCGGCTGACATCGGCGCATTCGTTTTCAATCTCTGAAATCGCGAAAGGCTGGCTGCGCCGGGCAACGGCCAGTCGAACCTGCTCGGTTTTTGCGCCAGGCACGGTGCGCGCACGGTGGACACGCTCCTCGAATTCGCGGTAGCCGCGAATCAGCACGCCCCAGAAGTGTTCCAGCCACGGCCATTCTGGACCGACTGCTACACAAGGCCCACGTGTTCAACGTCAAGGGCCGCAGCTACCGACTCCGGGATCTGGAGCAGACGCTCGGCGCGAGACAGAACTGAGAAAACTGCTGGCCATCGGCCAGCCCATACCCCGGGGAGTGCGTAAAAGTAGGTGTCGTCTTAATGCGTAAAACTAGGTGTCGCTTGACAGGTCCTGCAGGTGGGCATCGACGGCGACTGCGTAGTTCTCCGCGAGGCGCTGCATCTGCATAGGCGTCAGATGGGGCGGTGTGGGCTCGAAGCGGATTCTGGTGCTGCCGTCAGGTTGGCTTTCGAAAATCTGGTTCGGCGCATTCTTCCAGCGCCGGCCGCGCTGGGGCATGTAGCGATGGAGCATCCCGTGGAGTTGCAACACCACATTGCTCGAAAACGGCATGTCCCGCCCGGACTCGTGGATCAGCGCCAGGGCATCCCGGTAGCCAGCCACCTCTTGTTCGGAACGATCACGCGGATCGACTCGCTTGAAAACCAAGGGCTCGATGCGGTCTGGCGCAACGATGACCCCTTCAATGCGGTTGGATGACTCGGCCGACTGGACCACCGCCGCTTCACGTAGGGTCTTCAGTGTCTCCGGCGCCTGGTGGAAATACAGGCCCTGCTTGCCATGATACTCCCCGAGCCCACGCAAGCTGGCCAGATGTTCGGCCTTGAAACTCAGGTGCCTCAGGAAATGGCTAGTCAGGGAATGCATGAGAAGCCCTCGGGCATAAGGTAATCATGCCTGATTTAACAAGGTAATACAGTTAATAATTACGCAGTAAATCTCAGAAACTGACATCATTCAGCCTGAGGAGCTAGCCGATGCGGGTAAAGACCAACACCATGTTTGGACAGGATCTTCCATTCCCTGAGCGCATAGAGCATAGAGATCATTTGTGATATACAATGGGGCTAATTTCCTAATTTAGTTTCATTTGTGATCTTTCTTGCATGAGCTCCAGCTTGCCCTCCCACCCGTCTCTGCATACACCCGCGGAAATCCAGAACCGCTTTAGCGCGCGTCTGCGCGCCTTGCGTCTTCGGTTGGGCTGGAAGCAGGCGACGCTCGCAGAGCGGTCTGGCGTTTCCTTACCCACAGTGCGGCGATTTGAAGGCGGCGGACAGATCACGCTGGCCAACTTCCTGCGCCTGGTCCATGCGCTGGGCCGGCTGGAAGAACTTGCCGATGCATTTGAACCACCGCCGATACGCTCCATCGACGAGCTTGAGCCGGCGCAAGCGCCCAGGCAGCGCGGGCACCGATGAAGCAAGTGGAGGTCCGGCTGCGTTTCGCGCCTGATCGCGACTTCCTGGTCGGACGCCTGGCCGAAGCCGAGCGCCGGCTCTACTTCGAGTACGACTCGGCCTTTGTTGCCCGTGGGCTGCAGATTTCGCCCTTCAAACTTCCCCTGCAAGTTGGCGCTATCGAACACCGTGATCGCACTTTCGGCCCGCTGCCTGGGGTCTTCGACGACTCGCTGCCTGATGGCTGGGGTCGCCTGCTGATGGATCGTTATTTCCGCCAGCAAGGTCTTGACCCACGGATGATCTCAGTGCTGGATCGTCTGCTGTGGCTGGGCACGCGCACGCTGGGTGCGTTGAGCTATCACCCGGCCTCGGAATCTGGTCCGACCCAGGCGCTGGACTTGCAGGCCCTGCTCGGCCATGCGAACGACGTGCTATCCGGGGCGGCGAGCGAAGTACTGCCGGAACTGCTGCGCGCTGGCGGATCGCCGGGCGGCGCCCGGCCAAAGGTGTTGGTCGGCCTGCGTGGAGATGAAGTGTTGTCAGGCGAAGGCGAACTGCCGGTCGGCTTTGAGCATTGGCTGGTGAAATTCGCCGGGCGTCAGGAACTGGCCGATGCCGGACCGGTCGAGTACGCCTATGCCCTGATGGCTCGTGCGGCAGGTATCGAAATGCCTCCGGTTCGCTTGCTTGCGCTCAATGCGCAGACTCGCTGCTTCGCCGTGCAGCGATTTGATCGCCTGCCGGGCAGCCGTCGCTTGCACTCGCACAGTTTTGCCAACCTGCTTCATGCCGACTTTCGTGTGCCCAGCCTGGACTATGCCGATCTGTTTCGCGTTACCCAGGCACTGACGCGCAACCACCAGGACTTGCTGCGTGCGTTTCGTCTGATGCTGTTCAATATCGCCGCCCACAACCGCGATGACCACGGCAAGAACGTGGCTTTTCTGATGGATGATCAAGGCGCCTGGCGTCTGGCGCCAGCCTTCGACCTCACTTTCAGCCTCGGCCCTGGCGGCGAGCACAGCACCACCGTTGCCGGCGAGGGCCGCGCCCCGGGTCTGGATCAGATCCAGACTCTGGCCCGCCAGTTTGGCCTGCGCCCCCGCGAGCTCGATGCACAGCGAGAAAGCGTCAATGCCGCAATCAAGCGCTGGGCCGAATGCGCCGAGCAAGCCGAATGTCGGCGCAGCGTGACTACCGAAATTGCAGGGCGCTTGGGTACCGTTTGAAAATAGCGCTTACTCCGCTCCGGCAAGCCGACTGAGCGCCAGGCGCAAATCCTCAAAATCAGCCTTCAGGGGATCAGCGTGGCTGGGTCGGTTCAACAATTCGGCCAGCGCCGGCGGCGGAGCTATTTCGCGGCCCAGCAGTGGCTCGACGACTTCGTCGAACTTGGCCGGATGGGCGGTGGCGGCGATCAGGTGGGGAGTGTCAATGCCGGCGGCTCTGCGCTGGCGCAAGACTTCGACTGCGCAGGCGGTATGTGGGCACAGGGCCATGCCTGTTTCATTATCTACACGCTGGATGGTTTCACGGATGCTGTTGTCCTCGACACTGACCGATGACAGCTTGGCATTGCGCAAGTCCCTGTCGCGATAAAACCAGGCCAGTCGTTCGAAGTTGCTCGGGTCGCCGACGTCCATGGCGTTGGCCAGGGTGGCGAGGCCGGGGCGGCCGCGGTAGTCCTGGCCGGAGAAATAGTCGGGCAGGGTGCGGTTGGCGTTGGTGGCCAGCACGACCTCAGCGATCGGCAGTCCCATCTCGCGGGCGAGAATGCAGGCCAGGGCGTTGCCGAGGTTGCCGGTGGGCACGATCACATCGATCGGTCCGCGGCCGGCGGCAGCCAACTGCAGACTGGCCTGGGCGTAGTAACTGATCTGCGGCAGCAGGCGGCCGATCGAGATGCTGTTGGCCGAGGTCAGGGCCAGGGCGCGGGCGAGTTCGGCGTCGTTCAGGGCCTGCTTGACCAGGCGCTGGCAGTCGTCGAAGTTGCCGGCGACACGGAAAGCATGAATGTTGTCGCCGAAGGCGCCGAGCTGGTGGGCCTGGCGGGCCGAGACGCGGCCGTCGGGGTAGAGAATGACGACGCGGAAGCCGGGCCGACGATGAAAGGCTGCGGCGACGGCGCCGCCGGTGTCACCCGAGGTGGCGACCAGCACGGTCTGGACGGGCTCGTCGGCGCCGCGCAGCCTGGCCATGCAGGCGGCCAGAAAGCGGGCAGCGAAGTCCTTGAAGGCGGCGGTGGGGCCGTGAAACAACTCCAGGATCCAGCTCTGCCCCGGCTCGAAATCGACGATCGGCAGCGGCAGATCCAGCGCCTCTGCACAGATCGCCGGCAGTGCGGACGCCAGCGCGCTGTCGGCAAAGAACGGCGTCAGCAGGCGGGCGGCGGTGTTTGTGAGCGACGCGTTCGGGGTAAACGAGCCCGGCTCCAGCCGAGGCAGTGTTTCGGGGACGTACAGCCCGCCATCGGTTGCCAGGCCTGCGCGCAGGGCGCCGGCCAGATCGACCGGCTCAGACTGGCCGCGGGTGCTGAGGTATTTCACGAAACGGTCCTGAACGCGTGATCAGACAGTCGCTCAGAATACCCGCTGGGCGGGCGCCGATGGGAGCCTGTGCGCACCGCCAAGGTCCCGGCTGGTGCGAGGGCCGGGACCTTGGTGCCACGGATCAGGGTTTGAGCAAACGGCCCAGAAACAGGAGGCTGCCGGTGGGCTGGTCGTAGATGGCGTAGACGAAGGGGCGGTCGAAGCGGATTTCGATCGGCTCGGGTTCCTCGACCAGCGCGGTCAGGCGCATCATTACCACGGCGGTGGCGGCGGCGGCTTCGGTTCCGGCTTCGTCGAGGTCGATGAAGGTCTTGTGGAAGACCTCGTCGATGTAGAGCGAGCGGCCGATGACGCCGGGCGGGACGCCGGTCATCCGTTCGAAGTTGGCATTGGGCGGGTCGAAGGCCTGCGGCATGCCCATGGCCTGGAGCAGCTCGCCGAGGCGGAAGCCGCCCTCGACGCGGAATTTCGGGAAATCCAGGGCGACTTGCTGCGGCGCCAGGGCCGCGATCGTCTCGTCCAGGGCCTGCCGATCCAGGCTGCGTTCCCAGGTCGCGAAGTCCGCCGTCTCGTCGGTCGGCATCAGGGCCAGCAGGCTGACCTGGCTGCCGAGGTAGGGGATCGCGACGGCGATGCTGTCGTCGCCCACGTGCGCCGGCAGCCGGCCGGTGCGCTGCATCATCGGAACGTCCTGACTGCTGCCGTCAAGCAGATGGAAAGCGGCCGGGCGCGTGCTGGCCTCCTCGAAGGCCTCCTGCCAGCTGGCCAGGAAGTA
Source organism: Gammaproteobacteria bacterium (assembly GCA_050485825.1). GTDB lineage: Bacteria > Pseudomonadota > Gammaproteobacteria > Xanthomonadales > Wenzhouxiangellaceae > Wenzhouxiangella. The sequence goes on from JBJHCC010000046.1 coordinate 21,117, forward strand.
GATCGCGTTGACCAGCACCAGGCTGGTGTCCTCGTTCAGGCTGTTCTCCGGCAGCAGATCGCGGATCCGGTCCCGGGTTTGATCTTCGACCCAGGCGTTGATCTGCTGACGGACGCCATCGGGATCGCGCTCAAAGTCGACGCGCTCGACACCGGCGCCGTAGTAGCGCTCGACCAGCGCCAGATAGTCGGGCACGAAGGCATAGTCCTGCTGACCCCAGAGCCGATTGACCACGTTCAGCTCGAAGCCTCGGGCTTCGCCTTCACGGGGGGCGGCGGCGCGCTCGGCGAGCTGCCGGTCCAGCTCGGCAAAGGCCTGATGCAGGGCCGGTTCGTCAAGATTCAGGCGCAGGGTGGCGCGCATCTGCTCGCGCGTTTCGCCTTCCGCGCCGGCGTAGACCATGGCCAGGGCCGACAGGATCGAATGCGGGGACACGAGCAGATTTTCGCCGCTTTGACCGGGCTGCTCGGCCAGGGCCGCATACAGGCTCAGGGCGAAATCGCGGTTGCCTGCCGTGAATTGCTGCAAGGCCTGTTCAGTGAGGGTCATGGCGTCGCTCCTGTCATCGGCGGTGGTGGGCTCAGGCAGCGGCTCGGCTGCAGCCGGCTCCTCAACGGCCGGCTGCGCCGGCTGCTCGGGTGCGGGCGGTGGCTCGGGCGGCCGCTCGCAGGCGCTCAGCAGCGCGGCGATACAGGCCAGAACGGCAATCCGGAAGATGGTGGGCATGACGGGCTTTTCCTCGCTGGACCAGTAAATGCTTGGACAGGCGCCGGGCGCCCGGGTTGCATGGGCCTGTCGACCAGGCACGCAGTGGGTTTGCTGCAAGCGCTCAAGCCGTATCGAGCAGACGCGCACCGGGCGCGGCCACCGGGCTGATCCAGGCGCGCGAGGGCAGGCCGGCCTCGGCAAAAGCCGCGACCATGGCTGCGCCGGCGCTTGCCGCCGCCTCACGGCCCTCGAACCAGCCGAACACGCTGGGGCCGGCGCCCGAAATGGAGCTGCCCAGGGCACCGTTGTCGAGTGCGGCCTGCTGGACCCGGGCGAAACCCGGGATCAGGCCGGCGCGGCGCGGCTCGACCAGCACGTCCTTGAGACCGGCCCGGATCAGGCCCAGATCGCCGGTCTGGCAGCCGATCAGGAATTCGGCCAGGTGGCTGGTCTGGGCGACGATGGTCTGGATGGCGAAGGGTTCGGCCAGGGTGGCGCGGGCGGAGCGGGTTTCGACCACATGGTCGGGATGAACCACGGCGGCCCAGAGGCTGTCCGGCACCGGGACAGGGATCAGCCGCTCGAGCGTGGCCAGGACCAGCCCGCCGAGCAGCTGCGGGCCGACGTTGTCGCCATGCAGCGAGCCGCTGGCCGCGGCCTCGCCGGCCAGGGCATGGGGATACAGGCCTTCGACCGGCAGCGGTTGATCGAGCAGCGCGTTGGCGGCGATCAGTGCGGCCGTGGCCGAAGCCGCCGAGCCGCCCAGGCCCGAGCCCAAGGGAATGCCCTTGCGAATGTGCAGGCTCAAGCCCAGCGCGGGCGCGTGGGCGGCAAGCAGGGCGCCGACCGCGCGCCCGGCCGTATTGCGCTCCGGATCCAGCGGCAGATCGACCACCACGCCTTCGATGCCGGCGATCACGACGCCCGGCTGCTCGCGCCGCTCGGCCACCACGGTATCGCCCAGCCCCGCGATCGCATGCCCGAGCAGGTCGAAGCCGACGCCGACATTGCCGACGCTGGCCGGCGCAAAGCCGATCGCGCGTTCAATCCGGCTCACAGCCTTGCGCCCAAATGGCTGGCGACGCGCAGCAGGTCGGCGAAGACGCCGGCGGCGGTGACTTCGGGACCGGCGCCGGGGCCCTGGATGATCAGCGGGTTGTCGCGGTAGCGGTCGGTGGTGAAGGCGACCACGTTGTCAGTCAGGGCCAGGTGGGCGAAGGGGTGATCCTCGGGCAGGGCGCGCAGGGCGACGCGAGCGCTGCCGTCCGCATCCAGTTCAGCGACATAGCGCAGCACTTCGCCGCGCGCACGCGCCGAGCTCAGGCGCTCGCTCATGGCCTGATCAAAGCGGCTCAGGCCGGCCAGGAAGTCCTCGACCCCCAGTGCGTTCAGCTCGGCCGGGGCCAGGCTTTCGACTTCGACATCCTCCAGGCCGATCGCCAGGCCCATCTCGCGGGCCAGGATCACCAGTTTGCGGGCGACATCGGTGCCGGACAGATCGTCGCGCGGATCGGGCTCGGTGTAGCCGGCCGCACGGGCCTCGCCGACCAGTTCGGCGAAGGACATGCCCTGGTCGAAGCGATTGAACAGGTAGGCCAGGGTGCCGGAGAAGATGCCTTCGATGCGGCGCACGCGGTCGCCGGTGTCGATCAGGTCGCGCAAGGTCTGGATCACCGGCAGGCCGGCGCCGACGGTGGCCTCGTAGCGCCAGCGCGCGCCGCCGCGGGCGAGCTGTTCGCGAAGCCCGCGGTAGCGGGTCAGGTCGCCACTGCCGGCCTGCTTGTTCGGGGTGATGATGTGAATGCCGCGCTTGAGCCAGGCCGGGTAGTGCTCGGCCACGGCCGCGCTGGCCGAGCAGTCGATGATGACCGCGTGCGGCAGATGGTCGTCGTCGACATGATCGACGAAGCGGGCCAGGTTCAGGGCTTCGGGCGCGTCGCCGAGGGGCTGGGCCGGGTCGATCGGCGTCGTGCCCGGTTCTTCAAGGCGCATCAGACGCGAGCTGGCCACGGCGCGCAGCCGCAGGTCCAGACGGCTGGACTCGAGCAGGCGCACGCGCGCCGCGTTGATCTGGCCGATCAGCGCCCGGCCGACCTGGCCGGGGCCGATCAGGCCCACCGAAAGGGTCTGCTCGGACAGGTAGAAGCCGGCGTGGATGGCCTTCAGCGCGCGCTCGGCATCGCGCTCGTCGACGGCCACGGAAATGTTGCGCTCGGAGGCGCCCTGGGCGATCGCTCGGACGTTGATCCCGGCCCGGGCCAGAGCCGAGAACAGGCGCGCGGCCACGCCGGGCGTGCCGGTCATGCCCTCGCCGACGATGGCGAGAATGCGAATGTCGGGCACGGCAAATACCCGCTGCACCTGGCGATGGCGGATTTCGCGTTCGAAGGCTTCCTCCAGCACGCCGACCGCCGTGGCCGCGACCGCGCCCGGCACGGCCAGGCAGATCGAATGCTCGGACGAGCTCTGCGAAATCATCGCCACCGAGACATCGGCCCGGTGCAGGGCGGAAAACACCCGCTCGGCGGTTCCGGGCACGCCGATCATGCCGGCGCCCTCGATCGTGATCAGGGCCATCCCGGCCAGCCCGGACAGCCCCTTGACCGGCGGCTCGGGGTGGCCTGCCGAGTCGATGCGCGTGCCCGGGCAGGCCGGGTTGAAGGTGTTGCGGATGAACACCGGAATATTGGCGTCCAGCGCCGGGCTCAGCGCCTGCGGGTGAATGACGCGGGCGCCGAAATAGGCCAGCTCGAAGGCTTCGCGATAGGACAGATGGTCCAGCAGCACGGCCTGGGGCACGGCGCCGGGGTCGGCCGAGAGCAGCCCGTCGACGTTGGTCCAGATGTGGATTTCGGCGGCGCCGAACAGCTTGCCGAAGATGCTGCCCGAGTAGTCCGAACCGTTTCGCCCCAGGGTCGAAATGCGACCGTCATCGCGGCGGCAGATGAAGCCGGTGATGATGTAGCGCGGCGCCGGCTGGTCGTGGCGGAACGCGTCCAGGCGCTCGGCGCTGGCCGGCCAGTCCACCGCCACCATCAGCGGCGTGTGGCGGACGCGCAGGATGTCGCGGGCATCGATGAACACGGCCGGCTCGCCGCGGGCCTCAAGGTGCGCGCACAGCAGCCGTGCCGAGAAGACTTCGCCGAGCCCGGAGATCAGCTCCAGCGCTTCGGTAGGTACCGTCCCCATCAGCTCGAGGCTGGCCAGCAGCTGGCGCAGGCTGGCGAAGCGCTGTTCCAGCTCATCGCTGAGCTGCTGCAGGGCCTGCTCGTCCTCGATGAGTCCGCCCGCGGCGACCCGGTGCCGGGCGAGCAGGGCATCGAGTTCAGTCTGCCAGTCGGCGGCGCCGTTCGCTGCCGCCTGGGCCAGCGCGATCAGGGCATTGGTCACCCCGGCCATGGCCGAGACGACCACGGCCTGCTCTGGCTCCTGGCGCTCGATCAGGAGGCTGGCAACATGACGGATGCAATCGGCATCGGCCAGACTGCTGCCGCCGAACTTGTGGACGATCCAGGACATGGTTGAGCGATCTGTCTTCAACGGGGCTGAACTGGAGTGTAGCGGGATTGCCGGCGATTGGGCGCGTGCGTGTGTACCCCGTCGTTAATCCTGTGGCTTTCAGAGCGTGACTGAGTCGACAAATCAAGGCGCGAACCGCAGCGAATGGCCAGCCCTTTGCCAGGTTCGCAACGCCGAGTTGTCGACTCAGACACGCTCCTTAAAGGGCGAGCCGGAAAGCGCTCATCTGCGGCGTCAGCGCTCTTGGAAAGGCAATAAGCATTCCCTGCGAGCGCTGCCTTGCAGCCAAGCGCTTTCCGACTCGCTGAAAGCTACAGGATTAACGACGGGGTACACTCGCCGCGAAAATCCCTTCCGTTCAGACGACCCAGGCGACGGCCAGGGTGAGCAGGGCCGCTGCGGCCAGCACAGCGGCCAGCGCCGGCTTCAAGCCCAGCTGTCTGAGCTCCGCCGGTCGGATCGCCATCGCCAGCGCCGCCATTGCCATGGCAAAGGCAAACAGGCTGAAGTGACCGGCAGACCGGATCACGGCTTGCCAGGCCGCCTGGTCACTGCCCAGCCAGGTATCGCCCAGGCTTCGGATCAGGGACAGGCCGATGAAGGCGAGAATGAACAGCGGCACCGGTACGCGCCCGCCCGCGCCCTGATGTCTGGCTACCAGCCAGACCAGCGCGGGGATCACCACCAGCATGCTGCTGTTGCGCAGCAGCTTGGCCACGACCGCGGCGTTGAGCGTGCCGTCCGCGGCCCAGGCCTGCTCGGCCAGCGCGGCCGCCGCGGTGACCTGGGCGGTATCGTGGATGGCGACGCCGAGGACCAGACCGATCTGCTCAGGGCTGTCCAGTAGCCAGGCCAGCAGCGGCGGATAGATCACCGTCGCAGCCAGCCCGATCAGGGCGATGCAGGCCACCGCGTAGCAGACCTCGGTGCTGTTGGCCTTGAGCCCCGGGGCCGTGGCGGCAATCGCCGAGGCGCCGCAGATCGAAGTGCCGACGGCCAGCAGGGCGGCCAGCCGCCAGTGGACGCCGACCACGCGCATCAGGCCCAGCGTGAAGACCAGGCCAAACAAGACGGCGACCAGCACCAGCGGCAGAGCCTGCCAGCCGAGATGGCCCAGTTCACCCAGGCTCAGGCGCAGTCCGATCAGGGCAACGGCGATCTTCAGCAGCGGTCCGCGGGCAAAGTCCAGTCCCGGGGTCCAGGCCGGGCGACGCGCGCTCAAGCCCGCCAGTACCAGGCCGGTCGCGATCGCCAGCAGCATCGGGCTGATCGGTACAGCCGGCGCGCCCACGCCAATCAGCGTCGCCAGCAGAGTGGCGACGCCGGCGATTGCAGCAACCACGCCCAGGCCGGGCAGGCGCTTGCCCCAGATTGTGCGATCGATCATCAGGCTCCCTTCGATACTGACCGTCGTCTGCAAGACGGCTGCAACCCTCCCGCTCTATGATACGAGGTGGTTGCCGCTGACCGGCGGTGTGTTGGAACCGCCGATCGCCCTTTTCGCATTCATAACGAGAACAACAGCCCATGGAAAGCAAGCAAGACATCGTTCAGAACTGGCTGCCGCGCTACACCGGCACGGCCCTGGAGGATTTCGGCCAGTACGTTCTGCTGACGAATTTCGACGACTACGTCGAGAAATTCGCAGCCTATGTCGGCACCGAGGTACGCGGCCGCGACAAGGCCATGCGCAACGCCACCCACGATGGCATCAGCATGATCAACTTCGGCATGGGCAGCGCCAATGCCGCCACGATCATGGACCTGCTCAGCGCAATCTCGCCCAAAGCCGTGCTGTTTCTGGGCAAGTGCGGCGGCCTGAAGAAGAAGAACAATCTGGGCGATCTGATCCTGCCGATTGCCGCCATCCGCGGCGAGGGCACCTCGAACGACTACTTCCCGCCGGAGGTCCCGTCGTTGCCGGCCTTCACCCTCCAGCGCGCCGTGTCATCGACCATCCGCGACCACAATCTCGACTACTGGACCGGCACGGTCTACACCACCAATCGCCGAGTCTGGGAGCACGACAAGGCGTTCAAGAAGTACCTCCGCCGTACCCGCTGCATGGCGATCGACATGGAAACGGCGACGATCTTCATCACCGGTTTTGCCAACGCCATTCCGACCGGCGCGCTGCTGCTGGTGTCCGACCAGCCGATGGTGCCGGACGGGGTCAAGACCGACGCCTCGGATCGCCTGATCACGCGCAAGTTCGTCGATGCGCAGATCGCGATCGGTATCGACGCCCTGAAGGAACTGCGTGACGAGGGTCGATCGGTCAAGCACTTGCGGTTTGATTGAGCCGCATCTGACAAGGCAGCGGATAATCGCGCAAAGTCAGCAAGTAGATGCATCTTTCAGAGAATGATGCTATGGTCGAGTCGGGCGCAGGGGGCTTTCGTGCTGAAAGCGTATATTATGTATGAGGAATTACTAATGTTGAAGCGACTGATCCTGATCACCTTTTTGGCGCTGGCGCTTGTCGCCTGCGCTTCGAGCGGCTCCTCGGCGCCGTCGCGCGTTGATCCGCTGCAGATGCCGGTCAATGAATTCATTGCCGAGCAGCAGCGCCTTCGGTCCAGTCTTGAGAAGGGCGAGCCGCGCGAGCTCAATCGCGCTGAATGGGAACAGGTGAATCGAATCCACGCCAGTTTCGACAATATCCTGGGCGATGTGCGATCCGTGAACGAGCTGTCGGACGACGAGATCATGCGCCTCATTCGCCTTCGCAGCGAGCTGGTTGCGGTGCTTGCTGCCGATCGTCCCGACGAGGTGGTCTGTCTGCGGGTCCGGCATACGACTGGCACGCGTCTGGCGGGCCAGCAGCGCTGCGTGACTCGCGCTCAGCTGGAGCGTGAGCGCTTCGAGGCGGATTTCCTGATGCGCTACATCGAGGCGCTGCCGCGCGGTAACGAGCCGGTCAGCTGACCGACAAGTCGAGCCCGGCCGGCCAAGCCTGCCGGGCTCGCTTCAGCCGAACACTACGGCCGCTGCCTTTGCAGCTTTGCGGCAGCTGATACAGCGAGTCTGCTCAGCGATACTGCTCTGCATCAGCAGGACCAGCTATAGCCAATCCATCATTGCTGCGCCCGTCCGTCAATCGGTTTCTCGGGCTGTCGCCCGGCCATCCATCTCGATGACGGATCAATGGTCGGTGGAAGTCTCGCAGTCACGCTGATTGTCTTCGCATCCCCACCAGGCCAACGGCGTATCCTGTAGCACGATCTGGATATCGTCTTGAAACCCGCCTCAACGATTTGTTCGCTGCCCATGCGTTGTTTTCTCTGCTTGCTTGTTGCTGTCATTTATTTTCCCGCCCAGGCTGACATGACATCCGACGACCCGCATCTCTGGTTGGAAGAGGTCGCCGCGCCAGCGGCCCTGGACTGGGCGCGCGAGCAGAATGAGCGCTCTGAGGCGGTACTGCGGGCGCAGCCGCTGTTCGAGTCACTGCATCAGCGCCATCGGGATATCCTGACGGCGGATGATCGCGTACCAGGCCCGACTTTCATCGGCGGTCGGATCTATAACTTTTGGCGCGATGCGAGCCATGTTCGGGGCGTTTGGCGGATGACTTCGCCGGAGGGGTTTCGCGCCGATCAGCCCGATTGGGAGGTGGTCATCGACGTCGACGCGCTGGCCGAGCGGGAGTCCGAGAACTGGGTCTGGGCCGGGGCCAGCTGCCGCTATCCGGATCATGATCGCTGTATCGTCGGCCTGTCCATCGGTGGCGCGGATGCGGCCGTGCGCCGCGAGTTCGATCTGGCAAGCCGCCGTTTTGTCGAAGACGGTTTCGTGCTGCCGGAGTCGAAGAGCTACATCAGCTGGCGCGACCGCGATAGCGTGTTTTTCGGGCCTGCCTTCAGCCCCGAGCAAATGACCGCTTCCGAGTATCCGCGACAGGTGTTCATCTGGCGTCGCGGCAAGCCCTGGGAGGAGGCCGAGCTGGTGTTCGAGGGTGAACGCGACGATGTGCTGGTTTGGGGCAGTCGTCTCTGGGATGGTGAGACGCCCTGGGATTTGATTGTGCGGCTGCCGAGCTTCTTCACTCGCGAATACCATCTCCTGCAAGACGGCGGCAGCGTGCGAATCGCCGTACCCGAGGACGCCAATGTCACCGGCATCATCGATGGGCAGCTGCTGGTTCAGCTGCGCTCGGCATGGTCCTTGGGTGAGCAGGTTTATGCCCAGGGCGCCTTGCTGGCGGCCGATATGGCCTCGGTGCTGGCCGGCGAGCCGCGCTTCGAGCTGCTGTTCGAGCCCACTGAGCACCAGGCGGTCAACAGTGTCGAGACCACCCGGAATGCGGTGATCGTCTCGATTCTGGACAATGTCGCCGGCCAGTTCCTGCGCTTAACCCATGGCGAGGGCGGCTGGAACGGTCAGCCACTTGGGCTCCCCGGCAGGGGCACGCTGAGCGTAGTCACGACGGATGATCGCTCTGACGCCTTCTATTTCAGCTTTACCGACTTTCTGACCCCGACGCGCCTGTACGAGGCTGATGCGATCGCCGACACGCATCGTCAGGTGCGCTCGGAGCCGGCACGCTTCGACAAGACCGGCATGACGGTGGTGCAGCATACCGCCACCTCGGCCGACGGCGAGCGCATTCCTTATTTCATCGTCAAGCCGGCCGGATTTGAGGCGAACGGCCGCAATCCCACCCTGATCGGCGCCTATGGTGGTTTTGAAGTGGCGCGTACACCGTTCTACTCCGGCATCATCGGCTCGGGGTGGCTGGAACGTGGCGGGGTCTATGTGCTTGCCAACATCCGCGGCGGCGGCGAGTTCGGGCCGCGCTGGCACCAGGCGGCGCTGCGCGAGAACCGCCAGCGCGCCTTCGATGACTTGATTGCGGTAGCCGAAGACCTGATTGAACGCGGCATCACTACACCGCGCCATCTCGGCATCCAGGGCGGCTCCAACGGAGGGCTGCTGACTGGCGCCGTGATGGTCCAGCGCCCCGACTTGTTCAATGCGGTGGT
>JBJHCC010000047.1:0-22718 GCA_050485825.1 Gammaproteobacteria bacterium
TCTGCAAGCACAATCGATTGGCGCTCAGCACCTTTGCCAACTGGAAGCGTCGGCTTTGCAGCCAGGCTAATGCCCAAGAGCAAGGTACGGCACCTCCGCCGACCTGGATTGACCTGGGAAGCCTTGGAGCGAGGAACGCTGCCTGGGACATCGAGCTGGATCTCGGTGATGGCATCTGCCTTCGATTGAGGCGTGGCTGATGTTCTTCCCGGAGGACCGTGTTCGAGTCTGGCTGTATGCGCGCTCGACCGACATGCGCAAGCAGTTTGATGGGCTTGTGGCACTGGCCAGGAACCAGCTCAATGAGGACCCGATGAGCGGGCACTTGTTTGTGTTCATCAATCGACGGCGGACCTACATGAAAGTGCTCTACTTCGACCGTGGAGGTTACTGCCTTTGGTGCAAGAGGCTGGAACAAGGTCAGTTCAACTACCATGCCGAGCGGGGAGAGAAGCAGTCTTTGAGCTGGACGGAGTTGAAGCTATTGCTTGATGGTGTCGAGGTGCAAAAATCACGTCAGTTCAAGCGCTATCAGCATCCATCTACTACAGCATCACGGTATAATGCAACTCATGCTTGAAGCGCCTTCAAATGACAACATCACTGCACAAGAGTATGCCCAGTTGCGCAGTGAAAATGATGCGTTGCGAGAAGAGCTTGAACTGCTCAAGCAGCAGCTTGCCTGGTTCAAGCGCCAGCTCTTTGGGCGCAAGTCCGAGAAGCGCCTTGTAGGCAAGGCATCCCATAGCGGACTTCTGTTCGATGCCTTGCCAGAGGCCGAAGAGGCGGTGCCGACTGAACAGATCAGTTATACCCGCCGCAAGGGGGCCAAGGATCGCGGGGATGCAGTGACGGACTCCGGTCTTCGCTTCAACGACGACGTGCCAGTTGAAGTGGTCTATGTCAAGGATCCGGAAGTCGAGGCGATCCCGGAAGAGCATCGCGAAGTGATCGATGAAAAGGTGACGCGTCGACTGGCACAGCGACCCGGCAGCTACGTAGTGCTGGAGTATCGTCGCCCCGTGGTCAAGGACAAGCGCAACGACCAGCTTCACACCACGCCCACGCCGCCCAACGTGCTCGAAGGCAGCTTGGCCGATGTCAGCTTTCTGGCCGGGATGCTGATCGACAAGTTCTGCTACTACCTGCCACTCTACCGCCAGCACCAGCGACTGGCAATGAGTGGCGTCACGGTCAGCCGCAGCACCCTGACTCAGCAAGTCGAGAAGGCGATTGCCCTGCTCAAGCCGATCTACGATGCCCAGCTCAAGCACATCCTGTTGTCGAAAGTCCTGGCGATGGATGAGACGCCCACTAAGGCCGGGCGCGGCAAGCCCGGCAAGATGAAACAGGCCTGGTTCTGGCCGGTTTACGGACAGGACGATGAAGTCTGCTTCATCTTCTCGCCTTCGCGGGGCACTCAGGTTGTGATCGATGCCTTGGGTGAGCACTTTGATGGCACGCTGCTGACCGATGGTCATTCGGCCTATACCTGCTATGCAAAAAAGCGACCCCAAGTCACCCAGGCCAGCTGCTGGGCGCATGTCCGGCGCACCTTCGAAGCGGCATTGAAAGACGAGCCGAAAGCAACGGACGAGGCGCTGGCGCTGATCGGCCGACTGTACGAGGTCGAGAAGCTGATCGACAAGAAACAGCTACAGGGCGAGCAAAAGCTGGAATGGCGAACCAAACACAGTGTTCCCATCGTGAAAGACTTCTGGGCATGGTGCGATCAGCAGCGGCAACGCATGGACCTGGTCAAGACCAGCCCGCTTCTCAAAGCGCTGGGCTATGCCTATGGACGCCAGGCTGCCCTGGAGGTGTTCCTTGGCGACCCGGACGTTCCGATCGACACCAACCATCTGGAGCGGGCTCTGCGGCCGATCCCGATGGGTCGGAAGAACTGGTTGTTCAGCTGGTCCGAGGTCGGCGCGCGCCATATCGGTGTGATCCAGAGCTTGCTGGTCACCTGCCGGCTGCATGAGGTCAATCCCTACACCTATCTGGTCGACGTGCTGCAGCGGGTCGGTCAGCATCCGGCCAGCCGCGTTGATGAACTAACGCCTAAAGCCTGGAAAGAGAGGTTCGCGGCAAACCCCCTGGTATCAGACCTGCAGAGGGTCGGTCAATAACGGCCTCGAATGACCGGTTACCTCGCCATAGACCAGCAGGTTCTTGCCGTCGAGATCAAAGTGCGCCGGGGCTGGACCGGGAAAGGCACGAAAATCCGTGAGCGTGAGCTGCTTGATGCGAAGCGGCTCCGGCTGCCTGGTCATTCGCGCCCCTCGATGATGCGCACCACCTCCAGCGCTTGCAGGTCGAACAGCATGGCGTAGATGGGGTGGCTGGTGGCGAAGATGCATTCGGCCAGTTCGTTGGCGGCGATGGCGAGCGCCTTGTCCTTGAGGCTGGAAAGTTCGCCGACGCCGGCTTTCTCGCAGGCGTCGAACAGACGGATGTTGGCGCGGTGTAGGTCGTCAGGGAAGAACAACTCAAAAACGAGGCCATTGATGAGTTGCTCGAAACGGAACGAAACATCAAGTTTGTCGTCCCCTAACAACGCAATGGTTGCACCAACTGCGCATGAGACAGTCTCTACTTTGCTGTTGTCCGGGCGGTACAACGGAATACCGACCAAGGGCTCTTTATCTACTTGGAAAAGTTGCCCCTGCAATTTTCCGCGGTGCCTGAGCCAAAACATCACTACAGACGAATTCAGATAACCGGTCAGATATCGTTGGTCGATTCGTCCCGTTTTAATGACATTAAATGTCTGCGAGACATAGCAATCAAAATCTGTGTAGGTGAAGATGGGACGTGAGCACTTTCGCAGGGAAACAATCTTTTCGCCGATGAAAAATCTCTCATCCCTGGCACGGTGCAAACCATATGGCGCGTTGTCGGAGGTAATCACGCGAGCAAATCGATCAAGATGTTTCTTGAGTCGTTGGTAGGGTGCAATCGCGTTCGCTGACTTGAAGCTGGAATCCGTATAGATGATCCAAAACGAGTTCTTGGCCTTTCCAAAATAACGCCCGAGTTCCTCGGTCGTGAAATATGGCCGTAAGAGCTTCTCCTCTGCGTGAGAGAGCTCAAGGTTCTCCCGTTCTGCATCGGATATCACGAAGATGCCTTCACCAACCGCAGCAGAACCCCCCAGCGTAGTCGCAGACTTCTTATTTACAAAATCTTGCGGAGCAACTATTCCTTGAGCGACCTCCCTGCTGCCATCCAATATAAAGTTTCGTCTCTTGGCTATTAGTTCCAGTATTGATTCCTTATTAGAGTCCGAAAAGGTGAAAGTTTGCCTAGAGAACCGTTTTCGATCGAATACAGGCATTAAGTACTCAAGCCCATTTCCAGCCTCGCCAGAGAGAAGAGCCATCATGTCATCGCGTGTCGGGTTATCGGCGTTCAATCGCCTGAGATCAAAATTGTAGTCACCTTCGGCTTCGTTTCTCGCTATAAGGATCATTGTTTGAATGTCCGCGCCACCAAATACCCTAAAGTTCACGAAGTCGATCAATCGAAGGATCGTGGCTCGCTTGGCCATTTCGCGGCGCATGATGGAAGCCCCACTATTCGTTATCCAATTATTCGTCGCGATGAAGCTAAGTACCCCATCGGGCTGCTTAAGATGGTCGAGTGCCCGGCATGCAAAGAGGTACCAGAGATCCATTTTGCCCTGATAGTAAGGTGAGGCCCTAAGACCATCGAACGCTTCTCGGAAGGTGAATTCCTTGATATAGGGGGGGTTCCCAATCACGATATCGAATACGCGCTCACCTCCAGATTTATCGCGCGGCATGCCGAACATCCATTCCACATCAAAGAAGTCGGCATGGCGGTTCTGGTCGAATGGATCCCATCGTGCCATCCGCTCGGCATCTTCAGTCGTGACAAAACCGTCTCGTTGAAGTAACGAAACCAGTTCTTCGTGCAGCATTTGCACCTTTTCCTTGCGCCGTTTCTTGGTGGCGCGAGTGCGGGCGGTGAAGTAGGCGGCATTGGCCTCCCTAAGTTCAGCCTCTTTTTGCGCGATAGCTGGGTCTGACAACAATGAACCTTGAATCTGTTGTCGAGGAACTTCTTTCAAGGTATTGGCGGCGACAATCTTGGTTTCGAGGTTGGGCAGCGGGGTGATGTTCCAGTTGGGCTTGTCCTTGTCGATGGGCTGGCTGACGATCAAGGCTATGAAGAAGCGCAGCTTGGCGATCTGCACGGCGATGGGCTGGATGTCCGAGCCGAAGATGCACTTTTCGATCAGGTAGAGCTTGCGTGTGTAATCCGCATAGGTCGGGTCGGCAAAGTCCTTCTTGTGCTTCTCCATCGCGGCTTCGGCATCGGAGATTTCCGCGTCGCGTTGCACCGGGTCGGGTGTCTTGCGCGCTCCGGCGAGGCGCTGCTGTAACGGGGCGAGATTCTGTTCACGCCAGCGGCGGTTGTCCGGATCGAGCTTCTTCAGGGCGACAAACAGCTTGGCCAGGATGCCCATGGGGAAGGCGCCGGAGCCGCAGGCCGGGTCGAGCACTTTGAGGTTCTCAATGGCGGCGACCAGGGTGTCGGCTTCCGCCTCGCTGAAGTCGTGGCCGGTCTCGGCGTGTGACAGCAAGTGCCTGAGTTTGCCTTCCAGTTCCTCCGTTTCGGGGAGGTGTCGGGCGAAATAGGCGATGAGTGCCTCGTCCACCATGTAGTCCACCACCTCGCGCGGGGTGTAGAACGAGCCGGACTGCTTGCGCGCGGTGCTGCGGGTATCGGGGTTGTAGCTGGCCAGCAGGTTTTCGAAGACCTTGCCGAGCAGTTCGGGATCGAGCGCGACTTCTTCATCCAGCGGGGTGTTCTCGTCGATGGTGAATTTGTAGCCATTAAGCAGATCGACCAGCCCCTGAACTGCGTAGCGCTTGCCCTTGGTTCCAAATTCCGCATTGAGGGCGGCGTCATCCGTGCCGCCAAAGAACAATTTGTTGGGGACATGGGCACGGGCATCCGGTCGACGCGAGAAGCCGTCGATGCGCAGCACCCAGCCGCTGCCTTCCTTGACGGCGAGCTTTTCGAGATCGGGATTGCGTTCGAAATCTTTGTCGGTCAGCGCCTCGTCCAGACATTCGAACAGTCCTCCGTTCAAAAAGGGCACATTGGCGAAGTATTCGGCCAGTGCGGCATCCGGGTTTTGAAAGGCCTCCTTGTGGCGGTACACCAGGGAGATGAGGTAATCGCCCTTCATGCCGGAGCCTACTTTGGCCCAGCGACGCTCCTCTCCCATCTCCACATTCAGTGTCGCGAAGAACAGGTTTTGCAGAATGGCATGGTAGTAGTGGCTTTCATTTGCTGTTTCGCCAGGGGGGACTTTCAGGATGGTCCTGAGGGCTTCGCGATCGAACAGGGCGTCCGGCACCAGCCCGCGCTCCTTGATGAACCAGACGAAGATCAGGCGCGTCAGCAGGCGGATTACGCCGATGGCATCGCGGTCTGCCCCGCCGCCCTTCGGAAAACGCACTTCCTTGATCGCCCAGAGATACCACCATGCCAGTTGCTTGTAGAAAGTTTCGTTGAGTTTCTGGGTTGAAAGGGTGTCGATCCAGGCGCCGTAGAGTTCGCGGAAGTTCGACGGCCGACGCTTGTCACCAAGGTTCTCCAGCGCCAAGCCCGCCAGGATGTCGAGGTGTGCACGATGCGGACTGGCCAGTCGCACGTCCTTGATGACGGTAACGCGACTGGCGATCACATCACGGCTGGCGTCCCGCAGGTTCTGGCGCCGGTCAATGACGGCCAGCGAGAACAGACCACCATGCCGGAACAGCAGGATGCACGGCATGGGGAAGCGCCTGTTCAGTTCGCGGGTGATGGCCGCCAGATCAGTGCGCGAGCATTGCTCATCCTTCAACTCGATGGCCAGGAAGACGAAGGATTCGATCTGGCCACGTGCCAGCTTGCTGTCTGCCCCCTGCGGTGGCTGCCCCACGGCCAGCGAAGGGATTTCGTCGTTGGTCAGCTGAAAAAGGAAGGCGCAGGATTTCCAGCGGCAGGTTTTGACCTTGTCACGGCTGATCGGTCCAAGCTCTGGCTTGAACTGCTCGATGCTGCCTAGCAGAGAATCGGCGCTGGCACCCAGATCGGCGGTTTTCTCGCTGGCATAGCCCAAAACATCCAGCAGCTTTACGCAAGCCGCTGCCAGCCCAGTATTGGTGAATGCCTGCAACGCAGCGTGTAGCGACTTGCGGCGATCAATATTGTTTTCGGGCATCGTTTTTGTCCTTGATGACCAGCCAGGTGATGAGCTCGAAGTCTTTCGCGTGTTTCACCTGCTTCGAGGCATCGGTCAGCTTGCCGCCGCGCCCGGCAAGCAGATTGCCTACGCTCTTGCGGCCAAATTGCGTGGCGATAGCTGCCACCGCCTTTTCCAACAGGCTGCTGTACTGGCTCATGTCTTCGCCATGTTTCGTATGGGCATCAAAAAGCTCGCACAGATTAGTGTAGGGTTCCGTTTTGCCCTGACACAGGGCACGGAAGATTTCCAGCACTTGTTTCGGACTTGTGAAGTTGTAACGAACTTCGCCATCGTCACGAATGTAGATGAGGAAATACGGCTGGAGCGGATTGACGGCTTCGTTGCCTGCGGCCTGGATTCGATGTTTTAGGCAGTAGATGGCGCCGGGTTTGATGGTCTGGTATTCGGCGTGGGGCGGCACGACGGTGTAGAGGCCGAAGGGCGCCTCTTCCAGCTTCTCGCGGTGCGCCTCGATGTAAGCCGCCAGTTCCATGCGGAAATCGTCCAGCGTGAATTCATTGAGCGCGATGGACTCGTTGAAGTCTTCGAGATCAAGCACCTCGTCCTTCAGCCGGAGCAGTTGTTTGTCGCGGTAGCGCAGGTCTTCCTGAATGAGTTCGCGCAGGTCTTCTGCTTGCAGGATGTTGTCCTCGGCGGTAGCTGCGATATCCACCAGCGCCATGCGCGCCTCAACGCGGTTTTTCAGGTTGATGTATTTGTTGAGATCGGGCGTTGGCCAGAAGTTGACGAGCTGGATGGCCGAATTAGAGCTGCCGATCCGGTCTATCCGGCCATAGCGCTGGATGATGCGCACTGGGTTCCAGTGAATGTCGTAGTTCACCAGCAAGTCGCAATCCTGAAGGTTCTGGCCTTCGGAAATGCAGTCGGTGGCGATGAGAATATCGATCTCGCCATCCTGCGGCATGGACTTCATTTTGGCACGTTGCTTGGCGCGGGGTGCGAAGTTGATGAGTATCTGGGTGAAGTCCGCATGGCCAAAGGTGGTTCGGTTCGGCTTGGCGCCGCCAGACACCAGCGCAATATGGACGTTTAGCTTCTCGCACGCCCAGTCTTCGAGCTGGTCATACAGGTAGGCTGCAGTGTCTGCGAAGGCGCAGAACACGATGACCTTGCGGTTTTCTTCCCCGTTGGTGCTGGTCGTCGGGTGATGAGCTTTTTGCTCGATGATCTTCTTGAGTTCAGCAAGTTTGGCATCCCGCCTGGCGTCAACCGCCTGCGCGGCATCGGCGAGCAGGGATAGCTGCTGCTTGTCGGTAGCCAGGTCTTTCAGCCAGGCTGCGACATCCAGATGCGCCATCTGAAAGCGGAGTTTTCGGCCGACCTGAAATGCTTCGGCGAGGTCCTCGTCTTCTTCCGCCGGTTCCGCAAAGAAATCGGGCTGCACGTCGTCGGCCGCTGTCTCCTGGTGTTCTTGAAACTGGCGAAGCCGCCTCTCCAGATCCTCGATTTTGTTGACGGTGCGCTCCATCGTGATGGCAAACGAATGTACCGAGCTTTCCAGCCGTTTCAGGAAATTCACCTTCATCATGCCGATTAGGAATTTTTCCCGGTTTTCCTGGCTGAAATTGAGGGTGCTGTGTGCGTCATACTGGGCTTTAAACTGTGGCAGTACATAACGTGACGGATTGAACAGCGAGAGCTGGTAGTTACTGATTTCGTCGTTGAGGCGGTCGTAGGAAAGAAAGCGCCCTTTCAGGTCGATCTCGGAAAATACGGATTCTGGTTTCTTGCGCTTGGGGAATTGACCAATTTGCGCCAGCGATGCCCGATAGTACTTCTGGATGTGCTTGCGAGAGCGGGCGATAGTGAGTTCATCAAGCAGGGTGAAGAATCCTGCCGACAGTCGATCCATCAGGTCGCGAGCATTCTCTTCGCCGGAACGCTTGGCCCATTCCATGAAGGCCTTTTGCGCCGTCGTCAGCGTGTCCTTGATGCTGTGGATACCGAAGCTCTGCGAGAACGCAGGATCGCGCCCTTCGGTAACGAAGTAAATCTGGTTGCGCAGATCCATGAGATCGTTATTGACCGGGGTGGCGGAAAGCAAAAGTACCTTTGTCTTCACGCCGGACTGGATGATGTCCTCCATCAATCGCTCGTACCGGCTCTTGCGGATAATGTTGCCGTCGTCGTCCCGTTTGCCCTTGGTGTTGTTACGGAAGTTGTGAGATTCGTCAATGACGATGAGATCGAAATTTCCCCAGTTGATGGTTGCAAGGTCAATGCCATCTACCTTGCCGGTTTCTCGCGATAGATCGGTATGCGACAGTACTGTATAACCGAAGCGATCTCGCAGAAAAGGATTCAGCTCACTGTTATTCTGGGCGAGGTACACCGTCCAGTTATCCCGTAACTTTTTTGGGCAAAGTACGAGAACGCGGAGGTTTCTCAGCTCGTAGTACTTGATGACGGCCAGAGCGGTGTACGTTTTGCCCAAGCCGACGCTGTCTGCAAGTATGCAACCGTTATGAGCGTTAATCTTGTGAATCGCGCCTTTGGCACCATCTTTCTGGAAGTCAAACAGCGCTTTCCAGATATCTGTATCGACAATGGCGGTACGATCAAATAGCTGGGCATCATCGGCCTGGCCGGAGAGGAAGCGCTCAAATACGTGAAATAGTGTTTTGAAGTAAATGAACTCCGGCGCGTGGTTGACGTAGAGCTGCTCCAGGTAGCGCAGTACTTCTGCCTTGACGTCGGTAACCAGGCCTTTATCTGCCCAGAGGTGATCGAACCATTCCTTCAGCTCGGCCCGATCTCGGTCGCCGTCGACAATCAGGTTGAGTTCGATGTTGGGTGTTGCCGACAGTCCAAGGCCGCGCCGGGTGAAGTTGGAGCTACCAATGATGGCGTGTTCGCGACGGCCATCATCGATGTGATACAGCTTTCCGTGAAGCAGGTTGGCTTGCCTGATGGAGCGAATTTCCACTTTGTCGCGTATCCAGGCGGCACATCGGCGGGCAATCTCCTTTTGCTGCAGCCGATTGGCCAACTCCAGACCTTCATCTTCGATCTTGAATGACTTCTTGTGAGTCTTGTCGGGGTCAAGCGAGGCGATGAACCGTGGCTCGCCAAAGAGAAAGTTCAGGTGCCCGATGCTGTCCAGTTCGGCAGACAAAGCCTCGTAGGCGTAGATGGTGAAGTAGGCTGAGACAACTGACAGATGACTTCCGGCATTGATTTTCTCGACGAGGAAATCAGCAACCTTGCCGCGTGTGTGGTTATCGCGAATGCCGAAGCTATTGGGCCATTTAGCTGACATCGGGATTCCTCGTGTCTTCATCTCTAGCGCCGCCGCTACGCACCCAGTCGTCAACTTCTGAAACCTTGAATTTCCACAGCCGGCCAATCCGGTGGGCGGGCAGGCCCTTTGAATCGATCCATCGATAGATCGAATCCCGTCGGACGCCAAGGTGTTCGGCAACTTGCTCGACGGATACCCACGGCTCAGTCATTTCTGGTTTCCATCGAGATTGAATTGGACAGCATAAAGTCGCACAAAATCGCAAAGGGTACAATTTAGCAGGTTGCTGGATGTGCGGCCAGTTTTTCATGCTATACGCATCGCGGTAGGGTAGAAGTTTAGCGATTCTCGCACGGGTTCTTGATCGTTCAGCGCGTGAATCGTGGCGTCATCCACCAACCAAGGAGCCCCCGCAAGAACACCCAGCCCATCGCTTTCGACGCCTATCTCGCCGGGACTGCCGCCACCCAGCTTAAGTTGGGCCGGCTGCATCAACCGGCCGACGACGACTTCGCCCATTACCCGGAATGCATGTACTGGGGCCATGTCGGCGATCTCGACCGAGCGGATCAGGCGCCTTGCAGATTGTCCGTCCTTGTTCCCGATTTACCCAGTGCCGAAAATCAACCTAGCTTACATGCAAATATATTTGGAGCTTTTGCAATGGCCCAACTCCACTGCTACCTCCCCGATCACGAGGCCGAAGCGCTGAAGCATAGGGCCCAGCGTGCTGGCATGAGTGTGTCCCGCTACCTGGCAGAACTTGCGCGCAAGGATCTGGTTTCCGATTGGCCCGAAGGCTACTTCGAACGTGTATTCGGTGACGACGAAATTGCCCCGATTTCGCGCGGAGAGCAAGGCGATTTCGAAGACCGGGCGCGGTTTGAATGAAACTGCTGGATACCGACATCTGCATCCATCTGCTGAATGCCCGGGAACCTCAGCTGATTGAGCATTTCCGCGCTCATTCGCCCACCAAGCCACGCTGGTCACCCGAAATCAGCGGGAATTCCGGCGGGTCAGAGACCTGAACATCGAAGTCTGGTGATTTGAGCCCGACACGCAGCACGGCTGTGACTGGATGACCGCCCGCAACGCGGCCAAGCTTTTGGCAGTTATTCGGGCGGATTGATGGGATCCGTGAGCCTCAGGCCACCCGCAATTGTCCCTGCTCGACGACGCCGATGGACTTGAGGATATCCTTGGCTGCCTCCCGCCCCTCAAACACTGCCGTCACCACCAAGTCCGCCCCCCGCACCATATCCCCACCGGCAAAAATGCCGGGATGGCTGGTCTGATACGGCAAGCGCCCGGATTCCCCAACCCGCAGGCGGCCATCCTCATGCGTCTCCACCCCCGCGGCCAGTAGCCACTCCGGTGGGTTGGGGCGGAAGCCGAAGGCGATGATGACGGCGTCGGCTTCGATGTCCTGCTCGCTGCCGGGCACCAGCTCAGGCCGGCGACGGCCCTTGGCGTCGGGGGCGCCCAGGCGGGTTTCGGCCAGGCGGACGCCGGTGGCGGCGTCGTTGCCGAGGATGGCGATGGGCTGGCGGTTGAACTGGAATTCCACGCCTTCTTCGCGGGCGTTTTTCACTTCGCGGCGGCTGCCGGGCATGTTGGCCTCGTCGCGGCGGTAGGCGCAGGTGACGCTGGCGGCGCCCTGGCGGATGGCGGTGCGGACGCAGTCCATGGCGGTGTCGCCGCCGCCGAGGACGACGACGCGTTGCCCTTCCAGCACGATGGGGTCGAAGCCGGGCATGGATTCGTCCAGCACGCGGTTGACGTTGCCGATCAGGTAGGGCAAGGACTTGATCACGCCGGGCAGGTCTTCGCCGGGGATGTTGGCGTCGACGTAGCGGTAGCTGCCCATGCCGGCGAAAACGGCGTCGAATTCTTGCAGCAGCTGGTCGAGGCTGATGTCGCGGCCGATTTCGGTGTTGAGGCGGAACTGGACGCCCATGCCTTCCATCAGTTCGCGGCGGGTTTCGACCACCTGCTTGTCGAGCTTGAAGGGTGGGATGCCGTAGGTGAGCAGGCCGCCGATGCGCGGGTAGCGGTCGAACACCACGGCTTCGACGCCGTTGCGGACCAGGATGTCGGCCGCACCCAAGCCAGCCGGGCCGGCGCCGATGATGGCCACGCGCTTACCCGTCGGCCGGACATGGGACAGGTCGGGGCGCCAGCCCTGGCGGACGGCCTCGTCGGTGATGTATTTCTCGATCGAGCCGATGGTGACCGCGCCCAAGCCATCGTTGAGGGTGCAGGCGCCTTCGCAGAGCCGGTCCTGCGGGCAGATGCGGCCGCAGATCTCGGGCAGCGAATTCGTTTGGTGCGACAGCTCGGCGGCTTCGAACAGGCGGCCCTGGCGGATCAGGCGCAGCCAGTCGGGAATGTAGTTGTGGACCGGGCATTCCCATTCGCAGTAGGGGTTGCCGCAGTTGATACAGCGCGAGGACTGGTCGGCGGCGCCCGGCTGGTCGTAGTCGCCGTAGATCTCCTCCCAGTTGCGCACCCGGATCGGAATCGGCAGCACCTCCGGGTCACGGCGGGGCGAATCCAGGAAGTGCAGCGGGCTGGGGGTTTTCATGGTGTTCAGGCGTCCTTGTGCGGCTCCAGGGTATCCAGGCCCCAGTACTGGGCGGCTTTGGCCAGCCCGGTGTCGAGCGTGACCAGGCATTGCGATTGCTGCTGGGCGCAGGCCAGGTGCAGCGCATCAATGGTGCGGAGCGCAGTCTTGCGGGTGCTCAGCCATTGCCGGGCCTGCTCGAAATGCTGGCCGGTGACGGGCGTCCGGGCAAAGCGCCCGGCGCGTAGGTCGTCACGGAAGGCCGCTTCGATTCGGTGGGCCTGCGGTTCATCGAGTTCCCCGCAGCGCACCCAGCGTGCCAGCGCCGAGGCGACCTCCACTTCCACCAACTCGCTGATCAATACCGGCTGGCGTTGCTGCCGCAGCAGCGATTCAACCGCCTCGCTGGCCGCTTCCTGGCGGTAGTACGGCAGTACAGCGCTGGTGTCGAAGTACAGCAATCAGTAGCGCTCTCAGCCTCGAAGTTCGCGAACGACATCGGCGGCCGATTCGACGCTGGGTGGCAGGGCCTGCCGCAAGGCGGCGCGGGATGGAAAGCGGACTTCCTCAGCCGGATGCGCGGCGACCAGTCGGGCGACGGGTTTTCCGCGACGGCTGATCACAACATCCTCGCCGCGCTCGACCTGGTCGAGCAGGGTGGACAGCTGCTTGCGGGCTTCACGGACGTTGGTGGTGCTCATGTCGGGCGCTCCATGTGTACACAAATATGCTAACACATCAGGCGTGCTCAAGCCGCATCCTTCAGCGCCGAGATCAGGTCGTCCAGTTCGGCGGCTTTGGGTTTGACCAGCCAGAACTTGGGCAGCATGCGGCGGAAGTCGTTGAGGACTTCGCGGGCGAGCTGGCTGCCGGTGAGGTCGAGGTGGCGCTGGATCAGGCCGCGCAGGTGGTGGACGTGGTTTTCCATGCTGTCGGCGGCGATGTGGTGGATGTCGATCAGCTCGTGGTTGTAGCGGTCGACGAAGCCGCGGTCGGTGTCGAGCACGTAGGCGAAGCCGCCGGTCATGCCGGCGCCGAAGTTGATGCCGGTGCGGCCGAGCACCATGACCACGCCGCCGGTCATGTATTCGCAGCAGTGGTCGCCGCTGCCTTCGATGACGGCGACGGCGCCGGAGTTGCGCACGGCGAAGCGCTCGCCGGCCTGGCCGGCGGCAAAGAGTTCGCCGCCGGTGGCGCCGTACAGGCAGGTGTTGCCCATGATCGGGGTGTCGGCGGCGCGGTAGCGGATGCCGGCGGGGGGCTTCAACACGATGCGGCCGGCGGCCATGCCCTTGCCGACGTAATCGTTGGCCTCGCCGGTCAGGTTCAGGTGCAGACCGCCGGCGTTGAAGGCGCCGAAGCTCTGGCCGGCCGAGCCTTGGAAGCTGATCTCGATCGGGTGTTCGCTCATGCCGCGGTCGCCCCAGCGCCGGGCGATGGACCCGGACAGGCGCGCACCGATGGAACGGTCGCTGTTGCGGATCGGGTACTCGAACTGGCCGCCGCTGGCGGTGGCGACCGCCTCGGCCGTTTCGCGATGGATGCGCTCGGCGAGTTCGCCGCGGTCGTGCGGCGGATTGCGCTCGACCAGGCAGAATCGGGCGGCGTCCGGGGCCAGGCCTTCGGCGGCCAGCAGGGGCTTGAGGTCAAGCTTGTTCTGGCGGCGGGTGATGCCTTCGATGATCTCCAGATACTCGGTGCGGCCGATCAGGTCTTCGAGACGCTTGACCCCCAGCTCGGCCAGGATTTCGCGCACTTCGCGGGCGACGAAGCGGAAGTAGTGGATCACCATCTCGGGCAGGCCGATGAAGTGCTTGGATCTAAGCACTTCGTTCTGGGTCGCCACGCCGGTGGCGCAGTTATTCAGATGGCAGATGCGCAGGTACTTGCAGCCCAGGGCGATCATCGGCGCGGTGCCGAAGCCGAAGCTCTCGGCGCCGAGGATGGCGGCCTTGACCACGTCCAGGCCGGTCTTCAGGCCGCCGTCGGCCTGGATGCGGACGCGCTCGCGCAGGCCGTTGGCCATCAGCACCTGGCGCACTTCGCTCAGGCCCAGCTCCCAGGGCGCGCCGGCGTACTTGACCGAGGTCAGCGGCGAGGCGCCGGTGCCGCCGTCGTAGCCGGACACGGTGATCAGGTCGGCATAGGCCTTGACCACGCCGGCGGCAATGGTGCCGATGCCGGGTTCGGCGACCAGCTTGACCGAGATCAGCGCTTCGGGATTGACCTGCTTCAGGTCGAAGATCAGCTGGGCCAGGTCCTCGATCGAGTAGATGTCGTGATGCGGCGGCGGCGAGATCAGCCCCACCCCGGGCGAGGCGTAGCGCAGCCGCGCGATCAGGGCGTTGACCTTGTGGCCGGGCAGCTGGCCGCCTTCGCCGGGCTTGGCGCCCTGGGCGATCTTGATCTGGATGACTTCGGCATTGACCAGGTACTGCGGGGTGACGCCGAAGCGGCCGGAGGCGACCTGCTTGATCTTGGAAGACTTCTCGGTACCGTAGCGGGCCGGGTCCTCGCCGCCCTCGCCGGAGTTGGAGCGGGCTCCCAGGCGATTCATGGCAATCGCCAGGGCTTCGTGGGCTTCGGGCGACAGGGCGCCCAAGCTCATGCCGGCCGAATCGAAGCGCGGCAGGATGGCGCTTTCCGGCTCGACCTTGTCGATATCGATCGGCGCATGGTTGGTGCGCAGCCGCAGCAGGTCGCGGAACATCGACGGCGGCCGCTCGTTGACCAGGCGGGCGAAGAGCTGGTAGTCGGCGTAGTCGCCGCTCTGCACGGCTTTCTGCAGGGTCTTGACCACGTCGGGGTTGTAGGCGTGATACTCGCCGCCGTGGACGTAGCGGTACAGTCCGCCGTGCTCGATCGGTATCCGCGTGTTCCAGGCCCAGCGGGCCAGGGCCTGCTGGTCCTGGTGCAGATCGTCGAAGTCGGCGCCGCCGATCCGGCTGACCGCGCCGGGGAAGCAGCGCTCGACCACCTCATCGGCCAGGCCGACGATCTCGAACAGCTGCGCGCCGCGATAGGCGCCGATGGTCGAGATGCCCATTTTCGAGAGGATCTTGTACAGGCCCTTGCGGATGCCGCGACGATAGGCGCGGCCCAGCTGCAGGGCGCGATCGCGCGGATCGTCGATCTCGCCGCTGGCGATCATGGCGTGCAGGGTCTGGTAGACCAGATAGGGGTAGACGGCGGTGGCGCCAAAGCCGATCAGGCAGGCGAAATGATGCGGGTCGCGCGCCGTGCCGGTTTCGATGATCAGGTTGCACAGCGGGCGCTGGCCGGTTTCCAGCAGGTGATGGTGGATCGCGCCGGTGGCGAGCAGCGCGTGGACCGGCAGATGGTCGGGCTTCAGGTAGCGATCCGAGATCAGCAGCACCAGCTTTCCGGCAGTCACCGCGGCGCTGGCCTGGGCGCGGAGCTGTTGCAGGGCCTGGTCCAGCGGCAGCTCGGCCGGGAAATTCAGATCGATAAATTCCGAGGCCAGTCCGAACTGGGGTGAGTTGACCAGCTGGCGAAGCTTGCGCTGGCTCAAGACCGGCGAGTTCAGGACCACGCGCTCGGCCATTTTCGGGCCTGGCGTGAACACATTGCCCTTGCGGCCGATGCCGGTTTCCAGCGACATCACAATGCGCTCGCGCAAGCTGTCGATCGGCGGATTGGTGACCTGGGCAAACTGCTGGCGGAAGCAGTCGAACAGCGAGCGGATCCGGGTCGAGAGCACCGGCATCGGCGTGTCGTCGCCCATCGAGCCGACCGCCTCGGCCTGGGTCTCGGCCAGCACCTGGATGACCTCGCGGCGCTCCTCGCGCGACAGGTTGAACATCTTCTGGTAGCTGGCCAGAGTGTCGGCGTCGAAGGGCTCGGCCGCCATGTGCATGTCGATCAGTTCGGAGTCGAGGTACTTGACGCCGTCCTTGAGCCAGTCCTGCCAGGGCATCAGGCCTTTAAGGATGTCGTCGACTTCGCGGCTGTCGAGCAGCTGGCCGCGCTCCATGTCGGCGACCAGGATTTGGCCTGGCCCCAAGCGCCCGCGCCGTTCGACCTGGTCGGGCTCGACATCGACCACGCCGGTCTCGGAGGCGACGATGAGCTGGCGGTCGCGGGTCAGGGTCCAGCGTGCTGGCCTCAAGCCGTTGCGGTCGAGCGCACAGACGGCGAAGCGGCCGTCGCACATGACCAGGCCGGCCGGGCCGTCCCAGGCTTCCTGGTGGAAGCTGAAGAACTCGTAGAAGGCGCGCAGATCGGCGTCGAGGTTGTCGGCGGTTTGCCAGGCCGGTGGAATCAGGATGCGCACCGCCTGCGGCAGCGGCATGCCGCCGGCGACCAGCAGTTCGAGCATGTTGTCCAGCGAGGACGAGTCCGAGCCGTGCATGCCGACCGGTTCGTCCAGCTCGCCCAGTGCCTCCAGACGCGGCGATGCGAGCAGGCGGCGGCGGGCCCGAGCCCAGTTGCGATTGCCGCGGATGGTGTTGATCTCGCCGTTGTGGGCCAGCATGCGGAAGGGTTGGGCCAGCTCCCAGCGCGGCAGGGTGTTGGTCGAGAAGCGTTGATGGAACACCGTGGCGACGGTGGCCAGGCGCGG
Organism: Gammaproteobacteria bacterium; assembly: GCA_050485825.1. Classification (GTDB taxonomy): domain Bacteria; phylum Pseudomonadota; class Gammaproteobacteria; order Xanthomonadales; family Wenzhouxiangellaceae; genus Wenzhouxiangella. Next base: position 16,679 of record JBJHCC010000047.1, read on the forward strand.
GTCGGCCAGGTCGGGATAGAACTGGTCCAGCCAGGCCGGCATCACCATGCCCTTGTAGGCCAGGGTGCGGGCCGACAGACTGGCGACATAGCAGCCGGCGCTGGCAGTTGCGTCGGCCTCGAAATGGCGCCGGGCAATGAACAGGCGGCGCTCGAAATCGGCCTCGTTCAGCTCGCCCGGGCGGTGGACGAAGATCTGCTCGATGCGGGGTTGGGTCTGGCGGGCCCGTTCGCCGAGGGCGGCGATGTCGGTCGGCACCACTCGCCAGCCGGCGGTACTGAGGCCATGGGCGGCCAGCGCGGCTGACAGCCCGGCGCGTTGATCGGCGGCTTCGGTTTCGTCCAGGGCGAGAAACACGCAGCCCACCGCAAAGCCCTCGCCGAGTTCGATGCCGGCGGCCGCTGCGGCGGCCCGCATGAAGGCGTGCGGCATCCGCAGCAGCACGCCGCAGCCGTCGCCGGTCTTGCCGTCCGGCGCCACCGCCCCGCGATGGGTCAGGCGCTTGAGCGCGCCGAGCGCGTCCTTCAGCACCTGGTGGCGGGCTTCGCCATCCAGCCGGGCGACCAGCCCGAAACCGCAGGAATCACGCTCGAATTCGGGGCGATAGAGGGTTTTCAAGGGGTTTGATCTCGAGATATGTCCGGACAATTCATGCTGCTCGTCACCCCATCAAGCATAGCGCCAAGCGTTTAGAGTCGCGGTTCTAAATGCGAGCCGGGCCGTGGCGCATCCCCGGACGTTAGCCTAGGCTACCAGAGCCCGGGCCCGCGGCTTGCTCACGCGGCCCGGCTGGGGCACTCTATGGCGCTTTGCACAGACTGAATCGAGGCCGCTGACGATGCCGCGCAAACGAACCGCTCGCAAGACCGCCACCCCAGCGCCGCCGCGGCGCGTGTTGCAGCCGGACTGGGTCGTTACCGGGCTGGGCATCTTCGGCCTGGTGCTCACCGCCTATCTGGTGCTGAACGGCCTGCTGGGAACGGCGCCGGCCGGCTGCGGCGTCGGCTCGTCCTGCGACCTGGTCCAGCAGAGCCGCTGGTCGATGCTGCTGGGCCTGCCGGTGGCGCTGTGGGGCTTTGGCCTGTACCTGCTGATTACTGTGGTTGCGGCGCTGTCGCGACCGCGCCTGGTGCGCTGGCAGCGGCTCTGGGCCTTGAGCCTGTTCGGGCTCGCATTCAGCCTGTATCTGACGGTGGTCGCCTGGATCGAGCTGCGCGCGCTGTGCGGCTGGTGCAGCCTGTCGCTGGCCAACCTGTCCGTGATCCTCGGTTACCTGAGCTTTCGTCGGCCGGAGCAGGCGCCGGGCATGCCCTGGTCGGGCTGGCTGGCCGGGCAGGGCGCCGTTGTCGCCGTGCTGCTGATCGGCCTGCACGCGGTCTATGCCGGCTGGTTCCAGGCGCCGGAAGACCCGCGCCTGCGCGCGCTGGCCGAGCATCTGGACCGGGTTGGCGCGGTTTATTACGGTGCGTCGTGGTGCCCGAGCTGCCGGGAGCAGAACCGGATGTTCGGGGCCGCCGCCCGCCACCTGCCCTACGTCGAGTGCAGCCCGCAAGGGCCCAACGGGCCGGTCGCCTTCGAATGCGCGGCCAACGAGATCAACAGTTATCCAACCTGGATCATCGGCAACCGCCGGCTGACCGAAGTCCAGACTCCGGAAGAGCTGGCCCGCTACTCGCGCTTCAACTGGGCGGGCTGGTCGGAGTAGCGTGCAGTCGGGCGCCTGCCGGGGTCAGGCCGCGCAGTTCGCGAACCAGGTACAGCGGGCGCTGCTTGACCTCCATGAAGATGCGGCCCAGATACTCGCCGAGCAGGCCGATGCTGGTCAGCTGCAGCCCGGACACGAACAAGAGGATGGCCAGCAGCGAGGGGTAGCCCGGTACATCGCTGCCCACCAGCAGGGTACGCAGGACGATGTAGGCCATGTATAGCATTCCGGCTGCGGCCACGGACAGGCCGAAATAGGTCCAGATCCGCAGCGGCAGGGTCGAGAACGAGAACAGTCCATCGAGGGCGAAGTTCCACAGCTTCCAGCCCGGCCACTTGCTCGATCCGGCAGCGCGCGGGGCGCGACTGAACTCGACCAGCACCTGGCGATGGCCGACCCAGGCGAACAGGCCCTTCATGAAGCGGGTGCGCTCGGGCAGCTGCAGCAGGGCATCGACGACCTGCCGATCCATCAGCCGAAAATCACCGGCGTTGCGAGTGATCGGCACGTCGCTCAGGCGGCTCATCACGCGATAGAAACCGTTCGCGCTGACGCGCTTGAACAGGCTGTCGCTGGTGCGGTCGCTTCGGACCCCGATGACGGTATCGGCGCCGGCCTGCCAGTGGCGGACAAAGTCGGCAATCAATTCCGGCGGGTCCTGCAGATCGGCGTCCATCGGTACCACGGCATCGCCGCTGGCGTGGGCCAGGCCCGCGCTCAAGGCAATCTCCTTGCCGAAGTTGCGGGCCAGGTCGATCAGCCGGAAGCGTGGATCGGCCGCCTGCAGGCCCAGCAGCAGTGACCAGGTCATGTCGGTGCTGCCATCATTGATGCAAATGACTTCAAAGTCAGCGGTGATGGATTTCAGCACCGGCAGCAGACGTTCCTTGAGCAGCGGCAGCACCGCTTCTTCGTTGTAGCAGGGAATGACCACGGACAGGCGGAAGGGGCTGGGCCGATTCTGGCCGCTGATTTCCGGCAAGGTGTGGCGGGCTGTAGCGTCCATGGCTCACTCCAGGAAGGGCAGGCGCATCGGGCCGATGCCGTTCAGGTCGTTGCTGGCCTCGATCCTGGCGATCTGCTGTCGGACCAGGTCGACGAAGGCCGGGTCCATCGGTATCAGGGTCTGGTCGACAAAGGCCTGGTAGGCGGCTAGCGCCTCGTCGCGCTGACCCAGACTGACGTGGGCGTTGCCGATCACGATATAGCTGGCCACCGTTCTGGGATTGCCGGCCAGGACCTCGTGGCCCCGTCGTATCACCATTTCCCAATCGTCGCCATTATCCTTGTAGATGTAGTCGAACAGCCGGCTGGCGATGCTGTTGGCGCGTGCGCGCGGGTCGCTGATCCGGCCTTTGCGCACGTGCATGTATCCGGCGCGAAACACTTCCTCGGTCTCGGCGTAAAAGGTATCGGGATCCCAGTTCCAGGCCGGCCACGGCACCAGCGCACTCATCGGTACCAGAAAGTAGCCCTCGTAAATGCCGTCGACGTTGTCGTCGTGCAGGGACTCGACCAGGTTGCGGTTGCGCAGGCCGGCCCCTTCGCTCTCGCGCGAACGACCGCCGAAGAAGGGCAAGTCGCCGGCGACGACGACCTCGTCGTGGAAAGCGCGGATTTCATGGAAGCGCTGGCCCATGTCCAGCCCTTCGTTGCCGAAATAGCGCCAGGCGTTTTCGCTGCCGCCGGCCAGGCGATTATGAAATTCGAACAGCCGCGGTTCCGGCAGGGTGGCGGCAAGCAAGGCGACCAGCAGCACGCCGAAGGCGGTGAAATGAAACTGGACCCAGCGCGTGGCGGCCGGCTCGCGCAGTTCGCTGATGACCTGGCGCAGGGCCAGGGCTATCAGCAGCATCATGGCCAGGACGACCGGCAGCGCGTGGCGGATGCCGCCATAAGCGCCCTGCGAGCCGGCCAGGGCGGCGAAGTGGCCGCCGGCCATGATCATCACCATCAGCAGGCACAGGCGTTCAGCCCGGCTCAGGCGCGCTCTGAGCAGTACCACCAGCGCCAGTGCCAGCATCGCCAGGGTGGCCAGCGGCAGCTTGGAGACGATCTGGCTGGGCCAGACATGCCAGGGGCTTTCCCCGAGATACTGTCGGCCCCACAGCAGATGGGTGACCTGACCGCGCCCGTCGACGCCGGCGCGCAAGGTATCGGCCAGCCCCCAGAGATAGGGTCGGGGCAGCAGACGATACTGGTCGGCGGTGCCCAGCAAGCTCTGGAACAGGGGCCGGTGCAGATCGTCGATCTTGGCGCTGATCTCGCGGTTGAACGGGTCGCTGCCGTCCGGGCTGGTATGGAAGCGCAGGCCATAGTGAGCCCAGAGCACGGCGACGGCGAGCAAGGCGACGACCAGCAGCTGGCCCAGGCGCTTGAGCGACTCACGCCCGCCGGCCGCGCGCGACTGCCAGGCCAGCACCAGAATCAGCCCCAGTCCCAGCGCCGCCAGTCCAGCCAGCGCCGAGTGTTTGCTGGCCAGCGCCAGCCCCATCGCCAGGCCGGTCAGCAGTACCGAGCGCCAGCGCCAATCCTTGGCCAGCAGCCCGGCGCAACAGGCAGAGAGCATCAGGGTCAAGGCCAGCGGGAGGTCGGTCATGACCAGCGGCATGTGGGCCGACATCGTCGGCTCCAGGGCGATCAGGGTCAGCAGCGCGACGGCCGGCACGGGGCCGAAGATGCGCCAGGCGAGCAGGCCAACCAAAAGCAGCAGCAGGCCGTTGAAGGCAAACATCGCCAGCCGCGCCCGCTGCTGGACGACCAGCGGGTCGTTGTCGAGATAAACGATACGCTCGACAAAGTCCCGTTCCTGGACCTTGTCGACCAGCGGCTCCAACGGCGGCAGGGCCAGCAGGCTTTCCGGCATCCAGGCGCCGACCCAGAGCTTGGTCAAGGGCGGATGTTCCGGATTCAGGCGCCAGTCGCCGGTGCGCACGTAGCTGGCGCCGGCGACAAGATGCCAGGGCTCGTCGATGGTGAAGCTGTCGAGCCTGGTCCCCATCTGCGAGCGCAGTACGGCCAGCAGTACCAGCGCGATCAGCAGGGCCACCGTCATCCAGGCGGTGCTGCGTGCCCGGGTGTCACCGGCTGTGGGGTTTGGCTTGGCCATTGCGGCGTTCCTCGTTCCAGCTTGCGTCTGCTGGTGGATAACGGCAACCGGGCTCGCCGGGGGTCATGACATTCAGTGACCCGTGAATCGATGCGATGGCGTTATTGGAGGTTACTGATCCCGCTTGGAGGAAGGAAGCGCATGAGCATGGAAGCAAGCCGAGTCCGCTACTGGATGGGACCCCTTGCCGGTGCATGGCTGCTGGCTGTCGTGCCGGTCGCGGCCCAGACGGTACCCGGATTCACCGTCAGCACCTATGCCGAGCCGGTGATCGGGCCGGTGTTTCTTTCTTTTGCGCCGGATGGCACTTTGTATGCGGGCCGCGATACCTCGCCGCCGGGCGGGTCCATCGCCGCGGCCTTCGTGACTCGGATCGGGCCCGGCGGCACACCGATCGAGGATTATGGGAACGTCACCACGCCTGATCCTGATCCGGTCGTGGTCGACGTGCTGGGCCTGGTGTCGGGTGTGGCCGGCAGCGTGCTGACCGGCGGCAACAGCACCGGGCCGACGCGCGGCTCGATCAGCGCGATCCGGCCCGATCAGAGCGTGGTCGAGCTGTGGTCGTCGACCCAGTGGACCAACCCGTCGGAAATGAAGTTCGACCGCCAGGGCCGGTTGTTGTTTGCCGACGTTGGTTCGCGCCAGGTCTGGGCCAGTGTGGCCGGTGAGGCGCCGACCGTATTCGCGACCCTGCCCAACAGTCGGACGGCGTTTCATCTGGCCATCGCGCCGGATGGACGCGTCTTTGTCGGCGATGGCAACGGAAGGATCTCGGAGTATGCCGCCGACGGAACGCTGCTGAACGTGGCCTATGCCCAGTTTCCCTCACGGGCTGCGCTGGACTTCGGGCGTGGCTGCGGCTTTGGTCGCGACCTTTGGGTGCTGCGTCAGTCCACCGGTACCCTGCATCGGGTGACGCCCTCAGGGCAGGTCATCGACGTCGGATCGGGCTTTACCGACTCTCCCTACGACATCAGCTTTGGGCCGGATGGCAAGCTCTACCTATCGCACTACACCGGTGCGCGGATCAGTCGGATTGAGGCGGATGGGGTGGACTGTATTTTTGCGGATCGGTTTGAGTAGGGGGAGAGGTGAAAGGGGAGAGATGAAAGGTGAAAGGTGAAAGGTGAAAGGTGAAAGGGGAAAGGGGAAAGGTGAGAGGTGAGAGGTGAGAGGTGAGAGGTGAGAGGTGAGAGGTGAGAGGTGAGAGGTGAGAGGTGAGA
>JBJHCC010000047.1:22728-30003 GCA_050485825.1 Gammaproteobacteria bacterium
GGTGCCGGGTGAAGGGGGCAGGGTGCCGGGTGACGGGTGACGGGTGAAGGGGGCAGGGTGACGGGTGAAGGGCCTCCGCGTAGGTCGGCCCCACGTGGCCGACGGTCGATGGTTGATGGAGGCAGGGGAGAGGGGGAGCAGGAAGAGGGGAGCGGGAAGGGTCTGCGAAGTGTGAAGGATCAGTGCGCGGCAGCGGCTGCGGTGCCTCGGCCGGCGCCGCGCTCGCAGCTGTCGCAGTCTGCCAGTGCCTTGCGGACTCTGGGGTGGTCGGAGGGGTGGATGCCGAGCAGGACATCGATCAGCTGCTGGCGGTAGGCCAGCGCCCGCGCCGCGTCGCCGGCGGCCTCGTTCGCCGCTGCTGCAGCGTCCAGCACATCGATGACATGGTGCGGGTTGCCGCCGTCGATGGCGGCCGCGAGAGCCGGTTCCAGCAGCGCCAGGGCGTCCTCGGCCTGCCCTGAGCGGGCGAGCAGTTCGATATAGGCGACGACAACCGACCGGCAGCGCTCGCTGGACCGGGCCTCATCATCCTGGCAGAACGCCAGCGAAGGCTCGAGGGTAGACAGGCCCTGTTCGACCAGCCCCCGGCGGGCTTGCAATCGGCTCAGTCGGGCCGCGGCGACCGAGACGCGCGGATGGCCCAGCCGGCTCAACATCTCCATGGCCTCGTTCAGCGTGATCATCGCTTGAGCGTCATCGCCCTCGATGGACGCATTGCGCGCGCTGTCCATCAGGGTTTCGGCGATCCAGGGGTGGTCCTCGCCGAAGGAGGCTCGCGCGATGGCCAGGCGGCGCTGGTTGACGGCTTCCGACGCGGCAATACGGCCGCTGATGTACTCAAGGTCACTGGCGCTCTGCAGCATGGCCACCAGGGACGGGGCCTGCTCGCCCTGGGCCTCGATGACCAGCTCGATGGCGCGGGCCAGTTCCGGTTCAGCCTGGTCGTTGAGCCCAAGCCGCAGCCGGGTATTGGCGACGTAGTAGTGTGACCAGGCCAGTTCCATGCGGGTGGGGGGCGGGTAGGCGAGGTCGACGGCCAGGGCGCGTTCGAAGTGGCGAACCGCTTCCTCGTGATTGCCGAAAAAGCTGGCCAAGCCGCCATGGGCCTGAAGGATGTTTGCCAACAGCCGCGGTTCCTCGTCGCCCCGATCCTGCATCAGCGCCAGCGCACGCTCGATATGCGGGCGACCTTCCGGCTGGCGGCCGCGGCCAAATTCGATCGCGGCCTGATCGATCAGGATCCGGGCCATCAGGACCGGGTCTTCTTCGTCAGCCTCCTCCAGCAGGCCCGCAGCCCGTTCCAGCAGCGCCTTTGCCTCGTCGGTCTGTTGCTTGCCGTGAAGGATGCCGGCGAACTCGCGCAGAAGCTCGGCCTGGATGCGAGTATCGTCAGCGAAGTGTTCGGGCAGGCGCTCCACCGCGTAGTCGAAGGCTTCGGCCAGGGTCAGTTCGGTCGCGAAGTCGCGGCGAAAAGGATTTTCCTGGTGGAACACGGTGATCAGAAAGTCGCGCATGCTGAGTGAGCGCTCGGACTGCTGACGGGCCAGTTCGGCCTGGCGTTCGGCAATCGCGGCCTGGGCTCGGGCCTGTTCGGCCTGGTTCAGTGCCAGGCCAAGCCCAGTCGCCAGCGCCAGAATGACCAAGGCAGTGGCGGCGACCGCACCGCGATAGCGGCTTAAAAACTTCTTCAGGCGATAGCGGGTGCTGTCACCGGCTGCCTGGACCGGTTCATTGTCCAGCCAGCGGCGCAGATCGGCGGCCATCGCGCCGGCGCTGGGATAGCGCCGTTCGGGCTCCGGGCGCAGTGCCTTCAGCAGCACCAGCTCCAGATCACGGGTCAGCTCGCGCCGGTAGCGGGCGCTGGCCAGGTCCGGTTGGGTGGTGGTGACCCGCCGCAGAACCTGGCTGGGACGCTCGATCGGTACATCACTCAGTTCGCTGGCCAGTTCGACCAGCGAGGCCGTGCCGCGCCGATGTGGCAGGCTGTCGGTCAACAGCTCATAGCCGAGCAGGCCCAGCGCATAAACGTCGGTCGCGGTGCTGATGGTCTGGCCGAGGATTTGTTCCGGCGCGGCATAGGCTGGCGACATCGCGCGCAGGCCGGTAGCGGTGACGCGGGCGTCCGACTGGTCTTCCAGCAGCTTGGCAATGCCGAAGTCGAGCAGGCGCACGCGGCCGCTGTCGTCGACCAGCACGTTGCCGGGCTTGAGGTCGCGGTGGACGACCAGCCTCTGCTGGGCATAGGCCACCGCATCGCAGACGGCCAGCAGCAGGCGCACACGATCGCGAACGGTCAAGGCGCGGCGCTGCGCGTGCTCCGTGATGGGGAGGCCCTGGACGCGTTCCATGACAAAGTAGGGCAGGCCGTCCTCGGTCATGCCGCCATCGATGAAGCGGGCGATGCCGGGATGTTCCAGGCTGGCGAGAATGCGACGCTCCTGAATGAATCGCGCCAGGATGTCCTCGCTGTCCATGCCGCGGCGCAGGATCTTGATTGCGACCTGCTGGCCGGCGCCTTCTTCGTCGACACGCTCGGCCAGCCAGACCTCGCCCATGCCGCCGCGGCCGAAGCACTCGATCAGACGATAGCGGCCGATCAGGCTGCCGGCCCGATCCCGCTCGATGCGGCCGGCCAGCTCCGGGGCGACCTGGTCGATGGATCGATCCAGCACGCCGGATGCAGCGGCATCAGCGGCCAGCATGTCTTTCAGCGCAGCGGCGAGCTCGGGGTCCTCGGTTGCGATCTCGGCGAGGCGCTGGCTGCAGGCGAGCGCTGGCAGCTCGGCCAGCTGATCGAACAGCTCAGCCTGGCGTTGCCAAAGGTCGTCTTCAAAATCGCGCATGAGGGGCAGTGCTACGTGCGGTGCAGGCTGAGCGCCATCAAATGATGAGCATAGCAATTCCCGATGCAATCGAGAACTGCCTGATCGCAAAGTTTTCGCGTGCTCCGGCTGGTCTTGGAGTGACAAGCCAATTCGTCTGACCGCCAAAACGCCAACAACGCCAAGAAGGAAGTGGGGTGAAGCGCAGGCAACAACGCTGCTTCTCCGCGTCCTTTGCGTCTTTGCGGTTAGTGTTTTTTGGCCTTTCGTCGAGACCTGGATTGGCTGGGAGCCTCTGCTATCTAGGTCACTGGTCAGGCCGCTGGGCTGATCCCGTCGCGGAACACCAGCACGGCGAACATCAGCAGCACCAGCCCGATGACGGCGAAGATCAGCGGGAACAGGTATTGCTGGCCGAAACCGAGGACGCGCGCGTCTTCGGGATTGTCGCGTCGATAGGCGACTCGCAGGGTGCTGCCGACAGGGTGATGGTTCTCGCCGCTTTCGATACCGCCGCTCAGCGTCTGCCGGCTGCCGGCACCCACGCGCCCCTGGACCTGGTAGGCCTGGCCATTCTCGGTGATGTAGCGAACGATAGGGTAGTGGCCACCGCCGCCGCGCGATGATGCCGGTCCCGTGTCGCTACTGCGCAGGAAGACATGGTCGACGACTTCACCATCGACGATTCGGCTGCCGGCCAGAAACGCCAGCTCATCCTTGACCATGGTCCAGGAGACGAAGAAGGCGCCGGCGGCCAGCAGGACCATGATCAGCGTGCCAATGATATTGCCCATCTTGATGGTCCTCATGGCTGTATCTGTGCCTGTGTCTTTGTCGGTGCGCGGAGTGAGGCACATTTCAGCACGCCTTCGGCATGCTCCCACATGCGCCTGAGCATCGGCGGATCGAAACTGCCCTGAAAAGAGCAGCAGACGAAACCGTGGCCGATGATCCAGCTCTCGCCGCGCGGCGCGCGCTGCAGCCGTTGGCGCACATCGTCACCGAGAAAGGCCGCCGCCGTGGCGGGGCTGCCGATCGAGATCCAGCGTCGGTCGATGGCCGGGTGACCAGTCTTGATCGGGTCTGACAGGCGCTTGATTCGGCGTCTTTCTCCGATCAAGCTGGGCCTATGGAGGGCCAGCCAGGCTCGATCTCCGAGCAGCGCGCCTGGCAGCCCCGAGGTCTCGGCCTGGAATACCAGCACGGTGCGGGTGAGGATGGTCCGACCTCTGCCGCTGCCCAGTGCCCATTCATGTTCAAAGAAAAAGTGTCCGGGTCGCCGGATCGCGATCCATCGCAGGCCGTCGGCGCCGTTCCTGAGGTCGAGATGCGGCGCGAGGAAAGCGATCGACTCGAACATCAGCCGGGCGCGCCCTGCCGTCGGCGGTGACTCCGCGCTGAAGCCTTGCTGTTCGAGCGCATCGCAAATCGCCTGCTTCCGACGACCATCGGCCCGATGCACCTGTTGCAGGCCGATGGCGAGGAACAGCAACAGGCCGATCACCGGCAGCAGGCCCCAGCCCATGCCGGCGTCGGGAAAGCGGACGATGAGCAGGAAGAAACCGCCCAGGGTGGCCGCCACGCCAAACAGGCTCAGCATCAGCCAGATCAGGGCGAGGCGGTGAGAAGGTCGGTAGGCGGTCATCGCTGGGCTGTGCCATGTAGCGGTGCGCGGGTCGGTGGCGCGCAGCGCCGGGGCCCAGGTCCCGCCGCCCGCGGCGATGGAGCCCGCCTGCCAGGCTGCGGTCTGCTCACTGGCTGCGAGGAGGGCCCGCGCCAGCGTGCCGTGTTTATCCTGCCGATAGGCTGATTGATCGCGTTGACGCCTGTCGGGTCCATGCGATTGCCTCAGTCCTGGTCCAGATCCCGCTTGGAGCCGCTGGCGTCGCTGCGGCAGCTGCAGAATGGATCGGCTTCGGCCAAGGCAAGCAAGATCTCCCTGAGCTCGGGTGCGAGGTCCTGGGCTGCCGTGTCGAGGATGCCGCTGCGATGGCGATCCGCGGCGAGCATGGCGGCGACGTCGGCGGCCAGTTCGGGCTCGGTTTCCGCGACCAGGGCCAGCCGTTCCGCGCACACGGACTCCGGCAGCTCGGCCAGCGCGTCAAACAGGGTCAGGGTTGCCTCCCAGCGGGGGTTGTCTGTCGGGTTCATTCAAGCCGGCTCCGTGGGAGCGGCTCGCGTCTGGCTTGGCTGGTCATGCTACGAATCTCGTGTTCGCCTGAAGGCTTGAACGGGATTCGTTGATGGCAAGGGTCAGATTTTTTGGGCGGGCGTTGTGTCGGCCTGGCGATCGTGTCGCTCTTCGGCAATGCGGGCGTAGAGGAAGGCCCGGGCGCGGCGCCAGTCGCGCTTGAGTGAGCTTTCCGAACGCTCGATCAAGGCGCTGATTTCGGACAGATCCAGCCCGCCATAAAAGCGCAGCTCGACCAGGCGCGCCAGATCGGGGTCGCGCTGCTCCAGCTCACTCAGGGCTGCGTCCATGATCAGCACATCCTCGCCCGGCTGCTCGGCGGCGGCGCCGTTCAGGGCCAGGGTATCCAGGGCCACCATCTGGAAATGGCCGCCCCGGCGCTGCGCGTCGCGGGCGCGCACGGCATCGAGCACCACCTGGCGCATGACCCGGGCCGCGGTCGCGTAGAAATGTTGGCGATCATTGATCGCCAGCGCCGCGCCGCGGGCCAGCTTGCAATAAGCCTCGTGGACCAGGGAGGTGGCCTGCATGGGCGCGTTCGAGCCGTTGACCTGGTAGCGAGCCAGGCGCTTGAGCTCATCGTAAAGCGCTGCGAACAGCGCCTCCGATGCCTGGCGATCTCCCTGCTGCGCCTGCTCGATCAGGCGCGTGATCTCGGTCATTGCTCGATTCTCCGGGTCTGCGCCCCTGGCTGCGGCGCCGCTCGCCTCCCGCAAGTCCTCGACGCACAGCCTGAAGTATCGCAGCGGCCGGCGCCAGAGGTCAATTCAGCCGGTCTAGACATTATGGATTGACCTCCCATGTGGCGAGTTTCCGTTTCTGACGGTGACGACCACATTGGCGGGCTTGCCCGAACTCAAGGAGAAACGCAATGCCTCTCGCACGACTGCCGGAATGGACTGGTGCGCTTCTGATCATCGCCCTGGCGGTTCCCGCCGCCATGGCCAGCAGCTTTGTTTACGAGGGCCGCCTGCACGAGCAGGGTGAGCCGGCCCACGGTGAATACGACCTGCTGCTGACGGCCTTTGGCCAGGCGCGGGATGGCGAGCCCCTGGCTGCGCCGCAGCATTTTGACGGCGTTCAGGTCCGCGACGGCCGCTTCCGGCTCGAGCTCTACCTGCCATTGGTTCAAAGCGATCAGCTGTGGCTGGAAGTGGCGGTACGTGAGGCGGGTAGCGCGGCCTACAGCCCGATTCCCGGCCGCAGCCAGGCGACACCGCAGGCGCTGATCGGGGCCTGCTGGAGTACCACGGGGGACGCCGGCAGCACGGCAGCGAATTTTATAGGGACCACGGACGATCAGCCGTTCGTGGTGCGGGTAAACAACGAGCAGGCGCTGCGCATCCAGCCGAACCTGTCCAGCCCGAACCCCAACCCCAGCCCGAACCTGATTGGCGGCTACTTCGGCAACGCGGTGACCACCGGTGCGGTCGGCGCGACGATCGGTGGGGGCGGAGACAGCAATTCCTTGAACCGGGTGACCGGTAACTTCGGAACGATCGGCGGCGGCCGCGGAAATCGAGCAGGCAACGATGTCGGCTCGGTCAGCAACAACGCCTTCGCCACCGTCGGCGGGGGCTGGCAGAACTGGAGCGCCGGAGGGGGCACCGTCGGCGGGGGCTCCTTTAACACCGCAAGTGGCGGTGGCAGCACCGTCGGCGGGGGCGATTCGAATACAGCGAGCGGAGTGAGAAGCACCGTTGGCGGGGGTGAGGTCAACTGCGCCGGCGGGGACTTCTCGTGGGCCGGCGGAAGGCGCGCCAAGGTACGCCCAGGGAGCGCATCCGGCGTTCCGAGCAATGGATGCGCCGGTGTCGCCGTGAGCGGCACGTCTGGCGACCAGGGAACCTTCGTCTGGGCCGACAGCCAGACTACCAACTATGTTTCGACCGGGACGAACCAGTTTCTGGTGCGAGCCCAGGGCGGTGCCGTGATCACCGGCAACAGCAGTGTGAACGACCCGCTGGGCAATCGGCTTCGGGTCAACGGTAGCTTGCGCGTCGACACACTTGGCAGCGCCGGAGCCACGACCCTGTGCCGCAATGGCACCAATCAGATCGCAAGCTGTTCGTCGAGCCAACGCTACAAGGAAGAGATCGTCGACCTTGATCTCGGGCTGGCAACGCTGGCCCGGTTGAGGGCGGTGGGCTATCGCTGGAAGGAATCCGGGGCGGAGGATGTGGGCTTCGTCGCCGAGGCGATCGCGGACATTGACGAGCGCTTTGTCACTCGCGATGACGCCGGCGAGGTCGAGGGCGTGAG
>JBJHCC010000048.1:0-29459 GCA_050485825.1 Gammaproteobacteria bacterium
CTCCCAAGGTGCCTGGATACCCAGAATCTGGCGGTAAAGCTCGCGGTCGTGCATCGGCTGAACTCTCAGAGGGGCCAGCCTGTAGGCTATCCGAACCGGTCAACCCACACAAAACCGGGAAGAGCCCATTTGGGTTTTGTAGTCACTCGCCAGCGGGGAAGTCACATATTGTTGCGCCGTGGTTCTTCTGGCTGTGTTGTACCCAAACATCGTGAACTGAAAATCGGAACATTGGCTGGTCTTCTCAAGCAAGCTGGTATTTCACCCGAAGAGTTTATCGAGGCACTGAATGCCTAATCGGGTAAGGGCGAGTGTTTAGCCCGCCCTCCCCACAACACCCTGCATGCGGGTCCGCACAGGGCGTTTCCCGAGGACTGTTAAAGCAAAGCGGCCAAAGTGCGCCGCCATGCTCCCGTGCCTGTTTCTGCTTTTGCGCCAATGTCCCTCGGCCCGGTCGGGAATGGGACATTGAGCTGCACAGGCTCCTCACTGATCGTCGGGTTCAGGCCTTCACCCTGTCCTGCCTATTACGGCAGGCATTTGGTGAGTCAGCCGTCTGCTGACTTCTGTTGCCTCACGGCCGGAGTTGCCCCCGTCCGCGCTATCGGTGTTCATCGGTTCGCTCTCCCAGGGTGATGAGTTCCGGGTAGGGATTGATGTGATTCCAGGTTTCAACCGCCCTGGGTATTGCCGCCTCTTGGCAAGTCGTTCCCATTTTGGGTATGATCTCTCCCGTTATGGGAACGAAATTTCCGGATATTGAACCTGCTGTCCAGACTGGCCTTGCCGGCGCTCTGTTCACGCCGGTGCAGCAGCGCGTGCTGGGACTGTTGTTCGGACAGCCCCAGCGACGATTCCAGAGCGCGGAGTTGATCCGGTTGGCCAATTCCGGCACTGGCTCGGTGCATCGGCTGTTGACCCGGCTCGAAGCCGTCGGGCTTGTCACGACTCAGCGTATCGGCAACCAGAAGCATTACCAGGCCAATACCGATTCGCCGGTATTCGCCGAACTCGCCGGTCTGGTGCGGAAGACGGTGGGCCTGGTCGAGCCACTGCGGGCTGCGCTGGAACCGCTGGCCGGGAGGATCGTGGCCGCTTTCGTCTACGATTCAATCGCGAAGGGCATGGACCACGCCGGTAGCGACATCGACTTGATGGTGATTTCCGAGGCGCTCGACTATGCCGATCTCTATTCCGTGCTGCCGGTGGTCGAGGAGGTGCTGGCACGAACGATCAGCCCCAACTTGATGAACCGCGAGGAATGGCGTCGTAAGTGCGATGAGCCGGACAGCTTCGCAGCGCGCATCGCGTCGCAGCCGCGGTTGTTCGTTATTGGATCGGCCGATGACCTCGGTTGAACGGGCCGTTTCGCGCGGATCGGCAAGCTAAAGCGCGAGCCGGCCTCGGCGTGCGAGAGGCAAGCCTCGCATGCCTCAGCAATGACCGTTTTGAAGGCATTAGTATGTCGAGTCTGCCTCAGTTCAAGCCTTCATGACCGTTTCCCAGATCGCCCTCCTGACTGACCGCCGCTACGAGCACTCCAGTGCAGCCGAAGGCGACTGGTATCTCGGCAACATCCTCCAGGAAGACGCCCTGCTGCAGTCGGCGCTGGCGAATCTTGGCCTTTCCTCCACCCGGATCGACTGGAGCCGCGCCCGGGAGGACTGGGCGTGGTACCGCTGTGCGGTGTTTCGGACGACCTGGGATTACTTTGACCGGTTTGCCGAGTTCACGGCCTGGCTGGATCGGGTGGAGGGGCAGACGCGGTTGTGCAATCCCGCTTCGATCATTCGCTGGAATATGGACAAGCACTATCTGGCCGATCTGGAGAGGCGGGGGATTCCGGTGGTGCGGTCGCGGTTTGTGGAGCGGGGCTCGCAGCTTCGGCTGGGGGCGCTGCTGGAGGAGACCGGATGGGTGGAGGCGGTGATCAAGCCTTGCGTGTCGGGGGCGGCGCGGCATACCTATCGGCTGAATCGGGGCAATTGTGATCAGCTGGATGGGGTGATCCAGCCTCTGCTGGCGGCCGAGTCCTTTCTGTTCCAGCCTTTCGAGCCGGCGATCATGGCCACGGGTGAGGATTCGCTGATGGTGTTCGGCGGGCGCTATTCGCATGCGGTGCGGAAAGTCGCGAAAGCTGGTGATTTTCGGGTGCAGGATGATCACGGCGGTACGGTGGGGCCTTATCAGCCTGCTCGTGAGCAGATCGAGCTCGCCGAGCGCGCGATCGCGGCCTGCGATCCCTTGCCGGTCTACGGCCGCGTCGACATGATCCAGGACAGCCGCGGCGGCTACGCGATCATGGAACTGGAACTGATCGAACCCGAACTCTGGCTGCGCTTCCACCCGCCGGCGGCGGTGGCTTTCGCGGAGGCGCTTGCTGCGTTTCTCGAGGGCTAGGAGGGAGGAAATCTTTTGGTCGCGGAGCAGCCAAGCAGCCAAGATGCAAAGGGTTGAAAAGAAATGTTTTTCATCTTCGCTGCTTTGCTGCTTTGCTGCTTTGCGACCTCAAGGTTTTCATTCCCGAAGCTAGCCACTCAGATGATCCGCAGGGTGATGGCTTTCAGCACGGCGCGGGTGCGGTCGCGGGTTTCGAGTTTGGCGAGGATGTCGGAGACGTAGTTCTTGACGGTGCCTTCGGCCAGGTGGATGGTGCGGGCGATTTCCTTGTTGGAGTAGCCGCCGGCGAGGAGGCGGAGGATGGCGACTTCGCGTTCGCTGAAGGTGTCGACCGGGGCGCTGGCGTCGTGGTAGGCGTAGTGCTGGCGGACGGGGCTGGTGGAGACGGGTTGCAGCAGGGCGCGGCCGGCGGTGATTTCGGTCAGGGCGGCTTGCAGGTCTTCCGGTGAGATGTCCTTGAGCAGGAAGCCCTGGGCGCCGGCTTCGACGGCGGCCAGCATCAGGGCCTGGTCGTCGAAGGTGGTCAGAAGCAGGACGGGAAGCTCTGGCCGCTCGGCGCGCAGGCGGCGGGTGAGTTCGAGGCCGTCGATGCCGGGCATGCGGATGTCGGAGACGACCAGGTCGACATCTTGTCCGGGCAGGGCGGTGAGCAGTTCGGCGCCGGACTGGGCCTCGATCACGACTTCGACGCCGTCCATGGCGTCGAGCAGGGAGCGCAGGCCTTTCAGCACCAGAACCTGATCGTCGGCCAGGGCGATACGGATGCTCATGCCGGCGGCGCTTTCGGCAATTGCGCCGAGATCGACAGGCCGCCCTTGGCGGAGGCCTGGAGGCTCAGGGCGCCGCCCAGCGCTTCGATGCGTTCGCGCATGCCGGTCAGGCCGTTGCCGGGCCGGATCGGCCAGGTGGTGGCGCCGTCGTCGTCCAGTTGCAGTTGCAGCGTTTCATCGTGGTCACGCAGTTGCACCCAGAGGTGCTCGGCCTGGCCGTGGCGGGCGGCGTTGGTCAGTGCTTCCTGGACCAGGCGCAGCAGGGCTTCGGCCTGCTCGGCGCGTTCCAGCCTGAGGTCGGCTTCGATGTCGAGTTCCAGACGCGGGCGCGGGAAGGGCCGGGCCAGCTGCTCAAGCCCGCGGGCCAGGTCGATGCCGTCGCTGGCGCGGAGTTGGCGGACCACGCCGCGGATGTCGCCCAGCAGTTCATCGGCCAGTTGGCCGGCCTGGGCCAGCTCGGCGATGCCGGCCAGGGCCGGGTCGCGCTGGAGCTGGCGCAGGTTGAGCTTGAGCGCGGTGAGCTTGTGGCCGGTGACATCGTGCAGTTCGCGCGACAGGCGCAGGCGTTCCTGGTCGCGGGCGGCTTCGTCGAGCAGGTAGCGGGTGGTGAGCAGATGGGCGTTGACCGCGCGCAGGTCCTCGGCCATGGCTTCGGCGCGGCGGGCGTAGTGCATCAGCAGCACGGCGAACAGCTGAAAGGCGCCGTAGGCCGACACCGTCACCGCCATCATCAGCCAGGGGCTGTGCCAACGCCAGAGCATCAGGCCGGCAAAGGCCAGGTTGATCAGGGCCAGCACGGCGAACACGCGCCAGCCGGCAAAGCGCAGCGGCAGCAGGGTAGCGAGCAGGATCAGCAGGATCGGGCTCAGGCCGGAGCGGCCGAGGCTGATCAGGCCCAGGGCGGTGGCGGTCAGGATGAGCAGGCACAGGTCCCGGCGCCAGTCGATGCGCGATGAATCGCTGGCCATGGCCCACAGCCAGGCGGCGGTGAACAGGGCGAGCAGGACGGTGCTGGCGGCCCCCGGCAGCTCGCCGGGCAGGCCGAACAGGCCGGGCACGCCGGCCCAGATCGCGGCCAGGGCGGCGTAGGAGGCCAGCGCCAGGGGCTTCAGGCACTCGCGGGCCAGATGGCGAAGTGTTGGCTGCATGGAGGGCTTATAGGCCCAAGCCATGGCGGCAGGCAAGGGCAGGGCCTGAATTATTAACCCGGCAACGAAATACCTACGGTATTCGTTGCACGGCATTTGCGGCGCATGTCCGCAAATGCCTTCGCTTCGCGGCCCCGGCCGTTCCGGCCGGGCATTAACGCAGCAATCTATTTGATTGCCGCGTTAATAGTGACTTCTGGCACCCTGTTCGGCTGACCTTCGGCACCTGATCGCTGGAAGCGGCTCCGGGAAGATGCGCCTCAGTTCCCACGCATCCCGCACAAGGAGTCTCGCTCATGAATGCAACGCTGCTGCAGGCCTGGTTCGCTCAGCCCCACGCCTGGCTCGGTACGCTGGCCCTGCTCAGTTTCTGGGTGGCGGCGCTGGCCCGCAAGGGCAGCCGCCCGCACCGCTATGCCGGCCGGGTGTTTCTGCTCGCGATGGCGGCCGTGGTGCTCACCGCCGTTCCGTTGACCCTGGCCAGTTGGCTACGTGGGCACGTGGTCACCGCCACGTTTCTGGCCTATCTGATCGTGCTGGTCACCGTCAACGGCCTCAACGCCTGGCGGGCGATCCGCTGGCGCGCTGATTTCGCCGCCTATGCCAACCGGGGTTTTCGCTGGGGGGCCTGGATTCTGGGCCTGACGGGGACGGCCGTGGTGGTGTTCGGCCTGGTTCGGATGGTGCCGATTCTGATCGGTTTTGGCCTGGTCGGGCCGATTCTGGCCTGGCAATCGCTGCGGATGGCGCGGCGTGGCCCGACCCACTCGCTGTGGTGGCTGCGCAGCCACTACGGCGCCATGCTGGGCAACGGCGCGGCCACCCATATCGCCTTTCTGCAGATCGGCCTGTCGCGCTTTTTGTCCGAACTGGGCCTGCCGGTAATTCTCAATATCGCCTGGTTCGGGCCGCTGCTGGTCGCCACGGTCGCCGGCGTCCTGCTGGATCGGCGCTACCGGCGGGTCGGCAAGGCGCCTGTGGCGCAGGGCTCGGTGGCCTCTGGCGCCTGAGGACGTGTTGATCTCGCGACGGCCGATGCGGCTCGATTTCGGCCGCCTCGCCGGCACCAGACGCGCTCCGCCGACTTATAATTTCGGGCTTTGATTCTGGATCAGGTGAGCGGGATGAGCGAGTTTCGGATTGAACGCGACAGCATGGGCGAGCTGAAAGTGCCGGCGGACGCCTTGTGGGGTGCGCAGACGCAGCGGGCGGTGGAGAACTTCCCGATCAGCGGCCGGCCGATGCCGGCGGCCTTCATCCGCGCCCTGGGCCTGATCAAGCGCGCCTGCGCCGAGGCCAATCGCGATCTGGAGCTGCTGGATGCGCCTCGGGCCGCTGCGATCAGCGCGGCGGCGGACCGGGTCGCGGCCGGCGAGTTCGACGCCCAGTTTCCGGTGGACATCTATCAGACCGGTTCAGGCACCAGCTCCAACATGAACGCCAATGAAGTCATCGCGCGGCTGGCGGATGAGGACGGCAGCCTGGGCGTGCATCCGAACGACCACGTCAATATGAGCCAGAGCTCGAATGACGTGATCCCGACTGCCATTCAGGTCAGCGCCTGCCTGGTGACGGCCGAGCAGCTGCTGCCGGCCTTGAAGCATCTGCATCAGGTGCTCAAGCGCCGCGCCGAGGAGCTGTCCGCAGTGGCCAAAACCGGCCGCACCCACTTGATGGATGCAATGCCGGTGACGCTCGGCCAGGAGCTCGATACCTGGGCCAGCCAGATCGCGAGCGGCTGCGAGCGTCTGACCGATGCGCTGGCGCGACTGCGTCGGCTGCCTCAGGGCGGTACCGCCGTCGGCACCGGGGTCAACTGCCACGCCGAGTTCGGCGATCGCGTAGCCGGACATCTGGCCCGGATCAGCGGGTTTGAATTCGAGTCGGCCGAGAACAAGTTCGAGGGCATTGCCACCCAGGATGCGGCGGTCGAACTGTCCGGCCAGCTGAAGACGCTGGCGGTGGGCCTGATGAAGATCGGCAACGATCTGCGCTGGATGAACTCCGGGCCGCTGGCCGGCCTCGGCGAAATCGAGCTGGAAGCCCTGCAGCCGGGCAGCTCGATCATGCCGGGCAAGGTCAATCCGGTGATCCCGGAAGCGGTCTGCATGGTTGCCGCCCGGGTGATCGGCAACGACACCACGATTACCGTCGCTGGCCAGTCCGGCAACTTCCAGCTCAACGTGATGCTGCCGGTCGTCGGCGCCACCCTGCTGGAATCGCTGCAGCTGCTGGCCAATGTCAGCCGCCTGCTCGCCGACCGCGCCGTCGCCAGCTTCCGCGTCCGCCAGGACAAGCTCAACGAAGCCCTGGCCAGAAACCCCATCCTGGTCACCGCGCTGAACCGCGTCATCGGCTACGAAAAGGGCGCGGCCGCGGCCAAGCAGGCCTACAAGGAAGGCCGCCCCATCATCGACGTGGCCGAGGAAGTCTCGGGCCTGAGCCGGGCGGAGCTGGAAGAACTGCTGGATCCGTTGAAGCTGACGCGCGGCGGCGTGTGACGCTGGCGCGGGGAGAGGGGTAGAGGGGAGAAGGGAGAGGGTAAAGCCGGGGCTTCGATGCAGCCCGGCGAAGCCTCCCTTTCTTTTTCCCTCTCCCCTCTTCCCTCTATCCCTCTTCCCCTTTCCACCATGCGCTGGCGCCCTCCCTCTCCCTCCTCCAGCCCCTACATCACGGCGGCGGGTTTCAAGCGCCTGCAGGTCGAGCTCAAGGAGCGCTGGGTGACGCGGCGGGAGGTGACGGTGGCGCTGACGGCGGCGGCGGCGGAGGGGGATCGCTCGGAGAATGCCGAGTACATCTACCGCAAGAAGCAGCTGCGCGAGATTGACCGCCGGATTCGTTACCTGCAGAAGCGGCTGGACCGTTTGAAGGTGGTCGATACGGTGCCGTCCGATCGGGAGCGGGTGTTTTTTGGGGCGGCGGTGACGCTGGAGGAGGATTCCGGCGCGACGACGCGCTATCGCATTGTCGGCGCCGATGAGATCGACGGCGAGCAGGGCTGGATTTCTGTCGATTCGCCGGTCGCCCGGGCGCTGCTGGGCAAGCGGCTTGATGACGAGGTCAGCGTGCCCACGCCCGGCGGCGAGCGGCGCTTCTGGATCGTGGCGGTGGACTACGCCTCTTGAAAACCGCCTGATCGACGCCCATCTTTGGTTTCGAGGCCGCCGCAAGGGGTCTCAAGCGCATCCGGCCTGGTCTCAGGCGGATGTATTCAACTGAACCAACCGATTGCTTCTTGAGGAGGATACGGTAATGTCTACGTTCGATCTTTCCCCCCTGTATCGCACGGCCATTGGCTTTGATCGCCTGGCCGACATGCTCACCAATGCTTCCCGCGTTGATGCCAACGGCTATCCACCGTACAACATCGAATCGCTGGGCGAGGACCGCTACCGCATCACCATGGCGGTCGCCGGTTTCGGTAACGACGAGCTCGATATCGTCAGCGAGCGCAACACCCTGACGGTGTCGGGTGCGCGCAAGACCGAGCAGTCCGATGAGCAGGCCCAGTTCCTGTATCGCGGTATTGCCACGCGCGCTTTCGAGCGTCGTTTCCAGCTCGCCGATCATGTTGAAGTGGACGGCGCCCGGCTTGAAAACGGTCTGCTGCACATCGACCTGAAGCGCGAGCTGCCGGAGCAGATGAAGCCGCGCAAGATCGAGATTGGCTCGGGCAAGAGCCGTCTGATCGAAGGCGAGCGTGAGAGCAAGGCCGCCTGAGCCCAGGCGTTAACAGCATCTCCAATGCGATCACAGGGGCGTCCATCCGGGCGCCCCTTTTGTTTCCAGCCCCGTGTACCATTCCTGACCATGGCCGCCACGCTTCGACGCTCCTCGCCGCTGCTTGTCCTGTATCCGCTCTGGCAGTGGCTGGTGCTGGTGCCGCTGGTGGTTGTGGCCACGGTGATCGGTGCCGCTATCGCCATTCCGCTGGCGCTGCTGGTTTCACCGCGGCTGGCCAATCGCTATGTCGCCGTGCCCTGGTGTCACGTGCTGACTTTGCTGGCCCCGGTGCGGGTGGCGGTCGAGGGCCTGGAGCACATTGATCCGAATCAGTCCTATGTGGTGGTGGCGAACCACCAGAGCCAGTACGACATCCCGGTCATCTACGGCTACTGCGGCCTCGATCTGCGCTGGGTGATGAAGGCCGAGCTGCGCAAGGTGCCGTTCATCGCGTCCGGCTGCAGGGCGATCGGCCATATCTTTGTTGATCGCGGCGACGCCGAGCAGGCGCGCGCGGCGATCAATGCGGCGCTGGGCCGGCTCCAGCCCGGCACCGGCATCCTGTTTTTCGCCGAGGGCACGCGCAGCCGCAGCGGCCGTCTGTTGCCGTTCAAGAAGGGCGCATTCCGGGTTGCCATCGATCAGCAGTGGCCGATACTGCCGATGACGGTCACCGGCACCCGCGATGTGATGCCTGCTGATTCCATCCGGATTCGGCCGGGCAGGGCGCGGCTGCAGATTCACCCGCCGGTCGCCACCGAAGGCCTGCGCCTGGCCGACCTGCCGCGCCTGCGTGATCGGGTTCATGCGGTGATTGGGTCCGGGCTGGACGTCCCGGCAGGCTGATGCGGCTCGATATTCCTGATCCGGAGTTCACCGGCTCCCGGCGCGCCCGACGCAGCTTTGCGCTGGCGGTAAAGCTGGCGGCGGGCTTTGTGGCGCTGATCTGGGCGGTGTTTGTGCTCGACTGGCTGCTGCCGATCGACCTCAACCGCTATGGCCTCAGGCCGCGCGATGTGTCCGGGCTGATCGGCCTGCTGACCACGCCGCTGCTGCACGGCAGCCTGGCCCATATCGTCTCCAATACCGCGCCGCTGTTCATCGGCCTGGTGGCGATTCTGTTCCTGTATCCCAATGTGGCCCTGCGCGCCCTGCCGGCGATCTGGATCGGTTCGGCGGCGCTGGCCTGGGTGTTTGCCCGGCCCAGCGTTCATATTGGCGCCTCCGGCCTGGTTTACGGGCTGCTGGCCTTTGTTTTTGTCTCAGGCCTGCTGCGGCGTGATCTGCGCTCGATGGTGGTGTCGTTCATGGTGTTTTTTCTGTATGGCTCGATGATCTGGGGCGTGCTGCCGGCGGGTCGCTCGATGAGCTGGGAGCTGCACACCACCGGCATGGTCCTCGGTATTGCGCTGGCTGTGCATTACCGTGCCTGGGACCGAACGCCGGTCAAGCGCTACGATTGGGACGAGGACGACGATGAGCCGGGCGCGCCGAGCGGGCTGACGGATGAGCCTGACGGCGACCAGCCCTGGCGTGACCGGAACTGGCCCTGACCGGGACCTGAGTGGTGGTGCAAGCCCTGGGTCTCCTTCGCCAGGGCCGTGCAGCGAAATCCCTGGCGGTTTCGTGGCGAACACTTTTTTCAAGGACAAGCAGATGGCGAAAAGGCTTTTATCGGTACTGTTGGCGATCGTGGTGGCGCTGGTCGTGATCGGCTTTCTGTTGCCGCGTGAGGTCACCGTCGAACGCAGTCGGCTGATCGACCAGCCGGCAGAGCGCATCTATGAAGTGCTGGCCGATTTCCGGCATTTCGAGCACTGGTCGCCCTGGCTGCGCGACGGCGATGAGGCGGGCTATCGCGTTGAAGGCAGGCCCGGTACCGTCGGCTCGGCCCTGGTCTGGGCTGACGAGCAGGGCAGCGGTGCCGGCCGGATGTGGATCGTGGCAATGGACCCGCCGCGCCGAATCGATCTGCAGATGGAGCTGGGCGACAACCTGGCCGACAGCTATTTTCTACTGGAGTCGGAGGGCCTGGCGCAGCGTGTGAGCTGGGGGATGCAGACCCGGTTCGGCCCGTTTGATCTGACCGGCCGCTATGTCGGCCTGATGCTGCCCGGGCTGATCGGCCGCAGCTACAGTGACGGCCTGGAGCGGCTGGAAGCCTATCTCGCGGCAACGCCGGGGCAGGTGCCAGCGCTGGACGAGGACACTGCCCAGCCGTGACCGGCCCGCGGGTCGATGTGCTGGGCTGCGGACGCGCCGCCCGGGTGGTGCTGCGCTGGCTGATGGCGGCGCGGCAGATCGAGATCGGCCAGGTCTGCAATCGAAGTCTGAGCAGCGCCAGCGCTGCGGTCGAATTCATCGGCGCGGGGCAGGTCGTTGAGTCGCTGTCGCCGGCTGAGGCGGGTGATTGGCTGCTGCTGGGCTTGCCCGACGGCCAGCTCGAATCGGCCGCAGCCGTACTGGCCGACTGCGGTTATCGGCCCGGCGCCGTGGCGCTTCATCTCTCTGGTGCCGTCTCCAGCACGGTGCTGGCGCCGTTGGGATCGGCGGCGGCGGTCCATCCGCTGCGCGCCTTTGCCGATCCGGCCGCCGCGCTGGTGCGCATGCCCGGCACCTGGTGTCTGGCCGAGGGGGAAAGCGAGGCTGTGGCCGCGCTAAGCCCGCGCTTCACCGCCGCCGGCGCACGCTGGGCGCCGCTGGCCACGGCCGCCAAGGGCCTGTATCACGCGGCGACGGTGGTGGCCAGCAACTACCAGGTCACGCTGACCGCGCTGGCCCGCGCCCTGGCGGCCAGCGCGGGGCTGGACGCGGCGACTGCGGCCGCCCTGATCGAGGATCTGCAGCGGGACAGTCTCGACCGCTTGAGCGCCGACAGCCCGGCAGCAGCCCTGACCGGCCCGATCGAGCGCGGCGATGACGACGCAGTCGCCCGCCAGCTGGCGGCGGTAGACGCGGCGGCGGGTGCTTCGGACGCGGCCCTGTTTCGGCGCCTGGGCCTGGCGACGCTGGCGCTGGCCAGGCAGGGTCGCGGCGAGCGGCCGGGCGATGCGCGCATCGAGGCGCTGTTTACCAGTCGCTCAGATTGACCGCGTTCAGACGCTCGGCCCAGCTGCCGACAGTATCCGGCCGAGTACAGGCTTCGCCCAGCGCCTCGACAAAGGCATCCCGGCCCAGCAGTTCGACGCCCAGTGTTTCCAGATGCGGATTCCAGATCTGGCAGTCGGCCAGCACGAAGTCCCAGCTGTCGAGGCAGCGCAGCAGCACGGCCAGGGCGATTTTCGAGGCGTCGCGGCGGAAGTGGAACTTGGACTCGGCGAAAAAGGCCTTGCCGACGCTGACGCCATACAGACCGCCGGCGAGCTGGCCGTCGATCAGGATTTCGACACTGTGGGCATGGCCCAGACGGTGCAGCTGCAGATAGGCGGCGCGCATGGCCGGGGTGATCCAGGTGCCGGACTGGCCTCGGCGCGGCCCGGCGCAGGCGTCGATGACGCTGGCAAAGGCCTGGTCGAGGCGGGCCTGGAAGCGGCCCTGACGCAGGCTGCGGGCCAGCCGCCGCGGCGGCTGCCAGGCTTGCGGAAAGAACACCGCGCGCGGATCCGGCGCCCACCACAGGATCGGCGAGCCGTGCTCGTACCAGGGGAACACCCCGGCGCGGTAGCCGTTGAGCAGGCGCTCGGGCTCAAGATCGCCACCCCAGGCCACCAGGCCTTCGGGGTGCCCGCTGAGCCGTGGCGGCGGGAACGGGCTGGCCGGATCGTCGCCGAGCTGCGGAATCTGATAGCGCTTCAATCTCTTCTTTTGCCCAGTGCCAGGGTCTGCGTTCGCGGAGGAAACAACATGGAATCAAATCTTAAGGGTCGCAAAGCAGCCAAGCAGCCAAGTGTGCAAGGGATAAGGACAGCAAACCAAGAGCTCGCATTTTCTTTGCTGCTTTGCTGCTTTGCTGCTTTGCTGCTTCGCGACCCTAAAGGTTTTTGCTCTGAGCATCCCACCCCTCCTCGATACCCTGCTCAGCTGCCGTAGGGGTTCAGGGTGTCCAGCTGGCTACGATACTGGATCAGGGCCTCGGCTTCCGAGTCCAGATAGCGGGCGATGCCGGCGCGCAGGCCGGGATGGCGGATGTAGTGGAAGGAGCGGGTGCGCTGCGGGAGGAATCCGCGCCGGATCTTGTGTTCGCCCTGGGCGCCCGGTTCGAAGCACTGAATGCGCTCGCGGATGCAGTACTCGATACCCTGGTAGTAGCAGGTTTCAAAGTGGACATCGCGGGTGTCGTCGAGGCTGCCCCAGTAGCGGCCATAGAGGCGCCGCTCGTCGCGCCAGAACGCGGCCATGGCCCGGGCCTGGCCGTCGAGGCTGGCGATGCAGGCCAGAAACTGGCTGCCGAAGACCTCGGCGGCACGGGCGAAGAAGTCCCGGTTGAGGCTGGGCAGGTTGCCGTACAGGGCGAAAGTGCCCTGGTAGCAGCGCGTGATCAGGTCGATATCGGCCGGCGTCAGCTCCAGCCCGGATTTCATTTGAAACTGCCAACCGGCCTCGTGGACGCGCCGCCGCTCGGCGCGGATGTTCTTGCGCGGCTTGCGCTTGAGCCGGTCGAGGAAGTCGTCGAAATCGCGGTAGCCGGGGTTGTGCCAGTGGAACTGCCAGTCGAAGCGAGCCAGCCAGCCGCGCTCGCTCAAGGCGCGGGCGTCGTCCTCGGTGCAGAAATTGACGCCGGCCGAGGACAGGCCGTAGCGCTCGACCCGCGCTTCCAGGCCTTCCGCCAGGGCCAGGGCAACGGCGGGGTCGCTGCCGCTGAGCAGGCGCGGGCCGGTCACCGGGGTGAAGGGTGCGGCGACCAGCAGCTTGGGATACCAGTTCAGGCCGCCGGACTCGGCCGCGCGGGCCCAGGCCCAGTCGAACACGAACTCGCCGTGGGAATGGCCCTTGAGCCAGGCCGGGGCTGCGCCCCGGAGGCGGCCCTGATCGTCACGCAGGATCAGCGGCCAGGGGGTCCAGCCGCTGCCGGGGGCGGTGCAGGCGCTGGTGTCCAGCGCATTGAGAAAGCGCCAGTCGACGAACGGACCGGTCGCGGCCGCGAGCCCGTTCCAGGCCTCCGGATCAATGCCGGCCCAGGCCTGAGGGCCAGGGCCGGGGTCGCTATCAGGCTGGCTGCTCGTCAAGGAATTTTTCTGCATCCAGCGCGGCCATGCAGCCGAAGCCGGCCGAGGTCACGGCCTGGCGGTAGACGTGATCCGCCACGTCGCCGGCGGCGAAGACGCCGGGAACGCTGGTGGCCGTGGCCATGCCTTCCAGGCCTGAGCGGATGCGGATGTAGCCGTCCTGCATGTCGAGCTGGCCGTTGAAGATGGCGGTGTTGGGATCATGCCCGATGGCGATGAAGACGCCGTCGACTGCAATCTCCCGCTCGCCGTCATCGTCGGTTCGGCGCAGACGGGCGCCGGTGACGCCGTCATCGTCTCCCAGCACCTCGTCCAGCACATGATTCCAGACGATCTCGACCTTGCCTTCGGCCTCGCGCTGGAACAGCCGGTCCTGCAGGATTTTCTCCGCGCGCAGCTCGTCACGGCGGTGGACCAGGGTGACCTTGCTGCAGATGTTGGCCAGGTACAGCGCCTCTTCCACCGCGGTGTTGCCGCCGCCGATCACGGCCACCGGCTTGTTGCGGTAGAAAAAGCCGTCGCAGGTGGCGCAGGCCGATACGCCGCGGCCCTTGTAGGCGTCTTCGGAATCCAGGCCCAGGTAGCGGGCCGAGGCGCCGGTGGCAATGATCAGCGCGTCGCAGGTGTAGACGCCGTTATCGCCCTCGAGCCGGAACGGCCGCTGGCCCAGGTCGGCGCTGTGGATGTGGTCGAAGACCATCTCGGTATTGAAGGCTTCGGCATGGCGTAGCATCCGCGCCATCAGTTCCGGCCCCTGCAGGTCCGGAAAATCGCCGGGCCAGTTTTCGACGTCGGTTGTGGTCATCAGCTGGCCGCCCTGCTGAATGCCGGTGATGATCGCGGGCTCCAGGTTGGCGCGGGCCGCATAGACGGCGGCAGTGTAGCCGGCCGGGCCGGAACCGAGGATCAGAAGCCGGAAATGACGAGGGTCGGCCATAGTATAATTTTCTCCAGTTGAGCGGTCTTGCCGGGAGCTTTTGAGGTGAGGTCGCCGGCAGTCGAAAGCAAGCCTGGAACCGGTAGGCCAGCCCGCCGCAGCGCGGGACTTCGGGGTCGAAAGGCCACCGGTCAAGCTCACCTATAACGATGACAATCAAGGAGTGACAGCCATGCGTATCGGGATTCCTCGGGAAACCAAGACCCTCGAGGGGCGAGTGGCGCTGGTGCCGGCCGCCTGCGGCGACCTGGTCCGGTCCGGCCACGAAGTGTATATCGAGCGCGATGCCGGTACCAAGAGCGGCTTCAGCGATGCTGACTTTGAGGCCGTGGGCGCGACGGTGCTGCCGGATGCCGCCGCGCTGTATGAGAAGGCGAAGCTGGTGGTCAAGGTCAAGGAGCCGATCGCCGGCGACCTTCAGCATCTCAGGTCCGATCATCTGCTGTTCTGCTATCTGCATCTGGCCGCCGAACCGGCCCTGACCGAGCGTCTGCTCGAGATCGGGCTGACCGGCGTCGCTTTCGAGACGGTGGAAGAAGCCGACGGCAGCTTGCCGTTGCTGGCGCCGATGAGCAATATCGCCGGGCGGATCGGGGTTCAGGTCGCGACCCATCTGCTGCATCAGCCGCAGGGCGGTCGCGGCATTCTGCTGGGCGGCCTGCCTTCGGCCGATCGCGGCCATGTTGTCGTACTCGGCGCCGGGCAGGCCGGCGGCAATTCGGCCAAGCTGGCCGCCGCCGCCGGTGCGCGGGTGACCGTGTTCGACCGCCGCCAGGATCGGCTGGAAGAAATGATGGCGATCGGGCCGAATGTCACCGCACTGTATCCCTACGTGGAAACCGTGGGCGAGTTTGTGGCCCGGGCTGACATCGTGATCGGTGCGGTGCTGGTCACCGGCGCGCGCGCACCGCACGTGGTCACCCGCGAGATGATCGGCAGCATGGCTGACGGCAGCGTGGTGGTCGATATTTCGGTCGACCAGGGCGGCTGCTTTGAAACCACCCGGCCGACCACCTATGCCGACCCGACCTACAAGGTCGACGGCGTCACCCACTTCGCCGTCACCAACATGCCGGGCGCGGTGCCGCGTACCTCCAGCCAGGCCCTGTGTGCGGCCATCCTGCCCTATGTCCAGCAGATGGCGCGCCCGGAATGGGCGCAGCGGCAGTCGCTGTCCAAGGGCATCAATGTTCGCGATGGCAAGATTGTCCATCCCGCGCTGCAGTGATATATATCAGTAGCTTGAGTCGCTTAACTAAGGCATAGCATCACATTGGCCAGAGCCGCAGCAAAATCTCAGCTCAAGGAAACGGACACCCAGGCCGGGCTGAGTCGTCGGCTGTCGGAGGCGCTGTTCCTGCTGATCCTGGTGGTGGCGCTGTATTTGCTCATCAGCCTGCTCAGCTACCACCCGGCGGATCCAGGCTGGTCGCGGCAGGCAGGCGGCGACGGTGTTCGCAATCTGGGCGGTGCCTTTGGCGCCTGGGTTTCCGATCTGTTGCTGGTGCTGATCGGCTACATGGCCTATATGGCCCCGCTGCTGATCGGTGTCGCGGCGTTCAAGCTGCTGCGCGAACGCGGCGAGCCCGCCGGCCTGCCCGAATGGGGCGTCCGCGCCGCCGGGCTGGTGCTGATCGTGCTGACCGGCTGCATGCTGCTGGAGATGCAGGGGCGGGGCGGCCTGGCGCAAGGCGGCGGGGTGATCGGCTCGGTGCTGGCCGGGCCGATGATCGGGGCGATGGGCTTTACCGGTGCGGCGCTGATCAATCTGTTCATTCTGCTGGTCGGGGTCACCCTGTACACCGGGCTGTCGTGGATTCGGGTGGTGGATCAGGTCGGTCAGTTTGCGCTGCGGGCCGGCACCTGGGCCCTGGAGGCGATGGTCCGCGGCCGCGACTGGTTTGCCGGCCGACGCGCCCGGGCCGAGCGCGAGGAGGTGCGCAAGCGCGACACGATCAAGCGCAAGACCAAACCGGAGGTGCGAATCGAACCGCGGGTGGAGCCGGTCATCAGCAAGCCGGTTGAGCGCAAGGTCAAGCAGCAGCCGCTGTTCAAGCACCTGGTCAGCGAGGCCGGGTTGCCACCGCTGGAGTTGCTGGATGAACCCAAGCAGCAGCAGTCGGGCTATTCCGAGGAGTCGCTGAAGGCGATGAGTCGCCAGGTCGAGCTGAAGCTGGCCGACTTTGGCGTTGAGGTCGAAGTGGTGGCGGTGCACCCCGGCCCGGTCATCACCCGCTTCGAGCTGCAGCCCGCGCCCGGCGTCAAGGGCGCCCAGATTTCCAATCTGGCCAAGGACCTGGCGCGCGGTTTGAGTGTGATTTCCGTGCGCGTGGTTGATGTCATCCCGGGCAAGAGCGTGATCGGCCTGGAGATTCCGAACCAGAATCGCGAAACCGTGTATCTGCGCGAGATCCTGTCCTCAGAGGCCTACAGCCGCGCCGCCTCGCCGCTGACCCTGGGGCTGGGCAAGAGCATCTCCGGCAAGCCGTTGACCGCTGACATCAGCCGGATGCCGCACCTGCTGGTCGCCGGTACCACCGGCTCGGGCAAGTCGGTGGCGATCAACGCCATGATCCTGAGCCTGCTGTACAAGGCGACGCCGGAAGATGTGCGCATCATCATGGTCGATCCGAAGATGCTGGAGCTGTCGGTCTACGAGGGCATCCAGCACCTGCTGACGCCGGTGGTCACCGACATGAAGGAAGCTGCCAATGCTTTGCGCTGGTGCGTGGCGGAAATGGAGCGCCGCTACCGCCTGATGGCGGCGATGGGGGTGCGCAACCTGGCCGGCTACAACCGCAAGATCAAGGAAGCCGCCGACAAGGGCGAGACGATTCCCGATCCCCTGGTCGACCCGGCCATGCTGCTGACCGGCAGCGAGCCGCCGACCCTGAGCAAGCTGCCGTTTATCGTTGTTGTGGTCGATGAATTCGCCGACATGATGATGATCGTCGGCAAGAAGGTCGAGCAGCTGATTGCCCGCCTGGCGCAGAAGGCGCGTGCCTCCGGCATCCATCTGATCCTGGCCACCCAGCGACCCTCAGTGGATGTGATCACCGGCCTGATCAAGGCCAATATCCCGACCCGGATGGCCTTCCAGGTCTCCTCGCGGATCGATTCGCGCACGATTCTGGACCAGCAGGGCGCCGAGCAGCTGCTCGGCCACGGCGACATGCTGTACCTGCCGCCGGGCACCGGCGTGCCGGATCGCATCCACGGCGCCTTTGTCGACGATCACGAGGTCCATGCCGTGGTCGAATGGCTCAAGGCCCAGGGTGAGCCCAACTACCTGGAAGATGTGCTGGCCGAGACGCAGATGACCAGCGACGGCATGAGCATCGGCGAAAACGGCCTGCCCGAGGCGGCCAGCGGCGATTCCGAGGATGAGCTCTACGACAAGGCCGTGGCCTACGTGCTGGAAAGCCGGCGCGCGTCGATCTCCAGCGTGCAGCGTCAGCTGCGGATCGGTTACAACCGCGCGGCGCGGCTGATCGAAGAGATGGAGGCGCAGGGCGTGGTCAGCCCGCCCGAGCACAACGGCCAGCGCGAAGTGCTGGCGCCCGCGCCGCCCCGAGATTGACCCGGCCATCGAACCCCGGGCCGCTGGCGCGGTCTGTTGGGGCATGCGCGAAATGTTTCCCCCTGGCCTCCCGAGATGATCCCCACCATGATCAAGCCCCACCGCGTCGCTCCTCTGCTGTTGCTGCTGGCCCTGCCCGCGCTGGCCCTCGCCGATGCCCGCCAGGCGCTGGACCGCTTTGCCGAGGGGCTGGAGTCGCTGTCCGGCCGTTTCAGTCAGATCACGGTCGGTGATGATGGCCGGGTCAGCGACTACACCGAAGGACGATTGTTCTTCGAGCAGCCGGATCGCTTCCGCTGGAGCTATACCGAGCCCTTTCCGCAGGAAATGGTGGCTGACGGCGAGCGGCTATGGCACTACGACGAATCGCTGGATCAGGTGACCGTGCGCCCGCAGCCGGCGCCTGAGGAATCGCCGCTGCTGGTACTGACCCGCCCGGACCTGCTCGACCGTTTCTACCGCCTCGAACCCAGCGACAGCGACGAGGTACTGCGCTTCGAGCCGGTCGGCGGCGACGGTGAATTTGAATCGGCCAGTCTCCATTTCAGCGACGGTCTGCCCAGCGCGTTGGAGCTGATTGACCGCTTCGGCCAGCTGACCCGCCTGGAGCTGTTCGAGCTCGAGCGCAACGCCGAGCTGCCGGCCGATATCTTTGATTTCGTCGTGCCCGAAGGCGCCGACCTGCTGGACGGCTTCTGAGCCGCGGAAGATCGCAATGGCCGGGCACGTCGATGCCCGGGTCGAACGATCAACTCCGGCAAGGAAATACCTGCGGTCTTCATTGCAAGGCATGGACGGCGGATGGCAGAAGTTGGCCTCTGCAATGGGACCGGATGGATTCCGCCGCGACGGCTCCTGGCCCGGATAATTCTTGAACTCGCGCGATGATCGCGCAGGTTCATGAACTATCCGGGTTAGCGTCTGCGGGTGCCCGGTAGCGGGCCGCTCAGCGCCGAGAAATTCTGATCGCGATCGCGGGACTCGCGCGGCGGTTCGGGAACATCGGGCTCAACCGGCACCGGGATGCCCAACCAGGGCAGCACCGGCCCGATCTGGCGAACCTCGGCGCGTTCGGCCTCGGCTTCGGCGCGGCGCCGCGCTGCGGCCCGGTTTTCGCGATCTGTGGCCTGTTCGGCACGGCGCTGGTCAATGAAGGCGCGATTGGCGGCGGCGACCTGATCGATGTCCCCGGCGGGGGGGACGATGCTCATCAGATTTTCCGAATCGTGAACCTTGGCGTCTTCGCTGCAGGGCCGATCCGAGAACACCACTGTGCCGTCGATTTCGCAGCGGTAGATCGGGCTGGCCTGGGCTTGGGACCAGGCCAGAATTGCGCAGCTCGCAATCAGGGCGTACGGCTTCATGTGGGCTCTCCCGTCAGCGTCGATGGTGTCGTTAAGACAGGCCTGGTGGCGAAAAGTTGAGTCTCAGTAGCCGTCAGGCTTGTGGAACAGGCGTCGAATGCGTCCACCCAGGGTGTCGGCGTTGACCACGATGATGAACACCTTGCGCAGCCGATCCTCGGGGCAGTTCAGCGGTTTGACGCCGTGCCAGGAGTTGCCCTGGCGCTGAAACAGCAGCGAGCGGTTGCCCATCGCGTTGGCGCTCCAGCTACGCTCGAAATCATCAAAACCCGGTGCGCTGGCCCTTGAAAAGCGGCCGCCATCGTCCAGGACCACGGTCTCTCCACCCCAGTTGGCATCCCATTCGTCGGGCGTGTTGAAGTAGAAGATGTGCGAGCCCAGCTTGCGCTTGGCATCGCAGTGCGGCGATACCGAGGCGCCGCGCGGCGCGTAGTGCCAGTGATAGCTCAAGCGGAAGCGGCGGGTGGCGAACAGCCGCGCCAGCCAGGCCTGGTAGACCGGGCCGTTCAGCTCGGCGACCAGCTGATGCCAGGCGGGATGAACGGCCAGGTCCGGGTGATACTCCAGCGAATAGCGATCATGCGGCTGCTGGCCGTGCGCCCGTTTGCGCCCGAAACTGGGCTTCATCAGGTCCAGCGCCGGCAGGTTTTGGCGCAGCAGGTCGAAAGCGGCCTCGGTCAGCACGCCTTCCGGGTTCAGCCAGGGATAGGGATCAGCTTCCCGAAAGCTGGCGGTGGCAATCGAATCCAGGGTCTGGCGGTCAAGCAAGGGGCTGGCGCTGCTCATGCGTCGTGATGGTCTCGTTCAATGCGGTGGGGACGATGGGGATTTCCAGCAGCTCGGCGGCGGCCGTAACCGTGGCCTGTCGTTCGTCGACGAGCTTGAAGCTGGCTGGGGGCTGCTGGCCAAAGGGAGCGGCCAGTCCGGCCTTGTACAGATTCTCATGCAAATGCGCCAGCCGACGGGGCGGCAGGATCCAGCTCCGCTCCAGCGCCCGGGCGCACAGGTAGGTCAGGCCTTGCTGCGGGCGAACGCTGCCGCGGCGATTGAAGCGGGGTCGCACGGCGCGCTCGGCGATCAGATCGGACAGGCGCTGCCACAGCGTCAGCGGGCGTTCGCTCAAGGGCCAGATCAGGAAGCCGCGGCCGCGGCTGGCGGCGTCGGCCAGCATCGACTCGCTCTCGCCGGTGACGATCAATAGCTCGGCCTGGCTCAAGGCCAGGGCATAGGGATTGGCCGGGTCGTTGGGCTGCCAGCGATAGACCAGGTCATTGCGGCCCAAGCCCTCGGCCAGGGCGTCGATCACCGGCTGCGAGCGCCGGCTGCCGACAACCAGCAGTTGATGCTGGGTTTCGCTGGCCCAGGCGGACAGGCGTTGGCCCATCTGGCGCGCCTCGTCGACGCTGAGTCGATGCGAGCGAGAACTGCCGCCCAGCAGCAGGGCGGCACGACGATTGGCGTCAAGCCAGGCTTGCCAGCGTTCGACATCGGCCGGTTGATCCGCCAGGCCGGCATTGAGCGGCAGGCGCGTGCTCAGTCTGGCGGGGTTCGGGGTCAGGCCGAAGTGCCGGCATTGCACCACCACGGCGCCGCTCATCGGAACCGGCCCGGCCTTGCGACCGGACAGAATCAGGCGCAGCGAGGGCTGCCAGCGCGCCAGATGCCGGGCCACCAGGCAGGGCAGCCAGCCGCCGGCGACCACGACAGCTGTGCCCGCATTCAGGTTGGGCAGCGGCGCCATGCCGATCAGGCTTTTCAGCAGCCAGGCCGATTCGCTGCTGTCGATCCGGTGTTCGCACAGCGGGCGCCCGCTCTGTCGGGCCAGCTCCTGGGCGATGGCGCGCACTTGCTGGTTGTGGCCGGGTTTGCGGTGCAGCAGCACGGCAATCTCGCCGTCTTCAGCCGGTCCGCCGCAGACCCGCTGGCGGCCGCGGCCCGGCGCATGGCGGCTGAACTGCCAGCGGGTCAGCGGATTGAGGCGGCTGGCGAGCTGGAACTGCTGCGTCCAGAACCAGAGGTTGCGGCGGAAGCGACCGCCGCCCTGGGCCAGCGGTTCGAAGATGTCGATGCTGAGTTGGGTGGTGGCCTGGAACAGGCGGTCCAGCACCCAGGGCAGATCCTGATCGGGGACATGTTCCAGCAGACCGCTGAGTTTGATCGCTGGCTGCTGGATCGGCTCGGGCTGCGGTGCCAGCAGGCGCTGCAACTGCTGGCCATCGGGGCGCGACGACAGATACAGATGCACATTGCCCCAATCGCGCGATGGCCGGGTGGCTGACACGGGTAGAAAGCGGGCGGCATCGGCCTCGCGTTCGAGCTTAGGCCAGAGATCCCGGGTCGGGTTGTCGAAGTAGACGAAGAGTTCGGGAAACGGCCGCCACGGCTGGGTGTGCAGGGTGGTGAAGTGGACCAGGCGCGATTCGCCGGGCAGGTACTCGCTGTCGCGCGCGTTCCAGCTGTCGTCGAGATCGCCCCACAGGCCGGCCTGGCGGGCGCGGTCCTCCAGCGCCTTGCGGCTGAGCCGACGCACATCGTGATCATTCCAGACCTGGCTCATGCGCTCGCAGTCGATCAGCATCACCGAGGTGTCGCGATCGTTGATCGACAGGAATCCGGCCTTGT
Organism: Gammaproteobacteria bacterium; assembly: GCA_050485825.1. Taxonomy (GTDB): domain Bacteria; phylum Pseudomonadota; class Gammaproteobacteria; order Xanthomonadales; family Wenzhouxiangellaceae; genus Wenzhouxiangella. Next base: position 21,710 of record JBJHCC010000048.1, read on the forward strand.
CCATCGGCGTGTCGAACAGCTCGGCCGGATCGGTCAGGTAGACCTGGTCGGCGTCGTTGTAGATCGCGCGGCCTTTGAAGCCGGCAAAACCCGGGATGGCGAAGCGATAGTTGGTGAAGCCGGTCAGCCAGAAGCCGCGCTTGAATCGCGTGAGATCCCGCATCAGATAGATCTCGTAAATCCTTGATGGGTCGCGATGTTTTTCAATCGACCACAGGAAGATGCGCTCGGCCCGAAACTGGTTGCGCTCGGTGCCGAGAAAGATCCTCACCGGCGGCAAGGTCGACGGGCGATGGCCGGGGCGCACACCCAGCAGAATGCGGTCGGGGGTGGTACGACGCGCCGGCGGGCGGTCCGGACTGAAGCGCGCGGGCGTCAGGCCACGCAGAATTCTTTGGGCGAGCAGGGGCATGCGAACAGGGCTCCTAAGCCAAGCTTCGGGGGAAATCGTACCGCGCCCAGCGGCGCTGGTGCCAGGTCCACCATTGTGGCCGCTTCTGGATATGGTCCTGCATGACCTGGATCAAAATTCCGACGCTGTCGGCCAGCGATTGACCGGCGTCGAGGACCAGCGGTTCCGCGAGTTGAAAATGCCACTGGGCATCGACGCCCTCGAGCAGCGCGGGCACGATCGGCGCGCCCGTGCGCCGGGCCAGCTCGGCCGGCCCCGGCGGCATGTGCTGGTCCTTGCCGAGGAAGCGCACCGGCTCGCCGCCGCGCTTGTTGGCCTGGTCCATCAGGATGAACAGAATGCGGCCGCTTTTGAGCGCGCGCAGCATCTGGCGCAGCCCGGCCGGGGCCGGATCGGCGCTGATGGCGTCCATGCCCAGCGAGCGGATGCCGTCGCGAAAGAAATCAGGCGGGATCTTGCCGGCTTCGCGATAGATCACGCTGACCGGGTAGCCGCGCAGGCCGAGTGCCGCGGCCATGGCCACGCCGTTGCCCATGTGCAGGCCGAGCAGGACCACGCCCCGGCCCTGGGCGAGGGCGCGATCGAGCTGCTCCAGGCCGGACAGGCTGACCAGCTCGGTCAGCTGCTGTGGGTTGAGGCCGCCAGAATACATGGCCAGAATCTCAAGAATGGCACGATCGTTGATCCGATAGGCCTCACGCAGCAGCACCGCGGCCTGGTCAACGGGCAGGGTCAGCGCCTCGGCCAGGTGACGGCTCAGACGGCGGCGCCTGGCTACCGCGAGGCGGTAGTGCCACAGGCCGGCCCTTTCGCCGTGGACGCGCAGCCGCTCGGGCCCGCCGCTGGCGAGCCGGCGAGCCAGGCATCGCAGCAGATGGAACTGGATCCGACGCCAGCGACGCTTGAGCTTCATGGGCCCGTGTACGCCACGATATCGCCGTCGGCCAGCCGGACCAGCTGATCGGCCTCACGAACCAGGCCATCGTCATGGGTGACGGCGAGCAGAGTCAGCCGGCCCTTCAGGTGGCGAACGGTCTCGATCACGGCGGCTTCGGAGTCGATGTCGAGATTGCTGGTCGCTTCATCCAGAATCAGCAGGCGCGGCTGGTGGACCAGCGCGCGGGCGATCGCCAGGCGCTGGCGCTGGCCGCCGGACAGGCGTCCGCCGCGCTCGCCGAGCACGGTATCCAGGCCCTCGGGCAGGCTGCTGACGAAATCCCAGGCGTCGGCCAGCAGCAGGGCTTGTTCGGCCTGCTCGCGGCTGATCTCGGGCGCGCCCAGGCTCAAGTTCCGAAACACCGTGTCATTGACCAGCAGTGGATCCTGCGGCACGTAGCCGATCAGGCCGCGCCACTGGCGATGGTCGATCAGCTCGATGGGCTGCCCGTCGATCAGGATCCGCCCCTTGTCGGCATGCAGGAGGCCGGCCACCAGGTCGATGACGGTGGTCTTGCCGGAACCGGACGGGCCGCACAGCACCGTCAGCTGGCCGGCGGGAATGTCCAGGCTCAGGTCGCGGATGACCGGACGGTCGGCGTAGGCGAAGCCGACTGATTCGAAACGGATGCCCTGCTCCAGCGAGGGCGCCAGATGGCCGCGCGGCGGCTCGCGCTCCGTTTCGGCTTCTTCGATGGTTTCGCGCAGCGACCAGTAGGCGCTCTCGCTGACTGCCATGTGCTGCCAGGCGCGCTGGGCCTTGGCCAGGTGATTCACCGAGCGGGCGATCAGGAAGATCATCACCATCACGGTGCCCATCGGCAGCTGCATCTGGACCAGGAAGAAGAAGAAGCCGATTCCGACCAGGATCGCCAGCAGCGGTTCCTGCAGGGCGACGAGTCCGGCCTTGGCAATGACCTGGTTCTTCAGCGCCTTCTTGAGCTCGCGGGTCTGGCCGGACATGAGCGCGTCGACGTGTTCCTCGCGCGCCATCGCCTTCAACGGTTTGACCGCGCCGAGCTGGTCGGTCATCACCGACAGCAGCGATTTCAGCAGGCCGGTCTGGTCGCGGCCGGCGCGGCCGGCAATCCGGACCAGGAAGTGCAGCACGCCGAGCAGGGCGCCGCCGAAGGCCAGGGCGATCAGGCTGGCCTGCCAGGAAATCATCAGGGCGAGCCCGGCATAGATCACCGCGCTGATCGCCTGGGTGGCCATCACCGCGCCGTGATAGAAGCCCTCGGAGGCGCGATGCGCTTCGGTGGCGACGGCGTTCGACAGGCGCCCGACCGGCTGGCTCAGGTAGTAGCGCCAGCGGCTGTGCATCACCGCGCGGATCAGTCTCAGGCGCAGATCGGTGGCGACGTGAGCCACGGTGTAGCCGACCTGGCGATTGGCCAGCAGCACGATCGCGGCCTTGACCGCGATCATGATCACGCCCAGGGTCAGCAGCGATACCGTGGTCGGCTCCAGGCCCAGCCATTCGACGACATCCAGGGCCACCCGCTCCGGCATCGAGGGATCTTCGGTGGCGCCGGTGGCCAGATTGAGCATGGAGAGCAGCAGTGACAGGCCCAGGCCGTCGAGCACGCCGGCCACGACGAGGGCGAGCAGCGCCGCGGCCGTGCGCCAGGGGTAGGACCGGACGAAAGCCAGCAGCATACGGGCCGAGCCCTGGCGAGGATGGCTGCTCATCAGCGAAATCCGCCCTGGCGCCACATCCGCCAGGCCAGGCCCCAGGCGGCCAGGCGGGGATGGCGGCGCATCCGATCGGTTGGCTCGATGCGCACGCCGCTGTGCCGCTCCACTTTCCAGACGATGTAGTCGATGCCGTCGGTGAACGTCGCCGTGGCCTTGAACAAGCGAGCCAGATTGGTCAGCTTGCCGCCGACCCGGCGCAGGCGCCAGCCCAGCCGCAGCGCCCAGGGTGACGGCGCCTGTTCGGGCTTGAGGCTGCCCTCGTCGGCAAGCAGGGTGGTGAGGGCCTGCCAATAGTCGGGGTCGTGATGGATCAGTCGGCGCGCGTTGTCGGGCGGCTCCGGGCGAAGTTCGCAGCGATAGCTCATGGCCAGTCCACGGATCCAGAAGTCGGTTGCGGCGAGGCCCGTCTCGGCCAGCGGCGCGATGCGGCGGGCGAAGCTGCGCGCGGCTTCGGCCCGGGCGGCGGCCAGCCTTGCGAGCACCTCAGGGCGGCCGGAAAGGGCCCGCATCGGCTGGCAAAAACGGGCCCAGAAGTAGTGGTCGGCCCGGCTGCGTACGCGCCGTTCGAACTGATCGAGGCTGATCACGGCGTACTTGCAGCGCAGGCGCGCCGGCCCTTCAGTTTCCAGATAGAACACGTTCGGGGGCAGCAGGTGGTTGAGCAGGGCGAGCAGGCGGCGCGGGTAGAAACGCGGATAGGCGTCAACGACCACCAGCAGGTCGACCAGGCCTTCGGCGGCATCGAGCTTGCGTCGGCAGGACCCGTACATCAGCACGGCGATGACGCCGTGCGGGTGCCGACGATTGATCTCGGCCACCAGCCGGTCGAGACCGTCGGGCACGCCGCCCGCGTTCAGGTCGGCCAGCATCAAGGACTGAATCGGATTCATGGGTGCAGAAAGCGGAACGCAGGGCCCGTGGCGATGGTCAACGGCCGGGTCGGGTCCAGGTCGATTTCCTGCCCATCCAGCGTGACCTGGCAGATGCCGCTGATCCGAAGTTCCGGCACGCAGCCGCTCAGGTATCCGCTCTCGGGGCGCATATCGAGCTGGTAGCGACCTTGCAGCAGACGCGGCAGGCGCCGCCAGAAGCCGTCAGCCTGGCGGCTGACGGCGCTGACCCGGATTTCGCCCTCGCCGCGCGCGGCGTAGGGGTCCAGCCATTCCTCGCGATGGTGCAGGGAGGTGATCACCAGCAGCCGGATTGGCGCGTCCAGCCGGCCCAGCTCACCGGCCTCGATCTGAAGGTGCGGCGCATCGTAGCGCCAGCGCCCGAGCGCGGCCAGCACGCCGATCTGGCTGACCCGCCAGGCCGAAGACAGATGGCCCCGGCGCAAGGGACCACCGCCCTGGGCCCGGTAGGCGTGGCAGTCGCGGATGATATGGTCGACCAGCGCCCCGGCCAGAAAGAATCCGTGTTGATCATCGACGTCCGGATGGCGCACGATGAGCGAATGTCGGGTGGTGGTTTGCAGCAGGGCCGGCTGTTCCAGGGCCAGCTCCAGCCGATTCAGCAGCTGTCCCTGGGTGCCGATGTCGCGCGCCGTGTAGTTGGTGCGTCCGCCGCCGAGGACCAGCAAGCGCGGCATCTGCTCTGGCGCGCACAGCCGGGCCAGCAGGGTCACCGCCGCCTGGACCGTGCCGTCACCGCCGATCACGACCAGCAGGCCCAGGTTGCGGCCCAGCGCCGGTGCCAGCAAGCGCTCAATGTCGGCGGGTGTTTCGACCTGATGCAGGGCCACGGCGCGGCGCTCGGCCAGGTCGGCCAGACGGGGCAGGCGGCCGCGCAGCGACATCCGAAAGCTTTTCGGGTTGACCAGGATCAGCTGCGTCGGCGCCACAGCGGCCTCAGGCATCGCCTCGGCACGTGGCGCAGGGCGCGGACGCGGCAGGGTCATCAGGCGCTGTGTCGCCAGGTCGCGATCGCCGACGCGCCGGGCGGTGTATGCCGGGCGCCGCGAAACAGTCGGGCGACGACGGCAAAGTAGTCGGGATGGTTGGCCGCGCTGTACGGCGAGTCCTCGCCGAAGTGGGCCAGCAGCCGACGGTGGGCCTTACCGAGGCTGTGGTAGGGCAGGCCGGGAAACAGATGGTGCAGCCCGTGGTAGCGCAGGCCGACAGGAAACAGCCAGCAGGTCAGCCAGGTCTGCCCGGTGATATTGATCGAATCGCCCAGCTGTTCCAGGTGGCTCATCTGTTCGCCGGGGCTGGCATAACCGTGCGCGGCCAGATTGCGCACCCAGTTCAGGCCCAGCGTCCAGGCGTGCAGCAGCCAGGCCATCAGCCAGTGCAGCGGCTCGACCGGGCCGGCGATCGTCAGGGCCAGCCAGAACAGGATCCAGCCCAGGCAGAGCGCCTCGACAATCAGCAGATGCCGGCGTTCCTGGGCCGGAAAGCTTTTCTGGTAGTAGGGATTGGAAGCGTAAGCAGAAGCCGCCTTGAGCAGCCAGCGGCGCAGCGGCGGAATCAGCCAGGACAGCGGCGCGGCAATCGCGAAGCGGGCGAACACCATCAGCGACAGCAGCGGGATCTTGGCCAGATACTTCAAGGTCTCGGCCAGCGGGGCCGCGGCCAGCGGCAGATACTCGCCGTCCCGGGGCGTGCCGAAATGGGCGCGGCTATGGTGCTCGATATGATTGCGATAGAGAATCCAGGGCATCAGCAGCGGGATGCCGACGAGCAGATTCCAGCAGCGCTTGAAGCCGGTCATTTCGCCGCGGCGCATGTGGATGATCTCGTGCATGAAGGTGCCGGCCCGGTAAAAAGCGATGCCGGCGACGATCAGGCCAATGATCTGCAAAAGCGACCAGGCCGGGTTGAGAAAATACAGCGCGACGGCCGCCCAGGCCACAGCAGCGGTCAGCAGCAGGTCGAGCCAATACAAAGCTGGACGGCGCTCGAACAGGTCGGCGACAAGCTCGTGAGCCTGACGGATCCAGGCCCGCTCAGCGGTGGGGGTAGGGGGCTGCGACATCTCGGGCAAGCAAGGCTTTCAAACGCTCCATTATAAGCTTTACGCTCTACCGAAAACCGTAGACGCAGGCGGCTTCACAATCTCCGGGATTTAGGGTAGTTTTGGATCCTGAGTGATCCAGCACGTGATATCACCATGACCGATATTCTGATCGTCGAAGATCACGACTTGGTTCGCAGCGGGCTGCGCCAGCTGCTTGGCGATGCCGGTGGCCTCAATGTCGTTGGCGAGGCGGCGACGGGAGAGGAGGCCATCCGTCTGGCTCGACAGCTCAAGCCGGACCTGATCCTGATGGATGTGGAGCTCCCGGGTCTGTCCGGGCTGGAAACCACCGAACGCATTCTCAAGGTCCAGCCCGAGATTCGCATCGTGGTGCTGACCGCTCATAGCGAACCACCGCTCCCGGCGCGACTGCTCAATATCGGTGCCTCCGGCTACCTGACCAAGGCCTGCGATGCGCGTGAGTTGATCGGAGCGGTCAAGGCGGTTGCCCGCGGCGAACGCTATATCGGCGCCGAGATTGCCCAACAGCTGGCCTTGTCGCTGCTGCCCGGCGCCCCGCAAACGCCCTTCCAGGAGCTGACGGCGCGCGAGCTGGAAGTGGCGCTGATGTTGACTCAAGGGATGAAGATGGCGTCGATCGCCGAGGTGATCAATGTCAGCAAGAAAACGGTCGCCACCCACAAGTACAACATCTACGAAAAGGTTGGCGTTTCCAGCGAGGTCGAGCTGCTGCGCCTCGCGCTGCGCTTTGGTCTGGTCAAGCCCGTACCCTGACGGGAAAAATGATGCGACCCCAGTGAAAAGCGTTTGACAGCCGTCAGACCCTTGGCTACAATGCGCGGCTTGTTGTGGGGCCATAGCTCAGCTGGGAGAGCGCTACAATGGCATTGTAGAGGTCGGCGGTTCGATCCCGCCTGGCTCCACCAAAAAAGATTTCGACCTAGGCTCGATGAAAGTTACGTCCCCATCGTCTAGAGGCCTAGGACACCGCCCTTTCACGGCGGCGACCGGGGTTCGAATCCCCGTGGGGACGCCAAAATAAAAAAGCCCGCCTTGTGCGGGCTTTTTTATTTTGACCTCCCCACGTAGGATTCCAACTCCTGGTTCGATTCGGAGGGCGCAAAGCGCCCGGAGAACGCCGGGCATGGCCCGGCTATCCCCGCACGCCAGAAACGACGAGTCATCGATTACTGCGGCCCGCCTCGCGCGGGCTTTTTTATTTTGCCGACCCCAAGTCGGATTCAAACCCCTGGTTCGATTCGGAGGGCGCAAAGCGCCCGGAGAACGCATCGAGTAGGTCGCCCCCACGCGGGCGACGGGTGATGTGGGGCTTCGGCGAGCATGGTCCGTCGGCCATGGGGGGCCGACCTACGGCATCCGGGCCCAATCCATTCTGCGAGGCATCAAGCGGCACCGAGTAGGTCGCCCCCACGCGGGCGACGGGTGATGTGGGGCTTCGGCGAGCATGGACCGTCGGCCACGTGGGGCCGACCTACGGCATCCGGGCCCAATCCATTCTCCGAGGTGTCAACCGGCACCGAGTAGGTCGCCCCCACGCGGGCGACGGGTGGTGGGGCTTCGGCGAGCATGGTCCGTCGGCCGCGTGGGGCCGACCTACGGCTCCGGGCGGGCTTTTCCCTCTCCCTTCTCCTCTTCTCTCCTTCTCCCCGTCTCCCCGTCTCCCCGTCTCCCCGTCTCCCCGTCTCCCCGTCTCCCCGTCTCCCCGTC
>JBJHCC010000049.1:0-28543 GCA_050485825.1 Gammaproteobacteria bacterium
CGAATAGGTCGGGGCCACGTCCCCGACGGACGATGCGGGGCTTCGGCACACATGGTCCGTCGGCCGCGTGGGGCCGACATACCGCCTCCGAGCCCAATCATTGCTCCGGGGCATCGACCGGCACCGAGTAGGACGGGGCCACGTCCCCGACGGACGATGCGGGGCTTCGGCACACATGGTCCGTCGGCCGCGTGGGGCCGACATACCGCCTCCGAGCCCAATCATTGCTCCGGGGCATCGACCGGCATCGAGTAGGTCGGGGCCACGTCCCCGACGGACGATGTGGGGCTTCGGCCAACATGGATCGTCGGCCGCGTTGGGCCGACCTACTCGGTGTTCGATCCAATCGCCGTGGCATCGACCCACACCGGGTAGGTCGGGGCCACGTCCCCGACGGACGATGCGGGGCTTCGGCCAACATGGACCGTCGGCCGCGTGGGGCCGACCTACTCGACCGGCGCCCGATCGATTCTCCGAGGCTACGCGGCGCTCGGGGTTGTTTTGGGGGATGGGGTCCGACGGATCGGCGGTGGATTGACGATGGCTTCGACGTGGTCGGGGTGTTGGGCGGGGGTGAGCAGGGAGACGAGGATGAGGACCGGTAGGTGAATCGCCAGCCCCAGGATGCCTTCGTGCAGGTCCCAGGGGCGGAGTGCGGGGTTGAAGAAGAAGTACAGGGTGGCGCCGGCGCCGGCGATCAGGCCGGCCAGGGCGCCGGCGGTGGTGGCGCGGCGCCAGTACAGGGCGGCGACCACAGGCGGGGCGAGCTGGGCGATGACGCCGTAGGAGGTCAGCAGCAGCACGACCAGGGAGACGCCCTCAGCGACCGCGAACCAGTAGGCTACGGCGCCGGCAATGACGATGACGATGCGCATCAGCAGGCGCTGGCTGTGTTCACTCATGGCCACGAAAGGCCGCACCCCGTCCTGCACCGCCACCGAGGCGGTGGCATGCAGCAGGGCGTCGCCGGTGGACATGGAGGCCGACAGCGCGCCGGCACAGAACAGGCCGACGACCAGCACCGGCAGGTGCACGGTCAGGATCAGGTGCGGCAGGATGAAGTCGGGCTGATCGAGGGCCTGGACGTGCAGCACGCCGGCAAAGCCGATCAGGAACACCGGCAGCAGGAACAGCTGGAAGGTCGGGAACAGCACCACGGTTCGGCGGATGATGCGTTCGTTGCGGGCGGCGAAGGCCTTCATGAACAGCTGCGGCCACATGGTGAAGCCGACCGCGCTGATCAGGATCGCGCTGGTATAGCCGCCCCAGCTCCAGGGCGTGCCGGCGCCGGTCAGGCCCGGCAGGGCCAGCAGTTCGGGGCGTTCTTCCAGAATGGTCCGGAACATCGGCTCGATGCCGCCGTGCAGGGCATAGGGCAGATACAGCCCCAGCGCCCAGGCGATGGTGACCATGAAGATGCCCTGGAAGGTGTTGGTCCAGCCCACGGCGGTCACCCCGCTGGCCAGCACGTAGATCAGCACCACGCCGTAGGCAATGGCCGCGCCGGCCCAGAGCGGGACATGGCCCTCGGTGACGGCTTCGATGACGATGCCGGCGCCGCGCATCTGCAGGGTGATGTAGGGGATCAACGCGACAACGCTGACCACCGCCACCAGCACCGACAGCGTCCTGGAAGGAAAGCGCGCGACCAGCAGCTGGGCCTGGGTGACCAGGCCGAAGCGCCGGCCCAGGCGGGCCGCTTTCGGCCCGATCACGAACCAGGGCGCGATGCCGAGCACGCCGTAGGACAGGATGTAGAAGGCCGCGGCCCCGCGCGAGTAGGCCCAACCGGGGCCGCCGAGGAACGCGAAGGCGGAGAAGATTGTTGCGCCGGTGACGAAGTACATCACCAGCAGGCCGAAATCGCGGTCGCCGGCGACGAAGCCGGTCACGGTCGCCGAGCTGCGGCGGCCGGCGCGCAGGCCGATCCATAGGGTCAGGGCCAGATAGGCGGCGATGATCAGGCTGACGACGATCCACTGCGGCATCAGTCGCCCTCCCCGCCGTCGCCCGAATCTTCCTCGGCCTCGCGACGGTCTTCTTCGCGGCACTCGGCCCGGTCGAGCACGGCCAGGGCCAGGCCGCCCAGCAGCACCCAGGCAATCGCCCAGGCCATACCGGTGGGGAAACCCAGGATCAGCGGTTCAGGCCCCCGCATCCAGGCCACCACCGGCCAGATGATCGCCAGCAGATAAACGATGAAGAAGGCGAAGACCAGGCGGCGCAGGCTTTGGATGGTCATCGGTCAGTGCGTTTCCAGGCGCGGCGGCGATCTTGCCCTGCAATGCTCATGGCGGTCTCTACCGGTTGTTCGGACTCAGCCTACCGGATTGCCCGCGCTGTGGCGAGCAAAGATCCGCATCAGGGCCGATCTGCCGGCAAGGCGAGGGGCCGGGCGAGCAAGTACGTGACGCGGCAGCCCATATCTCCGCCTGGCGGTTGCCAGGATAGCGCCGGCCATCGAAGCCTTGACCTGGCGGGCCCACGCTGGTGCCGATCACATCTCCGCTGCCCACGAAACCTCTTTACACCTGCTCGGGCGGAAGTCGGCAGTCCGTATCGGCCTGTGCGACACTGAGGGTCGATGATGGCGCCTGGAACCCAATGAGCGGAGATGACGAGTCCGGCCTCCGGCCCCAGCCGTATCAGGCCAGCCCCTATGCCGCGCTGGTGCTTAATCTGGGACGGGCCCTGTTGCACGTGGGCTCGCCGGCGCACCGGCTGGAATCGGCGATGCAGATCATGGCCGACCGGCTTGGACTCAAGGCCGAGTTCTTTTCCACCCCGACCGCGCTGATCGTGTCGCTGGGCGACGGCGAGCGCCAGCAGACCTATCTGGCCCGCTCCGAACCCGGCTCGGCCGATCTGGGCAAGCTGGCCGAGCTGACCGATGTCATGGATCAACTGGCCGACGGTCGGCTCGAGCCGCAGGCGGCCGATACGCAGGTGCGTGCCATCGATGCCGCTCCGCCCCGCTACGGCTGGTGGCTGCAGCTGCTGGGCTTCATCGCCCTGGCCGCCGGCATTGCGCCGCTGATCGGCGGCGGCTGGCGCGAGACCCTGCTCGGCACAGCACTCGGTACGCTGACCGGCTTGATGACCCTGTGGATGCGGCGCCATCTGGAGCGCTCGCGCCTGATCAGCCCGCTGGCTGCGGCAGCGGTCGCTTTCATCGCCACCGTCTGGTGCGGCTTCGATCCGCACACGGCACTGATGCCGGCCATGATCGCCGCCATCATCGCCCTGGTACCCGGCATGGATCTCACCATGGCCGCCCGCGAGCTGGCCACCGGCCACCTGGTCTCGGGCTCGTCGCGCCTGGCCTTTGCCGTCACCGTGCTGGCGTTGCTGTGCTTCGGCCTGATCGTTGGCGGCATGGCCGGCCAGGCCGTGGTCGGACCGGTCGCCCTGGCGCCGCCCTCGCTGCGGCCGGAATGGCTGGCACCGCTGGGCGTGGTGCTGGCCGCGCTCGGCCTGATGCTGCTCTACCAGGCGCAGCGCCGCGACTGGCACTGGATCCTGATCGCCTGCCTGATTGCCTGGGCCGGTGCCAGCGTTGGCGGCGAGCTGGACGCGCCGGTGGTCGGCGCCTTCATCGGCGCGCTGGCGGTCGGCGTGGCGGGCAATCTGTTCGTGCGGCTGACCGGCCGGCCCGGCTCGATCATGCACATTCCGGGGCTGATCCTGCTGGTACCCGGCAGCCTCGGCTTGCGCAGCCTTGCCGCCATGGTTGGTGAGGATCCGGTGTCGGGTATCGAGACGGCGATGCTGGCAGGTATGATTGCGATTGCACTGACCACGGGCATGATTCTCGCGAGCGTGTTGCTGCCGCCGCGGAATACGCTCTAGATGGTGAAAGGTGAAAGGTGAAGGGTAACGGGTGAAAGGTATTTGGTTTCGGGTTTCGGGGTAAGTTGATGACCATTGATATTCGCAAGTCGCACAACAAGAGTCTGGAAGAGGCGCAGCAGATCGCCGATGAACTGGCTCAGGATCTGGCGGACAAGTTCGGCATAGATTACGGCTGGGACGGCGATACCCTCGTTTTCAAGCGCATCGGGGTGAACGGCGAGATCGATGTCGACGAGGAGGCTGTCCATGTGCGCGCGCGCCTCGGATTTCTGCTGTCCTATCTGCAGCCGGCAGTCGAGAAGGAGATTCATCGCTATCTGGATGAGCATTTTGTTTGAAGGGGAAGAGGGGGAGAAGGAAGAAGGGAGAGGGAGGGACCTGGCGGGGAAAGCTGGGGGGCGGAGGCTTGATCTGCGATAATGGGGAGTGTCGTCCATCCATTCCGGAGGTCTCCCGTGTCTGATCCCATCGTCATCGTCTCCGCTCGCCGCACCGCGATCGGTTCTTTCCAGGGGCAGTTCGCAACGCTGACCTCGCCCCAGCTCGGCGCTGCGGCCATCGCTGCGGCCTGCACCGATGCCGGCATCGACGGCGCCGATATCTCCGAAGTGATCATGGGCTGCGTGCTGCCGGCCGGCACCGGCCAGGCACCGGCGCGTCAGGCTGCGCTGGGCGCAGCGCTGCCGACCAGCGTCGGCTGCACCACCATCAACAAGGTCTGCGGCTCCGGCATGAAGGCCGTCATGCAGGCTCATGACGCCATCCTGGCCGGCTCGGCCGAGCTGGTCATCGCCGGCGGCATGGAGTCCATGAGCAACGCGCCCTACCTGATCAGCCGCGGCCTGCGCATGGGTCATACCCAGAGCCTGGACCACATGTTCTACGACGGCCTGCAGAACCCGTACGACGGCCAGATGATGGGCCACTTCGCCGAGCAGTGCGCCAGCCGGTATGAATTCAGCCGCGAGGAGCAGGACGCCTTCTCGCAGGCCTCGGTCGAGCGCGCCATGGCGGCCATGGACAGCGGCGCTTTCGCCGCCGAAATCGCGCCGGTAACGGTCAAGTCGCGCAAGGGTGAGGTCGAGATTGCCGGTGACGAAGAACCGCCGCGCTGCGACATCGGCAAGATGGCCAGCCTGCGCCCGGCTTTTGCCAGGGACGGCACGGTCACCGCCGCCAGCTCCTCAAAGATTTCCGACGGCGCGGCCGCACTGCTGCTGATGCGCGCCTCCGAAGCCGAGCGGCGTCAGCTCAAGCCGCTGGCCCGCATCGTCGCCCACGCCGTCCATGCCCATGAGCCCGAGTGGTTCACCACCGCGCCGGTCGGCGCCATGCAGAAAGTGCTGGACAAGGCCGGCTGGTCAGCCACCGACGTCGACCTGTACGAAATCAACGAGGCCTTCGCCACGGTGACGATGGCGGCCATGAAGGACCTGGATCTGGACCATGCCAAGGTCAATGTCAACGGCGGCGCCTGCGCCCTGGGCCATCCGATCGGGGCCAGCGGCGCGCGAATTCTCGTTACCCTGATCCATGCCTTGAGAAACCGCGGCGGCACGCGCGGCGTGGCCTCGCTGTGCATCGGCGGCGGCGAAGCCACCGCAGTTGCCCTGGAAGCGATCTGAGGCCGGCGATGAGCGATCATCGGGTCAAGCTGGTCGAGGTCGGAGCGCGCGACGGGCTGCAAAACGAGCCGTACACCATCCCGACCTCGGTCAAGCTGGAGCTGCTGCACCGGCTGTCGGACACCGGCCTTCAGGTCATCGAGTGCACCAGCTTCGTCAGCGACCGGGCCATTCCGCAATTGGCCGATGCCGAAGCGGTGGTCGCCGGCCTGGAGCGGCGGGCCGGCGTGCACTATCCCGCGCTGGTGCCGAATGAGCGCGGCTACGATCGCGCCCGGGCCGTCAAGGTCGATGAAATCGCGGTATTTACCGCGGCCTCGGAGGCTTTCAACCGGCACAACATCAATTGCGGCATCGAGGAATCCTTGCGCCGCTTCGCGCCGGTGCTGCGCCGTGCCCGTGAGGACGGCGTGCGCGTGCGCGGCTACGTCTCCACGGTGCTGGGCTGCCCCTATCAGGGCAAGGTGCCGGTGGCCGACGTGGTCCGGGTATCGGAGGCGCTGTTCGAGGCCGGCTGCGCCGAGATCTCGCTGGGCGACACCATCGGCGTCGGCACCCCGCATCAGGCCCGCGACCTGTTCAAGGCCGTGGCCGGATCGATCCCGATCGACCAGCTCGCGGTACATTTCCACGACACCTATGGCCAGGCCCTGGCCAACATCATCGCCTGCCTGGACGTGGGCGTGCGCATTATCGACAGCTCGGTGGCGGGCCTCGGCGGCTGCCCCTACGCCCGCGGCGCCACCGGCAACGTGGCCAGCGAGGACGTCGTCTACATGCTCAACGGCCTGGGGATGGAAACCGGCGTCGACCTGATCGCCCTCGCCCGCACCGGCGACTGGATCGCCGGCGAACTCGGCCGCCCCCGCTCCCGCACCGGCCAGGCCATCCTCAAACGCAGCTGATGTTTACAGGATTTAAGGTCTTTTGGGTCGCAAAGCAGCAAAGCAGCAGAGAAATGAAGATCGATGAATGGCATTGCGGCGGATACCTTGAATCAGCTTGCGACCGACATTGTCGATTCGGCGGTCAAGATCCATCGCGCACTGGGCCCCGGCCTGCTGGAATCAGCTTATCAGGCTTGTCTTGCCCATGAATTACGACTCAGGGGGCATGCCGTCGCTACCGAACTGGTACTTCCGCTCAGCTATGAAGGACTCAATGTCGAGAAAGCATATCGGGTCGACATGATGGTCCAGGATCTGGTGATCGTCGAAAACAAGGTCGTACAGAGTCTGCTGCCCTTGCACAGTGCGCAGGTCTACACCTATCTCAAGTTGACAGGCTTGAAGCTGGGTATGCTCATCAACTGGAACAACCGACTGATCAAGAACGGCATAAAGCGCATCGTCAACGACATTTGAATCCAGACGAATTTTGTTGGCTGCTTTGCTGCTTTGCTGCTTTGCGACCTCAAGAATTTTTAATCAGGACAAATGCTATGGAACTGAACGGGATCAAGGCTGTGGTGACCGGTGGGGTGTCCGGTCTGGGGTTTGCTGTGGCGCAACGCTTTGTGGCCGAGGGTGGCCGGGTGGCGCTGCTGGATGTGAATGCAGACAAGGCGGGCGCGGCGGTGGCCGAGCTGGGTGAGGAGAACGCACGGTTCTTTCGTGTCGATGTGACCAGCGAGTCCGATGTGGGTTCGGTGCTGGCGCAGGCGCGGCAGTGGATGGATGGGCTGAATGTGGCGGTCAACTGCGCCGGCATTCTCGGCGCCGGCCGGGTACTGGGGCGCGAGGCGCCGATGCCGCTGGAGAATTTTTCCCGGACGATCATGGTCAACCTGGTCGGCAGTTTCAACGTCGCCAAGGCAGCGGCCGACCTCATGCAGCAAGAGGAGCCGAACGAAGACGGCGAGCGCGGGGTGATCATCAACACGGCGTCGGTTGCCGCATTCGAAGGTCAGATCGGTCAGGCCGCCTATTCCGCCTCGAAGGGCGGCGTGGTCGGCATGACCTTGCCGATGGCGCGGGAATTCACCCGAATCGGCGTGCGGGTGATGACCATTGCACCGGGCATCTTTCACACGCCAATGGTCGATACCATGCCGCCGGCAGTCCAGCAGGCGCTGGGCGCCTCGATTCCCTTCCCCAAGCGGCTGGGGCAACCCGACGAGTTTGCCGCGCTGGCGGCGCATATCGTGGAGAATGCCTATTTCAACGGCGGTGTCATCCGCCTCGACGGCGCGGTGCGCCTGGAGCCGAAATGATGGATACCTTTGCCGCAATCGAACAGCACGTGCAGGCCCGCTACGACGTGGTCCATGATGAACCTTTCATGCTCGGCCTGGAGGTCAAGGTGGGCGACTCAGGCCGCCATCAGAGCGTGTTTCTGGCCGAACTCGAGGGCCCTGATGGCCGCCGCTTCCTGCGGGTGGAAACCACCGTGGCGCCGCTGGGCGAGCATGATCCGGAGAAATGCCTGCGGGTCAACCTGATGCTGCGCATCGGCTATCTCGCGGTCGGCGATCTGGAAGGCATGCCGTTCCTCAAGCTGTGCGAGAACATGGCCTATCGTCATCTGACCACCGATGCGCTGGACTATGTGATTGCCCATATCGCCGAGCTGGGCGACAAGATCGAGATGACGCTGAACAAGGGCGGCGACTGGTTCTGAGGCCCGCTGCCACAGCCGTGTCAGATGGGATGTGGTACGGTCAGTCCCGGGTGCAGGCGCGCTGATCAAACGCAAGGAGTAGAACGATCATGGAATCCCTGAACGAATGGCTTGAAAGTATCGAGTTGGCCACCGTGCTGGCGCTGAGCTGGCAGGTGCTGGGCGCGATCCTGATTTTCATCATCGGGCGCTGGATAGCCAAGGCCATCGTCCGGCTGATGCGCAATACGATGAAGAAGCGCGAGATCGACAGCCTGATCGTCAGCTTCCTCACCAACATCGTCTACGTGGTCCTGCTGCTGTCGGTGGTGCTGATCGCGATCGGCTACCTGGGCATCGCTGTAACCCCGTTGATCGCCATCCTCGGTGGTGCCGCTCTGGCCGTGGGCCTGGCTCTGCAGAGCTCGCTGAGCAACTTCGCCTCCGGCCTGATGATCGTCGGGTTCCGGCCCTTCACCCGCGGCAATTTCGTTGAGGCGGGCGGTGTTTCCGGCACGGTCCAAAGCGTCGGCATCTTTCATACCGAGCTGAAGACGCCGGACAATCGCCATGTCATCGTGCCCAACAGCGCGATCACCGGCAATCCGATCACCAACTACTCAGCCTATGAAACCCGCCGCGTCGATCTGGTGATCGGCGTGCACTACGACGATGACCTCAAGCTGGCCCGGCAGACGATCGAACAGGTACTGGCCGCGCATGACAAGGTGCTCGATGATCCGGCGCCGACCATCATGGTTCTGGAGCTGGGCGATTCCAGCGTCGACTTTGCTGTTCGCCCCTGGGTTCAGGCCAGTGACTTCTGGCCGGTGCGCGGCGAGCTGCTGGAGCAGCTCAAGACCGCTCTGGAAGCCGCCGGCTGCTCGATTCCGTTCCCGCAGCGCGATGTCCATCTGTTCCAGCAGAAGGACGCTGCCTGAGACGGTGAGCGCAGGTTTTGAGCGGCGCCGGATCCCTGGGAGGTCGCAGTAGCGGCCTCCCGGGATGTCTGGACTGGCGCGGCGATCAGTCTTCGCCGCGGTAGCTCTTGATGATGTAGCCGCCGGATTTCTCGTCGTGCTGCAGGCTCAGGAAGCCCGCCTTCTCGGCCTCCTGGAGCAGATGGTTGAAGCTCTTGAAGCCGTGGTAGCTTTCGGAAAAGCCGGGCTTGCGGCGTTTGATCGCCTGCTTGATCATCGAGCCCCAGACTTTCTCCTCGCCTTCGCGATCCTCAAACAGCGCTTCGGTGGTTTCCAGCACCAGCTCGAATGCTTCCTGGCTCTTGTCGTCGACCGGTTTGGCTGCGGTCTTTTTTGTCGACTTCTTCTTGCTGGCCTTGCGGCCCTGGCCATCGTCTTTCTTGCGCTGGTTGCGGATCAGGTCGTCGTAGAAGATGAACTCGTCGCAGTTGGACATCAGCAGATCCGAGGTCGAGCTCTTGACGCCAAGGCCGATCACGGTCTTGTTGTTCTCGCGCAGCTTGGAAACCAGCGGCGAGAAATCCGAGTCTCCGGAAATGATGACAAAGGTATCGACATGACCCTTGGTGTAGCACAGATCCAGGGCATCGACGACCAGGCGAATATCCGCCGAGTTCTTGCCGGACTGGCGCACATGGGGAATGTCGATCAGTTCGAAGGCCGCTTCGTGCATGGCGGCCTTGAACTCGCGATAGCGGCCCCAGTCGCAGTAGGCCTTGCGGACCACGATATTGCCCTTGAGCAGCAGGCGCTCCAGCACTTTCTGGATGTCGAAGGCATCGAAGCGCGCATCGCGCACGCCCAGGGCGACGTTTTCGAAATCGCAGAACAGCGCGAGGTTGCGGATCGGATTGGTGGTCATGCCGGGCGTGGCTCCGTGGAACGAATTCAACGCCAAGCTTACACGGAATTTGCGCCGGTTCCGCCCGCAATGGCCTGAGCCAGAAAGGCGTCGAACAGCCGGGCGATCGCCGGCAGCACCGACTCCAGGCGATGGTCGGCATCGAACAGGTGCAGGCTGCCGGCCTGCTGTTCGGCAAAGCGCAGACTGTGGCGCCACGGAATGACGTCGTCCTTCCAGCCATGGACCACGCTGATCAGCGAGCTTCTCGGCTGATAGGCCGACCGCACGACGCCGCCGGGAATACGGTCTTCCAGAAACAGCGCCGGCGCCAGTAGGAACAGGCCAGCGACAGGCTTGCGTTCCGCCGCCGCCACCGAGACCAGGCCGCCCAGCGAGGAGCCGACCAGGAGCGGCGGCGGCTCAAGATCGGCCAGGCGGGCACTCAGGCGCTCGATCCGCCCAACCGGGTCGTCGCGCAGGTCGCGGTAGTCGATGGCCTCGACCTGGCAGCCGCGCGCCTTGGCCAGCGGGGCCAGTTCGCGAATCTTGCGGCTTTCCGGGCTGGACAGGTGCCCGTGGCTGAAGATGACCCGCATGCGATCAGTAGCGCCGCCCGCAGGCTTCCAGCCGGCTGTCGTTGAGCACCATCTCGACCCGAAGCGGAAACACCCAGCCGACCATGCTGTCCTCGCAGGGCGCTTCATGCAGGCTGATCTCGGCGTGGTTGCCGGGGGCATGGGCGACCAGGCTCGAGCGATCGGCTGACCACTCAAGCTCCTCGAACTCGAGGCGATGGGCGCCGGCGTCCAGACTGAGAACCAGCAAGGACTCCGCCTCGTGCAGCTCGAGCAACCAGAACGGCTCATTGCCACTGGCCCGCAAGCTCACTCCGGCATCGCGGGCGCGGGTCCAGGGCGAGGCCTGATCGGCGGCGCGGCAGAGCTGCCGGTCACCGTTCGGCAGGCCCAGCATGCCACCTTCAACGCCCATCTCCCGAAACTCGTGTCCGTCGTCGGCACGATAGAGTCCGCGCACGGTGCCCTCGCTCAGGCTCAGGCTGACATCCGCCCAGGGCAAGGCCATCAGCAAACTGTCATCCTCGCCATAGCGCAGATCCACCGGCACCTCGCCGCAGCGCCAGGATAGCCAGGCGCCGGACTCCACCTCGTCCGGCTCGCTCTCACTGCCGTCGATCGCGGCCAAACGTACGACCAGGGGCTCGCTATCGCCAACCAGAACGCGGGTCTCGGCAGCAAAGCGCGGGCTGCCATCGGGCAGATGGAGGCTGAAGTAGAGGGTCAGCTCACCGACCTCCGCCAGGTCAAGCTCGGCCTCCAGCTCGAAGGGGTACGGCGGACCGTCGAGTTCGATCAAACGCCAGCTGCGCAGCGGCTCTTCGCGGTCTTCGTCAAACAAGGCGACATCGAGCCAGGCGCCCGACGGCAGCAGGATGCGCTCGAGATAAAAGGCCTCGCCAACGATTCGCAGGCGCGAGCTTGAATCGGCGGCCGGCTCAGCGGCCGCCGTCTCCGGTTCGTCGCGGTCACCGCCACAAGCGCTCAGGCTCAGGATCAGCGGGACCATCAGCAGTATTGACCACAGTCGCATCATTTCCGAATCTCCTTGCAGGCCGGCTTCGGCGCAGGTTGGGACAGGTCCGCCATGATACGCCAGCACGATCCGGGCCGGTTCGGCGAGGCCGGGTCAAGCCAGTTCCGCTCGACTCCGGAAATGGGCCAGCGCTTCCGGATTGGCCAGCGCCGAGGTGTTCTTCACCGGCCGACCATGCACCACATCGCGTACGGCCAGCTCGGTGATCTTGCCCGACACGGTGCGCGGGATATCCGGTACATCCAGAATGATCGCCGGCACATGGCGCGGCGTGGTGTTGGCCCGGATGGTCCGGCGAATCCGGTCGCGCAAGGCATCGTCCAGCACCACGCCGTCGCGCAGCCGGACGAACAGCACCACCCGCACATCGCCGTCATGATCCTGGCCGATGCAGATCGATTCGAGGATCTCGTCGAGCTTCTCGACCTGGCGATAAATCTCGGCGGTGCCGATGCGCACGCCGCCCGGATTCAGGGTGGCGTCGGAGCGACCGTAGATGGCGACACCGCCGCGCGGGGTCAGGCGCGCATAGTCACCGTGACTCCAGATGCCCGGATGAGTCTCGAAATAGGCGGCGCGGTAGCGCTCACCATCGGGATCATTCCAGAAACCGATCGGCATCGAGGGAAAGGGCTGCGAGCAGGTCAGTTCGCCGGTTTCATTGACCACGACGCGGCCGTCGTCTGCGCGGATCTCAACTTTCATCCCCAGGCCGCGGCACTGCAGCTCGCCCTTCCAGACCGGCAGCAGCGGGTTGCCCAGGGCAAAGCAGGAGACGATGTCGGTGCCACCGGAGATCGAGCTGAGCTGCACATCGGCCTTGACGTCGCGGTAGACGTAATCGAAGGATTCAGGCAGCAGCGGCGAGCCGGTCGACAGGATCACCCGCAGGCGATCGAGACGATGACTCGCGCGCGGCTTGACACCGGCCTTGTCGCAGGCCGCGATCCACTTCGCGCTGGTGCCGAAGATGGAGATGTCGAGCTCGTCGGCCAGATCCCAGAGGACGTTGCCGTCGGGATGAAACGGCGAGCCATCGTAGAGCACCACGGTCGCGCCGACCGCCAGCCCGGACACCAGCCAGTTCCACATCATCCAGCCGCAGGTGGTGAAGTAAAACAGCGTATCGTCACGCCTCAAATCGCTGTGCAGGATCAGCTCCTTGAGATGCTGCAGCAGGGTGCCGCCGGCGCCATGGACGATGCACTTGGGCACACCGGTAGTGCCCGAGGAATACAGGATGTAGAGCGGATGATCGAAGGGCAGCCGGGCGAAGGCGATCTCGCCGCCCTGCCCGGCGCAGAAATCCTCCCACAGGCACGCTGAATCGAGACCGGTGAGCTCAGGTGCCGGATCGCGATAGGGCACGATCACCAGGCGCTCGACCGAGGGCAGCCGGGCGATCAGCTCGTGGACCCGGCCCAGGCAGTCGAAATCCTTGCCGTTGTAGCGGTAGGCGGCGCAGGCGATCAGGACCTTGGGCTCGATCTGACCGAAGCGGTCAAGTACCCCCTGTACGCCGAAATCCGGCGAGCAGGACGACCACACCGCGCCCAGCGAGGTGGCCGCCAGCATGGCGATCACGGTCTCGGGCAGATTGGGCAGGTAGCCAGCGACGCGATCGCCCTGGCCGACCCCGGCCGCTGCCAGGGCCCCGGCCATGGCGGCCACGGCATCGTGCAGCTCGGCGTAGCTGAAGCGGCGGCGCGAACCGTCCTCGCCGGCAAAGATCAGCGCCGGCCGACTGTCGCGGTGCTTGAGCAGGTTCTCGGCGAAGTTCAGCCGGGCATCAGGAAAGAAGCGGGTGCCGGGCATGGCCGGCCAGCCCTCGGCAAAACGACCGCCGCGGCCCTCGCCGACGACGCCGCCGAACTCCCAAACCGCCCGCCAGAAAGCCTCAGGCTGCTCGATGGAGAAGCGGTACAGGCTGTCCCAGTCCTGCACGGCCGGGTCGATCTCCCGGGCGATCAGCTGGATGAAACGGCTCATGTTGCTGCCGGCGGCGCGCGCCGGGCCGGGTTGCCAAAGGGGCTCAGTCATGACGAATCGCAGTTGCTAGGGGCTCCAGCGGCCAAGATTAGCAAGGCCGGGGGCCTGAGGTCAGTCGTACCAAGGGGCAATCAGTCGAAAAATGGCGTTCCGGACGGCGCCTCGTCGGGGACTTTGTCCAGCGCCTCGCGCGCCCGCTCAAGCTCGGGACGCAGGGCGTCGATCTCGGTCAGAAAGCGGTCGACGGGCTGGGCCGGAACAAGCCGGACGGCGGGTGGTTGCAGCACACTGATGTAATGACTGGGCTCGAAACCCGGCTCGGGCCAGATCATCCGAATCAGCGCCGGGCTCATGCCCAGCAGGGCGATCAGGCTGACCACAGCGGCCTGGGCCCGGCCATGGCCGGGTCCGATCAGTCGCAGATGGGCCAGCGCGGCGCCGGCCAGCGCGATCCAGATCACCGCGAAGCTGAAGGCAGGCAGCCAGGACAGCGACAAACTGTAGGCGATCAGCTCGATTGCCGCGTGCAGCAGCAAGCTGCCCGCCAGGGCCAGCGCCGCAATCAGCAGATGCGCGGCGAACTGGGCCTGGCCGCGAAACAGTCGGCCAGTGCCGGACCAGATCGCAGCCCATAACAGCAGCAGGAAAATAGCGACGGCCGCCTCACCCAGCTGCGGTGCCCAGCGAAACTCGGTCGTGGACTGCAACCATTCGACCACCAGCAGCAAGCCGACCGACCCCATCACCGCGAGCAATGCCGCGGGCCAGATCGGGCGCCGCCGCGTCAGCGGTAATTCGTCCGCCAGCGCCGGCAAGCCGACATGAATGCGCAGCCGCGTGCGGCCGATTTGCAGCTCGGTGGGCGAGCCCTGGGCAAGCGGCAGGCTGTCCAGCGGACGCCGGTGCCCCGCCAGCTGCAAGCGGTTGATGCTGCCCAGATCGCTCAGGCTGAGGCCGCCATCGGGGTCACGACGAATCGCGGCATGACGGGCGGCAACATGCGGGTCGTCGAGAATCAGATCGCAGTCGAAGGCTCGGCCGATCTTTCGCTCGCCGCCCTCGGGCAGCTCCAGGCGATGCCGATCCTCGACCCGGCCGTGTTTGCCAAGTACCTCGATGAAGATCAGCGTGCCCACCGCAGATCCTTGATCAAGCGCTCGGTTTGGTCGATGCCTGTCTCCCAGCTGACCCCTTTCATCTCCAGGCGCGAGACCAGCGCCTCGGACGAAGCGTCGCGGGTCACGATGGCGACATCGACATCGAAAATCCCGTCGAAGTCGCGGTACGCCTGGGCACACCAGAGCACCCGCAGCCGCGGGCCCGACGAGGTGCTGTTGGCATGAATGAAGCGGTCGTGGCAGTGCGGCGCGGTCAACCGGCGAGCGCTGAAAAAGTGCGACCAGGCATCTGGCGCGTACAGATCGCTCAGCCGTCGGGCAAACTGAACCGCATTCAGATCCTGGTTGATGACATGGGAATGATGCAGGGTGTAGGCACCGGTGCTCAGGTTGCCATCGATGAACAGCTGACTCTGGTTGGAGCAGCGGGTTGAATCGATCAATACCCTGGGGCTGGGCCGGGCATCCCGGTTGGTACTCGCCCAGCAGCTCAGCCACGGCAGGTCAGGCTCGCTGATGCGGTAGGCGCCCTTGTCCAGGGTCTTGCGCGGCGCCTGATCGAGGGCGGAGAACAAGGCGTCCTGCCAGTTCAGGATCTGGCGGGCGATCTCGCCCTTGACCGCCTCCAGCCCCATCGCCTGCTGAGCCCGCGCCTGTGCCAGCAGGGCTTCGGCGTGACGCGGCGGTACCAGGAAGCTGATCAACTGTCCGCCGCCCATGCGAGCGACGTTGATGCCGGCGATGCGCCGCTCGCGGGTCAGCGCCGGCCCGCCACTCATGCCGGGGTTGAGCGCGCCGGAAAAATGGATGCGCTCCAGGAAGCTGCGCTCGGCCAGCCCGTTGTGGGTGCCTTCAACGATGGTGAAGCCCAGATCAAGCGGATTGCCGATCGCGAACAGCCGCTCACCCTGGGGCGTGGCGTCGGCCAGCGCCAGGGCGTCAAACTCCAGATAAACCTCGGCCGGGCGGGCGCGCCGGACAACGGCCAGATCGCTCAGCACGTCGATGGCGAGCAGTTCGAGGTCTCCGCGCGAACCGTCGGGGGCGCGGTACTGGAGACGGTAAGTGCCGGGCTCCAGGGCGTACTGCGAGACGACATGATAGTTGGTGATGGCCAGACCGTCGGCGCTGACCAGAAAGCCGGAGCCGATCGAGCTCTGCTGATCGCTCTGGCCGACCAGGGTTCGAATCTGCAGCAAGGCCGGGCGGACATCAGCGAACACCCCTTCGGCATCGTCGCTGGCCAGCGCCGCCAGGCTCAGCCAGCCGAACAGCAGCGCGCCGACCAACGACAGCAGTGACGCTGGCCGGACTGGCCACGGTAGAGCCCAGGATTGGGCGCGCCGGCTCTGCGACGCTGCCTGCGGATTGATCACGCGCTGCGATAGCCCGATTGTAGCCAGTTCGGCCTAGTGTACCCGATCAAGTCGGCTCCGACAGACGAGCGCGGCCGCGCATGAACATGCGATAGAGCAGCGGAATGACGAACAGGGTCAGGAGGGCGGACACGGTCAGACCCCAGACCAGGGTGACCGCCACCGGCCCCCACAGCAGCGACCGCCCGCCGAGGCCAACCGCCAGCGACAACAGGCCGGCAATCGTGGTGGCGGTGGTCATGATGATCGGGATGACGCGACGGCGGGCGGCAAAGACGGTGGCATGCAGCGGCCGCATGCCGGCCTCAAGGCGCTGATTCGCCGCCGAGATCAGCACAATGGCTGCATTGACCGCAATCCCGGCCAGGGCAATGATTCCATACAGGGTGTACAGGCTTAAGGGATTGTTCGAGATCAGCAGGCCGAAAACGACGCCAGTAAAGGCCATCGGCACGGTCAGCAGAATCAGCAGCGGCTGGAAGTAGCTCTTGAACTGGGTCGCCAGAATCAGATAGATCAGGCCGACACCCAACAGAAACAGCACACCCATCGCCTCCAGCGATTCCTGGATGTCATCGAGCTCGCCGGTAAAATCCAGATCGGTGTTGGGAAATGCCGTTCGGACACCGTCCCAGGCTTCGACGATCCGGCGATTGACCTCGACCGTGTTGGTGACCGTGCGGTCGATATCGCCTTCGATGGTAATGGTCCGACGCAGGTTGTAATGGCGGATCACGCCGGGCGCCTCGCCCGCACGCGCAGTCACCAGAGCAGCCAGCGGGGTGATCTGGCCGTTGGGGAGCAATACCGGGTCGTCCAGCACCGTGCCAGGGTCGACCGACCGCTCGCGCTCGGCGCGTACGCGCAGATCAAAGCGGTCGCCGGACTCACGGGTAAAGCCGACAATTTCGCCATCGACGTACAGCCGCATCAGGCGCGCAAGCTGGGTCGGCGCCAGGCCGGTCTGGGCGATCGCTTCCCGATCCAGCGCCAGCACCAGCTCGGCACGGCCGGGGACGCGGTCATCGCTGATGTCGCGCGTTCCCGGCAGCGCTGAAACCAGCGCTCGCAGCCGGTCGGTCGCGCGCCGAAGCTCGTCAAAATCATCGCTCCTGACCTTGACGTTGATCGGCTGCTGAGTCGGCGGGCCCTGGCCAATCTGCAGGAAGGCGATGCCGCCATCGATCGGCGTCGCCAGCACATGCTCGCGCATCTCGTCGATGATCCGGCCCACGCTGCGCCCGCCGTTGGCCGGATTGAGGGACACCACGACCTGGCCGAACTGATCGCCGAACAGCGGCTCGACGTCAGTGAACTGGGCGCCGGCGAGGCTGAACACCGCCCTGGCCTCGCCGTCACGCAGGCTTTCGCGCACGCGCGCTTCGACCTGCTCGACCGCTCGCAGGGTATCTTCCAGGGCGGCATCGCCCGGCATGTCGATCTGGACGAAGTACACGCGCAGCGGATCGAAGGCGAAGAACTCCAGCCGCACCAGGCCGGCGGCCACGGCCGCCAGGGCCAGCACGAAACTCAGGCCCGCCAGGCTCAGAAAACGCTTGGGTCGACGCAGCACATAGGCCAGCGCGCGCACGTAGCTCGTTCGAAGCCGACGGGAGAAACGCGCCCGACGATCCAGCTGGCCGCGCACCGGCCGGTAGCGGCTGTGAACCACCTGGGTTGGCAGCACCCAGAACGCCTGAACCAGCGAGAACAGCAAGCCCACCGTGACCACGAAGGGGACGACGAACATGAACTTGCCGATGATGCCCGGCATCAACATCAGCGGCAGGAACGCGGCGATGGTGGTCAGCACCGATGCGGTCAGCGGGACGCCCACCTCGCGCAGGGCGCGGGTCGCGGCGCTTAACGGCGCCTGCCCCAGACGCAGCCGGTAGTAGATCGCCTCGACCATCACCACCGACACATCGACCAGCATGCCCAGCACGATCACCACGCCCAGCAGGACCGTGATGTTGAGCGTCATGCCCGAGGCGTAGAGCACGGCAAAGGTACCGGCGACACAGAGCAGCAGCCCGATACCGACCAACAGGGCAATGCGCGCGGCCAGGACCACCCAGCAAACGGCCAGCACCAGCAGCAGCCCGACCAGCGCGTTGTTGCGCATGACATTGATCGCCTCGCGGGTGCTGATCGTCTGATCGTCGGCCAGTACCAGCCCGATCCCCTGCTCGGCCAGCACCGGGTTGCGATCGGCGATGTAGCGATCCAGATCGGCAATCAGCTCGAGCGTGTTGGCCCCGGCGCGCTTGTTGACCGATAGCAGAATCGCCGGCCGGCCCTCGAATCGGACCAATTGTTCCGGAATACCCATGCCGAGGCGCAGTCGCGCCACTTCGTCAAAGCGCACCACCCCGCCGTCGCCGGGCGTGCGCAGGGTGAGGCCGCTGAGTTCGTCGGGATCGATGGAGCGGCCTTCGGACCGAATCAACCATTGTCCGCTGGCAGTACGCAGGCGGCCGGCGAACACGTCCTGATACCAGCCGGCCGCGGCCTGGGACAGGTCAAGGGCGCTCAGGCCGCGGCCGACCAGGGCGGGCGGATCGAACAGGATCTGCAGCTCCGGGTCGTTCAAACCCTGCGCCAGGATCTGGTCGACCCGGCCCAGTCGCTCCAGGTCCTGTCGGGTCCGCCGGGCGGCCGCGCGCAAACTGTCGTCGTCGGCCTGACCCACGACCAGCACCATGGCCGTGGGAAAGCCGTTGGAGCTGGTGATTTCGGCAATGTTGGGGTCGCGAGCCTCGGGCGGGAACTCGTCGTTGACCATGGCCTGGACTTCGCGCCGGAGGTCGGCCACCCGCCGATCGAACTCGCGCTCGGACAGATCCTGGAAGCGGACCAGGATGTTGGATACGTTCTCGCGGCTGGAGGACACCACGAAGCGCACATCCTGAAGCCTCGCAATGGCTTCTTCCAGCGGGTCGGTGATCAGCCGCTCGACGTCTTCCGCCGAGGCACCCGGCAGCACCGTGCTCATGTTGATCCAGTTGAAATTGATTTCCGGGTCGCGCTCGCGCGGCATCAGCCAGAACGCGGCCAGGCCCATGACCAGCACCACGACCATGAAAACATTGGCCAGCGGGTGATTGCTGTACAGGGTCTTCAGCATCGCCGACTTCGCCCGCGGCAGATCGAGCCGTCAGCGCGGCCGCACCGGGTCGCCCGGCTGCACGCGGCGGCGGCCGTCGACGATCAGCAAGGCGGCGGGATCGAGGTCGGTGGCATGCGGTCGCCCGGCATCCGCCCCGGGCATCGGCAGGAATTCGGCAAGCTGGCCAATGGGATCGAACAGCAGCACGCCGAGCCGACCCTCGCGCTGGACCAGAAAGTCCGCTGGCAGGGCCAGGCGCGGTTCCAGCCAGACGATTCGGCCTTCGCTGCCGGCTGGCGCGGTTTCGGCATCGAATACCAGCCTTGCTTCGCGATGGCGGGCACCGCGGCCGAGGACCGGCGACACACGGGCCAGGCGCAGCGGCAGCCGCTGCTCCCCGGCAACGAACTCGACCCGCTCGGCCCGAGCCAGCCCAGGCGCGAGATCCGGCGCAATGCCGGCCACCACCTCCAGATCGCTGGTCGCCACCATCTCCAGCAGCGGCGTGCCCGGCGCGGCCAGCGCGCCGACGCCGATATGGCGAGCGGTGACGACCCCGTCGAACGGCGCCAGAATCCGCGTGCGACTCAGTGCCAGCTCGGCCTGGGCCAGCTCCTGGGCAGCCAGGGAACGCTCGGCGCTGGCCTGACGCAAGCGCGTTTCCGCCTCCAGCAGCTGATCTTCGGAAACGAATCGGTCCGGCGCCAGCCGCCGTGCTCGCTCGGCACGCAGCTGCGCCATATCCAGACCGGCCTCGGCCAGTTCGACCCGAGCGCGCGCGGCTTCGCGCTGCAGCAGGTAGCTGTCGCGATCCAGCTCCACCAGCAAATCACCCCGCCGCTGCTCGGCGCCGATGCGCGCCGGCAAGGCCGTGACGCGGGCGCTGAGCTCAGCCGACAGCATCGCCTCATTCAGGCTCTCGACCCGGGCCGCGGCCTGGCGCTCAAGCGGGATCGCGATCTCGGAAAACGCCTGCACAGAAACGATTTCGGCCCCCTGCCCGGGGGCCGATAGCAGGATCAGGAGCAGCAGCTGATACCTTGAGAAACGCATGCCGGTAGTCTATCGCGGCTCCGGTCTGCTTTGATGTGAGGGAAGTCACGGCTGGTGCTGCACCAGGTCAAGGCTACGACAGCTCGGCCAGGGCCGCGAGTGCCGCCCGGTCGAGCCGGAACACGGTCCAGTCGCTCATCGGCCGGGCTCCAAGGCTTCGATAGAAGTCGATCGCGGGCTGATTCCAGTCCAGCACGCTCCATTCCATCCGGCCGTAGCCACGCGCCCGAGCGATCGCGGCCAGATGCAACAACAGCGCCTTGCCGAGGCCGCGACCTCGGTGGGCCTCGCGCACGTACAGGTCTTCCAGGTACAGGCCGGGCCGTCCGATGAAGGTCGAGAAGTTGCGAAACCACAGCGCAAAACCAGCCGGCTCATGGTTCCATTCAGCAATGACCGCTTCGGCCGTCGCCTCGGCGCCGAACAGAGCCTCGGCCAGCAGGGCCGGGGTGGCCTGCACTTCGTCGGCCAAACGCTCATAGGCGGCCAGCTCGCCGATCATGGCCAGCAGCAGGTTTTCATCGCCGGGCTGGGCCTGCCGCAGATGGATTTCTTTTCTCATTCACCAGACCTGTTGGGACCCAAACATCAACTTGATTACGTTCCTGACTCAGCCATGCTTTCAGGGCGGAGTGCCTTGCGCATCAGTCCGTCGGATTGTCGACCGCCCTGACGGGCGGCCGATTCCCTGCAGTGCTCAAGTCCAGGCGGGGTCCACCGAACTCGCTCCGCGCCCTTCACGGGCGCTCCGCTCAAACACCGGCGGCCCTGTTTTTCGCTCGAGCGGAATCGCGCTTTCGGACAACGCCCGCACGGAAACGACATCGGCCCCCAGGACGGGGGCCGACATCAATGGCAGCAAACCATACAGCGCGAATCGCTTCATCATCACAGTGTACCGCGGTGCTGCACAACCGCCATGTGCTTCAAGTCAGGCGTTCCTCAGCCGTTGCCGTTGCCGTTGCCGTTGCCGTTGCCGTTGCCGTTGCCGTTGCCGTTGCCATTGCCGTTGCCATTGCCGTTGCCATTGCCATTGCCATTGCCATTGCCATTGCCATTGCCATTGCCGTTGCCACCGCCATTGCCACCGCCGTTGCCGCCGCCGTTGCCGCCGCCATTGCCACCGCCATTGCCACCGCCATTGCCACCGCCGTTGCCGCCGCCATTGCCACCGCCGTTGCCGCCGCCATTGCCACCGCCATTGCCGCCGCCGTTGCCACCGCCATTGCCACCGCCATTGCCACCGCCATTGCCGCCGCCATTGCCACCGCCGTTGCCGCCGCCGTTGCCGCCGCCGTTGCCGCCGCCGTTACCTGCGCCGCTACCGGATCCGCCGCCGGTGGCCATGTCGCCATGGTTCCGGCAGTTGGCGGGAACCTGGGAAGGCAGGCCGGCGACATATTCACAGGTCCAGGAAACCTGGAATCCCGAACCGTCCGATACATCCGGGAGCCACTGCAGCGCGGGGGCTTCCGCGGCACCCGTACCCCGCGTTGTGGCCAGGACGGCACCGCCTGTCCGGATGGAGATGTCTTCACAGTAGCGCGTCGGATGGAACTGCCAGTTGACTTCGCCATTGGTTTCCGGGAAGCGATCATGGATCTGGTAGAACATCGCCACTTCCAGCAGGGCTGGGGAAGCCAGACTGGTGCATTCGCTCACTTTCGATCGAACGACGTATTTCTGGTAGTTGGGAACAGCAACGCCAATGATGATGGCCAGAATGCTCACAGCCAGCATCAGTTCGATCAAGGTAAATCCAGTCTGCTTCTTCATGTTTGTTCGGCTCCAGTATCAGTTCGAATTCAGGACCAGCGCGCTTGCGCGGTCGCGCTCTGGCGGTTCATATGCATTTTGTGTGCCACATCACCGTCGAAGCGCTGGACGACCAATAGCTCGTGGCTTTCGATCTTTTCTCTCCGTCGCCAAACGGCTACCGGAACTGACTGGCTTTGCCACCGCTCACGCAGAAATGGTCAGGCTCACGTCAAACCGGTCATGCCGGCGGGACAGCAAGCCTCAGCTCGCAAGAATGAGTGGCATATCGAGGACCCCAGCCACGCCGCGATTGAGGTGTTGCCGCTATCCAGCAGGAAACGGTGGGATCCCCTCAAGGTGGAGAAGCCGACTCGGGCCCGCTTGATGCCGTCCATCGGCGGTCCGGCACCAGGGCGTTCACCCGGGATCAGCGGGCAGTTCACCCGATTCCATCGTCGGGATGGCGAGCCACTGTGCATAATGTCGCCATGGCTTCTCAGTTCAGCCGGATTCCCGGCCTCTCAGTGTCGCGGTGCCTGATCGTCCTCATCGCCTGCCTCTTGGCGGCGACTGCCAATGCGGAGCCAGCCGACCCCGTTTCGGCCTCGCCGCCGGCCAGCATCAGCGGCAGTCTGCGCCTGCTCGACGCCGACGGCGAGCCGCTTGAGGACCCGACGGAGTTCAGACTGGCGCTGGTGTATTTCGAACCGGACGGCGGACTCGGGCCCGCTGCCGAGCCTGCCCTGGCCACCATGACCACGCTGCGACGCCAGTTTGCGCCGCGCGTATTGCCCATTCGAGTCGGCGACAGCGTCGTGTTCCCGAACGAGGATCCGATTCTTCACAACGTCTTTTCCTCCTCGCCAGGCAATGTCTTCGATCTCGGCCTGTACGGCGAAAGCCCGGGCAAGACCGTGCGCTTCGATCAGGCCGGCCTGGTTCGGGTGTTTTGCAATGTGCACGGCACCATGTCGGCCCATATCGTCGTGATCGACTCCGACCACTTCGCCACGCCCGACCGCGACGGTCGCTTCCGTCTCGATCAGATCGCGCCGGCCAGTGGCCGCCTGACGATCTGGCACGAGCGCGCCGAAGCCCGTCAGCTCGATCTGCAGCTCGAGTCCGGCGAGACCGAGCTCGGCGTGCTCGAACTCAAGCTGACGGTGCGCCAGCTCGGCCCCGGCCGCGACCGCCTCAGACGCCCTGCTCGCCGCGGCCGCTACTGACCAGGGCGCTTTGCTCGCCTCCGGTCATCGGCTACACTCGGTCGATTCGACGATTGCTGACGCCCATGCGCTCTCTGGCCTCCCGCATTGCCCTGGTCACCGTCGCCCTGGTCGCCCTGGCCGTTTTGCTGGCGGTCGGCGGCGCCTGGACGATCGGTCAACGTATCGCCGACCGCGCCGTCACGGATTCGCTGTCGGCCAGCCAGTCGATCCAGCGCTACCTGCAACAGTCCACCGCGCGTGAGGTGGCTCTGACCTCTGACCTTGTCGCGGCAGATCCGCATTTCACCGCTTATCTGGTCGAGGCCATTCGCGGCGGCCTGGATGGTCCGGAGGAGATCGACCTGCGCTCGATTCTCGATCAGGTGGACGAACGGCGCCGCGAAATGGGGCTGGATTTCGCCATGATGCTGGATCCGGATGGCCAGGTGCTGGTGCGCACCGATCGGCCGCAGGCCGGGCGCGAGTCGCGTGCAACCCACCCGCTGGTAGCGGCCGCCAAGGCCGAGCTGACACCGGAGTATGGGCCCTGGCGCGAAGGCAGCCGGCTCTACAACGCCGCAGTAGTCCCGGTGACAACGGCTTTTGAGGTCGTCGGCTTCCTGGTCAGCGGCCTGGCCATCGACAACGACGTCGCCGCCGACATCAAGCGGGTCACCGGCGTCGACGTGGTGTTTCTGGGCCTCGGCGAGCGCGACCTGGCGGTGGTCGCCAGCACCCTTGATCTGCGCCGCAATGAACGCCTGCTGGCCCAGCTCAGCGAGGCGGTCGGCGGACGTCTGCGCGCAGGCGATGCGGTGGACCGGATCGACCTGGCCTTTGACGGGGAAAAATGGGTGGCCCGAGCCGAACCCATCGTCGACGCGGCTGGCGACGTGCTGGCCGCGGCGCTGACCATCGACTCGCTGGATGCGCGCATGGCCGGACACCGGGCGATACAGACGACGCTGGCGGTGGCCGGGCTGCTGGCCGTGCTGGTTGCGCTGCTGCTATCGGTTTGGATGGCTCGGCGCATCGCCCGCCCCGTGTCTGCGCTGGCCGAGATTGCTGATCAGGCCGCTCAGGGCGACTATCAGCAGCTGATCGATATCGAGCGACGCGACGAAGTCGGGCTGCTGGCCCGGGCCGTCAGCCGACTGTTGGCCGATCTGCGCGAGCAGCAGGAGATTGCCGGCTACGTCACCGATGTATCGACGCAGCTCGGCGAATCCACGGTCGACGCCGAGGCCACCGACCCGGGACCGCCGACCGCGGCCATCAGTTCAGCCAGAACCGCCACCGCCGCGCTGATCGGCCTGCAGTGGGACAGCGAGGACGGCGTCGATGAAGCGCGCCTGATCGACCTGATGGCGCTGGCCGGGCGGGCCGGCGCTGCGCTGGTGCCGGGCGAAAACCGGCGCTACTACCTGGTCTTCGACGAGTCCAAGCGTGCCGGCCTGGCGACGGCACTGGCCGAGCTGCTCAAGCGCTACGCCAGCGCCGAGCCCGCGCCCGCCCTGGGCCTGGCCTACGGGCCCCTGTCAAGCCGACGCCTTGCGATGGGCGAGACTGTCGCCCCACAGTTGGCCGGCCAGGCCCTCAAGCACTGCATCCGATTAGTCGAAGAAGCCGCACCCGGCCGGCTGCTGGTGTCGCCCGCCGCGCATCGACTGCTCACCGAGTCGCTGGCATTGGCCCCCGCAGCCTTCGGCGTGGCCGAGGGCCAGCGCAGCGGTCGTCGCTTTCACCAGCTGCTTGGCGTCGACGCGACCGATCCGGATGCCACCCTTGCCCTGCCGCAGCGCCCCGTCCCGGCGCGGCCGCGGCAACCGCTGCCGCAACCCGGCGCTGTGCTCGGCGATCGCTATGAGATTCTCGCCCGCCTCGGCGCGGGCGCGATGGGCGAGGTCTACCGTGCGCGCGATCGCAAACTCGACGACATCGTCGCGCTGAAAATGCTCAGCCCCGAACTGGCCGCGGATGAAGCCGACATCGAGCGGATGAAAAGCGAGATCCGTCTGGCCCGACGCATCACCCATCCCAATGTACTGCGCACGCACGACTGGGTCGAGATCGATGGCCGGCCGTTCATCTCGATGGAGTACGTGCGCGGCATCAGCCTCCACCAGCTGCTGAAGCGCTCGGGGCGGCTCAACCTGGCCGCCGGCCTGCGCGTCTGCCGTCAGGTGTTGCAGGGCCTGGAGGCCGCGCACGCTGCCGGCATCCTTCATCGGGACATCAAGCCAGCCAACATCATCCTCGACCAGCGCGGCAATGCCCGCCTGATGGACTTCGGCATCGCCCGCCAGCTCAGCCGCGATGATCAGGCGCTGACTCGGCCCGGCACCCTGGTGGGCACCGCCAACTACATGGCACCCGAGGTGATTCTCGGCGAGCCTGCCGACGAGCGCAGCGACATCTACGCGGTCGGCGTGATGATGAACGAGATATTCACCGGCGAGCTGCCGCTCAAAGGCGACACCTCAGTGCAGGTCTGCATGGCCCATGTCCAGTCCGAGCCGACGCCGCCCTCGGCGATCTGGCCGGATATCCCGCCCGATCTCGAAGCGATCATTCTGAACTGCCTGGCCAAGGACCCTGCCAATCGCTATACCGACGTCAGCGCCCTGCTCGCCCGGCTGATCCAGATCCGACGCCAATCGGCCGCGGCCACCGCCAGCGGCTGATCACGAAAGGCTTGCGCGGCGTCTAAAGGACCCAGCGCCACTCCAGGCTGATCTGGGTGCCGTCGGTATCGGCGGCGGCCCCGGACTGCGCTGCGATGGGCCGGCGGCTGTCCAGCCGGAGCAGCTCGACGCCGACACGCGAGCGCCGGCCGGTCTCGAACAGCCAGGCCAGGGTCCAGGCGTGGCCACGATCGTCGAACAGACCCCACATCAGATTGCCGATCCGGTCATCGACCCGGAAGCGATCATGGCGCAGCGACAAGCGCGCGCCCTGTCGCTGCCAGGAAGCCATCAGATAGCCGGCGCGGAAGTCGGTGTCGACCCAGGGCATACCGGGGAAGTTCATGGTCGTGCGCCCCTGGGTCCACTCGCCGAGCAGCTCGAATGCTTCGCTGAGCTGCCAGTGGCCGCCGGCCAGCAGAAAGCGCGTATCCCAGGCGTATTCGCGACCGTGCAGGCGCCGGTCGCCGCGATTGTCGATCCAGGCGATCTGGCCGTTGACGTGGCCGGGGCGTTCGGCCCGCAGGCGCAGCGCCCAGCCCGGCCGACCGTCCAGGTCGCGCCCGATCGGCGTGGTCCGGAACGCACGCTGGCTGAGTCCGAAGTAACGATCCGGCTCCAGCGAAAAATTCGGCGGCAGCGCCAGGCGCTCGCCCAGCACGGAGAGCCGGTCGTGCATCGTCCAGCCGCGCCAGGCAATCAGGGTGCCCAGGGTATCGTTGCCGCCGAACACGGTGGCGCCCAGGGTGAGTTCGGCGCCACCGGCGAGGAAGCGGCGCCATTCCAGGTCCAGCCCCAGCGGCCGGAACTCCTCGCCCAGCCAGCTGTTGATGGCCGAGTAGTTCAGCGTATAGGGCGAGCCCCAAAGCGCTTCGACGTTTTCCTGCGAGGACGGATAGAAGAACATTCCGGCCCTGGCACTCAGTTCGCCCTGGTGGCCCAGCGCGCGGCGCCACCCCAGCCAGGCCTCGGTCAGACCGACCGCCTGCCCGACCGCATTCGGATCTTCCAGCCGGGCCAGTGCGTGCAGACCCAGCTGCCAGCTCACGCCGAGGTCCGCGCTCAAGCCCCACTGGGCCTCTCCCCGGGCCCACAGATCACGCTCACCAGGCCCGTCGGCGCCGGCGCCCAAGCGTCCGAATCCCCCCTCGCCCCAGGCCTCAGGCCCCTCGACCGAGCCGGCGCGCGCAGCGATGAATCCGCTCCACTGGACCGCTTCAGCGGCCGCTGTCGACACCCCGCCCACCGTGAGCAGCCCGAACCAGACCGCCAGTATTTGCTTGCGCATGGACCCTCTCCCATCCGCCCATTGCCTTTCCCAACTCGCCGTCTGACCAACCCATCGGTCAGACGGCCTTGTGCATCAGGCCCTTGCGGTATCGCCGAAGCGCGCGGGGCCTTACCGGAAAAAAGGGCCGCCGCCTGTTCAGGCGGTCGACAAAACGATGGCCTGAGGGACAAGGCCCTCTGGCCGCACACATGCCCGACAGCATAGCGGAGTCGAGTACGTGATCAGCGCGCATTCACCAGCATTTTCAGTCTACCCAAAAGAAAACCCGGACGACGCTGCGGGTCGCCCGGGTCTTGCGGCCGCGGATTGACCTGGTCGCCCGTCCCGATTATTCGGATTGCGGAAGGGACGGGCTCGACTCAGGCGATCGCCTTCTCCAGCTCCGGCACCAGTTCAAACAGGTCACCGACCAGGCCGATGTCGGCGATTTCGAAGATCGGCGCCTCGGCATCCTTGTTGATGGCCACGATGGTGCCGGCATCCTTGATCCCGGTCAGGTGCTGAATGGCGCCGGAAATGCCGATGGCGAAATACAGGTTCGGGGCGATGATCTTGCCGGTCTGGCCCACTTGCAGCTCGTTGGGAACGTAGCCGGCATCGACCGCCGCGCGCGAGGCGCCGACCGCCGCGCCCAGCTTTTTCGCCAGGCTGTAGATGATCGCGAAGTTCTCCGAGGAGCCCAGCGCGCGGCCGCCCGAGACCACGATCGGCGCGGACGACAGATCCGGGCCTTCGCCGCTGGAACCCTCGACCTTGACGAAGCGGGTGTGGCCCGGATCGGCGGCCTGGGGGGGACGCGTCTCGATCGCCGCCGAACCGCCCTCGGCCGCGGCCGGGAAGGAAGCCGTTCGCACGGTACCGACCACCGGCCCGCCCTCAGGCACCTCGACGGTGACGATGGCATTGCCGGCGTAGATCGGCCGCTTGAAGCGGCGCGGGCCCAGCACGGCCATGATGTCGGAGACCTGGTTGACGCCGATCAGGGCGGCGGCCCGCGGCAGCAGGTCCTTGCCGAAGGTGGTCGAGCCCGTCAGGATGTGGCTGTAGTCGGCCGCCAGGGCCGCGACCTCGGGGGCGAGGCGAGCAGCCAGCGGATGGGCGAAATCGTCGCCGGCCACGCTCAGGACGCGGCTGACGCCGGCCAGCCGGGCAGCCTGCTCGGCGACCGGGGCGGGATCAGCGGCGAATACCACCATGTCGATTTCGTCAATGCCCAGCGCCAGCGCGCCGCTCAGGGCCTTGGCGGTCGCGGGGCTCAGCTTGCCGGCATCGTGTTCGGCAATGATCAGTACTCGGCTCATCACAGCAATCCTTTGTTCTTCAGTTCGGCGACCTGTTCGGCGACGCTGCCGACCTTCTTGCCGCCGGAGCGCTTCGGCGGCGGCTCATAGGCCGTGGCGACCAGATCCGCGCCCGCGTCGACGCCCAGCTCGGCCAGCTCCAGCAC
>JBJHCC010000050.1:0-27940 GCA_050485825.1 Gammaproteobacteria bacterium
TGAGGGCGGTGGGCTATCGCTGGAAGGAATCCGGGGCGGAGGATGTGGGCTTCGTCGCCGAGGCGATCGCGGACATTGACGAGCGCTTTGTCACTCGCGATGACGCCGGCGAGGTCGAGGGCGTGAGGTACGACCGCTTGACCGCACTGCTGACCAACGCGGTGCAGGAATTGGCTGCCCGCGAGAGCCTCGCGCAGGAAGCGCTGGCGCGTGTCGACGCCGAGAATGCCGCGTTGCGCGCAGAGCTCGAACGCCGCGACGCCGATTATCAGACCCGTCTGGAGCGCCTGGAAGCGCTGATTGGAGCGCGCTGAAATGATGATGGATCATCAAGTTCAGTCAACGCAGCGCGCCAGCGCGCGCTCCAGTCCTGCCGTGGCCTGGGCGCTGTGCACCGGCCTGGCGGCGCTGGCCGCACTGCCCGTGGCCGCTGCCGAGAGCGTGGACGCTGACGCGCGCTTTCAGCTGGAAGCCGAGCTTCGGCCGGTGGTGATCAGCAGTGACGGCCGCTTCAGCCTGGAAGCCTCAGCCCGCTTCGTGCCGGAGTTCCGGTCGGAAGACGGTCGCTTCGCCCTGCAGCCGGTCAATGTGCCCCTGGTCGGCTGCGATCCGCTCGGTGCCGATGAGATTTTTGCCGATCGTTTCCAGCCGCCGTGAGCCGCTTCGTCTCAGGTCGTTTGCAAGACGGTCAGGTGGCCGATGAGCTGACATGCCGCGCTTGTTTCGGCGGCATGACGACGGAGGCTTTCGAGCGCGGGGGCTTGGCGTTCAGTTCGTCGATGCGCCCAGCGCCCAGCGCAGGAAGTCCAGGCTGGCACTGAACGCGGCGCTGTTGGCGATGCCGTCTGCGGTAGCGGTGTCTGCTGTCGTTGCGTCTGAGTCTTCGAGCGCGGCGAGGCGGCGCGGGCGAGTGCCGTCTCCGCAGACAAAGTGGCTGCCGTCCTCGAAGCGGAGGTGGGTGGTGCGGGCGGCCAGGCCGGCTGCACCACGGGCCGCTTCGATCGCATCGGCCATGTCCATCGAGGGCCAGGTTTGATCGCGGCCACCGCTGATCAGCATGATCTGCGCATTAATCTGTTCTGAAGGGATACGAGCGGCCGCAATCTGCTCGTCGTTCAGCAGCGCGCGCGAACGACGATGCACTTCCGCGGCGGTGGCCGTGCCCTCGAAGACATCGTCGTAGCGGTCGTAAGGGATCGCGGGCAGCGATTCGCCGTTCCAGGACCAGGACGACAGGCCCTCGCCGTCTTCGAGCTCACGCCCGAAACCGGCCCAGACCACGTCGCTGGGAACGCAGGCGATGATTGCCTGAATCCAGTCATAGCGGCTGGCGGCCACCAGGGCCAGCTCGGCGCCCTTGGAAATGCCGATCACACCGATCCGATGGGGGTCGGCCTCGGGACGCTCGCTCAGGAAGGCGCGGGCGCGGTCCAGGGTCTCGATGGGTACGTTCATCAGGGCGGGCTCGACACCATCGATGCCGCCGGCCCAAGGATAGGCCGCGTAGTGCAGGGCCAGGGCGGCAAAGCCGCGCTCGGCCATGCGTCCGGCCCAGCGCCGCGAGGCGGCTGGATTGGCGCCTTCGCTGCCGTGCAGCTGGATCAGCGCCGGCAGATCGGCGGCACCGGCCGGCGCCGCCAGCACGGCGCTGATGCCCCCGGCGACCCCGCCTTCGGGGGCTTCGTTAACGCCAACGGCGGTAAAGTGAATCCTGTCGCTGTAGTGCAGCAGGCTGATGTCCTGCGACCAGCGCCCGCCGTCGGCCCGTTCCAGGACGATCCGCAGCGTTTCAGGATCTTCCGGCGTGCCGCCCAGGACGTCGGCCGGCGTCAGGTCGATCAGCGCGGGGTGCCCGATTGGAAAGCCGGACCAGAGCAGCCCGTTGAAGTCGCTGCCTGCCCAGCTGCCCGCCAGTGGCGCATCCCCGCTGCGAATATCGCCGCGCGAGTCGGCGCGGAAACGGCCCCAGGCCAGCAGGCCGACTTCGCGTCTGGTCGGCTGGCCGTCTTCGAAGACCTGATAGCTGGCGGTGCGCAGCGCATGGATCGTGACGACCTCGTTCGCACCCAGTCCCGCCGCCAGCAGGCCGGGATCGTCGCCAAGGACCAGCTCGGTCAGGGGGGTCAGCCGAATATTCTCGGAGTGGCCGGGTGCGCAGCCGGCCAGAACAAAGACCGTGACCAAAACAACGGGAACGACTCGAGTCATGTAAAGCTCATCCGGATTAGGTCAATGACTCAGGCCTCTGCCCCGAGTCCATGGCTGGGTCATGCAAGTCTTCAGGAACCGCATGGCAGAGCGTGGCATTTCCGGCCCCTGAAAGTCCATGTGCCCGCTTCGTCTATGGACAGTTTCGCACACTTCAAGTCAGGCACTTTGATGCCGATGCGCATCCGACGCCGCGTCGCTTCAGGATTCGACGCCTGATCTCGTCGGCATCGCTTGCCAGGGCCGTGCCCTTGCTTGTCTGGCTTGGCCAGTGTCGCACTCAGGTCGATTCCTTGGCTTTTTGAGCCCCTCGGACCGAAACAGGCTGGTAACCTTAGGCGTTTCCCGCTCCTGTTTTCGATGGACTCCATGATGATCCGACCGTTCCTTCTCCTCTTCCTGCTGCCCGCTCTGGCCTGGTCGGCCACGCCCTACGCGCCGACCCCGTCATCGCAGCTGGCCGATCTCGATTACGGGCAGGGAATCTATCCCGCGCACGCCAATCATGATCCGGCGATACCGAACCCCGATGCCTTTCTAGGTTTCCCGGTCGGCCAGCGGGTGGCGACCTCGGCCCAGATCGACGCCTATGCGCGCCTGTTGGCGGAAGCTTCGGACCGGGTCGATCTGGTCGAGTACGGGCGGAGCTACGAGGGCCGGCCGCTTGTTTACCTCGTGATATCCAGCCCGGGCAATCTGGCTCGCGCCGAGGAGGTTCAGGACGGTATGGCCCGGCTGGCCGACCCGCGCGGCCTGGCCAGCGGCGAGCGCGACCGCCTGCTCGATCAGCTGCCCGGTGTGGCCTGGCTGGCCTATTCCATCCACGGCAACGAGAGTTCGGGCTCGGACGCGGCGCTGGCGGTGATGTACCACCTGGCCGCCGATCGCTCGGAGCAGACTCGGGCTCTGCTCGACGAGCTGGTCGTGATCGTCGATCCGAACATGAATCCGGACGGGCGCGAGCGCTTCGTCAATGCCGTGTTCCAGACTCGCGGCCAGCATCCCAATGTCGATGATCAGTCGCTGCTGCATACCGGCTACTGGCCGTTCGGGCGCGGCAACCACTACCTGTTCGATCTCAACCGCGACTGGATCTACGCCCGCCATCCCGAAACTCGCGGCAGGATTCCGCATATCGCCCGCTGGCGGCCGCTGCTGTTCGTCGACGCCCATGAGATGGGCGCCCAGGACACCTATCTGTTCTCGCCGGCGCGCGAGCCGCATAACCCGAACCTGCCGCCGTATCGCCGCACCACCAGCGAGGTCTTTGCCGACGACATGGCTCGCGCCTTCGATACCTTCGGCTACCCCTACTATTCCGGCGAGTGGCACGAGGACTGGTACCCGGGCTACACCGACGCCTGGGCCTCGCTGCGCGGGGCTCTGGGGATTCTGTACGAGCAGGCCAGAATTGCCGAGGATGGCGTGCAGCGCGCCACCGAGCTGCTGAGCTACCGCCAGTCGGTACACCACCAGCTGCTGGCCAGCTTCGCCAATCTGGAAACCCTGCGGCGCGAGCGCGGCCGCATGCTGCGGGATTTCGCCGAGGACCGCGCCGCCTCGGTATCCGCGCGCGGCCCCTACGCCAGCCGCAGCTTCGTCATCCTGCCGACCGACAATCACGGTCGCCTGGCCGATCTGCTTGATCTGGTTGCGATCCAGGGCTTCGAGCTGTATCGCCTGAGTCGCGATGTTCGGGTGGCCCGCGCGACCGATCAGATCGGTCGCGAACTGCGCAACCACAGCCTGCCGGCCGGCAGCCTGGTGCTGCGCAACCGGCAGCCGGAAGCGCGCTTGCTGGCAGCGATGTTCGAGTTCGATCCGCGCATGTCCGAGGCCGCGCTGAAGGCCGAGCGCGAGCGCGTGCTGGCGCGCGGCCAGAGCACGATTTACGACACCACCGGCTGGAACATCAGCATGATGTTCGGCCTGGAGGCTGTCAGCGTGCCGGAGCATCTGGAAGCCGGTCTGGAGCGGGTCGATCCGGCAGACCTGCTGCCCGCATCGAGCTTCCCGGCCACCGGTCAAGCCATCGCCCTGGCCGCGAGCGGCGCCGACGACCGGACGGTCGCCCTGGCTGCTCGCCTGATGGAGCGCGGCCTCAATGTGCGGGCCGCGCGCAGCGCCTCGCGCCTGAACGGCGTCGATCTGCCGGTCGGCTCGATTGCGATCACCCTGGATGACAACCGCGGCCAGGCGGACTGGATCGAGCAGGTCCGTACCGCGGCCGGCGAACTGGGCGTGCGCGTACACGCAATCAGCCACGGTCGCGCGCCGGGAGATCTGGCCGACCTGGGCGGGCGCGAATGGCGGGCGCTGACCCGGCCGCAGATCGCCTTGATGAGCCGTGGCGCCAACAATATGCTGGACTTCGGCGCGGTCTGGTACGTGC
The DNA here is from genome assembly GCA_050485825.1 of Gammaproteobacteria bacterium. Taxonomy (GTDB): domain Bacteria; phylum Pseudomonadota; class Gammaproteobacteria; order Xanthomonadales; family Wenzhouxiangellaceae; genus Wenzhouxiangella. The sequence continues at coordinate 4,601 of JBJHCC010000050.1, forward strand.
TCGATCACCGGCTCGGTGTTCGCCACAGTCATCTCGATGAAGACCGCGCCGGCAACATGGACCTGCGCCGCTATAACGTCATCTACCTGCCCGATCGCTGGACCTGGGGCGGCGGCGGGGCGCTGCCGGACGCCCTGATGCGCCAGCTCCGCGACTGGGTCCGCGCCGGCGGCACCCTGGTCGCGGTCGGTGGCTCGGCCCGCCGGCTGCTGCAGGGTGATGAGCCCCTGGTCGCCGTGCGCAGCCTGGAACAGGCGCTGGGCGAGGACATGGCGCCGTGGCAGGATGCGATTCATCGCGAATGGCTGGCCGCGCGCTCACCGCTGCCTTCGTCGTCGGCGATCTGGGATCATGCGGCCGGCGCCGAACTGGCCTGGCCCTGGCGCGAGAACGGCAGTTTGCCCAGCGCCGACGAGCGCAAGCGTCGTGACGACTGGCAGCGCCTGTTCATGCCTTCCGGTGCCCTGGTCGCGCTGCGCGCCAATCCGGAACACTGGCTCAGCGCCGGCGGTGCGGAGCAGATGATCGGCCTGTTCTCCAATTCGCCGGTGCTGATGGCCCGGCTGCCGGTGGAAAGCCCGCTCCGGGTTGGCGTGTACGTGGAGGCTGATCGCGCGGCCGGGCTGATCGGCTGGGCCCCGGTGCCGGCCGGTCAGACCCTGAACGTTCGTGCCGGCGGCCTGCTGTGGCCGGAAGCGCGCGAGCGCATTGCGTCGGCGGCTTACGTCACCCGCGAATCCGTCGGCCGTGGCCAGGTCATCCTGTTCGCCCACCCCCCGGCCTTCCGCGCTGCCCAGCTGGGCATGATCCGGGTGCTGGAGAATGCGCTGATCCTCGGCCCCGGCATGGGGACGAGCCAGCCCATCGCCTTGCCTTGAGGCGAAGCGCGGACGGGCGCAGACAGGCACCGTAGCCGCGGGGCGCGCGCACGCGCGCCCTGATTTCAAGCAAATTTCACCCCAGTTTCAAGCTCACAGGTTGGCCTTCGGGCATCGTTGCCGACCATGCGAGCCTGGTGCAGCCGCGCACCAGGCCCCGGTCAAACGAACTCTGGAGTCCTTGCCATGCGCTGTCTTGTCCTGTTTGTTGGGCTCAGCACTTACCTGCTCGCCAGCTCATTGGGTGCCGCTACGTTGGTGGTGACGACGCTGGCTGATACCGTTGCCAACGACGGCGAATGCAGCCTGCGTGAAGCGCTGCTCAATGTTGAAGCCGCCAATCAGTCCGGGTCGACCGACTGCGCTGCCGGCGACCCCGGCGGCTCGATCATTCAGTTCAGCGCTGACCTGATCGGTCAAACCATTGTTCTGTCGGACCTGGCCTTGCCGACCATCACCCGCCAGCTCGAGATCCAGGGGCCGGATGCGGGCAACCCGGCCGGGCTGATGATTGATGCGGATCATCAGTCCCGTCACTTCCGCTTTCGGCAAACCGCGCAAGTGACACTCTCCGATTTGTCCCTGATCAATGGCCGCGGGCCCCTGCAGCAGCCCGGTGGCGCGGTGTTGATCGAGGAGGGGGCCAGCGTGAACTTCAGCCGGGTTCACTTGCTGAACAATGAAGCGACCGGTTCGTTGGGACGAGGTGGCGCCGTGGGCGTCCTCAATGGCACCGCCCATTTCAGCCACTGCGTGTTGAGCAATAACGAGGTCGGCGGCCACGGTGGTGCTGTGTACGCCAATGCGTCGGCGCTGTCCTTCGAGAATACTGAGGTGAGTGGCAACAGCGCCAGTGGTACCAGTGTCGTCAACAATCGCGGCGGTGGCATCTGGCTCGCCGACGGCAGCCTGAACTTCAGCAACGGACTGATCGCTGACAACGTGGTGGCGGGTCCTGGTGGTGGCGTCTACGCCGAGAACAGTGTGATCAGCGTCTCCAGCGTGCTGGTGGCAGGCAATGTCACCGGGAACACGGGCGGCGGCCTGTATCTCAATGAGGTCGCGCTGGACATCTCAAACACCACGATTGTCGGCAACCAGTCTGGTAACCAAGCGGCCGGCTTGATGGCAGTGGCCAATAGCACGGGCCGGATCAGCAATAGCACGATCAGCGGGAATGTCACCGGTGGCGGGGCCGGGGCGGCCATTCGGGTCAGCAACAGCGACGTTGATCTGCTTCATGTCACCGTGGCAGACAATCAAGGCGGGACTGGCGATGTATCGGTTATCTCGTCCAGCGGCAACAGCAGCCAACTGCGCTTGATCAACAGCCTGCTCAGCGTGAACCGCTGTTCCACTTCCTTAGCGGTGCTGATCAACATCGGCAGCATGGCCAGCGGCCCAAGCTGCGGCGCCGCAGCCCTGCCGGACGCCTTGTTCGAACTGGGCCCGCTGGCTGACAACGGCGGCTTTGCGGCCACTCATGCCCTGGGTGTTGGCAGCGTGGCCATTGCCCAGGCCGGAGACTGTGTGCAGGACTGGGGGCTCAGCGAAGATCAACGTGGCCAGACGCGTCCCGGCCTGGCCGGCCGGGCCTGTGATGTCGGTGCCTATGAGTCCGAGTTCCCTGCCAATGTCGCCGACCTGGCATTGGCGGTCACGCCATCAAGTTCCGATATCCAGCTCGGACAGTCGGCGAGCTTTTTGATTGAAATCGACCAGGCCGGCCCGCAGGCCGCCATCGACATCGAAGTGGCAATTGCCCTGTCACCCGGCTTGTCCTTTGCCAGCGCCACGGCCAGCTCCGGTGCCTATGACGCCGACGCCGGGGTATGGCGCCTGGACGCGCTGGCGGACGGGGAGCCCGCCTCCCTCAATCTGTCAGTCAGCGGCCAGGCGTTTGGCGAGCAAGGCTTGATGGCGGAGATCAGCGCCCTGACGCCCGACCCGGCGCCTGGCAATAACGCCGCTTCGGCCACGATCGAGGTCTGGCCCATGCCCGCGCCGTTGGTTGTGACGACACTGGAGGATCAGGTCACAGAGGACGGTGCCTGCAGCCTGCGCGAAGCGATCCTCCAGATCAGAGACGGCGACCCCGCGGCCCTGAACGACTGCGCGCCCGGCAATCTGTTCGGATACTTGAACGAGATCCGCTTCGACCCTTCGCTGGCCTACGGCGTGATCGCGCTGAACGGTACGCCAATGCCCAGCCTGACAACCGGGATGCGCATCGAAGGCCCGCTCGCTGAGGATGCGCATGGCATTACCCTGGATGCGGGTGGCCAGTCGCGGATTTTCGAGGCCTCAGGCGCTCACATCCTCACCTTGATCGGCATGACCCTGACCGGCGGCCGCGTCGAAGGCAGCAACGGGCACGGTGGTGCGCTGCTGATCGAGCAGGGTGTGAGTTTGAGGATGGAATACGCGCGGCTCATGAACAATGAAGCCTCCGGCAACGGCAGCGGCGGCGGCGCCCTGGCAGCCATCGACAGCAGCATCGACCTGTTCGACTGCGAGTTGGGCGGGAATACCAGCGTGCAGGGTGATGGCGGGGCGATTCTGGCCGACAACAGCAATCTGTCCCTCGTTCGCTGTCTGCTGGAGGGCAACAAAGCGGGCATGGGTCGGGGCGGGGCCGTTTACATGGACCGCGACACCGGGTACACCGCACTGGAAAACACGACGATTTCAGACAACCTCTCGGGGCTGGACGGCGGCGGACTGCATGTGACCGGCGAGTTGTACATGGCCTTTTCAACGATGTACAACAACACGGCTGGCAGCGGTGCAAGGGACCTGTTTTTGCAGAAGCTTGAGCCGGTCGACTTCACCACGTTCTACCTTTGGCACAGCCTGATTGTTCAGGAATCGCCGGGAGCCAGCAGTTGCACCGTGATCAACAGCAATCTGGATTTGCAGTCCAGCCTCAGCACGGATGCAGCCTGTACGGGTACTGCCAGTCCGGCTGCCGACATCGGCTTGCAGCCGCTGGCCGACAACGGTGGCCCAACCCGCACCCACGCCCTGGCGCCGGACAGCATCGCCTTGAATCGGGGCGACCCGAGCTGCAGCGGTTATGTTTTCGCTGGCTCGCAGTTCCATGATCAGCGCAACCAGCAGCGTCCCGGGATCGGGTCGACAAGCTGCGACGCGGGTGCCTATGAGCGTCAGGTGCCGCCGGTCGATCAGGTCTTCTCGGACCGTTTCAGCTTGCCTTGAGATTAGGCCTGCGGACTTGCGGCATTGACAGGCGCGGTACAATCGCGCCGCTCATCCCGCTGAATTGGTCTGACGATATGAAGGTCCCGCCACGCCTGCGTCCGCTGCTGGAAGACGGGCTGATTGACGAAGTGCTGAGCCAGGTCAAGAGCGGCAAGGAAGCGGACGTGTTTGTGGTGCGCTGTGGTGAGCAGCGACGCTGTGCCAAGATCTTCAAGGAGGCCAATCAGCGCAGTTTTCGCCAGGCTGCCATTTACCAGGAAGGTCGGAAGGATCGCAGCAGTCGCCGCAGCCGGGCGATGTCGGGCGGCACTCGCTTCGGGCGCCAGGAGCAGGAGAAAAGCTGGATCAATGCCGAGGTCCAGGCCCTGCAGACCCTGGCTGCCGCCGGTGTGCGGGTTCCCGAGCCGCTGGCCTTTGTCGATGGTGTGCTGCTGATGGAGCTGATCACCGACAGCGAAGGCCGGGTGGCGCCGAGACTGGGCGAGGTGGCGCTGGATGCCGCGACCGCCAGGGCCTATCACCAGCAGCTCATCGCCGAAGTGGTGCGCATGCTGGCCGCCGGGCTGATCCACGGTGATCTGTCCGAATTCAATATTCTGGTCGACGGCCAGGGCCCGGTCATCATCGATCTGCCGCAGGCGATCAACGCGGCCGCGAACCAGTCGGCAGCGATGCTGCTGGTCCGCGATGTCGACCGCTTGCGTCGTTTTTTCGGTCGCTTTGAGCCGGAGCTGCTGGATACGGACTACGGCAAGGAGCTGTGGGCGCTGTACGCCAGCGGCCGGCTGTATCCGGATTCGCCGCTGAGCGGCCGCTACGAGCCGGAGCAGGTCGATGTCAACCTGGCGGAGCTGATGGGCATCATTGATGCCGCGCGTGCCGAGGAGATGGCGCGTCGTGAGCGGCTGCAGGCAGCGTCGGAAGACGAGCCCTGACGGCATCGGCTGCGCCCAGAAAACCGGCAAATGCACGGTCCGCCGCCAGCAAACTGACCAACAAGTCAGGACGCGGCGTCAGCTATCAGCGCTGTTCGCTACCCGCCTTCTTCGCCAGTGTCCGAGTGCGGCTTGCGCTCAACTACCAATAGGCTATAGTTTCGATCGCCCGCGGTCGGCGAAAGGGTGGGCGCCGGTTCATGGGGCGGATCGAGTGGTTCGGGGTGGTTCGGGGCGGAGCGGAGCAGGGCGAGCCAGTGACATCGAGTGCCAAAACGTTCAAGCCGGAAATCAACGGCCTCCGGGCCGTCGCGGCACTGCTGGTCGCCGTCTATCACCTGTGGACCGATCAGATATCGGGCGGGGTTGATGTTTTCTTCGTTGTTTCCGGCTACCTGATTACCGAATCGCTGCTCCGACAGCAGCAGGCTCATGGCCGCCTTGATCTGCTCGCCTATGCGACGCGCCTGATCAGGCGACTGTTGCCGGCGGCCATGCTGGTGCTGGTGTTTGTGGTGTTCGGGAGCTGGATCTGGCTGCCACAGGTCCGCTGGGCCGAGACGCTGCCCCAGGTCATCGCCTCCGCGCTTTACTTCCAGAACTGGCAGCTTGCGATCGCCGGCGTCGACTACCTGGGCAAGGACGCGGCGGCGGGCCCCACCCAGCACTATTGGGCGCTGTCCATGCAGGGCCAGTTTTATCTGCTGTGGCCGCTGCTGCTGATCGCCGCGACGGCCTTGGGCTCGGGCCTGAAACTCAGTACTGCTCGATTGTTCCCGGCTGCCGTCGTCCTGGTCCTGGCCGGCTCACTGGGCTACAGCATTGTCTCGACCCAGGCCAATCAGGCGTGGGCTTACTTCGACACCTTCGCCCGAATCTGGCAGTTCGCGCTGGGTGCGATCCTCGCGCTGGCGCTGCCGCATCTCAATCCGGGCCGCGCACTCAGGCTGGTCGCCGGCTGGCTCGGCCTGATTGCGATTCTGAGCTGCGGCCTGCTGGTTCCGGCTGATCAGTTCCCCGGCTATATGTCCCTGTGGCCGAGCCTGAGTGCGGCACTGATCATCCTCGCGGGCAGCGGCCATGTCCGCTGGGGTGCCGATCGGCTGTTGGCCGCCGCGCCGGTCCAGTGGCTGGGCGGGATTTCCTACAGCCTGTACCTGTGGCATTGGCCGCTGATGGTGTTCTTTCTGGCGGGCACCGGCCGCGACATTCTGCGTTCCAGCCATGCCCTTTTCCTGTTGGCCCTGTCGATCCTGCTGGCTTGGTTGACGACGCGTCTGGTCGAGAATCGCTTCCGGTTTTCCGCGCCTGGCCGGTCGGCGCGTTGGCAGGGTCCGGCCCTGGCGGTGATTTGCCTGGCGCCGGTCCTGCTGCTGGCGGGCGGCTGGCAGCTGCATGTCCAGCAGTCGGTCAAAGCGTTCCAGCGCCTGATGCTGGAGGACGAGAACTACCCGGGCGCGGTTGTGCTGATCGGTCAGCGTCTGGGTATCGATGTGCCGGAGCTAGAGCCCATGCCGTCACCGCTTGCGGCGCGCGGCGATGTACCGAACGTGTATGAGATCGGCTGCCACCAGATGCCGCGCGCCCCGGAAGTGCAGTCCTGCGCCTTCGGCAGCGAGGCGCCGGAGTTGACGATTGCCGTGGTGGGCGGTTCGCATTCGGCGCACTGGCTGCCGGCGTTCAAGCGCCTGGCCGAACAGCACCCCTGGCGGATCGTGAACGTCACCAAAAGCGCCTGCCGCTTGACCGCCGTGTTTCAGCACGGTCACCCCTCATGCCACGAATGGAACCTGGCCGTGCCCGAGTATCTGGCGGAGATCGAGCCCGACCTGGTCTTCACCATCGGTACCCTGGGCGAAGGCGAGGCGGAACATGTTCCGCCGGGCTACATCAAGCAGTGGCGGACGCTGAAGGCCATGGGCATCCCGGTGCTGGCGCTGCGCGATACCCCGAGGCTGGGCTTCAATGTGCCGGAATGCGTGGCCCGATACGGCGCGGATGCGCCGAACTGCGGCTGGGACCGCCAGGCGCTGCGCGGCCTGGACAATCCGCTGCTGGACGAAGCGGGCCTGCCGGCTTCGGTGGAGGTGCTTGATCTGACCGACTATCTCTGCCTGGACGATCATTGCCCGCCGGTGATCGGCAACGTCCTGGTCTACCGGGACGCTCACCACATCACCTCAACCTTCGCCCGGACCATGGCGCCGGCATTCCATGAACCGGTACAGCGAGCGGTCGAGCGCGCGCAGCTCATACCGCGTCCTTGACTGACTAGTGGTCCTTCAACCTGATGTTAGGGTTCAGCGTTCCTGTGGCGCTTCGCTGCAAGGCGCGCCGCGCAGGGAATGGCCACAAGCCCTTGCCAAGCGGCGGAACGCGGCAGCGGAGCGCCACAGGAGCGCCCGAAGGGTTGGCCTGTCAGCGTCCATGGCAGCGTTCCGGCTCTTGTAAAGGGCTTGCGTCCATTCACTGCGCGGCGCGCCTTGCCCTGAACGCTGGCAGACCAACTGAACCCTAACATCGGGTTGAAGGACCACTAATAGCGGCCTGCGAAAAAAGCCTCGGCGCGTTCGACGGCGGGGCTGAGCTCGGCTGGCCAAGGGGCTTCGGGAAACACCTGCTCAAAGGCGCCCAGGATCTCGCCGAGCTCGAGTCCATGATCCGGCCAGCTGATCGGGAACTCGGCAACCGGATCGGCATAGACGCCCTGATTGGCCGGGTCAAGCATCCAGGCCGCCAGCGCCGCACCGCCTGTCGGGTTCGGGCTGTCAGCCACCAGGGCGATGCCGCTGATGTTCGCTTGCACGGCCAAAGCCTGGCCGGGGTTACCGAACAGGACCAAATCGGCGGCTGCGCGCTCAGCGTCGTCTTCGCTCAAGCGCATCCGGGCCAGATAGTAGTGGTTGACGATCGCCACGTCGCAGCGCCCGTCGGCCACCGCCCTGATCTGGTCGCGGTCGCCGCCGCTGACCACGGTCGGGGCACCGTACACTGCCTCAGCCCAGCTCAGGCCCTCGTCTTGACCGAAGCGCGCAAGCTGCCAGGCCAGCAGGCTGCGGTTGTACACATGGGCGCCGGGGCGCACGCACAAGCGGCCGGCCGCGGCTACTCCGGGCAAGTCCACCCAGTCCAGTTCTTGCGCTTCATCGGCCCGCTGAACCAGGCCGCGCACGCGCCAGCTGATCCCGGCCCAGTGCGCCTCGGCGTCCCGAAACTCTGCAGGAACTGAAGCGAGAGCTTCCGCCGGCATCGGCCGCAGTTGTCCGTTCGCCCGCAGGGCGACGAAGCGGATCGCGTCGACGGTCAGGACCAGGTCCGGCCGCTCTCCATCCGACGCCGCAGGCAGGGCGTCGAGCAGTTCATCACCGGGAAAGATGCGGTGCCGGGTGGGGATTCCCGTTGCGGCCGTGAACGCGCTCAAGACCGGCAGAACCACCGGCTCGGGACGATAGCTCCAGACCGTCACCGGCGCGTGTTCGGGGGCCGTCACCGTTTCGGCCGCATCGCTGCCGATCGGGGTGGTCTCGTCCGGCGCGGACGAGTCCGATGCCGGGCCGCAAGCGTTCAAGACCAGGGCCAGGCCGGTAAAAAGGCTCGCCCGCAGGCAAGCGCGGGTGATGCCGGAACGATCAGTCATGCTGGTTTTCTCCGTTGGTGTGCGGTAGCATAATGCAAATAGTAACGATTCGCATCAGCATTTATATCAGGCCCCAACGGAGTTTCCCTGTCATGCTCAATCCGCCGTACCTGCAAGCTACTGTAGCCGGAAACCTGCCTTCCCTGACAGTTGCCATCGTGCTGGCCTTGTCAGGCTCGCTGATCAACACTCAGGCCAGTGCCGCCGAAGCCGGAGCGGCAGTCGACGACGAGGATCTGCCCCGCGTCACCGTGACCGGGCAACCGCTGCCAGAACTGATCAACACCATCGAGCGCACTCAGGCGCGCGATATCCGCGAGATCTTTGCCGAATTGCCAAATGTGGATATTGGCGGCGGCACCCGAAACGGTCAGCGCATTTACCTGCGCGGGATCGAAGGCACGAACCTCAACGTATCGATAGACGGCGCCCGTCAGGGCCAGAACCTCTACAACCACCGCGGCGGCCTGGCCAACATCGATCCGGCGATTCTGCGCCAGGTCGATGTCCAGCCGGGACCGCCGGCGGCCGACCAGGGGCACGGCGCGCTGGGCGGCAGTATCCGCTTCGAAACCATTGACGCGCAGGACGGCCTGCAGCCGGGACAGCGTTTCGGCGGCTTTGTTCGCACCGCGGTAGCCAGCGCTGATGACACCTGGCGGAATGTGGGCGCGGCCTACCTGGCGCCCTCCGATCAACTCGGGTTGCTGGTCTTTCACAGCCGCAGTCAGTTTGATGATCTGCGCATCGGTGGTGGCGCCAAGCTGCCGTTCTCCGGTGGCCGCGACCGCACCGAGCTGCTGCGTCTGAGCCTGCTCGATCTGGGTGCCCATAGCCTGCGCCTGGGCGCCGAACGCAATACCGCCACGGGGCTGAACTTCATGCAGCGAGGCGATTATCCCTGGCAGTTGCAGCCGGTTGACCTGCGTGCCCGGCCGCCGCAGCGGCAAACCTTGAGCCGCGAGCAGTTAACCGCCGAGTATCGCTTCGCCCCGGACTCGCCGCACTGGTCGCTGACTCTCAAGGCCTACGACCGTACCGACGATTTCGATGCGCCCGACAGCAACGGTGAGAATTTCAGCAGCGAGACCGCCGGTTTCGACCTGCGCAATGTCGGCCGCTATCAATGGGGCCGATGGCAAGTCGAACTGAGCTACGGGCTCGACTATTTCGAGCAGGACGGCACCAATCGTCGCGCTGATCGAGAGCCACGCCGGAACCGCTACGAGAATCTTGGCCTGTATCTGCAGAACCGGATGAGCGGGGAGCGGGCCGGCTTGTCGTTTGGCGTTCGCCATGACGATTTCGAAACCCGGATTCGCAACGCCCGCTCGGGTAATTCAAAGACCCTGTTCAATATTGGCGGCGACTATCAGCTCGGCGCGGGCTTCAAGGTCTTCGCCGGCTACGGCGAGTCGGCTCGCGGCGCCGGCACCATCCCGATTCATTTCGCCGGCAACGCGGTCGAGAACGTACTGTTCAATGGTGAGTTCGGCGGGCGACTGGCGGCCGAAACCTCGGATTCCACCGAAGCGGGCCTAAGCTGGCAGCGCGAAGGTCTTTGGGCCGCGCGTGATCGCCTGGGCATGCGGCTCACGGCCTATCGAACCCAAATTCATGACCCCGTGGTCTATGAGCAGCCCGGCAGCGGTGGACTCGGGGGGCGGCCAGTCACCGAATTCAGAAACGCCGATGAGACGATTACTTTCGAAGGTGTTGAACTGCAGACCACCTATGACTGGGATCGTCTGAGCATCTCGCTGGGCCTGGCCCGGATGCGAACCATTGATTTGCCTGACCTGCCGCAGTTTCTGGCCCGTTTCGGTGCCCCGACCGGGAACCGCGGGGTGCTGAGCCTGGATTATCGGGCGACGGATCAGATTGCCCTGGGATACACACTGACCGGTATTCGTCGGCTCAGTTCGGTCCAGGATGACCAGATCGTGTTCATCCCGAAAGCGGGCTACAGCACTCACGACATCTATTTCAACTGGCAGCCTGCGGCGATCGACGGCTTGAGCCTGCGCTTCGCCGTTCGCAACCTGCTCGATCGGGAGTACATCGCCCACAGCACCTTCACCCAGGACGGATTCGCCACTCAAGAGCCCGGGCGCGATGTGCGCTTGAGCGTCGGCTACAGTTTCTGACGCCGGGCAGCCGGAGCCGTCGCAGGACGGCTTTGGTCGCCGGCTGGTCTGAAGGCTGACGAATTCACTCCCACTGTCAGATAGACCAAACGCCCATGGCCCGGCAACAACACCAAGCTGCCAGGTTCCGCCTGGTCGGATACGCGTACACTGCAGGTATTTCGTTGCCGGGCTGATGAAGCGGTCTAAGTTTTCGACATGGCGGCGACGGCGGCAGGCATCAGCGGCTCGCGGCGGTTTTCGCTTCCGCTCGCGCGGCAGGACTATCGACCATGACGTCCATCAGCGCATCGATCAGGCTGTCGGGCAGGTCACGAGTGATGAAGACGATGCGTGAGCGCCGGTCGTCATCGGGCCAGGCCGGCAGGGTCAGCGGCGGATGGAACACATGCTGGACGCCGTGGACCACCAGCGGCTTGTCAAAGCCACGAACGTTCAGCAGGGCCTTGACCCGGAGCAAGTCGGGACCGGCCATTTTGGTCAGTAGTCCCAACATCGCATCGAGGCGCTCAGGGTCAAGCGGTGCCTCGATGTTGTAACAACGGGCGCTGATGCGCGCGTCGTGGCGGTTGACATCGTGGCCATGATCATGGGAAGGGTCGTGGTCATGATCATGATCGTGGTGGTGATGAGGGCGAGACTCGGCGTCATTCGCACGATCGCCAGGCGAGGCGGGCTGATAGGCTTCGGCGTTCAGCCAGCGGCGCACGGCTTCACTGCGCTGCTCGGTCCGGTACAGACCGAAGCCGATGATCGCTGAGGGATCGACCGCGCCGCAACGCGCGTGCACCCGGCGCGCGGCTGGATTGATCTGCTGGAGCTCTTCCATAACCGTGGCTGCTCGATCCGGCTCGGCCAGATCGGCCTTGCTCAAGACCAGGCAATCCGCCATGGCCAGCTGCTTGAGCGCTTCGTCATGCGCGTTGAGCGTGGCCAGCGCATTGGCCACGTCGACCACGGCGACCAGTCCGTCCAGCCGATAGCGGTCGACGAGGTGACCATCGGTCATCAGGGTGTGGATGATGGGCGCCGGATCAGCCAGGCCGGTGGTCTCGATGACCACCCGCTTGAACCAGCGCTGGCCGTTACGCGCATAGCGCCAGCCGGCATCCTTGAGCGTCCGGACCAGATCGCCGCGCACGGTACAGCACAAACAGCCGCTGTTCAGCTCGACAACGGCGTCCTCGGGCAGTTCGCAGATCAGCTGGTGGTCGAGCCCGATTTCACCGAACTCATTGATCACCACCAGGCTGTCGCGCATCGCCTCCTGACGGACCAGATGGTTGAGCAGCGTGGTCTTGCCGGCGCCGAGAAAACCGGTGATAACGGTGACCGGGATGCGGTCGTCGGTCGGGGCTGGACTGATATTCATAGTGTTATAACGTAACATATTTCCCAGCCGCCTCCTCCCGCCTGGTGGAACGAGGAGAGTAGGGACGGGTGGTCTACCTGATTCCCGGACTGCCCAGCTCCGGAGAGGTCCGGCCAACCTTGGCCGAAGTGCTGGCGGAATAGGGTTACCGCGCCCGCGTGCTGACCCTCTGAGCGGTTCTTGCCGGGTGGCGGCGGAATGTGCCTGAGCAATCTGACTTAAGCGCCAACCTTCATTTTTCCACCTGCGTTGTCACCTGCTATATTTGGGGTCGTATGATGGGCGGATTGCGTTCGCTTACTGCCGGTGAATGGGTGGCGGACCAGGGATTGAGGCAATTCGATATGGCAAAAGCACCGGAAAATTTTGCAGAGACGGTCAAAGAAGTCCGCCAGCAACTGGGGCTCAGCCAAGAAGAGCTGGCTCACGAGCTGGGCGTGAGCTTCTCCACGATCAACCGCTGGGAAAACAGCAAGACGGTTCCCTTCAAGCTGGCGAGAAGGCAATTTGAAGCCTTTTGCAAGCGGATGGCAGGACAGGGCAAGCTGAATCTCGATAGCAAGGATATTCACTCATGACCCCAGGCAATTTTCAGCAACTGGCGAATTTCATCTGGTCCGTGGCCGACCTGCTGCGCGGCCCGTACCGGCCGCCGCAGTACGAACGGGTCATGCTGCCGTTAACGGTGCTGCGCCGTTTCGATGCCGTGCTCGCCCCCACCAAGGAGGCGGTGCTCAAACGCTACGAGACCTTGAAGGACAAAGACCCGCAGCTGGTGGACCGGGTGCTGAACGAACTGGCGAAGGGCGACGACGGCAATCCGCTGGGTTTTCACAACCACAGCCAGCTCGATTTCCGCAAACTCAAGGGTGATCCGGACAATATCGGCCGCCACCTGGCCGATTACATCAACGGCTTTTCCGAGAACATCCGCAAGATCTTCGAACGCTTCGAGTTTGACAAGGAGATCGAGAAGCTCGAAGAAGCCAACCGCCTCTACCAGGTGGTGTCCCAGTTCGCCGAAATCGACCTGCACCCGCGCCATGTAGACAACATCACCATGGGGCTGGTGTTCGAAGACCTGATCCGGCGCTTCAACGAGGCCGCCAACGAGACGGCTGGTGATCACTTCACCCCGCGCGAGGTCATCCGTCTGATGGTCAACCTGCTGCTGGAACCCGATACCCAGGTGCTCACCCAGCCCGGTAAGATCGTCACCATCTGCGACCCGGCCTGCGGCACTGGCGGCATGCTGGCTGAAAGTCAGAACTGGCTGCGCGCCCACAACGAGCACGCCACGGTCAAGGTCTACGGTCAGGACTACAACCCGCGCTCCTACGCCGTCGCCGCCTCCGACCTGCTGATCAAGGGTCACAAGGACAGCCGCATCGAGTACGGCAACACCCTGACCAACGATCAGTTTTCGGACATGCGCTTTGACTATCTGCTGGCCAATCCGCCCTTCGGTGTGGACTGGAAAGGGGAGAAGAAGGAGATCGATCGCTGGCCCAACTTTCGCGGCTACAACGGCAAGCTGCCGCGCATCAACGACGGCGCACTGCTTTTTCTGATCCACATGATCGCCAAGTTTCAGCCGTGGCAGCCGGGTAACCGCGACAAGCCCGGCTCGCGCATCGCCATCGTCTTCAATGGCTCGCCGCTGTTTACCGGCGGCGCGGGCAGTGGGGAAAGCGAAATCCGTCGCTGGATCATCGAGCACGACTGGCTGGAGGCCATTGTCGCCCTGCCTGAACAGATGTTCTACAACACCGGCATCGGCACCTTCGTCTGGGTGCTCAGCAACCGCAAGGAAAAGCATCGCAAAGGCAAAATCCAACTGATCGACGCCCGCGAGCGCTGGACGCCAATGAAACGCAGCCTCGGCAACAAGCGCCGCTGGCTGGATGAGAAGGCTATCGATGAGGTGACCCGCGAGCACGGCGCGCTGACCGAGTCGAAGACCAGCAAGATTTTCGACAATGCCGACTTCAGCTATCGCCGCGTCACCATCCTGCGGCCGCTGCGCCTGAAGTTCCAGATCACCCAGGAGGCCAAGGAACGCTATCTCGACACTTGCCCCGAGCTGCTCGGCGCCGTGCTGGTTATCGAAGAGGTGTTCGGCAACGAAGCACACCACGACTGGAATCAGGTGTGGGTCGAGGTACAGAAAATCGTCAAACACCTGCCCGACGATGTCGAAGGCTGGGCCAAGGGAGCCAAGGGCACGGCGCAGAAAAAGGCCTTCCGAGCAGCCTTCACCCAGGTCGACCCCGCGGCCGAGCCGGTGATTGCCAAGGAACACAAGAAAGTTGAACTGGACCTCGAAGCGTTGTTTCCCGGCCAAACGCTCCCCGAGCTTGTACCCGATGAGCTGCAAGCGCTGCTGGGCCTTAACCCGGCCGCAAAACGGAAATATGTCGAATACGAGGCCGACTCCAACCTGAAGGATTTTGAAAACATCCCCCTCAAGGAAGACGTCATCAGCTACGTGCTGCGCGAGGTGCGCCCCTATGTGGCCGACGCCTGGATCGACCGCGACATGCTCGACGAGCAGGACGGCGGCATCGGCAAGGTGGGCTACGAGATCAACTTCAACCGCGAGTTCTTCGAGTACAAGCCGCCGCGCCCGTTGGAGGCGATCGATGCCGAACTGGCCGAGGTGGAGCGACGCATCATGCAGCTCTTGCAGGAAATAACGCATGAATAATGAGCACAATGGCGGCGACGAAAAAGCGATACGCCATCCTCACATAAACGCCAAAGAGGAAATGTTGTGAATCATCAACCCTTCGTCAACCGCGTCATTCTCCGCAACTTCAAAAGCATTGGCTATTGCGATGTGCGCCTCGGTCCATTGACCTTCCTTGTGGGACCGAACGGCGCGGGTAAAAGCAACTTTATCGATGCACTTCACTTGGTACGCGACGCGCTCAATGGCTCCCTGGATAACGCGCTGAATGAGCGAGGCGGTTTAAGCGAGGTGCGTCGGCGCTCCAGCGGCCACCCCACGCACTTCGGTATCCGCCTTGAGTTTACCCTGCCGGATCGACAGCAAGGGCATTTTGCTTTCAACGTAGGTGCCCTCAAAGGGGGGGGCTACGAGGTCCAGACGGAAGAGTGCGTGATCGGTGGCATCGGAAAGGGGCCTTCTTTCCGGATTGATCGTGGTGAGGTGCGGGCTACTAGCGAAGCGACGTTTCCGGCCGTCACATCAGATCGCTTGGCGCTGGTGGCCGCATCGGGCCTTGCCGCCTTCCGTCCTGTATTCGATGCATTGTCGTCAATGAGTTTCTACAACCTCAATCCGAAGCTGATGCGCGAGCTGCAAAAGCCGCAGGAGGGCCGCTTGCTCAAACCAGCGGGGGAAAACATCGCCAGCGTGCTTGCGCATCTGGAACGGGTAGGCCTCGAGCAACTGAACACCATCCAGGAATACCTGCAAACCGTGGCGCCGATGGTGCATGGCATCGAACGGAAGCAGGTCGGCCCCATGGAGACTCTGGAGTTCAGGCAAGATATGGCCGGCTCCAAATACCCATGGCGCTTTCTTGCGCAAAACATGTCGGATGGCACGCTACGAGCCTTGGGAATTCTGGTCGCTCTATTCCAGGGCAACCAGGATTATTCACCGACCATGGTGGGCATAGAAGAGCCCGAAACCGCACTACATCCGGCTGCGAGTGCAGCATTGCGCGAGGCACTCGCACGTGCCGCCAAACATACACAGATCATCGTGACCAGTCACAGCCCGGATTTGCTCGATGATAGCGACATACCCACCGATTCCATCATGGCTGTCATTTCGGAGAGAGGAGAAACCCGCATCGCTCCACTCGATGAAGCCTCGCGGGAGTCCATTCGCCAACACCTGTTTTCTGCTGGAGAACTGTTACGACTCAACCAACTCGCACCTGATCGACAGTTTCTGGCTGATCAAGAGCTGCGTCAGGCTGATTTGTTCGGGGGCAGTGACGCATGAGGATTGCGTGCGTTGTCGAGGGCGATGGCGAAGTCGCGGCCTTGCCGATTCTTTTACGGAGAATGGCGGAGTGGCGATCAGCGCATATATTCCCGGACATACCTCCGCCCATTCGTGTTCATCGCGACCGCTTCTTGAACCGCGAAGAAGAGTTCCGGCGCCATCTGCTCTTGGCGGCCGCCAAATGCGGCCAAGAGGGGTGGATACTCGTGCTGCTGGATGCCGATGACGACTGTCCGGCCGTTTTGGGCGCGAACATCCTGCAACGTGCACAGGATATCGTTCCTCACCGGCGAGTCTCTGTCGTGTTGGCTAACCGCGAGTTCGAGGCCTGGTTTATTGCCTCCGCGCCGTCTCTCAATGGTCATCGAGGATTCATATTCGACCCTCAGGATCGCACCGACCCGGAATCGCCACGAGACGCAAAAGGCTGGGTCAGAGAGCGCATGGCCAGCCGCAGCTACGGTGAAACCACGGATCAGCCCGGCTTCACCGCCCGCATGGATCTTCAGCAAACCTATACACGCAGCCGTTCGTTTAGAAAGCTGTGCAGCGAATGGGATCAGGGGGTAGCGAGGCAATGATGGGTAATGCTTCGACCGAGCACATCGTTGCAACCCCTCTGCTTGCGGAGAGTCGTTCGATAGCTGGCCGTAATTTTCCAGCGCCCAGTCTCTCTTTGCGCGTCAATGCATGGATCGACTCCAAAACCCTGGACCAGCCCAGCTCAATGCCGCGCAACCCCAAATTGGCGGCCTCGCTCTACGACACCCGCTTTGCCGAGAACAAGAGCAGTGGCGCGCGCGTCGGCTTGTCTCGTATCCCCGAAGGCTTGTCTAGTAACCCCGAAGGCTTATCTAGGGACTTCGGCGGCTTGTCTAGGGACCCGGGCTCCCTAGACAGAGCCGAAGCCGCACGCAAAGACCAAGCACGCAAAGCCCTGCTGGCCGAATTGCTCGGCGAGCTGGCACAGATATAGAAACGGCTTGAACAGGAGAAGGAAAAGCGATGAATCCGGGGGGTATCATGGCCTCACACGAAGGCACGAAGATACGAAGAGTGAAAGATGAGCAAGTTAGCTCATGGTTTTCTGTCTTGCCGACAAACTGGGATACTGTCCGGGTGAAACACGGATTTAATGTGATTGGTAGTGGGACAACGCCACCATCAAATCAAGAAGAGTACTACGGGGGTGAAATCCCTTGGGTTAACACATCAGAGCTTCGTGAAAATATTGTCTCTTCAACTGAAAAAACCATTACCAATCTTGCATTAGAAGACTTTTCCGCACTCAAGACTTACCCAAGAGGTGCAGTTCTAGTTGCTATGTATGGCGCTACGATCGGTCGCGTTGGGATACTTGGAATTGACGCGACAGTAAATCAAGCCGTCTGTGCACTTGGTGAAACTGATAAATTTACTGAGAAATTTGTTTATTACTGCCTACAAGCTTCGCGATACGCCTTGATTGCGATTGCAACTGGTGGTGGCCAGCCAAATCTTAATGCTGAGAAAATTCGTGAACATAAGCTTCCGTGCCCTGATCTACCAACCCAACGCCTGATCGCCGACTACCTGGACCGCGAAACCGCGCGCATCGATGCGCTGGTGGCGGAAAAGGAAAAGATGCTGGCCCTGCTGGAAGAAAAGCGCGCCGCCCTCATCAGCCGCGCCGTCACCCGCGGCCTCGACCCCAATGTCCCGCTCAAACCCTCCGGTCTCGACTGGCTCGGGGATATTCCTGCGCATTGGGAGGTCGAGCGGGCAAAGAACCTATTTTCTGTTCGTGATCAACGCTCCGAATCCGGTCTCGAGGAACTGTTAACCGTATCGCACATAACGGGTGTTACTCCACGTTCTGAAAAAGACGTATACATGTTCCAGGCCGATGACAAAGCGGGCTACAAACGCTGTTATCCGGGCGATCTGGTTGTCAATACACTGTGGGGTTGGATGGGCGCGATGGGGATAAGCTCGCTTGAGGGTATCGTCAGCCCCGATTACCACGTCTACACATCGAAAGGATTGTTGCTGCCGGAGTTCGTTGAATTGCTATGCCGTTCAAAACCCTTCGTTGCCGAAGTCAATCGCTGGTCGAAAGGCGTCTGGTCGTCTCGTCTCAGACTGTATCCCGAGAATTTTTTTGAAATGCGCTTGCCTGTCCAACCTCATGAAGATCAGCGAGACATTATTGCTGCTGTGGGTCAGAGTCAGTATAAAGCTAAAAAACTCGCTGGGGTTATGCAACATTCGATTACATTGGCTAAGGAGCGCCGCGCGGCCCTGATTACCGCTGCCGTGACAGGCCAGATTGCAAGCGAGGATATGGAACAGAATTGAACAGGAGTGTTTGAAATATGCCGGAACGAACGACTGTCCTTGTAACAGGAGCTGGGGTTGATAAGACCCCGGGAATCGATTTTCCCTTGGCGGCGGATCTTTTACCGGCAATCAACGGTTACTTGAAGCGCACGGATGAAGGCAAGGCAGTCGATGCCTTGTTGCGCAGCAAGATCAGTGGCCTGCGTTTTCGATTTGACCGTTTCATCAATAATGCCATTACGGACATTGCTCAGCGGGAGCCAGAGCAGCTTAGAGAAACTGTTCAACGCGTTCAGCGAGTCGTTGACCAATTGCCAGACGATGATGAGAACCGGGTAGCTAAGAAACAGGGAGAGCTGATTGTTCGGCTGTTCAACCAATTGCAGCAAATCGCCACCGCCAACCGGATCGATGACGAAACCCGCCAATTGATTGAAGACGTTTTTGGAGATCGTTCGTCGGAATTTGACTTGGACGACCATGTTGTCGATATCCGAACGCTGAGCGTATCCGACACATTCAAGTCCATCCTACGCTATACGCTTCGGCAAAGCCTCGACTCTGATTCCAACCGGATAGCCCATGCACTGGGAGCCGACCTCTTGGACATCGAAAAACTACTGATTGACAAATTCCTAGGCTTCTATAACAACCGACTTCCTGACATTAAAAATTATGTCTACATTTCCTGGTGTTTCTGGGCGTTCCTAATGCATCGGGATAAAGCGGTTCGCAACTCCACATCCGCGCTTCCGTTCTATGAGGGGATTCCGAACGGTTGGAAAGGCATAACACTCAATTACACATCGTTCCTTGAGTCACATTTGCAAGCCATGAATACGGTCTATTTCCATGGTGGGCTTTCAAGCTATGTCCGCATGGACAACCGCCAGCTGCTCACTTTCGATTCGTATCAGGATAAATCTCCGCAAGAACTGCTTGAATCACACATTTGTGACAACTGGCATTTTGATGAAAACGACCCGGCAAAATCGCGCTGCCTTATTCCTTCACTCGTGCCTCCGCTCCGTTTGAAACCCATCCTATCGAAAGAATACATCGATCTCTGGTACAAAGCTGGCCAGTGGCTTGGCAAAGCCGATCATGTCGTTCTTGTCGGTTATTCGCTCAATACAGCGGATGAGCACTTTAATGATCTGCTCAGGGCATTAAACGGAAAGCGAATCACATTGATTGGGCCGGATGTTCTCGGGGATTCTTATATGAGTCGGGTCGCATCTGTTTGGGGAGTGAGCGCAGAGCAATTCACAGGAACGCGCTTGCAGAACAAGCCAACAGCACGACTTCGCGAGATTACCCTGATTGAAGCTTATGCCCATGAGATTGACCTCGGTGGACTTTAGCTATGAAACAAACCTCCGAAGCCGCCTTTGAGACCGCCATCGAGGCAGTGTTGCTGAATGCTGGGTACAGCAAACTGGCCTCAGGCGCTTTCGATACCGAACGGGCCATCTTCCCCGACGAGGCGCTGACTTTTGTCCGCGAGACCCAAGCCAAGACCTGGGAAAAACTGGAGGCGCTGCATGGTGCGGAGACCGGCGAGCGGGTGTTGCAGGCGCTCACTAAATGGCTGAACACTCACGGCGCGCTGACCACGCTGCGTCACGGCTTCAAGTGCTTTGGCAAGACCCTGCGTATTGCCTTCTTTCGTCCGGCCCACGGTCTCAACCCGGAATTGGAGGCACGCTACCTTGCCAACCGGCTAGGCATCACCCGGCAGCTCTATTTCAGCGGCAAGAACCGCAAATCGCTGGATGTGGTGTTGTCGGTCAACGGCATTCCGGTGGTGACGCTGGAGCTGAAGAATCCTCTCTCCGGCCAGACGGCGGCCAACGCCATTTACCAGTATCGCCATGACCGCGACCCGCGAGAGCCGATCTTCCTGTTCACCAAGCGCACCCTGGTGCATTTCGCCGTGGATACCGAAGAGGCGCACATGACCACGCGCCTGGCCGGGACCAGTACCCATTTTCTGCCGTTCAACAAGGGCTGGGATGGCGGTGCGGGCAATCCGCCAGATAAAGACGGCCGTAACTACAAGACCGCCTACCTCTGGGAAGAGGTGTTGCAGCGCGACAGCCTGCTGGATCTGTTGGCACGCTTTCTACATCTCGACATTAACGAAAAAGTTACCGATGAAGGCAAGAAGCTGCGCAAGGAGACGATGATCTTTCCCCGCTACCACCAGTTGCAGGCGGTGCGGAGGATGGTGGCGGCAGCAGGCAGCGAAGGTGTCGGCCATAACTACCTGGTGGAACACTCTGCAGGCAGCGGCAAGAGCAACACCATCGGCTGGCTAGCCCATCGGCTCTCCTCTCTGCACAATGAGCGGGATGAGCGCATCTTCGATAGCGTGGTGGTGATCACCGATCGGGTGGTTCTCGACCGCCAACTACAGAACACCATCTACCAGTTCGACCACCGTCAGGGCGTAGTACAGAAGATCGATGAGGATTCGCGCCAACTGGCCGAGGCGCTGGAATCGGGCGTGCCGATCATCATCACCACGCTGCAGAAATTCCCCTTTGTCTCCGGTCAGTTGATGAAAATGTCTGAGGAGCTAGGGGAAGGCAGGAGCCACCTGCCGACGCGCAAATACGCGGTGATCATCGACGAGGCGCATAGCTCCCAGTCGGGGGAGACGGCCACTGAACTCAAAGGCGTGCTGGGTGGTGCCGAGCTGATCCGCAAGGCCCGCGAGGCGGCGCAGGAGGAAGGCGAAGCAGAGCTGGAGCGGCTGTTTCGCGCCATGGCCAAGCGCGGCCGTCAGCCGAACATGAGCTTTTTCGCCTTCACTGCAACGCCCAAGCATAAGACCCTGGCGATCTTCGGCCGGGGTGGTGAGCCCTTCCACCTCTACACCATGCGGCAGGCCATTGAGGAAGGCTTCATCGAGGATGTGCTGAAGAGCTACGTCAGCTACAAGACCTACTACAAGCTGATCAAGAAAGCCGAGGACGATCCCAACGTCGAGCGCAAGAAGGCGGCCCGGGCGCTGGCGCGCTTCATGCGCCTGCATCCCCATAACATCGGCCAGAAAACCGAGGTGATGGTGGAGCACTTCCAGCAGCATACCCGCCACAAGATCGGCGGCCACGCCAAGGCTATGGTGGTCACCGGTTCGCGGCTGGAGGCGGTTCGCTACAAGCAGGAGTTCGACCGTTACATCAGCGAAAAGGGCTACCCGATCAAGAGTCTGGTGGCGTTTTCCGGCACGGTGGAAGGCGACAAGGTACCAGAGAAGACCTATACCGAAGTCGAGATGAATCAGGGATTGAAGGAAAAGGAGCTGCCCGAGACCTTTGCCAAGCCTGATTATCGGGTGCTGCTGGTGGCAGAGAAATATCAGACCGGCTTTGACCAGCCGCTGTTGCACACCATGTACGTTGACAAGCGCCTGGCCGGAATTCAGGCGGTGCAGACCCTCTCGCGTTTGAACCGTACCCATCCGCTCAAAAACGACACCTTCGTACTCGATTTCGTCAACGACCCGGATGAGATTCAGGAGGCGTTTCGCCAGTATTACGACGGTTCGGTCATGGGCGAGGAAGTCGATCCGGATCGGCTCTACGAGGTCAAAGCCGAGCTGGACGGATCAGGCATCTACCTGCAAGACGAGGTGGACGAATTCTCGCGCATCTTCTTTGCGCCCAAGCGCCGCCAAAGCCCGGCCGACCACAAGAACATGAACGCCCTGCTGGATCGGGCGGTGGCCCGCTTTGCCCAGCTACAAAACGATGAAGAAGACGATGCCGAGCTATGGCGCGGCAAAACCCAGGCGTTTCGCAATCTCTACAGCTTTTTGAGTCAGGTCATTCCCTATCAGGACAGCGACCTGGAAAAGCTCTTTACCTATCTGCGCCACCTGGCCTTGAAACTACCCAAGCGCAAGACTGGGCCGGGATACCAGTTTGACGAGGAGGTGGAGCTTGACTACTACCGGCTGCAGAAGATCAGCGAAGGCTCGATCAATCTGGCCGAGGGCTATGCCAAGCCGCTCGACGGACCGCGTGAGGTCGGAACTGGAGAGGTTCGCGAAGAATACGTCACGCTCTCACGCCTGATCGACATCATCAACGAGCGTTTCGGTACAGAGTTGAGCGAAGCCGATCAGCTCTTCTTCGATCAGATCGCCGAGGCAGCCAGCCAGAACGAATCCTTGCGCAAAGCTGCAGAAGTAAACTCCCTCGACAAGTTCCAGCTGGTCTTCAGTCAGGTGCTGGAGTCTCTGTTTATCGAACGGATGGAGCTCAATGAGGAGCTGTTTACCGACTACATGAGCAAGCCGGAACTTCAGAATGTGGTTTCAAAATGGCTGGGTAGTGAGGTTTATGACCGTTTGGGTGGTTCGAAAGACGGCGTTGTCAGCCCGAAAACCTGATGCGAAAGGGAGACAGGATGAAGTATCAGCCGCCCCACACCATCACCCCCGAGATCCTGAACCGGGTCGCCGCGATCAGCGAGGCCATCGGGCGGCTGTCCGTGCTCACTGATCAGGCCAGGGCTTTGCGGCTGAGGCGCATCAACCGCGTCCGCACCATTCACGGCTCGCTGGCCATCGAAGGAAATACCCTGAGCGAGGCGCAGATCACCGCGATTCTGGAAGGCAAACGGGTCATCGCCCCGCCCCGCGAGGTGCAGGAGGTGAAAAACGCCCTGGCCGCCTATGACCGCTTCGATATCTGGAAGCCCTCATCCGAAGAGTAACCGGTCATTCCTGACCGTTATTGACTGACCTTCTGCAGGTCTGATACCAGCGGGTCGCCAGCGAACGTTTCCTTCCAGACCCGAGGCGCCAGTTCGTCGACCCGGCTAGCCGGGTGTTGG
>JBJHCC010000051.1:0-27274 GCA_050485825.1 Gammaproteobacteria bacterium
CCCTTCTCCCTTCTCCCTTCTCCCCTCTTTCCCTCTCCCCTTCACCCCACCCTGCCTCGCCAGACAGAACTGGAAAACACGATGTTCATCCCCCATCCAACTGCGCAACCCACCACGCAACGGCGCCGAGGCCAACGGCAACGACGATCAGCCAGCGCAGCAGGGTGGCACGAGCTTGTGCGGCACCCTCGGTTTCCAGCGCGTCCAGCTGCTCGGCACCGAGCGCTGTCTGGACGACATGCCCCGGATTCTCCAGCAGCGCCAGCGCATCCTCGTACTGGGACTCCAGCACCACCCAGAGGCCTGCGCGGAACTGACCCTGATGGGCCAGGTTCGGCCGCATCGACGTCATGTCGGAGATATGGGTGGCGATGCCGTTGTCCTGCAGAAAAGCGGCGCGCTCCATGGCTTCGGAGCGAGTGGCGTAGCGGGCGACCATGCGCAAGCGGGCGATCTCCTGATCAGGCGGGTGGGCGCTGCCAGTGTAGCCGCGCAGGCCAAGCCCGTCAGCCCCTTGAAAGCGCTGACCCTTGACTGCAGAGCTGGCTAGAATAGCGTCACGTCCAGCGGCCAATGTTTCCAGCATGAGCCAGATTCGTCCGGAGTTCGCCGCCATTCGCCGCAAGATGGAAGCCGATGGCCTGCCGGAGCTGCTGATTCGCGGCTTTGCCCGCTACCATGCCGATCTCGTGGAGGGCCACACCGGCCTGATCGCGGAGTCCGCCATCCATCCTGTCGACGCCTTGCCCGATCTGAATGATCTGGGCGAGCTGGAGAACGCCGGCGGAGCCGCCCTGCCCCGCTGCGTCATGCTGAAGCTCAACGGCGGCCTGGGCACGGGCATGGGCCTCAACCAGGCCAAGTCGCTGCTGCCGGCCCGGGCCGGGGTGTCCTTTCTGGAGCTGATCGTGCGCCAGGTCCTGGCCCTGCGCCGTCGCCATGCGGCGCGGCTGCCGCTGCTGCTGATGAACAGCTTCAGCACCGAGGCCGACTCGGCCCGCCTGCTCGAACGATTTCCCGACCTGGCCGATGGCCAGGCGCCGATCCCGGTCAGCTTCCTGCAGCACCGCGTCCCGCGGCTGGACGCCGAGACCCTGCAGCCGATCCATTGGCCCGCCGATCCGGCGCGCGAATGGTGCCCGCCGGGTCACGGCGACTTGTACACCGCACTGCTGACCACCGGCCTGCTCGACCAGCTGCGCGACGGCGGTTACCGCTACCTGTTCGCGTCCAACGCCGACAACCTGGGTGCCAGCCTGGATCTGCGCATTCTCGGATTGATGGCCGAACGCGGCCTGCCCTTCATCATGGAAGTCACCGACCGCACCGCCGCCGATCGCAAGGGCGGCCATCTGGCCCGGCGCGCCGACGGCGGCCTGATTCTGCGCGAGTCGGCGCAGTGCCCGGAGGCCAATCAGGACCACTTCCAGGATATCAACCGGCACCGCTACTTCAACACCAACAACATCTGGATCGATCTGGACACCCTCTCCCTGAATTTGCGCGAACGCGATGGCTTGCTCGGCCTGCCGCTGATCCGCAACCGCAAGACCGTCGACCCCAACGACCCGGCCAGCCCGGCAGTGATCCAGGTCGAAACCGCGATGGGGGCGGCAATCGAAATCTTCAGCGGCGCGGCAGCGCTGCGCGTGCCGCGCAGCCGGTTCGCGCCGGTCAAGACCACCGACGATCTGCTGGTGCTGTGGTCGGACCGCTATGACAGCCGCGAGGACGGAGAACTGCGGCCGACCACGGCGTCACCGATCCTGGTCAGACTGGATCCGCGCCACTACCGGTCGATCGAGGATTTCCGCCAGCGCTTCCCCCGCGGCGCTCCCTCGCTGCGCAAGGCCCGCTCGCTGCAGATCGAAGGCGATATTCGTTTCGATGCCGATGTGATCGTGCGCGGCGATGTGGCGCTGCGCCACGTCGGCCCCGGGCAGCGGATCATTCCGGCGGGCAGCCTGCTGGAAGATGTTCGGGAAACCGGGATTTAATGATCGCGTCATCGGCCTGGCCTAATCTCCTGCCTTCTCGCTCCTGCGTCGATCATCAGCATGAAACTGACCGGATGGCCCGTCGTCTTGCTGGCCATTGGCCTTGTGCTGGGCTTGCTGCCGGCGGCCCAGGCCCAGAACCTGGCTGACCCGCGCCTGGCTCCAGAAATCCCGACCCGCCTGGCTCAGACCGAGCGCGTGCCCGTGCTGATCCGCTTCAGCGGTCGGATCAGCGATGCGCGCGAGATCTGGCGCCACATCGATCTGACCTTGGCCGGGCGCCACGGCGAGCTGCAGCGCACGCCCAACAGCCGGCGCGAGTTCTTTGCCGAGCTGGATCGAACCGGCCTGGCCTTCCTGCTCAGCTTCGACAGCGTCGAATCGATCTATCTGCCCTTCGAACTGACCCTGCCTGGCGAGCCCGCCTCGTAGGCAAGGCAACCCCGCCGCTACCAGCCGCTCAGACTTTCGATGTCGCGCGGGAAGGTCGCGCGGTAGCCGAAGCGGAAGGAGCGCGACTGGCCGGCCGCCAGTTCGTCGCGCCAGGCGACGACGCCCGGTTGATCGTTGAAATCGCGAACATCCGGGCTGCGGCTGCCGCTGGTCGGCTCGACCTGAATACGCTCGTCTCGCGGCAGCGGCAGCTGATCCAGCACCAGCACTTCCAGCGGCCGCCCATAGCGGTTGGTGATGCTGATCTCGAACTCGCGCTCAAGGCGATTCTGACGCCGCAGCACACCGTCGCTGCCGCGGGTGTCGCGCAGCATCCGGTGCTGGACCTCGATCCGATCGGCGACCCCGAAGCTGGCTTCCAGCGCCGCGCCCGGAGCCAGGCCACCGAAGCGGGTCTGCCCGATCAGTCCACCATCCTGGAACAGCGAAACCCGTCCGGGCGGCAGCCAGGCCTCGCCGCTGTACTCGGCTTCGGCAAACAGCCAGGCGCGGGCCTGACGGCGCGGCGCGGTGCGGGCGCTGATCCGGGCCTCCAGATCGTAACGGGCCAGGGCAAAGCGCCGCTGCGTATTGTCGCCGGACACACTGCCGCGACCCGGAATCCGGAACTCGGCGGCCATCTCGCTGCCTTCCAGCGTCGCCATCGCCGGCGGCGCGGGAGCAGCCAGGGCGCGATCCATGGCCATCGACTCCATCACCGGCGCCTCGCGACGCGGCTGAAACACATCGATGTACCAGGGGTAAAGGCTCGGCAGCTGGCCGCCGGCGGCCGGCTGGCCGAGGGCAACGCGAAGCTCGACATCGGCCCAGTCCTCCCCGGTGTTCTGGCGTATCACCGCCTGCTGGATCAGCTCCAGGCGGCCCGCCTCGGCTTGCAGCCGCCATTCGTAGACCGGCTCCCAGCCGGCAGAGGACACGACGTAGCGCAGCTCCAGCTGGGCCGAACCGGCCCGCTCGCTGCGGTAATCGACCGTCACTTCCCGGGTGTCGCGCCGGGCCTGACCGAGATCGGCCAGCTCGCGCCGCAGGCGCTCCAGCTCGCGGTCAATGCCGGCACGCTCAGTCTCCAGGGCCAGGCGAGCGCCCAGCAGTTCTTCGGCGTGGCCGCCGATCGCTTCCAGCGAGCGCAGACGATCCGCCGCGGTCCCGGCACCCTCGCCGCCGGCGGCCACAGCGTCGAGCAGCTTGAGCTGCAGATTGCGCGCTTCGATGCGGTTCGTCAGGGCCTGCCGCGCCAGCTCCCGCTCACTGATACGCGCTTCCAGTTCACGCGCCCTGGGCTCGACCCGCTCGGCGCCGCGCAGCGGCCGCAGCTCGACGCCGCCCAGCACCAGGCCTTCACCCTGACGGACAGAAATTCTCAGCCAGTCCGGGTGGGCGTCGATCGGCAGCTCGGCCAGCTGCAATCGACCCTCACCCGCAGCCACTTGCACGTTGACCAGGCGCACCACCTCGGCGCGGTCGAGGTAGACCGTGACCCGTTCTATGGTCGAAGCACCGCTCTGGGCCGAGGCGAGCAGCGGCCACAACAGGGCAAGGCTCAGGATTCGCAACAGGGTTTTCATCGCATCAGACTCCGGGGACAGAGTGAACCGGCTTTCCAACGCCAGTCCGATCAGTAGGGCACTGGATCCGGCGTTGTCGAAACATCGATCCGAGCAAACGCCATGACGCAGAATCTCAGCTTTTCTGGGCCGCTTGGCTGCTTGGCGACCGAAAGATTTCCGGCCCATGTCAGATCGGGCTACCACAGCGACCGCGCCAGCGCCGAGACCCAAGCAGGCTGCTAGCCGGGCACGCGGACCCAGCCTTCCATCAACACCCGTGCGCTGCGGCTCATGCTGACTCGCTCGACCCGCCATTGCTCGGCGTCTCGACTCAGACTGGCACCGACCTTCAGGGTTCCGGACGGATGGCCGAAACGCAGCTGCTCGCGCTCACCGCCGACCGCGGCCTGATGGACCAAAGTGCCCGGCAGCGCCGCTGCCGCGGCAATCGCCACCGCCGCCGTGCCCATCATCGCGTGATGGAGCTTGCCCATCGACATCGCACGGACGTTCAGGTCGATGTCGCCAGCAGCCACCGGCTTGCCGCTGGAGGCCATATAGGCGGCCGGCGGCGCCACCCAGGCCAGCTTCGGCGTGTGCTGGCGGGTGGCGGCTTCGTCGACGTGCGCAATCAGACCCATCGCCACCGCGCCGTGGGCGCGCAGCACTTCCAGGCGCGCCAGCAGTTCGGGATGGTCGTTGACCGCCGGCTGCAGCTCCGTGCCCTGGAAACCGATATCGGCGGCGTTGACGAAGAGGGTCGGAATACCGGCGTTGATGAAGCTGGCCCTGAGCCGGCCGAAGCCCGGCGCTTCGAATTCGTCAACGGGATTGCCGGTGGGCAGCACCGCGCCCTCCCCTGCCGGGTCGAGAAAATCGATGCGCACCTCGGCGGCCGGAAAGGTCACGCCGTCCAGTTCGAAATCGCCGGTCTCCTGCACCTGGCCGTCGGTGATCGGCACATGGGCGACGATGGTCTGGCCGATGTTGGCCTGCCGGATGCGAACCTGGCAGATGCCGTTGCCCGCAACGCGCGCCGGGTCGACCAGGCCGTTGGCAATGGCAAAGGCACCGACCGCCGCGGTCAGGTTGCCGCAGTTGCCAGACCAGTCGATGAAGGCCTTGTCGATCGCGACCTGGCCGAACAGGTAGTCGACATCGTGGTCCGGCCTGTTCGATTTCGACAGGATCACCGTCTTCGAGGTGCTGGACGTCGCCCCGCCCATGCCGTCGGTGTGCTTGCCGTAGGGATCGGGCGAACCGATCACCCGCAGCAGCAGCGCGTCGCGGGCCGGGCCCGGCTGGCGTGCGGCCGGCGGCAGCTCGTCGAGGCGGAAGAATACGCCCTTGCTGGTGCCGCCGCGCATGTAGGTGGCAGGGATTCGGAGTTGCGGTGAATGGCTCATGAGGTCGCTTGGTCTCGGGTTCAGGTCGCGGCTGGGCCGCAAGGGCCTTGCGCGCAGCATCGAGCGCTCATGATACCCAAGCCTCGACGCAGGAGACCATCAGCGGATCGAAGGCGAACTGTATTTTGATACACTGAACCGCATGTCTCGCCCACCCTCCCACGCTGGCCGCGGCGCCCGCATCGACCTGCCCAATCGCTACAGCGCCGCGCGCCGCGAGGACTTCGACGACGGCTGGGATCGTGAACTGGAGACACTGCCGAGCCTGGCCACCCGTCTGGACGCCGAGCAGGCGCGCAGCATCCTGAGCTACAACGAGTCGCCGGATGTGCCGGTGGACCGCTCCATCAACCCCTACCGCGGCTGCGAGCACGGTTGCATCTACTGCTTTGCTCGGCCCAGCCACGCTTACCTGGACCTTTCGCCGGGCCTGGATTTCGAAACCCGCCTGTTCCACAAGGCCAACGCCGTCGAACTGCTGGAAGCTGAGTTCCGCAAGTCCAGCTATGTCCCCAAGCCGATCGCGCTGGGCATCAATACCGACGGCTGGCAGCCTGTAGAACGGCAACTGGGCCTGAGTCGCCGCCTGCTGGAACTGATGCTGGCCTACCGCCACCCGGTCAGCATTCTCACCAAGGGCGTGACCCTGATGCGCGACCTGGACCTGCTCGCCGAACTGGCCCGGCACAATCTGGTCTCGGTGGCCATCAGCATCACCACCCTGGACGATGAACTGAAACGCCGCATGGAGCCGCGCACGGCCTCGCCGAAAGCCCGCTTGCGTCTGCTCAAGGCGCTGGCCGATATCGGCATTGCCCCAGGCGTCATGGTCGCGCCGGTGATCCCGGCCATCAACGACCATGAGCTCGAGCCCATCCTCGAACACGCTGCCGCCGCCGGCGCCGGACGCGCCGGATATGTCGTCCTGCGCCTGCCGCATGAACTGAAAACCCTGTTCCGCGGCTGGCTCGACGAGCACTACCCTGACCGTGCCGGGCGCGTCATCAGCCTGCTGCGCGAACTACACGGCGGAAAGGACTACGACCATCGCTTTGGCCAGCGCCAGACCGGCAGCGGCGTGCTGGCCGGGCTGATTGCCAAGCGCTTCGAAGTCGCGCGGCGGCGCTGTGGACTGGACCGTGATCGGAGTCAGCCGCTGAACTGCGAGTCGTTTCGGCGGCCGGCGCGGGCCGGGGATCAGCTGGACTTGCTGTCGGCGGGCTGAACGATGTATCGGCTACCAAAAAACAACCCGACACCGATGAAATGTCCAGTTGCTCTCGCTCAGCCCTATCGCCCGTCGGCCGCGTGGGGCCGACCTACTCGGCGCCCGGTTTATCCCTCGGAGAAGTGATTAAACTCGGTCCGCGTAGGTCGGACCCACCAGGCCGACGGACCGTGTCTGCCGAAGCCCCACATCGTCCGTCGGGGACGTGGCCCCGACCTACCCGGTGCCGGTCGATAGCTCGGAGACATAATCGGGCTCGGATGACGTAGGTCGGCTCCACGCGGCCGACGGACCATGTATGCCGAAGACTTTGTGTGCCGAAGTCACGCAACCACAGTCGGGGACGCTGAACCGACTCCATTCGGGGCTCGCGTCTGACTTGCCCGGACTGATGGACGGCGACAGATAGGGTATCTTTGCTCCCTCTCCATCACCGCATGCCCGCTGCCATGACGCCTTCCGAATTCGTTGTTCGACTGGGCGAGGTGAAAGCCTCGGCCATATTGCGTACCGATTCCGCCGAGGCCGCGATCGCGGCGATGGAGGCGGCGGTGCGCGGCGGGTTCCGGATTTGCGAGTTCACCCTGACGATTCCGGACGTGTACGACATCATCGCCGAGTTCAGTCGGCGACACCCCGAGGTGATCGTGGGAGCTGGAACGGTGCTCGAGGTGGAGGAAGCGCACAAGGCGGTGGCCGCCGGGGCGCGCTTCCTGGTCTCGCCGGTGACCGACGAGGCAGTGATCCGGGCAGCGACCGAGCTGGGCGTGGCGAGCATGCCGGGCACGCATACGGCCACCGAAATGCTGGCCGCCTACCGGGCCGGGGCGCCGCTGCAGAAGCTGTTTCCGGCGCCGGGAATTGGGCCGGACTATGTCAAGGCCATGCTGGGTCCGATGCCGTTCCTGAAGATCGTGCCAACCCACGGCGTGACCCTGGACAACGCGCGCGCCTGGCTGGCAGCCGGCGCTTTTGCAATCGGCTTCGTCGCGCCGCTGTTCGACCCTGCCCTGGTCAAGGGCGGGCGCTTCGACGAACTGGAGCAGCGCGCTCGGGACTTGCTGGCGGCGCTGGCTTAAGCTTATCCAGCCGCTCGCCGCGGCGAAACCGGGCGAATCACCCACCCCGACCCAAAGACGGCGGGACGGCGGCCAAACCCGGCCGCCCTCCCGCTTGATTCACTCCGACTCGACCTCAGCGTCCGCCAACCCGGTCACCAGCAGGGCGAAGCTGTAGTCCTGGGCGCGTTCCCGCAGCGAGTCGAAGCGGCCGGAGGCACCCCCGTGGCCGGCGCCCATATTGGTGCGCATCAGCGTCAGCCCGCCGTCAGTGCGCAGCTCGCGCACCCGTGCCACCCATTTGGCCGGCTCCCAGTAGGTCACCCGCGGATCGGTCAGGCCGGCGGTGGCCAGCAGATGCGGATAGGCCTGGGCACTGACCTGATCGTAAGGACTGTAGGACAGGATGAGGTCGTAGGCGGCCGGATCGGTGATCGGATTGCCCCACTCGTTCCACTCCGGCGGCGTCAGCGGCAAGCTGGCATCGGAGATGGTATTGACCACATCGACAAACGGCACGGCCCCGATCACGCCGGCGAACAGTTCAGGCGCCTGATTCATCGCCGCCCCTACCAGCAGGCCACCGGCTGAGCCGCCGAAAGCAACGATACGGCCTTCCGTAGTGTAGCCGGCAGCAATCAATGCGCGGCCGGCGTCGACAAAATCGTCGAAGGTGTTGGTCTTGCGGTCGAGTTTACCGTCCAGATACCAGCCGTAGCCTTTGTCGGTACCCCCTCGGACATGAGCAATGGCATAGACCATGCCGCGGTCGACCAGCGACAGATTGCTGATCGAGAAGCCGGCCGGGATCGAAATGCCGTAGGCGCCGTAGCCGTACAGCAACAGCGGTGCCGAGCCGTCCGGCACGATATCGGCTCGATACAGCAGGGTAACCGGCACTTCGGCGCCGTCGCGGGCGATGATGTTGAGGCGGCGCACGATGTAGTGCTCTGGATCATGCCCGGAAGGAATTTCCTGCTCCTTGCGCAGCGTGCGTTCACGCGTGGCCATGTCGAAGTCCCAGGTCTGGCTGGGCGTTGACGGGCTGGAATAAGTGAATCGCAGCTGGTCGGTGGCAAACTCATAGCCGCCGCTGGCCGAAAGAGTGAAGGCCTCTTCTTCAAAGGCGATGGGATACTCCTCGCCGCTGTCGACATTGCGGACGATGATGCGCGGCAGGGCGTTGGCGCGCTCGGACCGTACCAGCCAGTGTTCAAAGCCGATCAGGCCGGTGACGAACACGCCCGGGCGGTGCTCCAGGAATTCTTCCCAGTTTTCTTGCCGGGGATCATCCACTGGCGCCCGCATCAGCTTGAAGTCCACTGCGTCGTCGGCATTGGTGAGGATGAACATGCCCCGCCCGGTTTCCGTCAGCGAATACTCCACGCCGTGCGCGCGCTCAGCCACCAGCAGCGGCGTGGCGGCAGGATCATGGGCATCGAACAGTCGGACTTCGCTGGTGACGTGGTCGCCGGTGCCGACCATGATCCAGCTGTCGCCGTCGCTGCGGTCGACGCTGATGAAAAATCCGTCGTCGGCCTCCTCGTAAACCAGCTCGCGTTCGGCCGAATCAATCGCCTGGCGGTAAACGCGCTTTGGCCTGGCGCTGTCGTCGCGCCACACCCAGTAAACGGTGCGCGAATCCATCGCCCAGACCAGCGAACCATAGCCTTCCTCGGTCAGCGTGGCGATATCCTGGTTGGTTGCCAGATCGCGGATACGGATGGTGTAGTACTCCGAGCCCTTGTTGTCCACCGCCCAGGCGACCAGACGCTGGTCCGGGCTGTGCTCGAAGGCGGCGAGGCGGAAATAGTCATAGGCCTCGGCTTCGGCATCACCGTCGAACAGGATGACTTCCTCGCCGGAGATCTCGCCGTTTTCGTCGGCCGGCCGGCGGGCGAAGATCGGATATTGCCCGCCCTCGCGGAAGCGCGAGTAGTAGAACCATTCGCGGTCGCGGGTCGGCACCGAGCTGTCGTCTTCCTTGATGCGGCCGCGCATTTCCTGAAACAGGCGCTCCTCGAGGGCTGCCAACGGCGCCATGACTTCGTTGTAATGCGCATTCTCGGCATCCAGCACAGCGCGGATGTCTGCACGCAATACCGCTGGGTCGCGCATCACCTGCTGCCAGTTGTCGTCACGCAGCCAGGCGTAGGGGTCGATGCGCGTGCGGCCCAGCTGCTCGATCGTGACCGGCCGAGCTTCGATCGTCGGCGGCGTGAGGCTCAAGGCGCGGTCGAGCAACGACGGGCTCGACGAGGTGGTGGCTGTCATGGCAGGGTCAGGCTCGGATTGAAGGGCTTCCGGCGAGCTGCCCGAGTCGCAAGCGACCAGGAAGGACAGCGCGAAGCCGATGAGGATGGCATGCACGAGTGACTGGCGGCGTGATTGGCGCATGGGGGGCCCAGGGGAAGTGGAAGGCGCCGCAGTATAGCGCGCGAGCTTCCGCAGTCGTAGAGGGGAACCGCCGTCCGGGGCCGCCTTCCAGTCCGTGATCATGGGCGCGCCATTCCTGCGGCCTGCGTCTCGCGCCGCCGACTCAGTGCCGCACTGAAAGTCACCGTCCAAGCGACGGGCTGAACCACTGGGCTTCAGGCCGCAGCCGATTCCTCCAGGAAGTCCTGGGCGAAGCGCTGGAGCACGCCGCCGGCGGCGTAGATGCTCAACTCTTCGGCGGTGTCCAGGCGGCACTTGACCGGCACTTCGACGGTGTCGCCGGTGTTGCGGTGAATGACCAGGGTGAGCGTCGCGCCGGGAGTCGGCTCGCCGCGGACGTCGAAGGTCTCGCTGCCGTCTATCCCCAGGGTATTGCGGTTCTGGCCTTCGATGAACTCCAGCGGCAGCACGCCCATGCCGATCAGGTTGGTACGGTGGATGCGCTCGAAGCCCTCGGCGACGATCGCCTCGACGCCCGCCAGGCGGACGCCCTTGGCGGCCCAGTCGCGCGAGGAACCCTGACCGTAGTCCTTGCCGGCGATGACGATCAGCGGCTGCTTGCGCGCCATGTAGGTCTCGATCGCGTCCCACATCCGCATGACCTCACCTTCCGGCTCCAGCCGGGTCAGCGAGCCCTGCCTGACCTCGCCGTCGACGACCGACATGTCATTGATGAGCCGCGGATTGGCGAAGGTGGCGCGCTGGGCGGTGAGATGATCGCCGCGGTGAGTGGCGTAGGAATTGAAGTCTTCTTCGGGCAAGCCCATTTTTTCCAGGTACTCGCCGGCCGCGCTGTTGCGCAGAATGGCATTCGAGGGCGAAAGGTGATCGGTAGTGATGTTGTCGCCGAGCACGGCCAGCGGGCGCATGCCGGTCAGCGTGCGCGGCGCGGCCAGGGCGCCTTCCCAGTAGGGCGGGCGGCGGATATAGGTGCTCATCGGGCGCCAGTCATACAGCGGGCTCGCCTTTTTCACCCGCTTGAAGGTCTTGCCGAACATCGGCTCGTAGACCTGGCGGAAGAACTGCGGCTTGACGCTGCTGGCCACGATCGCGTCGATCTCCTCGTCGCTGGGCCACAGGTCCTTCAAGGTGACCGGGTTGCCTCGGACGTCCGTGCCCAGCACATCCTTCTCGATATCGAAGCGCACCGAGCCGGCAATGGCATAGGCCACGACCAGGGCCGGTGAGGCCAGAAAGGCCTGCCTGGCATAGGGGTGGATGCGGCCATCGAAATTGCGATTGCCGGACAGCACGGCCACCGAGTACAGGTCGCGGTCGATGATCTCCTGCTGGATTGTTGGATCCAGCGCCCCGCTCATGCCGTTGCAGGTGGTGCAGGCGAAGGCGACGATGCCGAAGCCCAGTTTCTCCAGCTCGGACAGCAGCCCGGCTTCTTCCAGATACAGACGCACGGCAATTGAGCCGGGCGCAAACGATGACTTGACCCAGGGCTTGCGCGTCAGTCCCATTTCATTGGCTTTTTTTGCCAGCAACCCGGCCGCGATCACGTTGCGCGGGTTGGAGGTGTTGGTGCAGCTGGTGATGGCGGCAATAATGACGGCGCCGTCCGGCATGGAACCGTCCGCGGGAAGCTCGTAAGGGCCCGCGATGCCGGAAGCGGCCAGATCAGTGGTCGAGACGCGCTTGTGCGGGCTGGAAGGGCCGGCGAGGTTGCGCACCACGGTCGACAGGTCGAATTCCAGCACGCGCTCGTATTCGGCCCCGACCAGATCGTCAGCCCACAGGCCAGTCAGCTTCGCATAGTCCTCGACCAGCTTGACGTGGGCGTCTTCGCGCCCGGTCAGTTTCAGGTAATCGATGGTCTGCTCGTCGATATGGAACATCGCCGCCGTGGCGCCGTATTCCGGGGTCATGTTGGAGATGGTGGCCCGGTCGCCCACGGTGAGGGTGCGCGCACCGTCGCCGAAGAACTCCAGCCAGGCACCGACCACCTGCTCCCGGCGCAGGAATTCGGTCAGGGCCAGCACGACGTCGGTGGCGGTGATGCCCGGGCCGGCCTTGCCGCTCAAGCGCACGCCGACGATATCCGGCAGGCGCAGATAAGAGGCGCGACCCAGCATCACGTTCTCGGCTTCCAGCCCCCCTACCCCGATCGCGATCACGCCCAGCGCGCAAACGTGCGGGGTATGCGAATCGGTGCCGACCAGCGTATCGGGGAAAGCGACGCCGTCACGGATCTCGACCACGGTGCACATCCGCTCCAGATTGATCTGGTGCATGATCCCGTTGCCCGGCGGGATCACGTCGACGTTGTCGAAGGCCTCTTTGGTCCAGTTGATGAAATGGAAGCGGTCGGCGTTGCGACGCTCCTCGATAGCGCGGTTCTTCTCGAAGGCATCCGGCTCAAAGCCGGCGTGTTCCACAGCCAGGGAGTGGTCGACGATCAACTGCACCGGCACCACCGGGTTGACCTGGGCCGGGTCTCCGCCCTGTTCGGCGATCGCATCGCGCAGGCCCGCCAGATCGACCAGCGCGGTCTGCCCCAGAATGTCATGGCAGACCACCCGGGCCGGAAACCATGGGAAATCCTGATCGCGCCGGCGCTCGATGATCTGCACCAGGCTCTGCCTCAGCGATTCCGGCGGACAACGCCGGACCAGATTCTCGGCCAACACCCGGGACACGTAGGGCAGGCCTTGCCAGGCGCCCGGCTTGATCGCTTCGACGGCCTCGCGGGCATCGAAGTAGTCCAGTTCGGTGTTCGGCAGGCGATGGCGATGGGCGCTGTTCATGGTCGGTCCACGGGCGGGAGCAAGCCCTTCATCATACCGGCCTGAACGAGGCTACGCAGTATCCGCGGTCGCGGTGGCGGCTTGCCCCAGGTTTTCGTCGGTGAACAGCGCGACATAGCGCTCGGCGATTCGGCGCCAGTCCTGGTCCTCGACAAAACGGCGCCCGGCCGCAGCCAGCGCCGTGGCGGACGCCGGTTGCCCGAGCAGGCGAATGATGGCCTCGGCAAAGTCCTCGACCTCATCGACAACCACTGCCTCGCGGCCCGGCTCGATGGGAATGCCCTCGATTCCCTTGCTGGTGCTGATGACCGGCAGCCTGGCGGCAAAGTAGTCGAGAATCTTCATTCGCGTTCCGCCGCCCTCACGCAGCGGCACCACGGCCAGATCGGCACCCTTCAGCCACCCGGCCACCGCATCCACCGGACCGGTAAAGTGAATGCGTGGATGGAGGGCATGCACGGGCGGCGCATCACCCAGGGCCACCAGCTGAACCCGGCATCCGCGGGCCTCCAGCATCGGCAGGATATCCTCGGCCATGAACGACATCGCCTCCAGATTCGGCCCGTAACGATAGGTGCCGTGGTAGATCAGGACGGGTTCATCGGCGGGCAGATTCAGGCGCTCGCGCAGATCCAGCGCCGGCTGTTCGTTGAAGGATTGCAGGTCGACACCGTGCGGGATCACGACCACTTGCGATTCCGCCACACCGTCGGACAGCAGCTGCTTGCGATCCCGCTCGGATACAACGATGACGCGGTCGACGGCCCTGGCGACGTGCAGCTCCAGCTCTCGCAGCCAAGCCAGCTGCGAATCCGGGCATTCGGGGAACTGCTGGGCGATGCGCTGATACTCGATATTGTGCTCTACCAGCAGCGCCCGCCCGCCGAGCAGGCGCCTGAGCTGCAATACCGGGAATCCGTAGGCCGGAAATTCGGCCTGGAACCAACGCACGCCGTGGCGACAGGCCACATAAAGGCCTCGCGCCAGGAACCCGACACGATCAACGCGCGGGGTATAGAGATAGGCCTCGCTGTCCGGCATGCCGCGGCCGAGCATACGCAACAAACCCAGACGCCGCTGCAGGCCCAGCGGGCGAAGCCATAGCGGCAGGCGACACGCTTCCCGCATACCGCGCCGATAGCGCAGGTAGCTGTCACGCCTTTCGCTGACAATCAGCACTTCATCAAACAAGAACGACAGCCCCCAGGCGGTGCGGTCGATCTTGACCGCGGCGCCGTGAGTGGCCGGTTGGGTGTCACCGCGGGTGACCAGCATGGCGCTG
Organism: Gammaproteobacteria bacterium; assembly: GCA_050485825.1. Taxonomy (GTDB): domain Bacteria; phylum Pseudomonadota; class Gammaproteobacteria; order Xanthomonadales; family Wenzhouxiangellaceae; genus Wenzhouxiangella. The sequence goes on from JBJHCC010000051.1 coordinate 14,161, forward strand.
TTGGCGCCGGGGCGATGAAGACGCTGAAGCGGAGCCTGCAGGCTGCTGAACAGCCGGTGAAAAAACGCATTCCTGATCCGCCCGGCCAGCGACGGCCAGACCGATCGGCGCGTTCGCGAGCTGCCCATGGATTCGCTTGCCCAGGCCGGCTGACGTCCTGGCCGCAAAGGCCGCGCCAGCCAATCCAGCAGCGGCTGGGCCGCGACCTCCGGCGACAGGCTGGACCGCGCCAGGCCCAGGGCCGCTGAACTCATGGCCTGGTAGCCTTCCGGGCTTAGCGCCAGGAGCTCGTCAAGACAGCGCGCCAGGTCGTCGGGCGTCTCCAGAACCCATCCGGCTCGATGACGGGCGATCAACTCGGCCATCGGCAGGGCCGCGCTGATCATCACCGGCAACCCGGCAGCCAGGTAGTCGGCGACGCGGAAGGACTGGGCGAAATGACGCTCGACATTGGACTCGGCCAGCTCCAGACCGACATGAGCCCGCTGGGTCAGCAAACGCCACCAGTCTGCGTAGCTGCGCAAACCCTCGGCTTCGGCTTCAGCGCCACGCTCCGTCGTCTGGTGATACTTGTAGGCACCGCTCAGGCTGAGCAGTTCGACCCCCGGTCGTTCAATCAAGTCGACTTCAAGCCGATCCAACCAGGCGCGGGTTTGTCGCCAAGGCCAGCCGACACCGCCACTGACCAGCCGCCAAGGCTGGCCGGCAGGTGATCGCCGAGGCGCCGTCGCGCTGGCCCGAGCGTTTGGCATGATGCTGATCGGCAACTCGTGCCGGCAGTCGATGCCCGCCGCCAGCAGCCAGCCCAGCACCAGGTCACGCTGCCGACTGTTGCCCACCAGCACGTGATCGACGCGTCGGAGCAAGCCCAGCAGCTGACGAAAGCTGGGGCCAGCCTGCTCGGGTGCCTCGAACAGCAGTTCAAGCGGCCTCGGCGCGAGCAGATCCAGCACCACCGGCCACGGTGGCTCTGCGGGCAGGGCCTGCAGATATTCCCAGTAACCCACCACGACGGCATCGGGCGCCAGCCGGCGCAGGCGGCGCAGCAGCTGGGCCGGACCATCGAAAAGCTGGTGGCCAGACGGCAGTGCTTCGCCGGAGGCAATCAAGCCTGCCGGATGAAGAACGGTCAGGGCATGGCCGGCCTCGCGCAGCGCCTGCTCGAACTGCCACAGCCGAAGCTCATTACCGGTAGCGACCCGAGCCGGATCCAACAAGCCGGCGTGGACGATGCAGACTATCTTCATGGCGGGGCTGGTGGCGGGTCGGGGCGGTGGGGTGCAGACTCCCATTCTAGCGGCCGGCGACGGCGCGCATGAGCCGCCTGCGAAGCGTCGCCAGACACCCTCAGGCTGCGGTACTCTTCGCTCATGCAGCCGCAGATCGAACCGCCTTATTGCCCCCTGGCCGAGCTTGACGATCAGCTGCGCCAGAACGGCTTTTTGATCCTCAGCCCCGCCGAGCTCAGCCGATGGCTGGACGCCGATCTGGCCGCGCTCGACCGGCTCCATCAAGCCTGGGCCCGACTGCCGGTTGACGTTCATCTCCTCGACGGTGGCCGCTACCGGCGCCGACGGCATGGCAGTTTCGTGGTCGACCCGCCAGGCACGGTCGAGCAGGTCGAGCATCGCCCACACTGGCAGCCGCTCGCCTACAACGCCCTGCACGGCGGGCTGGTCCGCTGGTTCGAACCGATGGAAGACAGCATGACCCGCGATCCGATCTGGACCCGTATTCTGCTGCGGCTGGCCGACGCTGCCGCCGTCTTGCACGGCCACCAGCGCTGGTATGTGGAAGCGCATCCCTTTCGAATCGATACCACCGACGGCATCGGCCGACCCACACCGGAGGGCGCGCATCGCGACGGCGTCGATCTGGTTGCGGTGTTCGTGATCGAACGCTACGGCATCAAGGGCGGGGAGACGCGCGTGTTTCAGGCCGACGGGCCCAACGGTCAGCGCTTCACCCTGGCCCAGCCCTGGTCGCTGATGCTACTCGACGATGCCCGCGTGATTCACGAAACCACACCGATTCAGCCGCAGGATCCCGACCAGCTCGGCTGGCGCGACACGCTGGTGGTCACCCTGCGAAGCCAGGGCTTTCAGGCAGCGCCCAGCCCGAATCCGGCTTGAATGCCATCAAAAATGAACTGAACGGACAGCGCCGCCAGCAGCATGCCGAGCAGGCGAGTGACGACATTGCTCATCCCCGGCGAGATGAAGTGATCGAAGCGCACCGCCAGCACCAGCAAGGCCGCAGCAATGGCCATCACCAGGACACCGGCGCCGATGACCACCGCCTGGCCGATGGTGCTGCCGCTCTGATCGGCGGTGAGCAACATGATCGAGGCGATGGCGCCGGGACCACAGAGCAGCGGAATCGCCAACGGAAACACGGAGATATCTTCAGGTTCATAACGATGGTGAAGCTCCTCCGCCGAGCGTGATTTGCGTTCATTGCGTCGGGAGAACAGCATCTCCAGAGCGATCAGAAACAGCAAAACACCGCCGGCCACGCGGAACGCCGGCAGGGTGATTCCGAAATTATCCAGCAGTGCCTGGCCGAACAAGCCGAACAGCACCAACAGCAGGCAGGCAATGAGGCAACCCGAGAGCGCCATGCGCAGCTTCCGACGCTTGCTGGCGCCGACCGTCAACGAGACAAAAATGGGGATGATGCTGACCGGGTCTATCGTCACGAACAGGGTGACGAAAGCGGGGATGGCGATATCGAGCACGACCCGACCTCAAATAGACCGGCGGTGATGCCTGACCGGCGTGACGCCGGCCAGGCGGAAGCGCATCAGAAATCCTCGGCAGCCGCTTCCAGCATGTCGATACACTCCTGCGTCAAGGTCTGGCCGGCCAGCTGCTGGGCACGGCAGGCGGTCAGCAGACGCTCTTGCGCAGCCACTTCGAGTCGCTCGGACTGCTCTTGCTCGAGCATGGCCTGGCGGGTCTCCGTGTCATCGATGGCGCGAATGTAGCGCCGCCAGTCAGCCGCCTGGCGGCGCGTCGCGTTGAACCGCTCGGCCTGGCCAAAAGCCTCGTAGGCCTGGCGGCGCTGCGCGCGATCGCCGGGGCCCGCCTGGTTGAACAAGGCATTGCCGAGCAGCAGCCAGGCTTCGGCCTGCACGGCGGTATCCAGCTCACCCTTGTCAATCGCGGCGCGGAAGGCCTGGGCGGCAGCGTCATTTTGTTCATCGGCCAGAAATGCCTGACCGAGACGGAACGACAGCATGCCGGTGTCAGACAGCTGGGCGGCCTGGCGTAGCACCGGAATGGCCTTGCGATGCTCCCGGGCCTGGCTCCAGAGCTGCGACAACAGCTCCAGGTTGGTGACGGTGCGCTCCACCCGGCCGGCTTCCATCTCGCGTTCTACGAGCTCAGCGCCCCGATGCGGGTTGTTGAAGGTCGAGTAGAACTGCGCCAGCAGGATCAGATCGTTCTCTGAAGTGATGAGGCCGGCCAGGTAGGCCGACTCCAGCACGGAAAACGACTCGCGCTGCATGTCCTGCTCCATGTACAGCGACGACAGCTGGCGCCAGTAGCTCAGATCATCCGGCCAGATCGACACCATCTGCTGCATCAGCTGGGTGCGCTCCTGGCGACGATTGAGTTCGTTCAGCAGCACATTGAGCAGGTCGAAGTACCGGCGCTCGGGCGGATCCGTCATCTCGATGGCTCGTCGGATCGGCGTCACCGCTTCGGCGTAATTCTCCAGGTGATAGTGCGCCGCCGCGAGCATGAAATAGGTGGTCGCGGAAGCCGTCCCGTCCGCCGCCAGCCAGTCGTTGAAGAACTGGATCGACTCGGCGTAGCGTTCGGTCACAAAGTAGAGCTGCGCCAGGTTGAAGCGGAGGCGTCCCTGCTGATCCTCCGGCAGGGCTTCCAGCCGCAGCGCTTCGCCGAAATCGCGGATGGCGCCGTCATAATCCTCAAGGTTGACATAGGCTGAACCTCGAATCTGCAGCACCGATGCGCGATCGAAGGGTGTCATCACGTCGCTGCGGCGGGCGATCAGCCGATTCAGCTCGGACAGGGCCTCGGCATGCTTGTCGGCCTCGATCAGTTCATAGGCGGCGAGCAGATCGCGGGCGACAACCGGATTCAGCTGCTGCTGAGCCAGCGTGGGGGCTGCCCAGACCAGCAGCGACAGGCCGACTAAAGCCCCGACCAGGGATCGAATCGCATTCATTCTCACGCTAGTCCTCCAGACGGAAGTCAATCGCCGTTCTCACGCCGAAGCGCGGCTGCGGCTGGTTGTCGACAATGCGCGGCTGATAACGCCAGCGCTCCACTGCCCGAATCGCGGCGCGATTGAAGCAAGGATTGCTGGTATTGACGACCTCCGCGTTGACCACGGTGCCATCCGGCGTCACGTTGAACTCCACAACCACGGTTTCAAGTTCGCGCGCACGGGCCTGGCACTGGCTGGGATACTGCGGCGGAATCCGGACCAGCGGCTGCGCATCGCGGTCCGGGTTGAAGCCCGTGCCGATGTCGATGTTGGCGCTGCCAAGGTCAGGCAGCGCGCCCAGCTGGGCGGTTACGGTGGGGCGGAACGAGGGATCATGCACCACCGGCGGCGGCGGCGGCGGCTGGTCCAGGACCGGCCGCTGGAATTCCTGCTGGCGATCGGCGCTGCGATCCTCGATCTGCCGGGTGACATTGATCCGGACCGAGATGTCTTCATCCAGAACCACATCCTGATTCTGGCTGATCAGCGCGGCCAGGACGAGAAACAGCAGCGCGGTGACGATAAACGCCACCGGCAAGCCACCCACAACCCTGATAAAAGCGTTCATGAGCGCCTCGTCGATACGGCTACGGTTTCATTGACCCCGGCCTCGCGGATCTGCTGCAGTACCTCCACCAGCAGCCGACTGTGGCCCTGACCGTCGGCCTGGATTACGGCGCTGCCGCGGGGATTCTCGCGACGCAGCCGCTCAACGGCCAGACGGACGCCCTCCAACGGCACTTCCTGGCGATTGATCCAGATTCGGTTGTCGGAATCAATGGCGACAAGGATCGAGACCAGGCGTTGATCCTGAGCCGTCTCGGCCGGCGGACGCTCCACCGTCACCCCCGGCTCCTTGATAAAGGTGGCGGTGACGATGAAAAAGATCAGCATGATGAAGACGATATCCAGCAGCGGGGTGACGTTGACGTCACCCTCGTCATTCAGATTGCTACGCGAACGTCTGAGCATGGTTTCCTCCTGGCTTCGCCTAGCGGTTGGTGCGCTGCAGGGCCAGGGCCGGGTCAACCCCCGCCTGTCGGCTCTGATCAAGCACCAGCACTGTTGTTTCGATCGGCGCATCCGGCGCCGCGTTCAGCAGCACGACGCCTTCCGGCCGCTCGGCCCGAAAGGCCTCCACGATCGGCTTCACCGATCGCGGGTCCGCCATACGGACGTCGTCGATCATGACAAAGCCGTCGTTGCGGACTGTGAGCACCAGGGTCGGCGGCGGCCGGCGCAGCTCGTCTGGCGGCTGATCTGCCGGTGACGCGATACCGATACCGATCTCCTGCAGGAAGGTCGCCGTCACGATGAAAAAGATCAGCAGGATGAAAACGATGTCCAGCAGCGGAGTGATATTGACCTCGGCCGCTTCCTGATCCGATCCCGTCAGTCGCCGCTTGGCCGTAATCGCCTCACCGGACTCGACTTCCAGCTCGTCTGCCAATGCTTCGACCGATAAAAGGCTGCGGCGTTCCAGCGCGTTGATCGCGAACACGCCCGTCAGCGACACGGCCAGGCCGGTCATGGTCGGGATGGTCGCCCGGGAAATCCCGGACGCCATCAGACGCGCGTTCGACGAGCCGGTGTCGACGATGACCTGGAACACTTCGATCATCCCGGTTACCGTACCCAGCAGGCCCAGCAGCGGCGTGATCAGGACCAGGGCCTTGATCATGCCGATGTTGCGCTGGTTTTCGATCCGCACTTCCGAAATCAGGCGTTCGCGGTAGGCATGGGCCTGCCAGCTGGCATGGTCGTTTCGATCCTGCCAGGCCTGATGCTGCGACGACCGAAGGCGCGGGCCGAAGAAGCTGAAGTACAGGATTCGCTCGCTGATCAGCAACCACATGACGAAGGTGCTGATCAGCAGGGCGACGACGACCGGGCCGCCGGCCTGGAGGTATCCGGAGATGACCTCCGCGGCGTTGACTGGATTGAGAATCTCTAGCACGGTAATCCCACCTCAGGGAAGCGCCACATCAGTGGCGCTGTTCAGCGGATTCGGCCACCAGGCTGACCGACTGCTCCTCCAGAATCTGGCCCAGGCGACGCGCCGTTCCAGATGCCACAGCATGCAGCAGCAGCAGCGGGATCGCCGCGATCAGACCCTGCACCGTGGTCACCAAGGCCTGCGAGATACCGCCGGCCATCAGCTTCGGATCGCCGGTACCAAACAGGGTGATGGCCTGGAAGGTCACGATCATGCCGATCACCGTACCGAGCAGACCCATCAGCGGCGCGACAGCGGCCAGCACCTTGACCAGGTTCAGGCCGCGCTCCAGCTTGGGCAGCTCCTTGAGTACCGCGTCATCCAGACGCAGCTGCAGGGTCTCCAGGTCGGCGTTGCGATTCTCTTCGTAGACGATCATCACCCGGCCCAGCGGATTGGACGAGGACGCCGTCTCCGAACGCATCTGGGCGCGAACCTTCATCGCCGTGATCGACAGGATGATCCAGCGCAGCAGGGCCAGCAAGATACCGAACACCGCGACGACGATGATCGCGTAGCCGATGCCGCCGCCCTGGGCAATGCGCTCACGCAGATTCGGGGTTTCGACCACCAGGCCCAGCAGCGTGCCCAGTGACGGATCGATCATGCCGCGGACGACGCCGGAGCCGGAGTGATTGTAGACGGTACGAGCCGCACTGACCGCGCCGCCAGCGGGCTGGCGGACCAGATACCGCAGCGAACCATCGCTCAGAACCAGGTAGCCGCGGTCAGTGAAGGCAGTGAACGGGCCGATGCGAACCACGGTCTGGGACGTCGAACGGTTGTCGCCGCCGATGACCGGTGCCTGGTAACGCACCACCTTCGACTGCTCGCTGGCTTCCTGGAGCATCAGGAACCACAGGTTTTCCAGCTCTTCGATGGTCGGGAGCGAGGCGGCCTGGGCCATCCGCGACAGACCTTCGCCGCGATCCGGGAACTGGGTAGAGATCAGCGATTCGCCCAGCAGTTCGTTCATGTCGGCAGCCGCCGCACGGGCAACACCGAACAGCTCGCCGAATTCACCCTGGCGCTCCGCCAGCTGGGCGCGCAGCTCGTCGAGCTCGCGCTCGAGGCTGTTGCGAAGGTTTTCCAGTCGGCTGGCTTCGGCTTCGGCCTCTGTCACTTCGCGACGGATGCGGGTCAGCTCGGCCTGCTGGTTGGCCTGTTCGCGGCGGAAACGCTCTTCACGCTCCCGATTCGATTCGGTCACCGCGCGGCGTTCGCCCTGAACCTGGCGCAGCACTTCGTCGATGTTCTGCGGCGTCGACTGGGCCAAGGCGGCGGGCGCTGCGATGACGGCAACGGCCGCAATCAGGGCGACCTGAAGGAGGCGACGGCCCAGGCGGGTAACGGCCATGGCGCCGGTCTGGTGAGTCATGATCTTGGACATGTTGGGCTCAGCCTCCGTTAGCCGACTGCGGCGCAGTGACAGGAATGAACATCAGCTCTGGCGGAATCTGTTCGCGGGCAATCCGCGATCCAGTCCGAATGAACGACAGGAAGGACTGATCCAGGTCAACCCAGCTACCGGCCTGGGCGTCGAAGCGCTTGAGCACGGCGTCGTCATCGGTGCGGAATACCAGAGCCACCCGGCCGATCCGCAGGAAATCGACGTTCTCGAACAGACGACCATCCACCTCGATATTGCCACGGTAGGCCTCAATGGTCCGGCCGTACTCGTTCTCGATCTGGTAGGCCTCGACAATCAGGCGATAGCGCTGCGCCGGCGACCGGCTCGGGTCATCCATGATTTCACGCAGACGCACAATCCGTGCGCGGCGCTCGTCGAGCAGGAAGGGAATATCGGCCTCGACCAGCTGCTCGAGGGCGTCGAGCATGTCCTCCATCAACGGCTGTACCGCGCGCTGCAGGCTGGCAATGTTGTCGATATCGCGCATCAGCGACTCGACTTCCCGGCGCTGCGCGGCAACCTGCCGCTGCTGGGAAGCGTTGTAGCGAGTGAGCTGCTCGAGCTGCTTCATGTTGGCCCGATACTCGCTCAGCAAGGTTTGCGTTCGCGAGTCAAGCTGGTCGATCCGCCCTTGCGACTGCTCAGTATCCTGGAGCGCTGCGCGACTGGTTTGCAGGATTGGATCCACGTTCTGCGCAACAACGGCATTGGTGGAGGCCATCAAGACAAAGCCGAGACCCGCAAGAAGCCCCGAACCGATCGTCTGTCGTTTCATCGTATATACATCCCCAGCTTGGCTTGTGGAATGGGTGGAAAAGTGCGGACAACTTCGCATTGCCCGAGAATCAAGGGGGCTATTCTAAGGACCCCAAAACGAATAAAGCAAGGCCGCTTCCATTCGCATACGTGAAAGCGGGGCGCGCTTGCAGCCTCCTTCAGACGCCCCTGAAGGCTTTCCACCAAACCGGGACAGAGCACGCGACCCCAATGCGGAATGCAGTTGACAACGATTCTCATTGTCGTATACTAGTCTCATGTTCGTGTGTATTTGCAGCGCAGTTCGCGAGGATACCCTGGCCGCCCTGGTCGACGAGGGACTGTCGTTCGAGGAGATTCAGGCGCTGACCGGCTGCTCCGGCACCTGCGGCAGCTGCCTTGAACATGCCTTGGCGCTGATCCAGGCGCGCCGCCTGCCATGCTTCACCCCGCCCAAGCTACCGCTGCAGCTCCCGGCCTGACATTCCACCGCCCTTCTGCTAGTCTCCGCGCCATGAGCACCGGAGAATTGAAACCATGAAAGGCGACCCCGCCATCATCCAGCGCCTCAACCAGGCCCTCAAGGCGGAGTTGACCGCCGTCAATCAGTATTTCCTCCACTCGCGCATGTTCGAGGACTGGGGACTGCCCCGCCTGGCCCACAAGGAGTACCAGGAATCCATCGAAGAGATGAAGCATGCCGACGAGATCATCAAGCGCATCCTGATGCTCGGCGGCCTGCCGAATCTGCAGGATCTGGGGCGTCTGCGCATTGGCGAGAGCCCCAAAGAGGCACTGGAGGGCGACCTGGCGCTGGAGCACGAGGCCGTTCCGATGTATCGGGACGCCGTGACTTTCGCCGAGCAGGCACGCGACTATGTGTCTCGCGATCTGCTGCAGCGCATCCTCGACGACGAAGAGGAGCATGTCGACTGGCTGGAGACCCAGCTCGAGCTGATCGAACGGATCGGCGAGCCGCTGTATCTGCAGGCTCAGATGAGCCAGGACTAGCAGCCTGCGCACTCATGCCAAAGCGGCGAAGGCCTCGCGGCTGTAGTTGATCGGATCGCCCTCGGTCACCAGCACGTTATCCTCGACCCGGATGCCGCCGAACGGCAGCAGCCGCTCGACGGCAGCCCAGTCGACCGCCTGCCGGTGCGGGCCCGATCGGAGCTCGTCGAGCAGCATGGGAATGAAATACAGGCCGGGCTCGACCGTCAACACATTGCCGGGTTCCAGAACGCGCGTCAGCCGCAGGGCCGGCCAGGCGGGCGGCGGCGGCAGCGGCTCTCCGCTCGGCGCGCGCTGGCCGGCGACGTCATGGACCTGGACACCCAGAAAGTGCCCCAGACCATGCGGCAGGAAACAGGCCGAGACCCCGGTTTCGACCATCGACTCGGGGGTCATTCTGACGATCCCGGCCTGCTCCAGAATGGCCGCCACCGCCAGATGTGCCCGACGATGCAGCTCCGGGAACGACTGCCCTGCCCGAACAGCGCCGACCAGCTTCTGCTGGGCGCGATCAAGCAAGTCGATCAGGTCATCGAAGTCGCTGTGTTCCGGCAGGGTCGTGGTCCGGGTGATATCCGCGGCATAGCCGAAATGGTCCGCGCCAGCGTCGATCAGGAAACTGCGCGAGTTGCGCGGCCGCTGCGGGCTGCGCCACTGATAGTGCAGCACGGCCGCATGCTCATTCAGGGCAACGATATTGTTGTACGGCAGCTGGTCCTGATCCTGTCCCGCAGCGGCCAGATAGGCCAGGTGGATCTGCAGCTCGCTGGCACCGCCCTCGAAGGCGGCGACCGCGGCCTGATGCGCTCGGGCCGCCGTGCGGTTGGCCTCGGCGATGCAATCCCGCTCCCAGGCTGTCTTCACCGTTCGCAGCTCGTCGAGCCGGGCAATCAGGCGTGAGGGATTGAGGTCGGCGGCATCGACCCAGTCGCCAAGATCGCGGCGCCGGCCGAGCACGGCGGTGACGCCATGGCCGCGGAATCGATCGCGCCACGCTTCCGGACTATCCACGATCCGCAAATCATAGGCCTGGGCCCACCAGTCGGCGGGCCTCTCCGGCGGCAGATGCCAATAGTCCCGAGGCTGACAAAACCACAACAACGGCTGCTCGCCAACCCGGATCTCGATCAGGCCGTCCACCGCCCGCGGCTGCGGAACCCAGGCGACGAAAGGCGCATGCGCCCGAAAGGCGGGGTGCTGGTCATCATAAAGGCGCATCTCGGGCCGTCCGGAATGGATCAGCAGCCGGTCGTAACCAAGCTCGCTCAGAACCCGGTCGAATTGTTCCTTGCGATGGGCGACATGACGAGCATAGAGCAGGGCCTGCTGCGTAGGCATGGGCGCGTCCTTGAATCCGTTAAACTGGCGGGTCGATTCGCCAATTGTAGCGCGCCCGCGTTGAGCCCCGAGCCCATGAGCATTCAGATCTACAACACCCTGAGCCGCCGCAAGGAAAACTTCGAGCCGCTGGACCCGCAGCGGGTAACGCTTTATGCCTGCGGCCCCACCGTCTACAACTTCGCCCATATCGGCAATGCCCGGCCGGCGGTGATCTTCGACCTTCTCCATCGCGTCCTTCAGCGGCGCTTTCCAGCGGTGATTTATGCCCGCAACATCACCGATGTCGATGACAAGATCAACCAGGCCGCAGCCAGCGAAGGCGTGTCCATTGACGTGATTTCGCAGCGCTATGCGGCCGCCTACCATCAGGACATGGCGGCACTGGGGGTCGGCCGGCCAACGGTGGAGCCACGGGCGACCGAGCACATCGGTGAAATCATCGCCATGGTGGAAACCCTGATCGAACGCGGCTTTGCCTATGTTGGCGAGGGGCATGTGCTGTTCGATGTCGATCAATTCCCCGACTACGGCCAGCTTTCGCGCCGGGACAAGCGCGAGATGATCGCCGGCGCCCGGGTCGAGGTGGCACCTTACAAGCGCAACCCCGGTGATTTCGTGCTCTGGAAGCCCTCGACGGACGAGCAGCCCGGCTGGGACAGCCCCTGGGGTCGCGGCCGACCGGGCTGGCATATCGAATGCTCGGCGATGAGCGCGGCCCACCTGGGCCCCGTCATCGACATCCATGCCGGCGGCCAGGACCTGGTCTTCCCGCATCACGAAAACGAGATTGCGCAGTCGCGCTGCGCTCACGGCAGCGAGCATTTTGCCCGCTACTGGATGCACAACGGCTTCGTGACGGTCGAAAGACGAAAGATGTCGAAAAGCCTGGGCAACACCTTGATCGTTCACGAACTGCTCAAGCAGTGGCCGGGCGAGGCGCTGCGCTACGTGCTGCTATCGGCACACTACCGCCAGCCGCTGGACTGGTCAGACAAGGTACTGGAGCAGGCGGTTGCCACGCTGGATCGACTCTACGGCCTGCTGCGCGACCACCTGCCGTCTGCGGAGAATGCGGCGGACACGGACGCCGATCCGGCCGTGATCGAAGCCCTGGAAGACGACCTCAACACCCCGACCGCGCTGGCCGCCCTGAACGGCCTGGCCCGGGCCCTGGCGACCGCGCCGGAACACGACCGCCCTGCCCTGGCAACGAGCTTGAAAGCCTCTGGCGCGGCACTGGGCCTGCTGCAGCAGCGCGCTGCGGCCTGGTTCGAGGCCCGCCAGGTCGAGGTCGCACTGGACCCTGCCGGCATCGAAGCCTTGCTCGAAGAAAGGCGCCAGGCGCGCGCGGCGCGGAACTTTCAGCGCGCCGACCAGATTCGCGATCAGTTGGCCGAACGCGGCATCGTCATCAAGGACGGACCGGAAGGCACGCAATGGGAAGTGGCCGCGCGATGAGCTGCGAACAGGCCCAGCGCGAGATTGTTGATGATTTCGCCTACTTCGATGACTGGATGGATCGGTACCAGTACCTGATCGATCTGGGCAAGCAGCTTCCGCCGCTGGCGGCTGAGGAAATGACCGACGAACGCCTGCTGGACGGCTGCCAATCGCGGGTCTGGTTGATCGTCGAAGGGGATGCCGGACAGCTGCGCTTTCGAGCCCAATCGGATGCCACCATCGTCGCCGGTCTGATCGCGCTGCTGCTGAGAGTCTATTCAGGCCGAAGCGCTGCCGAAATCCTGGCCAGCAAGCCTGCTTTCATCGATCAGATCGGCCTCAGCCAGCATCTCTCGCCGACGCGCGCCAACGGCCTCAACGCCATGCTCGCCGCCATTCGTCAAGCGGCAGCCGGGGCCCAGGCCCAGCACCCATAAAAAAGCCGGCCCCAGTGCGGGGCCGGCTGATGTCAGACTTGTCGGTCCTGCGCTGGCGACTTAGCGAGCACGCTCCAGCACTACCAGTTCGACCCGACGATTCTGCTGACGGTTGCTGTCACTGGTATTCGGCAGCTTCGGACGGTCTTCACCGTAGCCGCGGACGACCAGTCGGTTCGCGCTGATACCATTGGCCACCAGGTAATCACGCACAGCCTGGGCTCGACGCTCTGACAGACCCTGATTGTACTGAGCCGAGCCCAGATCACAGGTGTGACCCGCCACTTCGATACGGCGGATTTCCGGGTTGGCCACGAGCAGCGCGACGGCCTCATCCAGCTGCGCTATCGCGGACTGACGCAGCGTCGCCGAATCCAGTGCGAAGGTCACCATGGCGTCGAACTCGAACACCACTTCCGGCTCTGCCGGCGGCGGCGGCGGCGGGGGGGGCGGCGGCGGGGGCGGGGGCCGGCTCGTCGTCGG